>CAMYJU010000012.1 GCA_947258795.1 uncultured Gammaproteobacteria bacterium | reverse complement strand
ATATTTTTCAAATATTTCTGTTATTTATAGTCATTTACTCATTGATTGGAAATAGGTATGACGTCCCCGATTTAAGATATTGGTCGACAGATTAGTAGTTTTCGGTAACCTCAGACTCTACTAATTGCTGGAGTTGCTGATAACCGAAATGAACCAGCGGTTTACCATTAACAAAAAAACCAGGGGTTTTGCTAACTTTGAGCTGTTGTGCATCCAGTACATCCTGTTTAATTCGCCTGGCAATCTCGGTGCTCTTCATATCCGCTTCTAACTGCTGCATATCCAAGCCGGTCCCGCCAAGTTGCATCCAGAACTTTTCCGGTTTGGCGACATGGTGTTCGATCCATGTATCCCGTGTTTTGTAGGCAAGTTCGAGAGTCTCCCAAAAGCGATTCTGCAAACGTGCAGCTTCAAAGATGCTGACGATTACATCTGAATTCTGGTGTAGCGGTAAGTAACGTAAAACCAGATTAACCTTCCCCGGATTTTCGTCCATCAATTTCTTTACAAAGGGATAGAAAGCACTGCATGTCCCACACGCCGGATCAAAGAACTCAACAATTGTTACCTTCGCATCATGTGGGCCCATTTTTGGGGAGTAATCGCGTTGTATATGTTCAATTTTCTCCAGGGAAGTACTGCTTAGATCTCTACTTTTCTGGTTGTTATAGATGGTGGCTGCTACTACAAAGAGCACGACAAACAGAATCGTGGTAGCGGCAACAATAATATTTTTTTTCATTGGTAAAACCTTTTTCGGAAAATAAGCAGAAGGATAATAATGGCACTATAAGAGAAAATGGAGAGCATTGGAATGGTGACAAACCCCATTAGTTCCAGGTTGACTTCAGCACAGGATAAATCTTCACTACACGGTTGTAGAGATTCTGGAATATAACCCAGGTACAACAGATAGTGATAGATGGCAAACCCCAGGCCAATAACAGCCAGCGGGAGGGTATAACGTACCACGGAACGATCTAGTGGAAACATACCGACAAAAAAGAGCACCGTTAACGGATAGATAAAGATACGTTGATACCAGCATAGGATGCAGGGTTTAAAATCCATGACCTCACTAAAGAATAGGCTGCCAAATAAGGCGGCCATAGCAATCAGCCAGCAGGTGAAAATCAACATCCATCCCTCCTGACTCTCTGTTTTTATTTTATCTTGCGTCATGCGATTAAATATATTTTCTCTTTAATTATTCTAATAACTATTATTAGGGAGCCTAGAACACTCTTTTCAGACCCGCAACAATTTCGCTTTAATAAAATCATTGATTTATTAATTTTTTCCGAGCCTATTATAAAAAATCCAGTGCGGCTTCCAGTTATAAATCAAAAATCCTGACCATTTTTGAACGTCCTCTTTTTATCGGCTCCAGTCTATCATTAGATGAGTTTAAGTGACTACTTTCAGTTATATGTCGGGCTGCTTCGGGTCAAATCCAGCCAGATTATGCTTACTATAATGGCCGCGCTATGGTTCCATGCACAGGCTAATCAGAATCACCAGCGACGACTGATGCCCGCTGCAATTTCTTGAATACCGATAGCTCCCATGGCCGCATCGCCAGTACCATGCCGATACTGTGACGTTGATGTAAAGGTAAACTCGCATCTTCCGACATCATCGCAGCCACCTCACCTGCCAGGCTGTGCAGACGCCTGCATAACAGGGCCTGGGATTCCTTGGACAACATCCCACTGCTGAACACCCTGAATTCGTTGGCGCCTGCAAACGACGATTCAAAAAATTCGTTCTGGATGCGCTCTTCATAAAAGCGCTCGATCGGACCACCGGGTATCCATTGGAAATCCCGTGCAACCAGCAGGCGCAAGCGGTTACCCGGCAGCAGCTCGATCAGGCCCAGGCGATCCAGACGGGCAAGATAGCGTATCGCCTCATGTTCGGTCATATCGTACACACGTACGATATCCTCCAGTGTCCAGTGGCTGCGCGCGCATACAGCAATCAGCAACAGATTAAGATCCGAGACCAGTTCGTTTTCCTGCTCCTCGGTCAAACGCGTAATGCGGTATTTTGATTCATCCAGCTGACGCACCAGGTCACTCAGATTCAGATGGGCCATGTCACAAATCTGCTCCAGTCGCTCGAGTGTAAAATGCCCGCTCGCAAACATGCGCTTGATACTGGCCTGGCTCAGCGACAGGACCCTGGCCACATCGGCATAGGTCAGCCCGTTCGCCTTCAGATTGCGTTTCAGAAGCTGGACTAGTTCCGTTGATTGAGACATCGGAATCCTCGCCTTTTCTGTTGATTTCCCAAAATAGTATCACTATTTGATACTTAATGTGCAATATTTTGCGACACCTGCTCTTTTAGTTTATTTATTAGCGACCATGATCCAGACTCATAACCGTACACATCAATAACAACACGAGGACAGGAACATGAAAACTAAATTCGTTAAAACCATGACCATCGCTCTGGGCATCACTATGGCTAGTGTACTGGCACAACCAGCCCTGGCTGGCGGATCAGTCCAGCATAGCGCCAACGCCGTGAAACATTCAGTACAGGCCGGTAGCCATACCGCCAAGGCCGGACTCAAGTTATCCGCCGGGGTCGTCGCAGTACCACTGGCAATTGTCGGGGGTGTAGGTACTGCCAGTGCACACGCCAGTGAAGACCTGTGGGAGCTGGCCAACAGCGACGGGGAAGTCGGTTTACCGGTCAGTGATGAGACCGTCACCGCCGGTCCGAACCCGACAACTGCGATGCAAACGGGGGCAGAACAATGATCACTTCAATCCGTAATATTCATAAAATCATTATGGCCGGCCTGATTGCCCTGCTGATGCAGGGCCAGGCCGAGGCCGGTAGCCGGCAACATGATGCCAACGAGTCCAGATACGATATGGCCGAGCTGCTGGCATTTTCGAAAAAGGTGGAACGCACCGCGGCAAGCCATGGCGCACGCGTATTCATTCTCGCTCGCCAGGGCAGACCTGATTCGGAATTACCCGAAGGTATCAATTACACCCATGTCGCATTCGCCGTTTACTCGAACATACGCACCGAGGATGGCCGCAGCATACCCGGCTATGCGATCTACAACCTGTATCAGGATGAACAGGATCCGGGTCGCAGCAACCTGGTGGTTGATTATCCGGTGGATTTTTTTGCCGGTGCCGAGCAGCTCAAGACCGGTATCATCATCCCAAGCGTTCCACTACAAAAACGATTACTGAAGGTGATTACTTCGGAGACCTACCGTAACCTACATAACCCGACTTACTCGGTACTGGCCAATCCGGGTGATTCGAAGTACCAGAATTGTACCGAGCATACGCTCGATGTGATTCAGGCGGCGGTCTATGACACTGACAGCAAGAAAGCCATCAAGGCCAATACCCGTGCCTACTTCAAACCACAACAAATCAACATCAGTCCGATAAAACTGCTGTTTGGCTCCATGTTTATCCCGGATGTCAAAATCGGTGACCAGGATGAGCAGATCAACACTGCAACATATACAACCATCGTAAACTATCTGCAACAGTACGAGCTGAGCAGGGCCGTGCTCACACTGAAGGCAGAAAATATCAGACTGGACATTTAGATGTCCGACAACAGTATTACTGTAAAAATATATAATAGGTGAAAAAAATGAAAATCAGCAGAACAATTCTGGATGAAGCGATAAACAACAGTATTCTTGGCCCGGACCAGGCGGACAGGCTGATTGATTTCCTGAAAAACAGACCTGATGCCGGACCAAGATTTGATTTTACCCACGTGCTCTACTATCTCGGCGGCATGATCGCGATCGGCGCGATGACGCTGTTCATGAACCTGGGCTGGGAATCGTTTGGCGGCTGGGGCATATTCTTTATCTCACTGTTATATGCCGGTATCGGCCTGAAGCTAACCAGTAAATTTCAACAAAAAGGCCATGCAATACCCGCCGGAATTTGCGCAACTTTTGTTGTGGTGTTGACCCCGCTTGCCATTTATGGACTACAACAAGCGCTGGGATTGTGGCCAGATGCCAGTGTCTATCGCGAGTACCACAAATACATCAAGTGGCACTGGCTATACATGGAGCTGGGCACCCTGGCTGTCGGCGCCATACTGGCATGGCATTACAAGTACCCGTTCCTGCTGATGCCGATTGCAGTAACACTGTGGTATTTATCAATGGACATTGCCGCAATGCTCGTCGGTGGTCGCGCTGACTTCGAGCTCAGGGCACTGGTATCAATGTACTTTGGCCTGCTGATAACACTGCTGGCATTCTGGGTGGACATTCGATCCCGGAAAACCATGGACTACGCGTTCTGGCTGTACCTGTTTGGTGTGATCGCATTCTGGGGCGGCATGACCGCCCAGCATTCAGACAGTGAACTGTCACGATTCATCTATTTCTGTATCAATCTTGGACTGATAGGTATCGGTGTGTTGCTGGTCAGACGCGTGTTTGTAGTATTTGGTGCAATCGGGGGCAGCATCTACCTCGGTCACCTGGCCTCCAGCGTATTCAGGGACGGCTGGATGTTCCCGATCATCCTGACCGCAGTCGGTCTGGGCATCATCTACCTGGGTATCCTCTGGCAACGGAACGAGCAAGCCATTACCGAGCGGGCAAGAAGCATTTTACCCGCACAGATCAGGGAGCTACTTGAGGCCAGAAATATATAAAAGGTACTTGATAAGACTGGCTATGTATGAATTTACAGATTGCCAGTCTTATCAAGCTATCTACCATATCACTCTACTTTAATTGTCTTACGCTTGGCCTTTTCGACCTTGGGCAAGGTGAGCGTCAGGACACCGTCCTTGAACTGTGCCTTGGCCTTGTCTTCATCGACATCTGCCGGCAGGGCCAGTCTTCTGGAATAGGATCCGCGAGAGATTTCGCTGCGATAGTAATCACCCTTTTCCTCTTTCTCTTCGTGACTGGTCGTTCCGTTGATGGCAACCGTGTTTCGGGTAACCGAGATTTCCAGATCCTTCTTATCGACCCCAGGCAACTCAGCCTTGATCACAACCTCATTTTCGCGGTCAATCACATCTACAGATGGTGTCTTGCCTTCAAACGGCGCCATTTTTTCACTCCATGACGGCCAGTTTAGCTGGAACGGATGCATCCAGCCTCGCGGGAAACTGGACTCGAACAAGCGCTCCATTTCCTCAAACGGATTTAAAGCGCGCGCGGGCTGCACCTTCTCGACTTCCTGCTTCTTTTCATTCTTACCCTTTGCCATGACTATCTCCTTGGTTAGACAGCTAGTTCGATAACAAATTAAGGTTTGATGATGATATATAATATGGGTACCTGATTTCCTTTTTTCAATCCATAGCTACCTTGTTTTTAATGTGATTGTTTCCACCAATGCCTTTTGGTTTCCTTGTTAATACCGGCCAGCTGCTCGTACAGGCTTTTCTCCTCAGCACTCAGGTGCTCCGGTATATGAATCAGCAAACGGATATTCAGATCACCCCGCATATTCGCCCCAAATACAGGCAGACCCTTGTTTTTCAGGCGCAGCACCTCATCGGGTTGTGAACCTGCAGGGACCTTGACCTCGACACTACCCTCCAGCGTCGGTACCTTCAGTTCGCAGCCCAGGACTGCGTCAGCGACCTCGATGGTTTCAGCGCGCCACAGGTCGGCGCCATGACGTTCAAAACGCGGGTCCGGCTGACTACGGACCAGCACATATAAATCACCTGGCGGTCCACCTGCGGGGCTGGGCAGGCCATGACCCGGAATGCGCAATGCCGTCCCCTCTTCAACGCCGGCCGGGATGGTCACCTTGAGATTATCTTCCTGCTCGATCTGGCCGACACCCTTGCAGGTTTTACAGGGGTGATCAATAAACGTCCCTTGACCATGACATACCGGACAGCTCGTAATCTGCTGAAAACTGACCGAGCCCTGATCTTTTTTTTCCTGGTGGGTAATGACCTTGCGACCACTGCCTTTGCAGGCCTCGCAGGGTCGCGGCTCCGTCCCGGCTTTTGCACCAGAACCATGACATTCCGGACAGCTGACCGGGCGGCTGAAACGGACAGTCTCCTCTCCACCGGTATTGACTTTTTCCAGCGGGATCACCAGCCTGACCTCGAGATCACTGCCCTTGGCTGGCCCCCTGGCCCTTCGATGCCGGCCAAACAGGTCTCCGAACAAACCTCCGCCTGCCCAGGCAAAGCCGAACCCGGCATCACCAAAGATATCGCCGAAATCGATACCCGAGAACAGGTCTTCGGTTGAGAAACCGGCTACACCCGCAAAGCCCCGGGCATCATAGTCAGCACGCTTCTTCGGGTCAGACAGGATGGCATAGGCCTCGGCGATTTCCTTGAAGCGTGCCTCTGCATCGGGGGATTTGTTCCGGTCGGGATGATATTTCATGGCCAGATCACGAAAAGCGTTTTTGATCACTTTTTGATCGGCGTCACGCGTTACGCCCAGCACCTCATAATAGTCGCGCTGTTCGTTAGCCCGCATTTCTCACCGGAGCCCTAGTCGGTTTCCTTGTAGTCTGCGTCGACCACCTTGCCCCGCTCTCCGGATCCGGATGGCCGGGCGTCTCCTCCTGCCTCACTAACATCAGGTCCGGGATGGGTTGCATAGGGACCGGATGTCGGTGCACCTGGGGATTGTGCGTAAACGGAAACACCCGCTTCCCGGACCAGCTTTTCCAGATCATCGGCGCGCCGGGTTGCTAGCTCCGCATCTCGCTTGTCTACCGCTTCCCGTGTTGACTGCATGGCCACCGTCAGTCGGCTACGCAAATCATCCGTCAGCTTGTCACTGAATTCGGCCAGTATTTTTTCAGCCTGATAACACATATTATCTGCATTATTCAACTGGTCAGCCTCGTCGCGGCGCTTCTTGTCCGCTTCGGCGTATTTCTCTGCCTCATCTATCAAGCGCTGTTTCTCATTTTCTGAAAGCCGGGTCGAACCGCTAATCCTGATCGATTGTGATTTAGCGGTTGCCTGGTCCTTGGCTGTCACATTCAGAATACCATTGGAGTCGATATCAAAGGTGACATCGACCTTGGGCACTCCTCTTGGTGCCGGTGGCAATCCTTCAAGGTTAAACTCGCCCAGACTGGTGTTGTCACGGGCCATCGGACGTTCGCCCTGATAGACGTGGACCGTTACCGCTGTTTGCATATCTGCCGCCGTGGTAAAGGTCTCGGTATGCTTGACCGGAATAGGTGTATTACGGGCAATAAGGGAAGTGGCCACACCCCCTAGGGTCTCGACACCGAGTGTCAGTGGCGTCACATCGACCAGAACAATATCCCCCACCTCACCACTCAGCACACCGGCCTGAATCGCTGCACCGCTGGCCACGCACTCCATTGGATCTACGCCCATTTCGGCCTTGCGGCCAAACAGTTCCTCGAAATACTGGCGCACCATTGGCATTCGGGTCGGACCACCGACGAACACGATACGATCGATATCACCGGTTGAAATCCCTGCATCATGTAATGCCTGGTCGATCGGTCCCCGGCAACGCTCAACCACTTCGCGTACCTGCCTTTCCAGTTCGGTGCGGGTCAGATCCATTTCCATATGTTTGGGTTCACCATTAACAGCCGTCAGGTATGGCAAACTGATATGGGTAGTGGTACTGGTTGAAAGATCGATCTTGGCCAGTTCCGCTGCCTCTTTCAGTCGCGACACCGCCTTGAGATCGGTGCGTACATCAAAACCGATATCGGTTTTGAACCTTTCAGCGATGTAATCCAGCAGCTTCTGGTCCATGTCCGTACCGCCAAGCCGGGTATCACCACTGGTGGCCTTGACCTCGAACACACCTTTACCAAACTCCATAATGGTGACATCGAGTGTCCCGCCGCCGAAATCGATCACGGCGATACGCAATTCCTCACCGGCACGGTCCAGACCGTAGGCGAGTGATGCCGCTGTCGGCTCATTGACCAGCCGTTCAACCTCAAGACCGGCTATGCGGCAGGCATCCTTGGTCGCACTGCGCTGGTTATCATCGAAATAGGCGGGTACGGTAACCACTGCCTTTTCAACCGTCTCACCCAGAAAGGCCTCGGCATCCCGTTTGATCTTTTGTAGCAAAAAAGCGGAGAGTTGCTCAGGTGAAAACAGTTTGTCACGCAGCTGGATTTGTTCCCGCTGCCCCATACGTCGTTTGAAGGCCGTTGCGGTTCCTTCGGGATTCGCCGCGGCCTGGCGCCTTGCCGGTTCGCCAACCAGGGTCTGGCCGTCGGCCGTGATCGCCACATGGCTGGGAAAGGCCTTGCCGCCAAGACTGACGCCCTCGGCGCTGGGTATGATCACCGGTCGACCGCCGCGCAATACAGCAGCCGCTGAATTTGAGGTTCCCAGATCTATGCCGATGATAGCCATGATACGCCTCCTGATGCACGCAAAAGACCAAACAACCAAGAGCGAGCATGTCGCGTGGTATATCTATAACTATAATGCACATTCTGACAAACGGAAATCTGGACTGGTATGACGTTCTACCAACTCTGCCCCTGAAACTAGTCCCAACAGGCTATAGAAAACAGAAACATCCCTGTACTGATCGGCTTATATGGATCGATTAGCGACCCATACATTACCATAATTTAAGAACGAATCTATTGTGTACGGGTCACCTGGACCTGGATTTCGACTCGACGATTTTGCGCGCGTCCACCCGCTGTGTTGTTGTCTGCGATAGGTTGTGTCTCACCCATGCCGACTGCAGAGATGCGATTACCATCGACGCCTTTACCTACCAGGTAGTCACGTACCGCATTGGCCCGTTTTCTGGACAAGGAAAGATTGTAACTGGCCTTGCCCCGGCTATCGGTATGACCCACAACCTTGAAGCTTTCAAAATTCGGGTTGCCACGCAGCTCGCTGGCCAGCGCGTCGAGCTCGCCATAGGCGCCTGATTTGATTTTGGCACTGTTGGTATCAAACAGCGCACCGGCTTTCAGTTCGATGGTCTGCATAACCGGGGCCGGTTTCGGCTTGGGCGGTGCCTTGACTACCGGGGCCGGCTTCGGTTTCGGTTTGGGTGCCGCCTTTTTAACATACTCGGGATCACATTCTTCGATGGCATACTTCGGCTCCCAGGATCCTGCCCGGATACAGTGGCCGTCACTGTCACGCGCCAGTTCACCTGAGCCTGAGTGCACATAGCCACAATAGCCCTTGGCCATACCTGTCTGTGCCGTCAGCAGCATCACGCAGGAAATCGTCGCCGCAACAGACAGCTTGGTCATATCAATACTTTGGCGGATTTTCATTGTTGTTCACCTTGATTATTGTCATTGAGTGAAATCTACCATAATGCTTCTTCTGATATTGTAAACACTTGTTTCAAAAATACATACCAAAAGGTCCACAATCTATCCTCTATACCACAACCCGAATGGGGCCAATCTACCAATACCAGCAGCTTACTCCCCGGCAACCGTCATACCTTCAACCAGAATGGAACCGCAACGGATACTGCCGCGCGCGTCGACATCGTTTCCGGGTTTCTGCATATTCATGAACATTTCGCCCAGCTTGCCGGCAATGGTAATTTCTTCGACCGGATACTGAATCTCGCCACCCTCTATCCAGAATCCGGCGGCGCCACGCGAGTAATCGCCGGTCACGTAATTCACTCCCTGCCCCATCAGCTCGGTAACGACCAGCCCGGTCCCCATATTCCGAACCAGGTCGTCAAAGCCGTACTGCCCGGGCTCGATACACATATTGTGTAGACCCCCTGCATTCCCGGTGGTCTGCATGCCCAGCTTGCGCGCAGCATAACTGCCCAGTATGTAACTGCGCAGGATACCGTCGCTGACGATATCCTTGTCTTTGGTCTGTACGCCTTCGTTATCAAATGGCGCACTGGCCAGTGCCTGGGGTATATGTGGACGCTCGTAAATATTGACATGTTCCGGAAACACCCGCTGATCCAGTTTATCCAACAGGAATGATGATTTCCGGTACAAACGGCTGCCACGTATCGCACTGCTGAAATGACCCAGCAAGCCCCTGGCTAGTTCCGGTACATACAGGACTGAAGCGGTACGTGTACCCAGACGCCTGCTGTTCAACCTTCTGACGGTACGCTGCGCAGCCATCCTGCCTATGACCTCCGCCGACTGAAGCTGTGCACTGTTACGTGATACGTCATACCAGTAATCACGTTGCATCTCATCACCTTCACCGGCAATTACGGCGCAACTGATACTATGCCGTGAACCGGCATAGCCGCCAATGAAATCATTACTGTTGCCATACGCCGACAGGCCCTGATAGCTCGATACCGTAGCGCCATCCGAGTTACTGATACGAGTGTCCTCGTCACGGGCCGCCAGTTCACAGTTTCTGGCCAGTACTATGGCCTGCTCGGCCGGTATACCCCAGGGATGATACAAATCCAGATCCGGTATATCACGAGCCAGCAAATCGACATCCGCCAGGCCGGCGTATTCGTCTTCACTGGTGTGACGTGCAATGGTGCATGCGGCGCGTACTGATTCTTCCAGCGCGGCCTTCGACCAGTCCGAGGTACTGGCCGAGCCCTTGCTCTGGCCAAAGTAAACCGTAACACTCATACCCCGGTCTCGGTTAAATTCCAGTGTCTCGACCTCGCCCATACGCACACTCACCGACAAGCCATCGCCATAACTGATACTGGCTTCAGAGGCCGTGGCACCTTGCTGCCTGGCCAGCAACAACACTTCGTTAACCATGCCATTCAACAATGCTATATCCGGTAAACCGGATTTCTGCTCAGGTGCCAAGTGACTCATAATGTGATCTACCCCTGTTTCTGTTGTCGTCATTGTACAGGATCAACAGCTTGATGGTGCTATACTGATATCACCATGTTTGATCATGATGATAATAATACCGGTGAAGAGCAACCCAGCAAGTCCCAGCTCAAACGCGAGGCCGAGGCGCTCAAAAAGCTTGGTGAAACCATCACCCGATTCAATCACGACCAGATTGACAGTCTGTCGCTGTCTGAAGATCTGCGTGATGCCGTATTGACCTACCAGCAAATCAAACAACATGGCGGGCGCAAACGGCAGCTTCTGTATATTGCCAAACTGATGCGTTCAGCCGATGCCGACGCGATACAGTGTGCAGTGGACAGGGTGCTGAACGTCTCGGTGCAGGCAACCGCCACGCTACACCGCCTCGAGTCCATGCGTGATGCATTGATCGAACAGGGTGATGTCGCACTGGGTGAGGTACTGGCTCACTACCCTCACGCTGATCGCCAACATCTGCGACAAATGATGCGTAGTGCCAACCACGAAATCAGGGCCAACAAGCCACACCGGTCAGCACGTGAGCTGTTTCGTTATCTGCGCGAACTGGATAATGAAACCAGCAATCCCGAATAACTCTCTATACGTTGGTACCACCGACCGTCAAGCCATCCACCCGCAGGGTGGGCTGCCCGACGCCAACCGGAACACTCTGTCCGTCCTTGCCGCAAACACCGACGCCGGAATCCAGTTCCAGGTCATTGCCGACCATAGACACGCGCGTCAGCACATCTGGACCATTGCCGATCAGGGTTGCCCCCTTGACCGATCGCGTCAATTTGCCATGCTCAATCAGGTACGCCTCACTGGCAGAAAACACAAACTTGCCCGAGGTGATATCAACCTGCCCGCCACCAAAGTTTACTGCGTACAGACCCTTGTCGACTGACGCGATAATCTCTTCCGGATCATCCTCACCTGGTAACATATAGGTATTGGTCATGCGCGGCATCGGTATATGTGCAAACGACTCGCGCCGGCCATTTCCGGTAGATGCCTGGTTCATCAGCCTGGCATTCATTTTATCCTGCATATAGCCCGTCAGTATGCCATTTTCTATCAGCACGGTATTTTGTGCCGGCGTACCCTCATCATCGACGGTCAATGATCCACGCCGCTGGGCAATGGTCGCATCATCCACTACCGTACATTTTGTAGTGGCCACCTGCTCACCGATGCGGCCGCTAAAGGCCGAGGTGCCCTTGCGATTGAAATCTCCTTCCAGCCCATGACCGATCGCCTCATGCAGAAGCACGCCCGGCCAGCCCGGGCCAAGCACCACCGTCATGCTACCCGCTGGCGCATCCACCGCATCCAGATTGACCAGCGCCTGACGTACCGCTTCACGGGCATAGTCCAACGCGCGTTCATCGGTCTGGAAATAGCGGTAATCCAGGCGCGCCCCACCACCGGACACGCCCTGTTCACGCTTGCCCTTATGTTCAACCAGCACGCTGACACTCATACGCACCAACGGCCTGATATCACCGGCCAGCGTGCCATCGCTGTTCGCGACCAGGATTATGTCATGCGTACCGGACAGGCTGACGATCACCTGTTTGACCCGGGTATCCTGCCTGCGCGCCTCGGCGTCAACCTGGCGCAATAATTCAATCTTGGCCTTTTCCTCTATAGACGAAAGCGGGTCATCGACCGGGTACAGGACGGGTGGTGCATGCTGCTTCCACGCCTGCAGGCTTTGTTGGCGACCATCGCGGGCGATCGCGCGGGCGGCCCGGGACGCCTCCAGCAGCGCCGGCATGACGATCTCATCGGAATAGGCAAAACCGGTTTTCTCACCACTGATCGCACGCACCCCGACGCCCTGGTCGATGTTATGCGATCCTTCCTTGACGATGCCGTCTTCCAGCACCCATGATTCATTCCGACTTAGCTGAAAGTACAGGTCTGCGTTATCAACGGCATGACCCATCACCTGATCAAGCACCTTGTTCAGGTCATCATCAACCAGGCCTGTCGGTTCAAGTAGATGCTGACGGGCCAACTCCAGATTATCACTCATGTGTGTGTCCCGGCCTTCTAGTTACTGATATTGCAATGCAGGCGCCGGTGTAACAGCACCGGAAAGGTTTCGCGTAGACGCATCAGCCGTTCACGTTCAACATCAGCCAGCACAAAACCCGCTCCACTGGGTTGCCGGGCAATCACGGTACCCCAGGGTTCAACAATCATACTGTCTCCATGCGTTTCACGACCACTGGCATGATAGCCGCCCTGTGCCGATGCTACAATATAACAGAGGTTCTCGATAGCACGCGCACGCAACAGCGTTTCCCAATGTGCCTTGCCGGTAATCGCGGTAAAGGCAGCCGGTATTAATACAATCTCGACACCCTCATCGATCATTTCGCGGAATAGTTCCGGAAAGCGCAGATCATAGCAAACTGCCAGCCCCAGCTTGCCGAACGGACTATCCACCACCACAACCTCGTTGCCGGATTCCAGGGTCTCGGACTCGGCATATTGTTCGTTGCTATCCGTCAACTCAACATCAAACAGGTGCATCTTGTCATAACGCGCAACCCGTTCGCCGTTATTATCAATCAGCAAACAGGTAGACATCACTTTGCCTGGTACAGACGCCTTCATTGGTATGGTTCCGCCGACCAGCCAGATATTGTTACGCTGTGCCTGTTGTGACAGGAATTCCTGTAATGGCCCTTCACCATCCTGTTCTGCAATACCGAGCAAATCGCTTTCCTTCAGCCCCATCAGGCCAAAGTTTTCCGGTAATACAATCAGTTCCGCTCCTGCTGCTGCGGCCTCGCCAATCAGCCGTTCAGCCTCGATAAGATTGGCATTAAGATTGGGGCCCGAAGCCATTTGAATTGCTGCCAGTTTCGGCATTGTTAAAATTCCTTCTGCTTTTCAATATGCAAGATCACCTTGTCTACATCGGTGCCCCCGGCCTGTAAATCAATGTCTTTCGAAGGGATACCCAGGGCTACCAGCCAGTCCCGCAGTTCTTCGGCCCATAAAGTACCGGACTCGCCGCCCGGATAATTGATGATCATACGGCTGCCCGGCGCAGCGCGCCAGTCAGCCACCGCCTGCTGAACAGGCTCCATGGACATCAGTTCCTGGCCACTGCGCGGGCGTGACCATAACTCGGCACTGACCACCCAGTCTGCCGCCAGGACTGCTCCACTGGCGAGAAATAACATCAATATCATGATCATACGCATATTAACAGCATACCACAGTAAGGCGACCGGGTTTACCTCCTGAATATGATCAGATGCAGAAAAGCCTTATCATCAGTGCTAGACTTTTTATACAGGAATCGTTAAAAAACGGGCACTACTGAATCAATCATGCGTTCTATCATCATAGTAATCGCCAGCCTGGCCATCATTTCCTGTTCCGATGCAATTATCAGGACAGATTACCAGCCTGGTACCAACTTCAGCGCATTCAGAACCTATGCCTGGCTGCCAGGCATTCCGATCAAAACCGGCAACCCGGCGCTCGATGATGACCTGCTGAACAATCGCATTCGCAATGCCCTGGAATATGCCATGCATACCATCGGTTTCCGTCGGGCCCACCCGGCTCAGGCAGACCTCTATCTGGCCTTTTACCAGTCGCTTGAGACGCGCATCGAAAGTTTCCCCAGCACCTTTATCTATAGCCATGCGTACCACCCATGGAGCCATGGCTATGGGTATGGCTATGGCACTGATATACAGGAATTCACATATAATCGCCTGTATATCGATCTGATTTCACCTGCCAGCAAACAGACTGTGTGGCGTGGCTCGGCAGAGACACTGTATGAGGATTATGCGACCCCGGAGAAGCGGGAATTACGCATCAACAACCTGGTACTGAAAATTCTGCAGAAATACCCGCACTAGGGCATCACGCATGATTCTGTTTCGTGTCTAGAATTCATCGCTCTCTGATTCATATATATCATCCGCGTCTGTATCTGTGGAATCATCCGTTCCAGCGTCAGAGACCTTGACTACCTCCGGATCACTCCAGGGCCCGGTGATACTATAGCTCACACTACCCAGGGCATCGATCTGTTTACCAATCAGACGGTCTGCCACCCACATGCCCAGGGCCACTCCGGGTCCTCCGGCCAGCCCTCCGATCAGGGTCAGGCTGGATGCCATTTTAGGTGACACCACCGCCACCTGGTCATAATCCTTGTTGGCCAGTCCAATACGCCCGGAAATCTCGATATTTGCGGCAGAGCTGGTCAGGCTCAGGTCATTGGTATAGGCATCGCCATCTGCAATCGAAAATCCCCCGGAAATTCTGTCAAACTTGAACCCCTCGCCAAACAGGTCACTGAAGTCCAACAACAAACGCCGCGGCAAGCGACTGATACTCAACAGGCCGAAAATCCGTCCGCCCCCTGCGTCCAGATCCTTTAAACGACCCTCATGAACCGCCACCTGAATGTCGCCATCCAGTCGTGACAGTTCAAATTCTGCTGGTGTGCCTACCCACTCGGCATTGACCTTGGCCTCTGCCTCACCTCCTTCCATGCTGTCTTCAAAACCAAAGTGGCGGAGTGCCCGCCCGAGATCTACAGTCAACAAATCGACATTGAAACGGGAATGGTGCCAGTTATCTTCATACAACCAGGCACCAGAACCCTTGACTGAGAACACTTCTCCACTCAGCTGCACAGAATCAATAACCAGGCCATTCTCAACCGTGCTTGCCCGCACGGCCAGCCCACCCATATCCTTGCCGTTAAAGAAGAACTGTTTACTATTGATACTGAATGGCGGCAGTTTACGCGGGTCTCGATATTGGGTGTTGTTGCCTGATTCCGGTGTGTCCCAGGAAAATTTCTCCAGCTCTGCCTCGATAAAACGGGACTTGCTGAAATCAACCGGAATACGCACCTTACCCTTCAGACTGTCGCTCGAAATATTGAGCCCCCACAGCTTTTCACCCTGCTCGGCCAGTAACGTGAAGTTCTTGTAATGATTGCCACTGTATATCAGTTCATCAAGCCTGATATGGGCCTCCTGGATCAGCCCCTGTCCGCCGGTGCCGGTATACTCGGGGCTGTTTTCCAGTAGTTCCCACCAGTGATCAAGATGCAGGCTCTTCCGGTCTACAAAAACACTCAGGCCTGTCTCCGGTTTCTTCGTATAGGTGTAACCGATATTCAACACCCCATTCACCAGGGATACACCCTGGTCGCCGAGACGGATATTGAACTCTGCCTTGACATCCTCACCATACGCCAGAGACAGTTCCCGTATTGAGGCGGCTGACACCAGGTCCCAGTCGAGCGCAAACGAGCGCTCCTCGCTGGCCGTTTTACCAAAGCCATCAGGCAAATTGAGCTCGACGCCTTTCAGATTGCTGCGCAGGTTCAGACTGATCCGGTCTGGCCGGTCCCGGAAACGGTCCGTATCAATCCTGATGAGGACAGGCGTTATCCCTTCTATCGGTATCGTCTGCGATGTATAGGTGCTGACTGTTTTCCGGATATCCAGCACTGAGTCGATGTATACCGAGTTGCGCACACCACCATCCCGGGTCCGGGAAGACGCCACCCGGATACTTGCATCACGGTCATTGAACTTCCCGGTAATTCCGTCACTGTTGAAGAAACCGCCGCTATCACTAACCCGGTAATGCAGCTTGCCGTCCAGTTGTTCAAGGTCAGCGGACCACTTCGACATATGTATGGCATTGCCGGACAGATCAATAGCCCCTTCCAGCCGATACTTACTCAGGTCATCCAGTGGCAACACCAGATTCAGTGCAAGCCCGGTTGAGCCGGCCGCCTGTATATCCCGAACAGCAGCGCTCACCTGTTCATTTGCAGAGACATCAGCTATAAAGTTCAACGCCTCTGACATGGCGCCATTCAGATACCCGTCTATAACAAGGTCGCTGGAGTCAATCAGATCACTGATACTCACTCGTGCCCCCCGGATATTCAGACCATGAATAATGCCTTTTACTACCTGCGTCTCGAAACCACTGCCAATAAAGCCCACATCAGCGGCAAAATCATCAACTCGCGGCCAACCCTCTCCATAGTCCAGAATGCCATCCTCAACCGCGAATCGAACTTCAAATATGCCTTCATGCCGGTCATATGGAAAATCCTGAAGCGAGCCAAAATAAATCATACTGCCATGGGGTACGCGACCGGTTACCAGTGCGCGGTCCAGCCAGGATACGACATTGGTAGCCATGATACCCGTGGGCAGATATTTCCATGCGTTTTCAATATTCCCGTTGCGGAAATGTGACTGCAGGTCGAGTACCGGCAGGGCATCGTCCACTGTCTGGCTGAGACGGAATCGGGTACGGGTCTCGATATCCCGGTTTTGCAGGATCAGTTCATCGGTGCCGAGCTGCCACAAATCTTCGCTGCGATGCCAACGCACTACACCTGATATCTGTTCCGCATACAGGTCACGCCTGAACAGTACCGGAAACATTAACTGAAACTCTCGGCTATCCAGCACGATCTCGCCATCCGCCTGGGTAAACCGGGCAAGACCATCCATGCCAGAGACTCCGGGCAAGCCATCCACCCCTCTGAATGCCAGGTCTTCCACCTTTGCGTTGATGGTATATTGCTGTGGATGCGTGACCGGGCCCGCAATGGTAAAGACAACTGATTCAAGTTTGCCCTGTAGCGATAATTCGTGCAGTTTTTCCCGTAACACAAAATCATCCACCCAGGTACTGGCCCAGGTCGCCATGTCCTGCAGATTCAGAAAATCCATCGTACCGGAGAGTCTTTGTTGCTCGCCATTTACGGCGTCTTGATGAACCAGAACCAATCTCCCCGGCTCCCAGTTGTTTGTTTGCGATGCAACCAGTAACGGCGAAGCGACCAGTGACCAGCCCTGACCGGTACGCTGCCAGCGCACATGATTACTGAAGCCCTTGATCTTGCCGGGCAACAAGGGCTCGCCACTACTGACCAGTGTGCGCTGCCAGCTCAGGTCCGTAACTACCGATTGCACGTCCAGATCCTGCAGCAGCAAACCCGTGGTGTTGCCCCAGGCCTGCACCGCGGCATGACCTGTTTTGACACTCAAGCCATCTGGCAGCCATGGCTTAAGCCATATGCCCAGGCCGGTGTCCACTTTCAGGTGAAAAGTAAGATTCGCCGTCTCAAATGTTTCCGCGGTATCCGGCAGCAACGCAATGAATGATGCATAGCCCTGGTCATCTTCCGGGCGCTGCAACAGACCCGAAAGACGTATCTGATCACCCTGTTGGTGAAACTCCAGTCTTTGTGCCCTGACCCTGACATCACCAGGCTGACCACCGATGCCTTTTACCGAAAGCTCCACCTTTTCCAGGTCAATACTTTTTATATTCGCGATCAAGTCACGCAGATACCTGAGTGACAGCTCGCCTTCCGATGAAATGGTTTTGCCATTCAGCTTGAACAACCCATCCTTGCCCTGTTCCAGGTCGACTGCCGCGCCACTTAGTCTGAAACGGTTGAAAGGTATATTCTGCCCAAGCAGGAGCTGATAGGGGCTGAACCATGCCTCCATCTGCTGCAAGCGTATCCAGTCACTATCGGCCATGTCCAGATCATGGATAACGATATCCTCCAGTGCGATCGAGGGATATACTCCACGCCACTTGGCATTCAGTTTTCCGATATGTACCGGGTAACCCAGTGAATCACTGATCAGCGCCTGAAATTCATCACGATACTGGTCTGCCAGTGGCAGCAGCATGCGTGTCGCACTAACCAGAAAGGCGACCGCAATTACCCCTGCTGCCAGGCCATAAAAAACGAAGTTCAAAATATATCGAGTAAAGGCCGGCATAGTAACCAGTATATTCAAGCCCTGTTATAACAATAGAATAAACGCATGGTGTTACATCAAAACAACATCATACTGTTCCTGTGTATAAAGCGACTCCACCTGAAACTTGATAGGTTTGCCGATAAAGCCTTCCAGATCGGCCAGGCTGTCAGACTCTTCATCCAGAAATAGATCAACGACTTCCTGCGAGGCCAGCACCAGCAACTGACTGGCATCGAACTGGCGGGCCTCGCGGATGATCTCCCTGAAGATTTCATAACAAACGGTTTCCGCCGTTTTGATTGAACCCCTGCCCGAACAGGTTGGACAACTCTCGCACAAAATATGCTCGAGGCTTTCCCTGGTCCGCTTTCGTGTCATCTCGACCAGGCCCAGTACCGAAACCTCGGTGATATGACTGCGCGCGTGATCCCTCTCCAGGCTTTTCTCCAGCGCGTTGAGCACCTGCCGTTTATGCTCCTCTTCCTGCATATCGATAAAATCGATAATAATAATGCCACCCAGGTTGCGCAGACGCAGTTGCCGGGATATGGATTGAGCAGCCTCGAGATTGGTTTTATAGATGGTTTCTTCCAGGTTACGGCTGCCAACATAGGCGCCGGTATTGACATCAATCGTGGTCATCGCCTCGGTCTGGTCAATAATCAGGTAACCGCCAGACTTCAGCGGCACCTTGCTTTCGATAGCGCGCTGGATCTCATCCTCGATATTGTAAATGTCAAATATAGGCCGTTCACCGGGATAGTATTCCAACCTGTCTTTCAGCGCCGGCACAAACTTCTCGGAGAACTCTTTCAACACCTGGAAGGTCTCGCGGGAATCACATTTGACACGTTCCACATCGGCACTGACATAATCGCGCAATGTTCGTACTGCCAGCGGCAGGTCACCATAGACCAGCTGCCCGATCCTGGTTGCCTCCATACTCTCGACGATGGAAGACCAGAGCTTGGACAGGTATTCACGGTCTGCCAGCAGGGACTGCTCGTCGACATCCTCGGCGACCGTACGTACGATATAGCCCTTGTCGTCATCCCCTTCAGACAGGCCCCCGATGATGGATTTCAGGCGCTTGCGCTCCTGCTCGTCATCAATCTTGGTCGACACCCCGATATTCGTATCCTCGGGCAATAGCACCAGATAACGTGAAGGCACGGTAATATAGGTAGTCAGTCGCGCGCCCTTGCTACCCAGCGGATCCTTGATTACCTGGACGATCAGCTCCTGCCCCTCACGTAGCAGATCAGTAATATTATTGGTTTGCGCCGGCTTTTCAGCCAGGTCGGTTTCCTCTTCACCGTTACTACGCTGTGCGATATCCGATGCATGGATAAACGCGGCGCGCTCCAGGCCGATCTCGACAAAGGCCGCCTGCATACCGGGCAGCACCCGGGACACCTTGCCTTTGTAAATATTTCCGACCAGACCCCTGCGCCGTGTCCGCTCGATCAGGACCTCCTGCAGGACACCGTTCTCGACCAGCGCGACACGCGTTTCACGCGGGGTAATATTGATCAGGATTTCTTCACTCATATTTTTACCTGGAGCATCGAAGTCTCCATTCCTTTTATTATTATTGATTATTCGGCTTATATATTATTCACGTATTTCTACTATGGGCTTGATCTAGTTGCTGATTTTGTGAGTAAGCTCACAAAATTCATCTTACACGATGTTCCAGCCAAATTCGGCTAATAACGCTGCCGTTTCATATAATGGTAGCCCCATCACGGCTGAATAACTGCCTTCCAGACGTTCGATGAAAGCCGCCCCCCGCCCCTGGACCGCATAGGCACCGGCCTTGCCATCCGGCTCGCCACTTTCCCAGTAGCGCCTGATCTCGGCGGCACTGAGTTCGCGCATGGTGACCGTGTTGCGACTGAGCCTGACATCCAGTTTCTGTCCGTCATGTATCGCGACCGCGCTCAATACCTGGTGGGTGCGCCCGGACAGGGACTGCAGGATCAGCTGCGCATGGTCCAGGTCGTCGGGCTTACCGAGCACGACCCCATCCAGCACCACCTCGGTATCCGCGGCCAGCACCAGCCTGTCTTCACTGCGCAGTTGCAGGCCGGCGATGGCCTTGTCCCGGGCGACACGCTGCACATAGGCCCCGGCGGATTCACCAGGCTGCGGTATTTCTTCGATATCAATCGGCAAGGTCCGGTAGTGCACACCGATTTGTTCAAGCAACTCCCTGCGGCGCGGTGATTGTGAGGCCAGGTAGAGAAAATCGTGCATACTAGCTAGCGGTGATAGGGGTGGTTTTTCAGGATCGTCCAGGCACGATAGATCTGCTCGGCCAGCACGATGCGCACCAGCGGGTGCGGCAGGGTCAGTGCCGACAGCGACCATTGCTGGTCCGCGCGCTGACGACAGGCATCCGACAGGCCTTCCGGACCACCGACCAGCATGGCCACATCACGCCCACCATGCAACCACTGGTCCAGCTGTTTCGACAGTTTGACGGTATCCCAGCGCAGGCCATCGACCTCCATTGCAATGACGTGACAATCGTCCGGGATTGCTGCGAGGATACGCTCGCCCTCCTTTTCCCTGATACGCCCCAGGTCGGCATTACGCGTACGCTTGAGCGCCGCGATCTCGACCAGACGGATGCGGCATTCCGGTGGCATGCGGCCGGCATATTCCTTAAACCCGGCCTGCACCCAGTCTGGCATACGTTGACCAACGGCAATCAGGTGGATCTGCATCGGCCCAGGTCAGACCTGCGACTCGCCGCCGCCCGCCTGGCCCTCTGATGACACACTCCAGAGTTTTTCCAGGGCATAAAAATCCCTGACATCCGGCAGCATGATATGGGCGACAACATCACCCAGATCAACCAGCACCCAGTCGGCCATCTGTTCTCCCTCGACGCCCAATGGCGGTATGCCGGCCTGCTTGGCCTTCTTGATGATATTATCGCTGATCGACTTCACGTGGCGGGTAGAGGTGCCACTGGCAATGACCATATGGTCGGTGAAGGTGCTTTTGATGCTGACATCGATATCATGGATATCATTGCCTTTCATTTCCTCTATCGCATCAATGACCAGCTTTCTGAGTTGTTCAGTGTCAAGCATTGTGTATTCCAGTTCTAAAATTTGTACAGCCCGCTACGCTGTATGTATTCATACACCGTGTCCGGCAATAGAAAACGACAGGATTTATCCTGTCTGCAATAATCACGTATTGCGGTTGCGGAAATCGCCAACTGCGTCACCTCCACCTGGTACAGGTGACCGGCCGGACGGGTTTCCAGTTCACTCAACTGCCGCACCCGTCGCTGATCGAGCAAGGCCTGTAATCCCGGCGACAAGCCGACCCGCTGGTCCGCAAGCGGTCGCTGTGCGATAACGATGTGGGTAGCATCCAGTATCTCCTGCCAGCGATGCCAGGATTCCAGACCCGAAAACGCATCCAGACCCAGTATCAGGCAGAATGGCCTGTCCACACCGTAGTCTTCACGCAGCGAATGCAGTGTATCGATCATGTAGGACGGCCCGGATCGTCTGAGCTCACGGTCATCCATTACAAACCCGGGCTGATCGGCCAACGCCAGTTTCAGCATGGCCAGACGATGTTCCGCACTGGCCAGCGGCTGATCACGGTGAGGAGGTTGTCGCGCAGGAATAAAGCGTATCTGGTCCAGCGCCATGCGCTCCAGGACTTCCAGCGCCGGTCTGAGGTGTCCGAAATGCACCGGATCAAATGTACCACCAAAGATACCAATCATATCATTGCAGCGTGTTTGCTCAGCTGCGGGTATGGCCATCACCCAGAACGATATATTTCAACGAAGTCAAACCTTCCAGCCCGACCGGTCCACGCGCATGCAGTTTGTCAGTGCTGATGCCGATTTCAGCACCCAGCCCATATTCGAAACCATCCGAAAACCGGGTCGAGGCATTGACCATGACCGAGCTGGAATCCACCTCACGCAGAAAACGCTGGCTGTTGTGCAGGTCCTCGGTAATGATCGCGTCGGTATGATGCGATCCATGCCCCTCGATGTGGTCTATCGCCTGATCCAGGTTGTCGACCAGGCGTATGGATAACACCGGCGCCAGATACTCGGTATCCCAATCCTCGGCAGTTGCCGGGGTCACACCGCCATCCAGCGCACAGGTGCGTTCGCAGCCACGCAACTCGACACCTGCATCGCGGTATTGTTGCAGTAATCCGGGTAACACCTCTGCCGCAATGGACTGGTGCACCAGCAGGGTCTCCAGCGTGTTACAGGTGCCGTATCGCTGGGTCTTGGCATTGTAACTGACACGGCTGGCCTTGTCCTGGTCGGCATGTTCGTCAATGTAAATATGACAAATACCGTCCAGGTGCTTGATCACCGGTACGCGCGCTTCATTACTGATGCGTTCGATCAGGCCCTTGCCACCGCGCGGGATGATCACATCGACGTACTCCGGCATGGTGATCATCTGACCCACCGCAGCACGGTCCGTGGTATCGACGACCTGAATCGCATGCACCGGTAAACCGGCCGCATCCAGTCCTGACTGGATACACTGCGCTATCGCGCGGTTGGAATGGATCGCTTCCGACCCCCCGCGCAGGATCGCCGCATTACCCGATTTCAGGCACAGTGCGGCGGCATCCGCGGTAACATTCGGACGCGACTCGTAGATAATGCCAATCACGCCCAGCGGTACCCGCATGCGGCCGATTTGCAATCCATTGTCCTGGATCGCCATATCACTGATCTGTCCGACCGGATCCGGCAGACTGGCGACCTGGCGCAATCCGGCTGCCATGGCCTCGATACGGGCCGGTGTCAGTTCCAGCCGGTCCAGCAAGGCATCACTCAGGCCATTGTTGCGGCCTGCGTCCAGATCCTTGCGATTCGCATCGGCCAGCTGCGCTGCCGCCGCCTCGATCGCAGCGGCCATCTCCAGTAAGGCCTTGTTCTTGGCGCCTGGTGTTGCCGCAGCCACCAGCCGTGCAGCCGCACGCGCCTGGCGGCCGACCTGCTGCATATAGGCCTGTACATCATGTTCCATGCTGTCTGCTGTAGCGCTCATTTATCACCCTGGGATTTATCCGCTTTTATGACTGTTGCAGCCGGTATGACCGTCCACCCGCCATCTCTATAGCCAATTGTACCAGTTCATCCCAGACCTTGCCCGTCGCGCGACCCTTGATCACCCGGTCGATATGGGCGGAACGGCGCAACATGCTCATAAGTTCCGGTACCCGGTGGCGTCGCAGTGCCGCGCGCATGATCGGCTGGCGCTTGTCCCAGATGCGGTATTCACGAAATAGCTCTGCCGGTTTTCGCCCGGCCCTGGCCTCCTGTAACAGGCTGATCAGCGTACGTAATTCACGTGACAACGCCCAGTTGATCAGTACCGGCTCGACGCCCTCACCCTGCAAGCCGTTGAGCATGCGGATGACGCGGCTCATTTCACCGGCCAGCACCACGTCCACCATGCCAAACAGGTTATAACGGGCACTGTCGGATACCACCGCGGCGATGATATCCTCGTCGATACGCCCCTGGTCATACAGCAAGGCGATCTTGTCGATTTCCTGTTTGGCCGCCAGCAGATTACCTTCCACCCGCTCGACCAGCAGGCCGACCGCACCCGGGGTGGGTTCCAGCCCGAGCCGGTGCATGCGGTTCGCGATCCAGTCACCCAGTTGCTCACGCTCCTTGGGCCAGACCGCGATCGTCACCCCGGCGGACGCCAGCGCCTTGTACCATTTGGTGGACTGCCCGCTCTTGTCGATCTTGCCACTGCTGATCAGCAGCACCCGGTCTTCCGGTGCACGGGCCGCATATTCAGTCAGCACCTTCGATCCGTCACCCGGTTTGCCGGACGGCAGTCGCAGCTCCAGGATTTTGCGTTCGCCAAACAGCGACATCGCGTCGGCTTCCTGCAGCAGCTCATTCCAATCGAAACTTCTGTCCGCCTCAAACACGATACGCTCATCAAAACCATTATCGCGCGCGCGCTGGCGTATCGCATCAACGGCTTCCTGTTTTTGCAGGGGTTCATCGCCACTGACCAGATACACGGGCGCCATGCTGTCCTGCAAGTGCGATGCCAGTTGTTCAACACGCAGCTGCATGGCTCAGGAGGCCTGCGCCGACAGACGTCTCAGTATCAAATCGGCCATATCCCGATGCATCTCGCGACGCAGTGTGGCCTCTTCCTGGCCACCGGCGAGCACATCATTCGGATCGAACAGGAAACTGCGTTGCAAGCGCACCTTTTGCAAGTCATGTAACGGCTTGCCGTCCTTGCCTATCAGCGTGTAGTCCACTTCATACAGCAACATGAATTCACGCGCCTTGCCATCACTGCCGATGGCCAGCACACGACGCGTGATGCGGTCCCGCCGGATCGACAGGATCGCCGCGCCCTCGGTCTTTTCATCTACCAGCCGGACACCTGATGCCTTCAGTTTACGGCGCAGGTCACGCTCCAGCTCGGTGTTGCCCCTGGCCTGTATCCAGGTGGTTTGCATCCCGGCCGGCAGGTTTACCGCGCCACGCAGCTGGTAACCACAGCCAGACAGCGTAGCCAGCATCAGCAATGCCAGTAGCGTAAACAGTTTGTTTTTTATTTGACCGCTTGCCTGATGCATGGTGATCTCAATTGGCCACGATATTGACCAGCTTGCCCGGTACCACAATGATCTTGCGTACCGTCTTGTCTTCAATAAAACGGGCGACATTGACCTCAGCCGTCGCAGTCTGTTCTATGGCCTGATTATCACTACCCGCGGCAACCGTGATATGACCGCGCAACTTGCCATTGACCTGGACCACCAGCTTGATCTCGTCACTGACCAGGGCCTGCTCGTCCACCTGTGGCCAGTCTGCCTCCAGGATGTCATCGCTAAAACCGAATTCCTGCCACAACACCTGGGTCATATGCGGTGCCACTGGCGCCAGCAGGCATAACATGATGCGGTAGGACTCCGCCAGCACCGGTGCGTGCTCATCTCCCTGCAACGGCGCCATGATATTCATCAGTTTCATACAGGCCGATACCACGGTGTTGAACTGGTAGCGTTCATAATCGTGCAGCGCCTGTTTCAACAGGCCGTGTATTTCATGGCGTAACTGTTTCTGTTCCCGCGACCATTCGCCAGGCGCCTGACCTTTATCCGATTTGACCGCATCAGCAACCGTATACGCATGCCCCCAGATACGTTTCAGGAAACGGTAGGCCCCTTCCACACCGCTGTCCGACCATTCCAGTGACTGCTCCGGCGGTGCCGCGAACATTACGAACAGGCGCACGGTATCGGCACCATAGCGATCGATCAGCTGCTGCGGGTCGACCGTATTACCCTTGGACTTGGACATCTTGGAGCCGTCCTTGAGCACCATGCCCTGGGTCAGCAAGCGCTTGAATGGCTCGTCCGTCGCCAACAGGCCCTCGTCACGCATCAACTTGTTGAAGAAACGCGCATACAACAGATGCAGGATCGCATGCTCGATACCGCCGATATACTGGTCAACCGGCAGCCAGTAGTTGGCACGCTGATCCAGCATGGCCTGGTCATTATCGCGGCAGGCATAGCGGGCAAAATACCACGAGGACTCAAAGAAGGTATCAAAGGTATCGGTCTCGCGTTCCGCCTCACCACCACACTGCGGACAAGCGGCCTGGTAAAACGAGGGCATTTTCTTGATCGGCGAACCCACGCCTTCAAATTCGACATCGACCGGTAATACCACCGGCAGATCCTGTTCCGGTACCGGCACCGAGCCACACTTGCTACAGTTGATCACCGGGATCGGCGTACCCCAGTAGCGCTGACGCGAAACACCCCAGTCGCGCAGACGGTAATTGACCTGTTGCTTGCCCTTGCGGTGGGACTGCAAAAACGCGGCAATCGCATCAAAGGCCAGCTCCGATGTCAGCCCGTCAAATTCACCGGAGTCCTTCAATACACCCTTGTCGGTATAGGCCGCCTGATCGACCGGGGCACTGGAGCCATCAGCCGGATGTACTACCTGTTTGATCGGCAAACCATATTTTTGCGCAAACTCGAAATCACGCTGGTCATGGGCCGGCACTGCCATCACCGCACCGGTACCATAGGTCATCAATACAAAATTGGCCACCCATATCGGCACCAACTCACCGCTGACCGGATGGATCACCTGCCTGCCGGTCGGCAGACCCTTTTTCTCCATGGTCTCCATGGCCGCCTCGGCAGTTTCGACTTGGCGGCATTCATCCAGGAAGTCGGCCAGCTCGGCATTGTCCCCGGCGGCCGCATGCGCGAGTGGATGCTCGGCGGCCACGGCGACATAACTGACCCCCATCAACGTGTCCGGCCGGGTGGTAAACACGGTCAGTTTGTCATCCGAATCCTCAACCTGGAAATCGATCTCGACACCGCGCGAACGACCGATCCAGTTGGCCTGCATGGTGCGCACTGCATCGGGCCATTCGTCCAGCTGCTCAAGCTGCTCCAGCAGTTCGTCGGCATAGTCGGTAATCTTCATAAACCACTGCGGTATCTCGCGCCGCTCTACCGGGGTATCACAACGCCAGCAACAACCATCGATGACCTGCTCGTTGGCCAGTACGGTCAGGTCATGCGGGCACCAGTTGACCGGTGCGGTCTTCTTGTAGACCAGGCCCTTTTCGAGCAGGCGCGTAAACAGCCATTGCTCCCATCGGTAGTAATCCGGATGACAGGTGGCAATCTCGCGCTGCCAGTCATAACCAAAACCCAGACGCTTGAGCTGGTCACGCATGTAGTCGATGTTTTCATAGGTCCATTTGGCCGGCGCGACCTTGTTCTTCAGCGCCGCGTTCTCGGCCGGCAGGCCGAACGCGTCCCAGCCCATCGGCTGCATCACGTTATAACCCTGCATCATGCGATAGCGGGTGATCACATCACCGAGACTGTAGTTACGCACATGACCCATGTGCAGCTTGCCACTGGGGTAAGGGAACATCGACAGGCAATAAAACTTTGGACGTTCGCTGCTCTCGTCAACCTCAAAACGTGCCTTGTCTTCCCAGAATTTCTGCACCTGGGCCTCTATCGAGGCGGGATCATACTGCTCCTGCATGAGATTGACTAACCTTTAATATATTGAAACTGAACAAGCCTGTAAGGATACCCTAACAGGCCTGTTTCATGAAGCTTTAAGCTATAGTATACAGGCAAGTCCTGATCTGGCCTGTCAGCACGATCAGGTGCAGAACCCTTGAGTCTGGTCAGTATTTTTTTCTGTTTTCGTGTCATACTTGACTTAGGGATATACGAGGAGCCAGTTATGCCTACCGAACACGACCAGCAACGTTTAACCCAGCTCTATGACACGCTGATGGAAAAGGCACACGAGATCGTCGAACGCGGCCAGGAAGGTGGCGAAAACCTGGTCAAGGCACTGCAGGAAGCGGTCGAGACCGTGGTTGAAATGGGCGAATACACGCGTGAAGAGGCTGAGCGCGCCAGTGATTTCCTGCAGCGTGACCTGCAGGATGCCGGCTCTTACCTGCAACGCACGCGCAAGGAACTCGGCGACTGGTTGCATATGGACCTGGAACTGATCGAATGGTCACTCATCGACATGTTCTTGTCGGTCGCGGATCGCACCCGGGTGGAACTGACCAGGCTTGCTGAACTGGCCGAGCAGGCCAGCCATTACCAGACCGGGGAAATTACCGGGCCTGGTACGCTGGTGTGTGACAACTGTGGCGAGCAACTGCATTTCAAGCACAGCGGTCACATCCCGCCCTGCCCGAAATGCCATGGCAGCCGCTACAGCCGATTGTCGAAAGAAGACTAGCTACTACTTCCCCACTAACTCCCTCTCCCTTAGGGAGAGGATTGGGGTGAAGGGATCAAAAATTTATACTTTTTGTTAATTCATCCCCTCATCCTGTCCTTCTCCCTGTGGGAGAAGGGATTGCTCCTGAAATCGCTGTACCAAAATACCATATCCTTGATACCTATAACCTGTATGGTTTCCATAAAACTAAGGGATTACTCTTTATTGCAATAATATTTCTGTTGCAACAGTGAAGACTAAACCCGGGTTAACCGGGGCAATATCACCCCGGCCAGCAGCATCAGCAGCGCCAACCCGAGCGCCGGCCATTCTCCCCAGAGCACAAATGGCGTCGCACCACCTTGCACCTCGATCTCTGCATCCAGCACGGTCTCGACAAATTGCGGCGCCTGAGCAATGACCCGCCCTTTGTGATCAACGGCCGCGGTAATACCATTATTGGTACTGCTCAGTACCGCACGCCCGGCTTCCATCGCCCGCACCCGGGCCAACTGCAGGATCTGGTGTGGCGCAATCGAATCACCGAACCAGGCATTGTTACTGAGATTGACCAGCAAGCCGGCCTGCGGCAACTGCGCCCTGACCACGGATGAAAACGCGATCTCGTAGCAAATACCCAGGCCAACCGGATAGCCCGCGACGGTTAATGGCGGCTGATCCAGCTTACCAGTGGAAAAATCCGACATCGGCACCTGCAACAGGTCCAGCATACTGCCGAACGCCGAGCGTAACGGGATGTATTCACCGAACGGCACCAGGTGACGCTTGTAGTAAAACGCGATCTTGCTACCCAGTGAAACAATGGCATTGTAATAACGCCCCTGGTTATAGATCGGGATACCGGTCAGTACATCGGTACCACTCTGCTTGGCGCGTGTATCCAGGTCCTGCACAAATGCGTGCACATCCTCCGGGTAGGCCGGTATCGCGGTCTCCGGCCAGATAATCAGATCCCGTTTCCAGGCATCCTTGCTTAGTCCCAGGTAGGTATCCAATATGCCGTCACGGGCCGACGGGCTCCATTTGATCTCCTGCGGGGTGTTGCCCTGCACCAGGGTGACCGACAGCGAGCCACGGGGTTCGGTCCAGTCCTGCTGTTGCAGGCCGAGGCCGGATAACCAGACTGACAGCAACAACACGACCGCGATGGCCAGCCCGGACACAGAGCGGATATGCTCTCGTGAGTAACACAGCAACAGCCAGACCAGCGCCGCCGCGCTGAGACCGACCAGCAGGCTTACCCCGTACTCGCCGGCAAGCGGCAGCCAGCCGGCCAGCCAGGTATCGGTCTGTGTGGCCCCGAGGTTCAGCCACGGGAACCCGGTTAACAATATGCCGCGCAGCCATTCAAACAGCAACCAGATGGCCGGATAGATCAGCAGCAGGCGCAACGGTGATGCCGCTACACTGAAGCGGTTGGCGAGGTAGCCGGTGATCGCCGGGTAGAGTGCCAGCCCGGCCGCCAGCACCACCACCAGCAGCATGGACAACGGCGACGGGATATGACCGAACACGTGCAGACTGTGATAAATCCAGTAAACCCCGGCAGTAAACTGGCCCAGGCCAAACAGGAAACCGTAACGGAAGGCCTCGCGTGGACCGGCATCAAACCAGGCATAGAACAGCCATGCCAGCAACAGCATGGCCAGCAGACCCAGACCGGCCGGCGCAAACGCAAACGGCAACAGCAGCCCGGCCAGCAGGCACAGCAACCCCGTTTTTCTGATGCTTATATTATGGTACAGCCGCCTGATAAACCGATTCACCCATCACCCTGATAATGATTCTTCCTGTTCCTGTTTGCGGCTGATACGCAACAGATAGATACGGCGATTATCCGAACGCAGCACGGTGAATATCAACCCGTCCACGACAATGGATTCATCACGCTTGGGCATGTGCCCGAATGCGTTCATGACCACACCACCAATGGTGTCGAATTCCTCTTCGTCAAAGCTGGTCATCAGCACTTCATTGATTTCTTCGACCGGTGTTATGGCCTTGACCGTATACTGGCCGTCGTGTTCGAGGATGTAACTGCCCTCGTCAATATCATGCTCGTCCTCGATCTCACCGACGATCTGCTCAAGTACGTCCTCGATGGTGACCATGCCGGCCACCCCGCCATATTCATTGACCACCACGGCCAGGTGATTCCGACTGGAACGAAATTCCTTCAGCAACACGTTCAGGCGCTTGCTCTCTGGTACAAACACCGGCGGGCGCAGGCATTCCTTGACCCGGAAGTGCTCGGTACTGTCTTCGGCATAGGCACGTAACAGGTCCTTGGCCAGCAGAATACCGACTACTTCATCACGACTGTCGCCAATCACCGGAAAACGTGAATGACCGGAGGCAACGATAGACGGGATCATTTCATCGGGCTGGGCGTCGCGCTCCAGCACCACCATGCGCGAACGCGGTACCATAATATCACGCACCTGCATTTCCGACACCTGCAGCACACCCTCGATCATGGTCAGCGCATCGACCCCGAACAGGCCACGCTGCTGTGCATCACGTAATAAGGTAAGCAGTTCTTCGCGGTCCCGGGGGTCGCCCTGCAGAACCTGGCTCAGCCGGTCCAGCCAGGTTCGGGACCCGGAACCGTTGGTACTATGTGCGTCTTCATTCATATGGGGTTTTGTGTCTCCGTGTTGCCTGCGAGCATCTGTTCGGTCAGTTCGATTCTGTGACTGGTGTCAGGCCGACGCCAGCGAGTCGGTTTCATAGGGTGCCGCATAGCCCAGGCCAGTCAGGATATCGGTTTCCAGGGCTTCCATCTCGCTGGCCTGCTGTTCATTCTGATGATCATAGCCGCACAGATGCAGGGCGCCATGAACCAGCATATGCGCCCAGTGCGCGTCGACTGGCTTGCCCTGCTGCACTGCCTCAGTGGCCACTACCGGTGCACACACCACCAGGTCGCCCAACAAATCCAGCTCCGCATCGGCCGGCATACCGGCCGGTATTTCAAATGGAAAAGACAGCACATTGGTCGGTCTGTTTATATGTCGATATTGCCGGTTCAGTTCCCGGCTTTCCGCTTCATCGACGATGCGCACCACCACTTCCGCGTCCGGCCGCAGATCCTTCAGTGCCGCATCCAGCCAGCGTTGCATCTGCTCAGGCTGCGGAGTATCCGGGTTCGCCGAGACCAGCTGACAATCCATCGATACGCTCATCGGCCTTTCTCCTTCTGCTGGTCATGCAGGTCATAAGCATTGACAATGCGTTGCACCAGCGGGTGACGCACCACATCCCGGGAGGTAAAAAACGTAAAGTGGATGTCGTCCAGCTTTTGCAGCACCTCGATCGCATGGCGCAGCCCGGACTGCTGGTTGGCCGGCAGGTCGACCTGGGTAATATCACCAGTGATCACCGCGGTCGAACCGAAACCGATGCGGGTAAGGAACATCTTCATTTGTTCACGGGTGGTGTTCTGCGCCTCATCCAGAATAATGAAGGATTCATTCAGGGTACGGCCACGCATATAGGCCAGTGGCGCGACCTCGATCACGTTCTGTTCAATCAGCTTGCTGACCCGGTCAAAGCCGAGCATTTCATACAGCGCGTCAAACAGTGGCCGCAAATACGGGTCAATCTTCTGTGCCAGGTCACCGGGCAAAAAGCCGAGGCGCTCGCCCGCTTCCACCGCCGGCCGCACCAGGATCATGCGTCGCACCTGGTCCTGTTCCAGCGCGGCGACCGCACAGGCCACGGCCAGGTAAGTCTTGCCGGTACCGGCCGGTCCGATACCGAAGGTCAGATCACCATTCAGGATATGGCTCAGATACTGCGCCTGGTTGGCACCGCGTCCGCGTATCTTGTGCCGATGCAACTCGACCACCGGATCCTGGTCGCTGGCCTGCTGCTGTACCAGTCGGTCGACGCCCGATTCCTGCAGGTACAGGTGCACGCGTTCCGGTGACAACTGCTCCTCTTCAGTCACATCGAACAGTTCTTCCAGCAGATGCCCGGCAGCGCGCGCGGACTGCTTTTCGCCGATTACCTGGAACTGGTTACCGCGATTATTGATTTCCACGCCCAGACGGCGTTCCAGTTGACGTAAATGTTCGTCAAACTGACCACACAGATTGGCCAGACGCAGGTTATCGTTAGGTTCGAGGGTAAGCTCGTAGGTATTTGAGAGCGCGTTCAAGCTAGGTTAACAACCTCAGATCAGAAGACCAGGATTTCGAACAGGGGAATCATCATCGCAGACCACAGTACGAGTATGGCCGAGAGCCGTCAGGCCTGCAAGCAGGCCCCCGATCGTGCACCGATAGCAGGATTCTTTCCATTTTTAATTCAGTAACTTGAAGCCTTGCGTTGCTCATCGAGCAACACCCCCCTGAGGGAATTTGGGTAGGCATCGGTGATCTGCACATCGACAAACCGGCCGATCAGTTCGGTAGAACCAGGCAGGTTGACGACACGGTTATTCTCGCAACGTCCAGCCACTTCGCCTTCGCCCTTGCGTGCGGCGCGTTCGATCAGCACCCGCTGGGTAGTGCCTACCATGGACTGGCTGATTGCATCGGCCATCGCCTGGATGCGTGACTGCAATATAGCCAAACGTTCTTTCTTCACCGCCAGCGGGACGTCATCCGGCAAACTGGCCGCCGGGGTCCCGGGACGGGCGCTGTAAATAAAACTGAACGAATGATCAAAACCGACGCGTTCGATCAACTCCATGGTTTGCTCGAAATCCACATCGCTTTCACCGGGAAAGCCGATGATAAAATCGGATGACATGGACATGTCCGGACGCAATTCGCGCAGGTGCGCAATGGTCTGTTCGTATTGACTGGCCTGGTGGCCGCGTTTCATCAACGCAAGGATGCGGTTGGAACCACTCTGTACCGGCAGGTGCAGGTGACTGACCAGCTCCGGCACCTCGGCGTATGCCTGGATCAGGCTGTCGGTCATCTCGACCGGATGTGAAGTGGTATAACGTAGCCGGTCGATACCGTTGATCGCGGCCAGGTAATGAATCAGCAAGGCCAGATCGGCCTGTTCAACGTCATCGGTCACACCGCGGTAGGCGTTGACGTTCTGCCCGAGCAGGTTGATCTCGCGCACGCCCTGCTCGGCCAGTTGTGCGACCTCGGCGAGGATATCGTCAAACGGACGGCTGACTTCCTCGCCGCGGGTATAGGGTACGACACAGAACGTACAGTACTTGCTGCAGCCTTCCATGATCGATACGAAGGCACTGGGACCCTCCGCGCGCGGCGGCGGCAGGCAGTCGAATTTTTCAATTTCCGGGAAACTGATATCGATCACCGCGGCCCGTTCGCGCCGCACCGTTTCGACCATTTCCGGCAGACGATGCAGGGTCTGCGGACCGAATACCATATCGACAAACGGTGCACGTTCGCGCAGGGCCTCGCCCTCTTGACTGGCCACACAGCCGCCCACACCGATGATCACGCCCGGACGTTGTTCCTTGATCGCCTTCCACACGCCAAGCTGGGAAAACACCTTCTCCTGGGCCTTCTCGCGAATCGAGCAGGTATTGAGCAGCAGCACGTCCGCCTGCTCGGGCGTATCGGTCACCTCCATACCGTGTACCACATTCAGCACATCCGCCATCTTGGACGAATCATACTCATTCATCTGACAACCAAAGGTTTTGATATACAGCTTCTGCATCACAGCCACATTATTCGGTAAAACGGACCGCGTAAGATACTACTTTTTCAGAAAAATTTCCATTTCTGGCTGTTTGTGTCGAACCGGGATCGACCACCAAGAAATATGATATTCTCAATAATTTCAATGGCTTGATATCCCAGTGGGTGTACTGACTATCAGGCCATCCCTTCAATCCATTCGAGAGAAGGCCCGATCGGCATAGCGCCGGATATGAATACCCTTACTACCCAAGCTGAGATGACGTGGGCATCTAGGGCTAAACCTGCGCGACCATACAGGTTGTCAATCACACAACCAACTGTCGTCTATTGATTAAATCACGGAAAAAAGTCATTATTCTGGCTTAAAAGGCAAAATCTATACTTTACGGAAGAAGTGACCATGCCAGAAACTAATCTAAATCTCTTTGCCCGAACCCACCTGGCAACACACTATGCTGACCGCAGGATATCGATTCCTCTTTTTTGAGGCGTCGCATTATCACTTAAACCATACTGATCAATGGCCATCTCACCAACAAATTTTCAGTACTAATAAACACAATGGAGCATGACATGAGAACGGTAGCTGAAAAACAGGAGATGCGACGAACCATCAAGCGCAATAAACATGAAGTTTATATTCTTTCTCTGGAAGAAATAGATAATGTATTTAAGTGTAACGCCTCTGGCAAATACGTTAAGGACCAATGGGTAAAGCTAAAGAATAAGGTCGAGTTTTCAGCCAATTACACCGCTGCTGGTAAGGATACCGTGTTACTGGCAAAACTGATAGGTGATTTAGGCTACGGAGGCACAAAAGCTTATCTTAAACGATACGGTGGAAATACACATATCATATTAAAAGGTTACCCTGGTTTGCGTAAAATACTTACAGGTACAAAATATGGCATACAAAACGCCAAGGTTATAAAAATGGGGTTAGGGAAATATGGTGCTGTAAATGCAGCTAAGGTCGGCGGCGTACTCACTATTATTCTTTTGTCCACTTACAGAGTAATAGATTACTTTCTGAAAGATAATTCCACATTAAACCAGTTGGTCGGCACTCTAGCAACAGATGTCGTAAAAGTCGGTTTGGCTACAGGTGCTTCAGTGCTTGCCGGATCATCAGTGGCAGCACTTGGTGTCGCATTATCGAGCGGAACTGCTACAGGTGCGATAGTTGGCGGCATAGTTGCAATTGGCCCTCTAGCCGCCGTTATCGTTGTAGGCCTGATTACATCATATGCCTTATCCTATGCAGACGAAGAATTTCGTATAACTGAGAATGTTATTGCCGTACTGGATGAAATTGAAGAAAAAGGAATACAGGGAATAATAAATGAGAAGAAACAGGCCATTGTTAACAAAGGCAAAGATCTGGCAAACGATGCAGCAGAGTCAATTGTTAATTATACTTTAGAGAATACCAAGAAAATTTTATTAAAATCATTAAATGATATATTCCGAAAAATGGTTAGTCCAAGCATCAGATGAACATCCAAGTAGAAACCCAACCATCTACACTTAAGATATATAGCATACTGATCGTTTTTGCTTCTATAGGACTTGTGTCTATATTCATATCAATTAGCTCTTTTATTGATTTGCTATCGCAGATTTTTCATAGCAGAGAGCAAATAATTTTTGATAAAGGTGCTTATTATCTGTTCGGAGGTGGCCTGTTTTTCGTACTATTAGTACTTGGATTTTTTATTGTAAAAAAACTTAAGGTAAGCGACAAGTTTCAAAAAATATTTGTTGCCATAATGGCTCTAAGCTTAATACTCACATTCACACTGCCACAAATTATCCATATTTCAGTAGAAAACAACCTGGAAAACAAAAATTATCAGGTATGTGTGGAAAAATCTACTCAATGGTTGCATGCTGTTACCATTGTCTATACAAAAAAGCTACCTTGCACAGATGAAGAGAGGCAGCCAATTCGTAGTGATACGCGCATCTACTAGACATACTGTCTTTCCCATTTGATGTCATAGAAAAGGAAATAGCAAGTGATACTGCAGAGAGTGTAATTGATTATGCAATTGATGTTGCCCAGCAAGCTCTGATGAACACTATCAGTAGACTACTTAGACGATCAGTCTCACCTCAAATGTAATGGACATAACAGCTGTGCCAAAACCTTCTATTTGGTATATTTCAGGTATTACCGTCATTTTTTCCACCATAGGGATCGTGACGCTATATTATGTCGTTAATGTACTGATAACATTAACAACTGAAATATCGAGTCTAAACGAATTGATTGCCATTGATAAAGGCGCTTATTACTTATTTGGCGTTGGTTTAATATTTATTATATTTGCAACAGGACTGATTCATACCAGGATATTCAAAAAAGAAATATCTAACTCAAATGATAAACTATATGCTTACCTACTGATAGGCGCGTTGGCGCTCACATTTATAATACCGCAAATTATCCATTTTTCAGCAGCCAACCACCTGGAAAATGAGGGTTACCAGGTATGTGAGGAAAAATCTACACGATGGCTACATGTAGTCACTATTGTCTATACGAAAACGTTACCTTGCGCTGAAGAGCAGCAATCAATTCGTAATGAAGCCCGCATCTATTAGTCAGGGCGCCCTATGGACAGTGATAACATACGCCCACCTCCCCCCGGCTCACTGATGTTCTTAAACTGAATTTAAATTAGTTTTCAATACACAAATAAAAAGCCCCTAGTAATAGGGGCTTATGTTAAATAATTAACATTTATAGTCTTAGGTACTTTTTAGAACGGGATATCATCATCGAAGCTATCCGGTGCAGCCGCGGCAGGCGCCGCCGCAGGCTGGGCAGAGTTATCGGGCTGATAGCTGGCACTGCCACCGCTGCGGCTGCCGAGCATCTGCATTTCGTTGGCGATGATCTCGGTGGTGTAACGGTCGTTACCGCTCTTGTCCTGCCATTTATTGGTACGCAGGCTACCCTCGACATAAATCTGCGAACCCTTCTTCAGATACTCACCGACAATCTCGGCCAGGCGGCCGAAGAACACCACCCGGTGCCATTCGGTACGCTCTTTCTGCTCACCGGTCTGTTTGTCTTTCCACTGCTCGGATGTTGCGATGGTGATATTCGCCGCTGCACCACCGCTGGGCATGTAACGGATCTCGGGGTCTTTGCCCAGATTGCCTACCAGAATGACTTTATTTACACCACGTGCCATGTTGCTTTCCTCGTCTATTATGTATTTTACTTTCGTTAATCAGGCAGCCCTAATATGGATCCGCTGTAACCAGCGTCACAAGGTATCACTGTCTGCCGCGTATGCCAACAAGGCCCGTTCATCGAGTTGTTTGCGATTGACGCGCAGATAGGCCACACCCTCTTCCGCGATCACCACCGCCTCGGCAACCCCTTGAATTTTCATCAACTCCGTCGCGATCTGGCCGGCCTCGTCCGCACTGGGCCGGCCGACATTGAGCAGCCGGCTGGTCAAATGGCGCGGCGCCTGCATGCTGGCCGCAAACAGCAGCCACAGTAGCGCCATCACCGCCGCGCCCTGAAACAGCGCAAAATAGCCGTAGTCCTTCAGGATCCAGCCACCCAGGCTGCCGCCGATAAACGCACCCAGAAACTGGCTGCTGGAATAAAAACCCATCGCCGTGCCCTTGGCCTCCGGCGGCGCGGTTTTCGACACCAGCGACGGCAGGCTGGCCTCGAGCAGGTTAAACGCAGCAAAGAACAGCGTTAACAGCAACATGAACAGCCAGAAAGAGTCACGCCACAGCCACATACCGGCCTGGGTCAGCGCGATAGTCGCGATCGCGCCGATAAACACGGCCTTCATGCGTTGCTTGCGTTCCGCGATAATAATAAACGGCACCATCAGCAGGATGGAGCAGGCCAGCACCAGCAGATAGACCCACCAGTGGCTTGCGCTGGCCATACCATGGGTGTCCTGCAACACCAGTGGCAGGGCCAGGAAGGTCGCGGTAATAATCAGGTGCAACAGGTGGATACCGCCATTCAGGCGCAACAGCTGGGTGTTGGCCAGAATGCGGCGGAACTGTGCCGGTACCGGCTCGGCGTCACCATGCGTCTGGCTGCGCACCGGGGTCGGCACCACCCAGACCACCACCAGCATACCGCAGGCGGCCAGGATCGCGGTCAGCCAGAAGATGCCACTCAGGCCCAGCCAGCTGTCCAGAATCGGGCTCAATACCAGCGCCAGCATAAACGACGCACCGATACTCATGCCGATCATGGCCATGGCCTTGGTACGTTGCTCCTCGCGGGTCAGATCGGCGGTCAGCGCCATCACCGCGGCGGCGATCGCCCCGCAGCCCTGCAAGGCGCGGCCGATAATCACCCCGTAGATATCCGTGGCCATGGCCGCGATCACGCTGCCCAGTGCGAATATGGCCAGTCCGGCCAGGATTACCGGCTTGCGACCGAAACGATCGGACAACAGCCCGAATGGGATCTGCAAAATACCCTGGCCGAGGCCATAGATGCCCAGCGCCAGCCCGATCAGCACCGGCGTGGCACCTTCTATACGGTCCTGGTACAGCGCAAACAACGGGAAGATCAGGAACAGGCCCAGCATGCGCAGGCTGTAGATCGCCGCCAATGCTGTGGTGGCGCGTTTTTCGGTAGCGGTCATCACGCGCGATGGGGCCTGTTGTGTCGTTGTTTTTGTAGGCTTCAATACTGATCCATGGCTGATTGCCAAAAAAGGCGTAGACAGCGTATATTAACAGGTTGACCCTGTTGCAGGAAACAAGATGGACACCATAGATATACGTGGCGCACGTACACACAATTTGCAGAACATCGATATCAAGCTGCCACGCGACAAGCTGATCGTCATCACCGGGCTGTCCGGTTCAGGCAAGTCCTCGCTGGCCTTCGATACCATCTACGCGGAAGGCCAGCGTCGCTATGTCGAGTCGCTGTCGGCCTATGCCCGCCAGTTCCTGTCGGTCATGGAAAAGCCGGATGTCGACCATATCGAGGGCCTGTCGCCGGCGATCTCGATTGAACAGAAATCGACCAGTCACAACCCGCGCTCGACCGTCGGCACGATCACCGAGATCTACGACTACCTGCGCCTGCTGTTCGCGCGCGCCGGTATCCCGCGCTGCCCGGACCACGATATCGGCCTGGAGGCACAGACTGTCAGCCAGATGGTCGACCATGTAATGGCACTACCGGAAGGCAGCAAGCTGATGCTGCTGTCACCGCTGGTGCAGTCACGCAAGGGCGAACACATCCATGTGATCGACGAGCTGCGCAGCCAGGGCTTCGTGCGCGCCCGTATCGACAGCCAGATCTACGAGCTGGACCAGGTGCCGGCAATGGACCTTCGCCAGAAACACACCATCGAGGCGGTGGTCGACCGCTTCAAGGTACGTGATGACCTGGCCCTGCGCCTGGCCGAGTCGTTCGAGACCGCGCTGCGCCTGTCCGACGGGCTGGCCAGCATCGTGTGGATGGATGATGCGAATAAGGAAGAACTGGTGTTCTCGGCCAAGTTCGCCTGTCCGCATTGTGGCTATAGCCTGTCAGAGCTGGAACCACGGCTGTTCTCATTCAACAACCCGATCGGTGCCTGCCCGAGCTGCGACGGCCTTGGCATCCGCCAGTTTTTCGATCCGCAGCAGGTGGTCACTCATGCCGACCTGAGCCTGGCCGGTGGCGCGGTACGTGGCTGGGACCGCCGTAACACCTATTACTTCAACATGATCAGCTCGCTGGCTGACCATTACGGCTTCGATACCGACACGCCCTACAACGAGCTGGATGAAGAACACCAGCAGGTCATCCTGTACGGCAGTGGCGACGAAATCATCGACTTCGAGTACTTCAACGAGCGCGGCGGCATCACCCGGCGCCAGCACCCGTTCGAAGGCGTAATCACCAACATGCAGCGCCGCTACCGCGAAACCGACTCCAACGCGGTGCGCGAGGAACTGGCCAAGTATCTCAGCACCCAGGCCTGTGAGGACTGTGGTGGCAGCCGCCTGAACCGGGCTGCGCGGCATGTGTACATCGACAAGTACACCCTGCCGGAGATCACCGCTTTGCCGGTCGGCCAGTCACTGGAGTTGTTCAAGGCACTCAAGCTGCCCGGCAAACGCGGCGAGATTGCCGAGAAGGTGGTCAAGGAGATTCGCCTGCGCCTGCAGTTCCTGGTCGACGTCGGTCTGGACTACCTGTCACTGGAACGTAGCGCTGACACCCTGTCCGGCGGTGAGGCGCAGCGTATACGCCTGGCTAGCCAGATTGGTGCCGGCCTGGTCGGGGTGATGTATGTACTCGACGAACCGTCAATCGGCCTGCACCAGCGTGACAATGAACGCCTGCTCAAAACGCTGACCTATCTGCGCGACCTCGGCAATACCGTGATCGTGGTCGAGCATGACGAAGACGCGATCCGCCAGGCCGACCACGTGCTCGATATCGGTCCGGGAGCCGGTGTGCATGGTGGCCAGATCGTCGCCCAGGGCACCCCGCAAGATATACTCGAACACCCGGACTCACTAACCGGGCAATACCTGTCCGGGCGCAGAAAGATCCATGTGCCGGACACACGCACACCGTACAATCAGAAAACGATCCTGAAGATCAACAAAGCCACCGGTAACAACCTGCAACAGGTCACCGCCGAGATTCCAATTGGTCTGCTGACCTGTATCACCGGCGTATCCGGTTCCGGCAAATCCACGCTGATCAACGATACCCTGTATCGCTATGTCGCACGTGAACTCAATCGCGCCAGCACCGAGGTTGCACCGTGCAAGTCGATCAAGGGCCTCGACCAGATCGACAAGGTGGTCGATATCGACCAGAGCCCGATCGGCCGCACACCGCGTTCCAATCCGGCCACCTATACCGGCCTGTTCACCCCGATCCGTGAAATCTTTGCCGGTACCCAGGAAGCGCGCTCACGCGGTTACAAACCCGGCCGTTTCAGTTTCAACGTCAAGGGCGGTCGTTGCGAGGCCTGCCAGGGCGATGGTGTGATCAAGGTCGAAATGCATTTCCTGCCGGACATCTATGTCGCCTGCGATGTGTGTAAATCCAAGCGCTACAATCGCGAGACTCTGGACATACGCTACAAGGGCAAGAACATCCACGAGGTGCTGGAGATGACCATCGAGGAGGCCTATGAATTCTTCAATGCGATCCCGGCGGTCAAACGCCGACTTAAGACCCTGCTCGATGTCGGCCTGAGCTATATCAAGCTCGGCCAGAACGCGACTACGCTGTCCGGTGGTGAGGCGCAACGCGTGAAACTGTCACGTGAGCTGTCCAAACGCGATACCGGAAAAACACTATATATATTGGATGAACCTACCACCGGCCTGCATTTTCAGGACATCGAACACCTGCTCGACGTACTCAATCGCCTGCGCGACCACGGTAACACCATCGTCGTAATCGAGCATAACCTCGATGTAATCAAGACCGCCGACTGGATTATCGATCTCGGCCCCGAGGGCGGCATCAAGGGGGGGCGCATTATCGCCACCGGTACACCGGAGGAAGTCGCCGACAACCCGGATTCGTTTACCGGCCAGTACCTGAAACCGATGCTGATTAAACAACTGGCCTGAGCACCACTATGATCGTACTGTGTACCGATTTTGGCCTCGAAGGACCGTACACCGGCCAGGTCAAGGCAGTATTACAACAACAGGTACCCGATGTACCGGTGATCGACCTGTTCAGCGACCTGCCCGTGCACAATCCAAAGGCAGCAGCCTATCTGTTACCGGCCTACTGCAAGGGCTTCGAGCCAGGCACCGTGTTTCTGTGTGTGGTCGACCCGGGTGTCGGTGGTGAACGCGATGCACTGATAGTCCATGCCGACCAGCACTGGTTTGTCGGGCCGGACAACGGCCTGTTCGAGATCATTAACCGCCGCGCCAGTGATTCCAAATGCTGGCGAATTAACTGGCGACCGCAGCAGCTTTCCAACAGCTTTCATGGCCGTGACCTGTTTGCGCCGGTCGCCGCGATGCTTGTTAAAGGGCAAATGCCGGCAGCACAAAGAATCAAGGCACCGACCTATCAACCCGGCTACCCGGACGACCTGTTCGAGATCGTGTACATCGACCACTACGGCAATGCCATGATCGGTATCCGCGCTGGAACACTACCCGACTCCGTAGTCCTGTCCGTTAACGGTCACGAACTGACTAACGCCAACACCTTCTCCGATATGCAGCCGGGAGAGGCATTCTGGTATGTCAATTCAAATGATCTGGTCGAGATCGCAGTGAATAGCGGACGCTCGGTTGATGTGTTGGGAGTCAAGATTGGTGATGCCTGCTCTATTGTTTAGAAATCACCCTAATACACCTGGACTCAACTTGTAGAGCTGTGTGAAAACGGCTACCAGTAAACCTTCCCAAGTCATGCTGTGAATGCATCCCTGTATACTCGATTACCGCGTCTATACAGCCAAATTGCCCTCTTAAAAAAATAAGTAATTTTGCTCTCCGAGCCCATTTTCAGGACATTTAGTTTGGTTTGTCACAAATATTTACAAAAATGTATTAAAGACATCAACCAATAAGATCGATACTAGAAGAAGGCCAGGTATATTCAGCTACAACAAAATTCAGGGGCAGTATGGCTCGCTTACTCTATATTGACGATCATGCACTAAACCGCAACTACATTGCTTTAGAAATGGCGGATTTTGGTTTCGAAGTGGATGAAGCTGACGACGGGGCAAGCGGTTTGAAGATGCTGGCACAATATACCTATGATGTTGTTTTACTCGATATTGAAATGCCCAATATGAACGGCATAGAGGTTCTTAAGAAAATCAGACAACATTATAGTTTATTAACGCTACCCATTATCATGATTACAGCTAATAACCAGGACAAGAGCCTGATCTCAGCCATGAATCTTGGCGCGAATGACTATCTAGTAAAACCCATCAATATAGATGTTGCTGCAGCTCGTATCAAGACACAGCTGACTTTGACGAAGTTTGCCAAACTAAAAGATGACTTCTTATCCTTTGCAAGCCATGACCTTAAGAAACCCTTAATGTTTATTAATGATATTGCAGAAGTTTTCAAACAAGACTACTCAAATATCGTTAATAATAAAGGTTTTGACAATGATATAAAATTTATTATGGAAACATGTAACTATATGGAGTCAGTCATCACTGGCTTTCTTGAAAAGGGTAATAATGATATTCTGCAAGAGTCGTATAAAGCGCGAATAAATATCAACACGTTGATTCAAGAATCTATAAAATCCAATCAATATTATGCACGGCAGAAGCAACATAAGCTTACCTGTATAATTAAAGACGATCTGCCAGGAATCCATATAGATTCATTTAGGTTTAAGCAAGTAATTGATAACCTGATCGGAAACGCCATTAAGTTTAGCCCTGCTGGCTCCAGTACAACAATATCGACCAGATTGAACAATTCCAATATAGTCGTATCAGTAAAAGACCAGGGACCAGGACTCACCAATGAAGATATGAAAGAGCTCTTTAACAAGCGTGCAAAGCTGAGTAACAAGCCAACTGGTAATGAAACCAGTACGGGCGTTGGACTGGTGCTATGTAAAGAATTAGTCAGCCAACTCGAAGGAGAAATTGGCGCCCACAATAATGAAAATACTGGAACGACTTTTTGGGTTAAACTACCATTAGGGAATGGCCACTAACTCTCCACAAACTCTGGCACACGTAAAATAGAGTCAGCTCGATTTTTTAGGCAATTACCCTAAATATTAAAGGCACGGAAATGTCACGATTAAAGCTAGCAGTAGCCGCGGCGCTTCGAAAAACAAACCTTTTTGTGATGGAACGCATAAAACTATCGGCTTTAAGTCTGATTAGATATGCAACTTGTAAACTAACACCTATTTCACATAACAAGACATTTACGTAAAATACGACCTTGGCAACCAAACTGTTAGCTATTCCCAAATGATATCGTCGTGATAGAGAAAGAAATTGAGATTGATACAGGCCGAAACAGGTTGTCAGCTACAATTTGTTTGCCTGATGACAAAGGATGCTATCCCTTTGTTTTAATGATCCATGGAAGCGGTCCTCTCGATCGCAATGAGAACATATCTGGACAAAAGCTAAACATATTCAACACACTCGCACATCATCTCGCCAGGGAAGGAATAGCGAGCCTGCGCTATGATAAGCGAGGATGTGGAAAAAGCTCTGGGGATTATTATACGGCTACACATATGGATCTGGTTGAAGATGCAATTAAGTGTCTGGGCACACTGGAACAATTAGTAAATTGCAAGAAAAACGAAATTTTTATTTTAGGGCATAGTGAGGGCACAATAATCGCTGCACAGATGAGTGTTAGACAACCATCAATCGCAGGTATTATTCTGCTTTGTCCTTTTGTTCAGGACATGGAGACAATCCTCTATAATCAAGCCAAACACATCCAGCAAGCAATAAATAACTTGAAAGGAATCAAAGGGGTAATTTATAGATTGATTTCAAAACTGATGGGCAATCAGGTTGCATCCCAAAAAAAACTGATAAAAAAGCTAAAGTCGTCATCCGCTCCAACTATCAGATACTGGTTCAGAAAAATTCCTGCTAACTGGCTTCGAGAGCTATTAAAAATCGATCCACACGGAATATTCAAACAAGTAACACGCCCTACATTACTGATTGGCGGAGAGAAAGATATACAATGTGATCCAGATGATGTTGGTCATATAGCTAAACTTACAGAAGGTACAGTTGAAGCACATATTATCAAGGACCTGACGCATATCTTGAGAGTGGATAAACAACAATCTTCTATTTTTCGCTATACAGCATTAATCAAGAAACCTGTCGCACCGGTGATACCAAATCTTGCTATTCATTGGCTTAAAAAAATGGGGTCAGAGAACAATTGTTGCTAATATTAGTGAAAACTATGCTCTGACCCAAATTTTATATAATCAAATGTACCTGAAAAGAGTAGAGAATACAGCCAGAATATAACCACTATGGACTCAACCCGTAACCAGCTTATTCGACTTATCGAACAGGAGTATATTCCGCGTGAAAATATTGAACGGGCACTGAATACAACCGGAATATCACCTGACGGCAAGACCTGGCTGAAGTTTATCGATCATCTATTGTTGTGGCTCGGTGGACTAGCACTGGCCTTCTCGGCCATGTTCTTTATAGCCTACAACTGGGATGAGCTTGGCCGTTTCGCCAAATTCGGTATGGTTGAGGCGCTAATTGTGCTTGCCGTTCTGGCATACTGGAAGCTGGATCAACACAATATGGCAGCCAAAGTCGCTTTACTGATGGCCGCCATATTTCTTGGCGTGTTACTGGCCCTGTACGGTCAAACCTACCAGACCGGCGCTGATCCCTGGCAGCTGTTTTTTAACTGGGCACTACTGATGCTGCCATGGACCGTTATTGGACTATTTCCGGCCATCTGGATACTATGGATTGCACTGATCAATCTTTCCATTGTGTTGTATTACACGACATTCGCTAGTGCCTTCGGATTCATTTTTGGATCCGATGCCGGCATGCTTTGGGCACTGTTTGCCTTTAACACTGTTGCCCTAACCATCTGGGAATTACTGAGCCACAAGTGGCAATGGTTGGCAGAACGTTGGGCCGTGCGTCTGCTGGCCATCGGGAGCGGTGTATCTATCAGCTGGCTGACGATATTCTCCATTATTGATTACCGAGATACAGATTCGATTGCCGGAATAGTCTGGCTTGCGTGGCTGGGTGGTATGTACTACGTATACAGAAACATCAGGCATGACCTTTTCATGCTGGCAGGTATAGCCCTATCAGGCATCGTCGTTGCCATCACCTTCATGGCCAGGCATCTCCTCGATGGTCTTGAGGCAGGTGGCTTGTTGTTAATTGCCTTCATGATCATTGGCATGGGTGCAGGTGCTGCGGTCTGGCTGCGCAACATTCACCGGGAGTGGCAGTCATGAGCACACAAACCGGAAACGTGTGGAGCACATTACAACAGGCCGGGCTGGTACAGGGCTCTGCACCTGAGTCCAACCAGCAAGACTCGCCCTGGTATATTAAATTACTGCTGGCGATTTCCGGCTGGCTTGCCGCCCTGTTTCTGCTTGGATTTTTAGGCGCCGGTTTTGACTTTGTCTTTCGCAATGCCGCTACATCTCTTATCGTCGGCAGCATTATGATCTGCGCAGCGTTTGCGCTTTTACGTGTCCCGAAAAATGACTTTGTTGAACATATTGCCCTGGCAGTCAGTCTTGCCGGTCAGGCATTACTCATCTGGGTTATTTTTGATAGCACCAATAGCACGACGAGTTGGTTAGTGACAGCTATATTGCAGCTTGGACTTGCTGCTGTGATGCCTAATTTTGTTCACCGCGTGATTTCGTCCTTCGTATCAGCCTTTTGTTTTTCCGCAGGACTTGCCGCATCAGGTGTTCCGTATATCGCGGGCAGTATTGTCATGTTTACTGCGGCATGGCTGTGGCTACATGAATTCAACTACCCTGAACACATGCGTAAGCAAAAAGCGATCGGCTATGGACTTGTGCTGGGACTAATTCAAATCAAGGGTAGCGCACTGTTCGGTTTAAGCACGCTCGGCTGGCGTGCTGCTGAAGCCGACCTGATGCTTTGGGTGCAACCCTGGATGGGTGAAGTACTCACTGGTGCCGTCACACTATATGTAGTCTGGACTATCCTTAAACGCCTCGGACATGCATTATCAGACCCCATCACCATTGTGGCTTTATCAGGCACAGTTCTATTAACCATTGTCTCCATGGAGGCACGCGGTATTACCGTTGGCATGTTAATACTGTTACTGGGCTTTGCTGTCAGCAATCGAGTATTGATGGGACTGGGTATCATCTCATTGCTGTTTTATATTTCCTCTTATTACTACTTGCTCAATACGACCCTGTTGGCCAAATCACAGACCTTGCTGATTGTTGGTTTGGTATTGCTGGCAGCACGCTGGCTGCTATTACGTATCGCTCCCACTCATAAGGAGGCAGATCATGTTTAAAACCATCGCAATTCTGTCCCTTGTACTGGTGCTCGGCCTGGTTAACTGGTCAATCGCCCAAAAAGAAGGCCACCTGGCCAATGGCAAAATTGTGTACCTGGATCTTGCGCCGATAGACCCACGATCACTGATGCAAGGCGATTACATGGCCTTGCGTTTTCGTATTGGCGATGAAGTATACAGAGCTTTACCAAAAACCGAGGAATACCGACGCTGGCGACATCGTGCAGATGCCTCGGATGGTTACGCTGTCGTTAAAATTGATGAAAAGAATATAGCTACATTCAAAGCTATCTACAAAGATCAGGTCCTGGCCGAAAACGAAATCCTGATGCGCTATCGTGTACGCAATGGCGCCGTCAAGTTTGCCACCAATGCATTCTTCTTCCAGGAAGGTCATGCGCAATACTATGAACCCGCACGATACGGCCAGTTTCGTGTCGATGATAAAGGTGAGTTATTACTGGCTGCCATGTATGACAAGGATTTGAAAAAACTGGAAGTACCAGTAGACATACCAGATTAATTAAAGGAAGTCAGTAAGCAATTATTGCTAATATTAGAGAATATTGTTCTCTAACCCCAATTTCCAACCGTATCATCGATATAGTTTACAGGCTTATCGATCAGGACTATGCGGAGAGAAGATGAGTATTACCATGGCCGTCGCATTGATCGTCCCCTGGATTTTCTGGGGTATATTGATGGGACTATTGATCGCAGCAGGGAGGTCCTGGATAAACATGCTACTGATTCCCGCTCTTATCACTGTTGTTATCCTGGGAATAGCCGGCATTTCATCAGTACGGAACGCCTTCTGGGCTTCCCTTATCCTGCATCTTTTTCTACTCGTCTATTTTCTTAAGTCTTATATTTCCTTCATGTTTAGGGAACGGAAAAAGAAAGGGTGATAACCGGTGGAATCCCATACACAGAACAGTTGGGATCAGAGAGTATTTTCTACTAATATTTGTGAAAACTGTGTCCTGAACCCAAACATGGATTAATAATGAAACTTGTCTTACTACCAGGTTTAGATGGAACAGGGATTTTATTTAAGCCATTAACTGATGCGCTATCAAAAGATATTGATGCCCTGGTTATTTCATACCCCAAAGATCAAAACCTGAGTTATCAGGAATTAGTAGAATATGTTTTGAAACGACTCCCGAAAGGAGAATTCATACTGGTCGGGGAGTCATTTTCAGGGCCTATTGCCTATCAGATAGCACTACGTAAACCAAAGTTTCTTAAATCGATAATTTTCGTAGCAACCTTTCTCGACAACCCTCGTCGCTATTTACTAAATTTGTCCAGATTAATACCCAAGAAACTTATACTGGGTATGCCTATACCAGATTTCATTGTTAAATATTTTATATTGGGTCCGTCTGCTGATGCGAATATTATTGAGTTATACAAACAAACCATAAAAATGAGATCACCAAGCGTTCTTTCGTACAGATTAAATGAAATAAGTAATCTTTCCGGAAGTCATGAGCCTTGTGATTTAAAAGCTATATACATACAAGCTACTAATGATGTGCTGGTTCCAGATTCATGCATTGAGGCATTTAAACTAGCTTTTAAAAATATAAATGTATTTCGTGTTAAAGGCTCTCACTTTATACTACAAACAAATCCAAAGGCTTGTTCGGAAATTATAGAAAACGAAATAAGCCACCTATCGCATTAGTCGAGGCAATGGTGGCCTGAGACCAATTCTCGCAAATATTATTGAATACTATGCTTTACCCATAATTATCAACTAGGCCAGCCATTATGAATCTGCAGGTGCGTAAGGCAATCAAATCAGATAAGCAGGCAATATCGGATGTTGTCATTGCCGCATTTGGCGAAGTGGAAGGACAGGAAATTGCGGATTTAGTTACTGACCTGTTGGCAGACCCGAGTGCACAGCCAGTGTTATCACTGGTCATGACTGCCGATGATAGTGTCATTGGGCATATTCTTTTCACGAACGTACAGATCAAGCATTCTCAGCGAATAATTTCTGCGTCCATTCTTGCTCCGCTAGCAGTACAGCCGGAATATCAGAATCAGGGAATCGGCGGTCGACTTGTCAGGGAAGGACTAAAACAACTGAAGACAGCGGGTGTTGAACTGGTATTTGTGCTCGGCCATCCTGGTTATTACCCGAAGCACGGCTTTTCCCCCGCCGGGATAAAGAAATTTGAAGCACCGTACCCAATCTCGCCTGAGAATTCTGATGCATGGATGGTTCAGGAACTCCAACCCGGCGTAATCGGGCATGTTTGTGGACAAGTAATATGCGCTGATGAACTCAACGATCAAAAATATTGGCGGGAATGAACATGGCGGCCAACACTCAATCGAGAGGACTATCAGAAGGTCTGGTAAAGACCGTCGGCCGCATGGACGCGGCCGTCGAGCTTACACGGATGTATTTACAGCGTGTCTTTAGCAGACCTTCTGGTAGGCGTCACTCTCATGAATCTGACTATACATTTCTTGGATTGCCGCGCCGCTAACACAGCTCGCAATGACAGCTATTGCATCCAAAAAAAAGGCCGGTCTATGACCAGCCTTTTCAGATGCTTTATAAGCCCAGCTTACTCAGCGGCTTCTTCCACTGCCTCTTCGGCAATCGGACGATCGACCAGCTCGACAAAACACATCGGCGCTGCATCACCGGTACGGTAGCCGCACTTCAGGATACGCAGGTAACCACCGGGGCGTTCCTTGTAACGTGGACCCAGGTCGCTGAACAGTTTGCCAACGGCAACCTTGTCACGCAGACGGCTGAATGCCAGGCGGCGATTGGCCACGCTGTCGTTCTTGGCCAGGGTGATCAGCGGTTCGGCAACGCGACGCAGTTCCTTGGCCTTGGGCAAGGTGGTCTTGATTACTTCGTGTTCGAACAGCGAATTAGCCATGTTCTGGAACATAGCCTTACGATGACTGCTATTGCGATTTAACTGTCTACCTGATTTACGATGTCGCATCGTGTTAGCCCTTAATTCAATTCTTTAAACAATACTTAAGCTGACGCCTTGTCCTTGAAACCGGCTGGTGGCCAGTTTTCAAGACGCATACCCAGGGACAGGCCATGGGATGCCAGGACGTCCTTGATTTCGGTGAGTGACTTCTTGCCCAGGTTCGGGGTTTTCAGCAGCTCAACCTCGGTGCGCTGGATCAGGTCACCGATGTAGTAAATACTTTCTGCCTTCAGGCAGTTCGCGGAGCGAACGGTCAGCTCCAGGTCATCAACCGGACGCAGCAGAATCGGATCGATCTCGGATTCGGCCTCTTCAGGTTTTTCTTCTTCCTTGCTCTTCAGGTCAACGAACACAGACAGCTGCTCCTGCAGGATACCGGCGGCCTGGCGGATCGCGTCTTCCGGATCAACGGTACCGTTGGTTTCCAGATCGATAATCAGCTTGTCCAGGTCAGTGCGCTGCTCGACACGCGCGCTCTCGACGCTGTAGGCAACACGGTAAACCGGGCTGTAGGTTGCGTCCAGCAACAGGTGACCGATTGCGCGGTTCTCATCACTGGCGGCCTCACGCTGTGGTGCCGGTACATAACCACGACCACGTTCAATCTTCAGCTTCATGTTCAGTTCGCCATCGTTAAGGTTGGCGATCACATGCTCCGGATTGATGATTTCAACGTCATGGTCCAGGGTGATATCGCTGGCCAGTACCGGGCCCCTGCCGCTTTTTTTCAGGGTCAGCTCGGCCTCGTCACGCGCATGCATGTTGATGGCCAGGCCTTTCAGGTTCATCAGGATATCGATTACGTCTTCCTGGACACCTTCGAGGCTGGTGTATTCATGCAACACACCATCAATCTCGACTTCAACTACTGCGCAACCCGGCAGGGAAGACAGCAGAATACGACGAAGAGAATTACCCAGTGTGTGGCCGAAACCACGCTCCAGCGGCTCAAGGGTTACCTTGGCATGGCGTTCGTCTTTGACCTGAACGTCTACGACACGGGGTTTTAGGAATTCTGAAACAGATGCCATTTCCTGTCCTCTTCAGTCTGTTTACTTGGAATACAGTTCGACAACGAGATGTTCGTTGATGTCTGGCGGGAGCTCACCGCGTTCCGGTACTGACTTGAACACGCCTTCCAGTTTCTTGGCGTCGACATCGACCCAGTCGGCAACACCGCGCTGCTGCGCCATTTCCATTGCTGACTGGACGCGCGCCTGTTTCTTGCTGCCTTCGTATACGCTGATCGCGTCACTGGCCTTGACCTGGAATGCAGGGATATTCACACGGATGCCATTAACCATCACACCTTTGTGCCTGACCAGCTGACGTGCTTCGGCGCGTGATGCGGCAAAGCCCATGCGATAAACGACGTTATCCAGGCGACATTCCAGCAACTGCAACAGGTTTTCACCGGTTGAGCCCTTGAGACGGGCCGCTTCCTTGTAGTAGCTACGGAACTGCTTTTCCAGTACGCCATAGGTACGACGCAGCTTCTGTTTCTCACGCAGCTGTGTGGCATAGTCAGACAGACGGGCGCGACGGGCGCCATGCTGACCTGGCACGACAGGACGGTTTTCAATGGAACATTTGGACGAAAAGCATTTCTCGCCCTTCAGAAACAGCTTTGTGCCTTCACGGCGACACAGACGACATTTTGCACCAGTATACTTAGCCACGCTCTATGCTCTCCAGACTTACACGCGACGCCGCTTAGGTGGGCGGCAACCGTTGTGTGGGATAGGGGTTACGTCAACAATATTGGTCACATTCAGACCGGCTGCATACAGCGCGCGGACTGCAGACTCACGACCGGGACCCGGTCCCTTGACGTTGACTTCAATGTTCTTCATGCCATATTCCTGAACCGCCTTGCCGGCACGCTCGGCAGCCACCTGGGCGGCAAAAGGCGTGCTCTTACGCGAACCGCGGAAGCCGGAACCACCGGCTGTCGCCCACGCCAGAGCATTACCCTGACGATCAGTGATGGTTACGATGGTGTTGTTGAAAGAGGCATGGATGTGCGCAATACCATCCACAACATTCTTTTTCACCTTCTTCTTTGAGCGTGTTTCCGCTTTGGCCATAATCTTTACCTGATAATCTCTTTTACAGTTTCGGTGTCATCCGGTGCCGGATCATCTCACCATCTTACGTGGACCCTTACGCGTACGCGCATTGGTCTTGGTTTTCTGGCCCCGCAAAGGAAGACCACGACGATGGCGGATACCACGATAAGTACCCAGGTCCATCAGACGCTTGATATTCATGTTTATTTCACGACGCAGGTCGCCTTCGACCGTGATGTTCTTGATCGCGTTACGCAGCTTGTCCAGCTCTTCCTCGGTCAGATCCTTGATCTTGGTGCTCTGCTCTATACCTACTTCCGCGCAAATATGCTGCGCGCGTGTGCGGCCAATCCCGTAGATCGATGTCAGCGATATCACCGCATGCTTGTGATCAGGAATATTAATACCTGCAATTCGAGCCATTTACCAAATCTCCCAAAAAAATCTTACTGGCCGGGGCAAACGAGGGATTATACCCCATCCACCGGCGTAAAGTCACCTGCCAGAATCAACCCTGGCGCTGTTTATGCTTCGGTTCCTTGCAGATAACCCGAACCACACCGTTGCGGCGGATAATCTTGCAATTTCGGCACATCTTCTTGACTGAAGCGCGAACTTTCATTTTCCAACTCCTATGTCCTGCCGTGACGCTGGCAGACAATTAACGTAACAGGCCGGTACCGCCGTAGCCCTTGATATTGGCCTTTTTCATCAGGCCCTCATACTGATGCGACATCATATGCGCCTGCACCTGGGCCAGGAAGTCCATAATCACCACCACGATGATCAGCAGGGACGTACCACCAAAGTAGAACGGCACATTCCAGTACAAAATCAGGAATTCCGGCAACAGACAGACACTGGTGATGTAAATAGCACCGGCTGTCGTCAGCCTGGACAGCACGCCATCGACATAGCGGGCGGTCTGTTCACCTGGACGTATGCCCGGGATAAAAGCCCCTGATTTTTTCAGGTTTTCTGCGGTCTCACGGGAATTGAACACCAATGCCGTGTAGAAAAAGCAGAAAAATATAATCAGCATCGCATAGGTCAGCACGTATAGCGGCTGCCCAGGCGACATCATGGTCACCAACTCGCTGATCCACTCTGAACCACTGCCCGCCCATTTACCCAGCGTAGACGGGAACAGGATCAGACTGGACGCGAAAATGGGCGGTATCACACCTGACATGTTCAGTTTCAGCGGTAGGTGCGAGCTCTGCGCCGCGTACATCTTTCTGCCCTGCTGACGTTTGGCATAGTTAACCGTTATGCGGCGCTGGCCTCGTTCGACAAATACCACGAAAGCGGTTACTGCGAGCACCAGCAGGAACAGGATGATCACGGTGAAAATGGTCATTTCACCGGTACGCGCCAGTTCCAGCGTACCAGCAACAGCACGCGGCAAACCCGCGACGATACCGGCAAAGATAATCAGCGAGATACCATTGCCAATCCCACGTTCGGTAATCTGTTCCCCGAGCCACATCAGGAACATGGTCCCGGTCAGCAGGGTCACCACGGTGGTGAAATAGAACTGATATTCACCGATGGTGACCAGTCCCGGTTGTCCATAAAGCCCGATTGACACACCCAGCGCCTGGAAGGTCGCCAGCACCACAGTGCCGTAACGGGTGTACTGGGTAATCTTGCGACGCCCGGCCTCACCTTCCTTCTTCAGCTGCTCCAGGGTCGGCACCACTACGGTCAGCAGCTGCATGATAATCGATGCCGAGATATACGGCATGATTCCGAGTGCAAACAGCGACAGGCGTTCCAGCGCACCGCCCGAGAACATGTTGAACATATCCAGGATGGTGCCACGCTGACTCTCGAACAGCCGCGCCAACTCTGCCGGATCAATGCCAGGTACCGGTATAAAGGTACCGACACGGTAAACAAATAGCGCGCCGATAACAAAGAGCAGACGATTACGCAACTCTGTGAACCTGCCGGACTTGGCCATACCGGCAGCCATATTGGCGGGCGACTGTGCCATTTACGCCTCGACCTTGCCGCCGGCAGACTCGATTGCTGCCTGTGCACCCTTGGTCACAGACAGGCCACGAACCGTAACTGCCTTGCTCAGTTCACCGGAGGCAATCACTTTAGCCTTCTTGGTGTTCTGCGGAATCAGGCGTGCCTTCTTCAGCTCCAGCATGTCGACCACATCCGCTTCGACCAGAGCCAGTTCATGCAAACGCACCTCGGCGACGAGTTTCGCACGGGCCGAACGGAAGCCGACCTTGGGCAGACGGCGCTGCAAAGGCATCTGACCACCTTCGAAGCCGATCTTGGTCGAACCACCGGAGCGACTCTTCTGACCCTTATGGCCACGGCCACAGGTCTTGCCCAGACCGGAACCGATACCACGGCCCACACGGCGTGCCGTCTTGCGACTGCCTTCTGCCGGTTTCAGTGTATTAAGATGCATCTTAGACTTCCTCAACCTTAAGCATATAGTAGGCCTTGTTGATCATGCCGCGATTCTCGGGGGTCGCATCGACAACCACACTCTGGTTGATCCGGCGTATCCCCAGGCCACGCACGCTGGCCTGATGGTTTTTCAGACGACCACTAAGACTTTTAACCAGTGTTACCTTGAGTTTCTGATTTGCCATGGCTTAATCCAGTATTTCTTCAACTTTCTTTCCACGCTTGGCCGCAGTGGATTCAGGTGATGCCATATCGGTCAGGCCACGAATGGTCGCCCGAACCACATTGATCGGATTACGTGATCCGACACACTTGGCCAGTACGTTACTCACACCGACCACCTCGAATACGGCACGCATCGCACCACCGGCGATAATACCGGTACCTTCAGATGCCGGCTGCATGTACACCTTGCTTGCACCGTGGCGTGAGGTAATCGAATACTGCAGGGTGTTATTGTCCAGATCGACCTTGCGCATGTTCTTGCGCGCTTTTTCCATTGCCTTCTGGATCGCAATAGGCACTTCACGGGCCTTGCCATAACCGAAGCCGACTGAGCCGTTGCCGTCACCGACCACTGTCAACGCGGTAAAACCAAACTGACGGCCACCCTTGACCACCTTGGCTACGCGATTGACGTTGACCAGCTTCTCAAGCAGCCCATCACCCTGATTGGTACTCTCTCTTTTAGCCATATCTCAACCCTTAGAACTTCAGTCCACTTTCACGTGCTGAATCAGCGAGCGCTTTTACACGACCGTGATAACGATAACCTGAACGGTCGAAAGCCACTTCGGTTACACCGGCTTTCTGACTACGCTCTGCAATTGCCTTACCGACAGCGGCGGCCGCGTCAACGTTACCGCTGTACTTGACGTCGCCCTTTACATCGCTGTCCAGTGTCGACGCACTGGCAACCACCTTGCTGCCATTCGGCTCGATCACCTGTGCATAGATATGCCTGGAAGTGCGATGTACGCAAAGACGGGGTACACCCATTTCACGGATTTTCATGCGAGTGCGACGCGCGCGACGCATACGTGCCTTTTTCTTATCCATAGCCATACCTTACTTCTTCTTCGCTTCTTTACGAACGATAAGCTCATCCGCGTATTTAACACCTTTGCCCTTGTAAGGCTCGGGCGGACGAAACGCCCTGATCTCTGCCGCCACCTGGCCAAGCTTCTGCTTGTCACAGCTTTTCAGCACAACCTCGGTCTGACTGGGCGTCTCTACCGTTACACCCTCAGGCAGGCTGTAATCGATCGGATGGGAAAAACCCAACGCCAGGTTCAGTACCGAACCCTTCGCCTGCGCCCTGTAACCGACACCGACCAGCAGCAGCTTCTTTTCGAAACCCTGACTGACACCGGTAACCATGTTGTTCACCAGTGAACGCATGGTGCCGGCCATGGCGACCGATTCCTTGGACTTGGCAACATTGCTGAACTGCAGAATATTGTCATTCTGCTCGACAGCCACATCCGTATGCAGGGACATGGACATATTGCCTTTCGGACCCTTTACTTCCACATTCTGGCCGTCCAGCTTAACCTCTACACCTGAAGGTATGCTGACCGGACTGCTTGCGATTCTGGACATCTTGCTCTACCTGCCTTAAGAAACCGTGCAAATGATTTCACCGCCCTGGCCGGCCTTGCGGGCAGCGCGGTCTGTCATCACACCCTTGGAGGTGGAGACAATTGCTATTCCCAGTCCGCCGTTGATTTTAGGCAAGTCGGACGTGGGCTTGAATATACGCAGACCCGGACGGCTGACGCGATCAATAGCATCGATGACCGGACGACCCTCATAGTAGCGCAGGGTGATAATCAGTACGGGCATGGCCGCAGCGGCACCTTCAACGCGATAATCGTTGACATAACCTTCTTCTTTCAGTACGCGCGCAATCTCGACCTTTAATTTGGACGAAGGCATGCTTACTTCTGCTTTTTGCGCTGACTGTGCATTACGCACCCGGGTCAACATATCAGCTATAGGATCACTCATACTCATGGTCTGTATTCCTGTATTTCCTGGTTACTGCCGTTACCAACTTGCCATGCGCAGACCAGGGATATCACCCCGCATCGCTGCTTCGCGCAACTTGTTACGTGCCAGTCCGAACTTGCGGTAATAACCGTGTGGACGGCCGGTCAGGCGGCAACGGTTACGGCCACGACAGGCACTGCTGTTGCGTGGCAGCTTCTGCAACCTGATGACGGCTGCTTCGCGATCTTCATCATTGGTATTCGCATTTTTGATAATCGCTTTCAGCTCCAGACGTTTTGCGGCATATTTCTGCTGCGCACGCTGACGCTTGATTTCACGATTGACCATGGAACGTTTAGCCATCTCTATACCTCAGTTCTTGAACGGGAAGTTAAACGCTGACAGTAATGCGCGCCCTTCTTCATCTGTCGTAGCTGTCGTAGTAATCGTTATATCCATGCCACGCAGCTTGTCTATCTTGTCGTAATCGATTTCCGGAAAGATAATCTGCTCGGCCACACCCATACTGTAGTTACCGCGCCCGTCAAATGCCTTCGGATTCAAACCACGAAAATCACGGATACGTGGTATCGCAATCGTAATCAAACGATCCAGAAATTCGTACATACGCTCACTACGCAGGTTGACCTTGCAACCGATAGGCCAACCCGCACGGATCTTGAAGCCGGCTTCCGAGATGCGCGCCTTGCAGATAACTGGCTTCTGACCTGCAATCTTGGCCATGTCCCCAGTGGCATGCTCCAGGATTTTCTTATCACCGACGGCCTCGCCTACACCCATGTTCAGCGTGATCATGGTGATCTTCGGAACCTGCATAACACTCTTGTACTTGAACTGCTCCATGAGCTGCCCAACTACCTTGTCTTTGTATATATCTTGCAATCTAGACATTTCTAATGACCCATTAAACGTCAATCACTTCATCGTTAGACTTGAAGTAACGTACCTTGCGATTATCGTCCAGGGTTTTAATGCCCACACGATCACCCTTCTTGGTTTGCGGGTTGTACATCATGACATTGGAGAGATGCATAGGCATTTCCTTGTCAATAATCCCGCCGGCCACGCCCGCGTTAGGGTTAGCCTTTACATGTCTCTTCGCGATGTTGGCATTTTCCACCAGAACGCGATCGTCATCGTATACACGCAAGACAGTGCCGGTACGACCCTTGTCCTTGCCTGCGATTATGATGACTTCATCACCTTTCTTGATCTTGCGCATTGCCGTTCTCTCGTCTTAAAGTACTTCTGGCGCCAGTGAAATAATCTTCATGAACTGCTCGGTACGCAGCTCACGTGTCACCGGACCAAAAATACGAGTACCAATCGGCTGCAGCTGTGTATTCAGCAAAACCGCCGCATTACCGTCAAAACGAATCAGCGACCCGTCAGGACGACGAACACCCTTGCGTGTACGCACAACCACCGCGTTGTACACTTCGCCCTTCTTGACCTTGCCACGCGGAATCGCTTCCTTAATGCTGACCTTGATAATGTCACCTATACCAGCATAGCGGCGCTTGGAACCACCCAGTACCTTTATGCACTGGACCTTTCGTGCTCCGCTGTTGTCTGCAGCTTCCAGCGTGGATTGCATCTGTATCATGGTTTAAATCCGGTTCGTTCGTTAATTCAATCTGTCTTTTGTGCTGTTACTTGACCGCGTCTGACTGCTCAACAACCTTAATCAGCCTCCAGGTCTTTGACTTGGAGATCGGACGGCACTGCTCAATCACAACGGTATCGCCTTCGTTGCACTCGTTGTTCTCATCATGCGCATGCACTTTGGTAGAACGACGAATAAATTTTCCGTACAAGGGATGCTTTACCCTGCGCTCCAGCAATATTGTGACGGACTTATCCATCTTGTTGCTTACAACGCGACCGGTAGCGGTACGGGCTACTTTTTCGGTATTTTCACCACTCATGATGCATCACCTGAACGTAATTTTTCATTCATAACTGTTTTAACCCGGGCTATGTCCCTGCGTACCTGCTTGAACTGGTGCGGCCGACCCATCTGTCCGCTACCGCGTTGCATACGCAAATTGAACTGTTCCCGCAATAAATCAACCAGGGAAGTCTTCAGCTCGTCGACGCTCTTACCCTTTAATTCGCTTGCTTTCATCACATCACCGTACGCGTTACAAAGGCGGTTGGGATAGGCAGCTTGGCACTGGCCAGCTTGAATGCCTCACGCGCTATCTCTTCAGACACACCTTCCATCTCATAAAGGACCTTGCCAGGCTGGATCTTGCATACCCAGTATTCAACATTACCCTTACCTTTACCCTGACGTACTTCCAGCGGTTTCTTGGTAACAGGGACATCCGGAAAGATACGAATCCAGATCTTGCCGCCACGCTTGATATGACGCGTCATCGCACGACGTGCCGCCTCGATCTGGCGCGCAGTAATGCGGCCACGACCCGTAGCCTTCAAGCCGTATTCGCCAAAGCTGACATCACTGCCTCGCAATGCCAGACCGCGGTTGCGACCCTTGTGTTGTTTTCTGAACTTGGTACGTTTTGGCTGTAACATTACTCTATCCCGTTAGCTGGCGGCCTTGGCTGGCGCCTGCGCTGGCTGGCTTTCCAGCTCAAACACTTCGCCCTTGTAAATCCATACCTTGATACCGAGCACACCATAAGTGGTGCTGGCTTCGGTAACACCATAATCAATGTCTGCACGCAGGGTGTGCAGAGGCACACGACCTTCGCGATACCACTCGCTGCGCGCGATTTCCGCGCCATTCAGGCGACCGGATACCTTGATCTTGATACCCAGCGCACCCAGGCGCATGGCGTTTTGAACCGCACGCTTCATCGCGCGACGGAACATAATACGTCTTTCGAGCTGCTGGGCAACACTTTCAGCCACCAGCTGCGCTTCCAGCTCAGGCTTGCGGATTTCCTCAATATTCAGGGTAACCGGAACATTCATCATGCCGGTCAGCTCCTTGCGCAGGGCCTCGATATCCTCACCTTTCTTGCCGATCACCATGCCGGGACGTGCAGTGTGTATAACGATATGCGCACTGCGGGCCGGACGATCGATCTGGATGCGACTGACTGAAGACTGGAACAGCCTCTTCTTCAGGTAATCACGAACCTTCAGGTCCTGCAGCAGCGTATCAGCAAAATCTTTCGAACTGGCATACCATTTGGAAGTCCAGTCCTTAGAGATACCTAGGCGAAAGCCTGTTGGATGTACTTTTTGACCCATTCCGGTCCCCTTCTTATGCTTCAGCCACCGTCACGGTAACGTGACAGGTTCTTTTAAGAATACGGGTGCCGCGACCTTTCGCACGCGCTCTGAAACGCTTCAGTGTTGGCCCTTCGTCTATGCAGATCGTCTGAACAACCAGTTCATCGATATCTGCGCCGTCATTGTGCTCTGCATTGGCAATCGCTGACTCAAGAACCTTCTTGATAATGCCCGCACCTTTCTTGGTGCTGAAACCGAGTGTATCCAGCGCCTTTTCAACAGGTTCATTGCGAATCTGATTTGCAACCAGTCGGCCCTTTTGCGCCGAAAGCCTTGCATGTTTCATCTTTGCAGTTGCCATCATTCTGCTCCGTTATTTGGACTTGCGATCACCCGCGTGTCCGCGGAATGTACGGGTTATTGCAAACTCACCGAGTTTATGCCCGACCATGTTCTCTGAAACAAGCACCGGAACGTGCTGACGCCCGTTATGCACCGCAATGGTCAGACCAACCATATCCGGGATGATCATCGAACGTCGCGACCAGGTCTTGATCGGTTTGCGACTGTTGCTGGCAACGGCATCTTCCACCTTTTTCAGCAGATGATGGTCGATAAATGGACCTTTACTTACAGAACGTGGCACTTGGCTATCCTCGGTTCTTATCTCGATTTGCGACGACGAACAATCATGTTGTCCGTACGTTTGTTACTACGTGTTTTATATCCCTTGGTCGGCACTCCCCACGGGGTTACCGGGTGACGACCACCTGATGTACGACCTTCACCACCACCATGCGGATGATCTACCGGGTTCATCGCGACACCGCGTACGGTCGGACGTACACCACGCCAGCGTTTCGCACCGGCCTTGCCCAGCTTGCGCAGGTTATGCTCGGAGTTCCCGACCTCACCGATGGTCGCGCGACATTCGGACAGCACCTTGCGCATTTCACCCGAGCGCATACGCAGGCTTGCATAACCGCCTTCGCGTGCAACCAGTTGTGCACTACCGCCGGCGGTACGGACCAGTTGGCCGCCTTTGCCAGGCTTCATTTCAATATTGTGAATCAGCGTACCCACCGGGATGTTGCGCATCGGCAGGCAGTTGCCCGGACGAATGGCCGCATCCTGACCGGACTGCAGCTCGTCACCAACCTTGACACCCTTGGGTGCCAGGATGTAACGACGCTCGCCATCCGCAAACAGTAACAGCAGAAGATTTGCTGTACGATTCGGGTCGTATTCAATTCGTTCTACGCGTGCAGCTATACCATCCTTGTCACGCTTAAAATCAACAATACGGTAACGTTGCTTGTGACCACCACCACGATGACGTGTGGTTATGCGGCCATTGCTGTTCCTGCCACCACTTTTCTTCTTGGCGTCAAGCAGCGGACCGTATGGCGCACCCTTGTGCAGACCTTCGGTCTTGATACGTACCGTACCGCGTTGCCCCGGTGATGTCGGTTTTACCTTTATAATTGCCATTCTACTATTGCCGTTATCTGTTACTGTTTATCCTGACTTACGCAGTCTCTGCACCGACAAAATCGATGTCCTGTCCTTCCTGCAGCCTGACGTAGGCCTTTTTCCAGTCCTTGCGACGCCCCTGAGTGTGTCCATGACGCTTGCGCTTACCCTTGACGACCATCATCTGAACGCTTTCAACATTGACGTCGAACAGCTTTTCAACAGCCGCCTTGACTTCAGGCTTGGTAGCGTCGATCGCCACCTTGAACGCAATCTGGTTACTACCATCAGCCAGACGCGCACTCTTTTCCGAAATATGCGGAGACATGAGCACCTGTAAAAGTCTTTCCTGGTTCATCCCCAGAGCTCCTCAATTTTCTTCATGGCCGCAACGGTAATCACGACGTTTTCAGCATCAACCAGATTGGCCGGGTTCAGACCAGCCACATCCTCTACCTCTACCCTGTACAGGTTGCGCACTGCCAGAAACAGGTTGTCGTCTGCATCTTCGGTCACGATCAGGGCCTGCTCCAGACCCAGGCCGTTCAGCTTGCCGGCGATATCCCTGGTCTTGGGCGTATCCGCCTTGAATTCCTCGACCACGTATATCCGGTCCTGGCGAGCCAGCTCGGACAGGATGCCCTGCATGGCAACGCGATACATCTTGCGATTGACCTTTTGCTCGTAATTACGCGGGCTTGCAGCGAATGCACGACCACCCCCACGCCAAATCGGGCTGCGTATTGTACCAGCTCTGGCACGCCCTGTCCCCTTTTGTCTCCAGGGTTTTACACCGCCACCCCGTACAGCCGAACGATTCTTCTGGGCCTTGGTACCGGCACGGCCAGCCGCCAGATAGGCGGTAACCACCTGATGAATCAGGCCTTCGTTGAATTCTTTGTCGAAAGCCGCATCGGAAACTGTCAGGGTTCCGGAAGACCCACCTTTCATTTGCAGATCCATGTTCTACTCCTATCGGGCTTTCACGGCCGAACAGATAATGACATCACCACCCCTGGAACCAGGAACAGCACCCTTGATCAACAACATGTTGCGCTCGGCGTCCACACGAACCACTTCAAGGTTCTGCGTGGTAACGCGGGCGTCACCCATGTGGCCGGACATCTTCTTGCCCTTGAATACGCGACCCGGTGTCTGACACTGACCGATCGAACCCGGTGCACGATGCGAGATCGAGTTACCGTGAGTCGCGTCCTGCATGCGGAAGTTGTGACGCTTGACCGCTCCGGCAAAACCCTTACCGATAGAGGTACCGGTCACGTCTACTTTCTGGCCAGCCTCGAAGATATCGACATGCACCTGCCCACCGACTTCCAGGTCCTCACCCTCACCTTCGTTCAGGCGAAACTCCCACAGACCACGACCTGCCTCGACACCAGACTTGCTAAAATGTCCGGCTTCAGGCTTGCTCACCCGGGAGGCCTTGACAGACCCGGTGGTTACCTGCAATGCACGGTAACCATCATTTTCCAGGCTACGTACCTGCGTAACGCGATTGGGCTCAACCTCAATCACTGATACAGGCACCGATGCGCCATCTTCAGTGAAGACGCGCGTCATGCCTACTTTTTTTCCGACTACACCAATAGTCATTGTTGTACTCCAGTCACACTAGCCGGCCAGGCGGCTCTGTTTTCTTAACCCAATTTGATCTGCACGTCGACGCCGGCAGCCAGATCAAGCTTCATTAACGCATCTACTGTCTTGTCTGTTGGCTCGATAATATCCAGCATGCGCTTGTGGGTGCGGATTTCGTATTGGTCACGCGCATCCTTGTTGACATGCGGAGAGATCAGCACCGTAAAACGCTCTCTCTTGGTCGGCAGCGGGATTGGACCCACAACCTGCGCACCGGTGCGCTTGGCCGTCTCAGAGATTTCCTTCGCCGACTTGTCGATCAGACCATGATCAAAAGCCTTCAGACGAATGCGAATTTTTTGTTTATCAGTTGCCATAATATTTACTCGATGATCTTGGCGACCACGCCGGCACCGACGGTACGGCCACCTTCGCGAATCGCGAAACGCAGCCCGTCTTCCATCGCAATCGGCGCAATCAGCTCAACCACCATCTGCACGTTGTCGCCCGGCATCACCATCTCGGTGCCCTCCGGCAACTCCACCGCACCCGTCACGTCCGTGGTTCGGAAGTAAAACTGCGGA
>CAMYJU010000011.1 GCA_947258795.1 uncultured Gammaproteobacteria bacterium | reverse complement strand
GGTATCGGTATCTTTCAGTTGAGCGGTGATACCTTCGAAGTGCCGATGATGGCTCCGAACGGTACACGTTTCGGAGGCTGGCTGCTGAATACTAGCGATAATCTCTTCTAGATATAGATCGTTGGGGTAGATATTTGTAGATATTTGGGGTCAGAGTTATAACTCTGACCCCAAATATCTCAGCATTTTATTTTCATGCATCGCAATGGATGGAACCATAAAATGACAGAAACTTCGAAATTGGAAGCATAACCGGGCAAAAAGTAAATGAGGTCTTCTCCGTCTCTATAAGCATGATTTATAGTAACAGTCTTTATTTCCATATCTCGCCAAGCGCTTTATAATTCGCTCATGGCAAAACAATACTCAAATTTTAGATCGATTATCTTTATGATAATTGTCCTGATTTGGGGACAAGGCGTTGCTGCAACCCACCAACATGAGGTAGCAACGCCACATAACGAGTTTTGTGATATTTGCCTGGTGGCACAGCATGGCAAGACCGGGCTGGTCGATACCAGCCCATTGTTATATGTGCCATATATTACTGACATCCGACCTGTCGGCTATCAAAATTCCCTTATCAGTCGCTCGTCTCCCCGGCAAAACTCCCGTGCTCCACCGCGATTCTCCGCCTCGTTTTTCTAATTACTATTTGTAGCAAAACTGTACACCACAGTATCAAGACTGTGGTGTACTTGGTATGGAGAAATCGGTATGTGTATGTATACACGTTCTATATTTATTGCGTTATTGATTGGCTTACCTGCAGTAAACACCTGGGCAGCAGATAGCGATATTGATCAACTCAAGCGGGAACTGGAATTGATGCGGCAGACTTACGAAAGCCGCATTCAGCAACTGGAGGCCAGGATTACCGAACTTGCAAACAAGCAGGTGGAAACCGACCGTGCTGTTACCAGTCGTCCGGCTGCTCCGGCGACAACAGCGCAACGTAGTGGTCAAAACAGTTTCAATCCAGGTATAGCAGCCATCCTCAATGGAAAAGTGAATAGCTATAGCCATGATCCTGATAACTATGCGCTGCCGGGCTTCCAGCTGGGAGGAGAAGCAGGGCTATCCAACGAGGGACTGACGGCGGAGGAATCCGAGCTTACTATCAGTGGCAATATAGATGATCGTTTCTTTGGCAGTATCACACTGGGAATACACCAGGATGAGTCAGAAACTGAGGTTGAACTAGAAGAAGCCTACATTGAGGCAGTCGGTCTGGCAAACGGCTTTGGCTTAAAAGCAGGACGTTTCTTTTCAGAAGTGGGTTACTTGAACAGCAAGCATGCTCATAGCTGGGACTTTGCCGATCAGCCCCTGGCCTACCGTGCTTTTCTTGGAGAACAATATACCGATGATGGTATCCAGGTGCGCTGGCTTGCGCCTACCGATCTCTTCCTCGAGTTGGGTGGTGAATACATGCGCGGTGCCAGTTTCCCGGCAGGTGGGTCTGACAACGAAGGTAAAGGTGTGTATACATTATTTACACACCTCGGTGGTGATGTCGGCGTCAGCCATAGCTGGCGTGTGGGGCTTTCTGGTTTGTGGGCAGATGCCCGTGAACGTGGTGCAGGAGGCGATGAGCATGCCCATGGAGGCGGTGGTGTTGAACCTTCAGTCTTCGCGGGAGACGGTAATTTATGGATTGCCGATTTTGTCTGGAAATGGGCCCCGCAAGGCAATCCAACCGAACGTAACTTCAAATTCCAGGCGGAATACTTTCATCGACGCGAAGATGGTACTGTTTCCGTTGATGATGGCGCAGAACTCACTGATTACCGTGGTACACAGCGTGGTTGGTATGCCCAGGCCGTGTATCAGTTCAGGCCACGCTGGCGTATCGGTGGTCGTTATGATCAACTCTGGAGCCGGAATCGTGGCAGTGATGCCGATGTGCTCAATGAAGCTGGCCTGAACGATGATTACGACCCGACTCGCTACAGTGTGATGCTGGATTATTCGCGCAATGAGTTTAACCGCGTACGGGTCCAGTATAACCGTGATAAATCAAGACCGGGTAATGCTGACAATCAATTTACCATTCAATACATCATGAGTTTCGGTGCTCATGGTGGTCACCAGTTCTAGGAGGGATTCATGAAAAATCTGGTAATGGTTTTTGTACTCGCATTGACGATGGTGTCAAATGCGTTTGCAGAGATCCGTATTCTGACCTGTGAACCCGAATGGTCATCACTTGCACGAGAACTGGCCGGCGATAAAGCCACTGTCCACAGTGCCACAACCGGTTTGCAGAACGTGCATAAAATTACGGCACGACCCAGCCTTATCGCCAAAATGCGGCGCGCAGATTTGGTGATATGTACAGGTGCCGATCTGGAAGCGGCATGGTTGCCGTTGTTATTAAGAAAGTCAGGTAATCCAAAGGTATTGCCAGGCAAACCTGGTTATATCGAGGCAGCCAACTATGTCACGATGCAAGAGATTCCGACCAGCATCGATCGCAGTGAGGGTGATGTACACCCGCAGGGTAACCCTCATATTCATACCGATCCTCGCAATATTGGACGGGTTGCGCAGGTAATCGGTGAACGCCTGTCCGGTATTGATCCGGAAAATGCAAGTTACTATGCCAGACGGTTGGTGGATTTTAATCAGCGTTGGGATGCAGCGATTGCCCGCTGGGAAAACGAGGCAAAGAGCATCCGGGGTATGCCAATAGTCACCCAACACAAGAGCTGGATTTACCTGATTGAGTGGCTGGGACTGGAGCGGGTTGCAGTACTGGAGGCAAAACCTGGTCTCCCACCGGGAGCTGGCCACCTTGCCAGCATTGCGCAACAACTGGAGCAAAAACCGGCCAAGGTGATTATTCGTGCAGCCTACCAGAGCCCGCGGGCCTCAGAGTGGTTGGCCGAGCGTAGCAAAGTACCGGCTGTTGCACTGCCCTTTACTGTTGGGGGTAATGAAAATGCCAGGGACCTGTTCAGCCTGTTCGATGAAACGCTGCGAATTCTTGGCCAATTTGCACGCTGAAGGATCAATATGGATATGCCAGAACTTTCCATCATACTTGCCCCATTGATAGCGGGCCTGTTGGTAATCGCAAGCCATGTGCCGTTGGGCAGAGAGGTACTGAAGCGAGGCATTATCTTTATCGACCTGGCCGTGGCACAGATTGCAGGACTTGGCGTGATTGCCGCACAGACTTTCGAATTTGAAATGGCCGGCTATGGTGTACAGGTTGCTGCAGGCACAAGTGCTCTACTGGGCGGGTTACTTCTGCAATGGTCGGAACAACGCTGGCCTGATATACAGGAGGCATTGATCGGCACAACATTCGTACTCGCGGCCTGTGCCAGCCTGCTGTTACTGGCGGGTAGCCCGCACGGAGGCGAGCACTTACAGGAATTGTTGGTGGGGCAAGTATTATGGGTTCGTTATGAACAATTACCTGCAGCAACCGTATTGTTTTCAATGGTGCTGGCCACCTGGTTTTTTGCCAGGAACTTTGCCCGAGGTAAGGGATTTTACCTGTTGTTTGCGCTGGCGGTGACTGCATCGGTACAACTTGTCGGTATTTACCTGGTTTTTGCCAGCCTGATAATTCCCGCGCTTGCCATCAGGCGATTCGAAACAAGCCGGGGGCTGTATATCGCCTATGGTATTGGTGCAAGTAGTTATTTGGCAGGGTTACTGTTGTCCATCGCAACCGATTTGCCCGCTGCAGCATTAATTGTCTGGACGCTTGCTGTCTTCAGTATAGTGGTTACGTGGACAATGCATCATTTTAGAGTTGGTGAATAAGTCTCTAGAGAAATAACGGAATTATTTTATTAATTCACCAGGAAGGATTTTATTGTGTATCTACCAGTAGATTCATAAGAGTAACTTATGAATATTTTCGGAAGCATAAATTGGCAGTAAACAATTGGAACAATAAGCTGGCAATCCTGCAAATATACGGTATGTCTCACACAAGTATGCTTGGAACCATAATTTGGCCGTTATCGATCCAAAAAAGATCTTGTGCGTATTTCGATATTTGGCGAGGTACAGCCAATAGCGGACCTACATAAGTTATTGACGAACTGCCGAAGTCGACCCTAAGCGGACTTAACGTTGGCTCCATCGCCTTGTTGTGCGACGCGGGATCTTCAGTGAAGGCGACGCCACAGCAGCGCCTCACACGCCAAGGATCCAAGACGTAACCTACGCGAAGATAAAAAAATCAGGTCGCCGGCTCGCCAACGGAAACTGTGCATCGATCGCTTCAGGTTTCCGAAAGAGCCAGAGTACGGGCTTCAAACCCGCCCGATGTGTTCAAACATCTCTTGAACGACCCCCTGATCCAGGTTCATGTGAAGCGCGGAGAGAGCAAGGCGCTCGTTGGCATCCGCAATTGGCTCAGCCGCGGGGCGCGAGGATCTCGGGTAAGTCTTTTCGATGAGTTCGAAACAACCATTTAAACGCGGAATTGCTGGCATCGTGATGTACTCAGACATCTCGATGTACAGGTGGTTGAGAAGTTGTTGCATTTCCGCAGAGGATGCTTGGTGCATGGCTTCATCAGGTCGCCCCTGTCCTTTCGCCACGGTGGCCGCGTAGAATTCACCGCCTAGCACGCTGACCGCAATGCGACGCAGGTTGTAGAAAGAAAAGTTACCTGGAAACTCGTCGCCGAGGTCGTGTGTCAGGTAGAAGCGAGCGCGCTCTGTGAAGGCAAGATGAAGCAGATGCAAGTTGAACGCTATCGAATAGAGGGCAATGACGATCTTGAAGCGATCGGTCAACGTCATGTCCGGGTCCATTCCTTCTGCGACTACGTTCGTCGTCTCGATGAGTGCGAAAGCGTCGCAGGCGATCTCCTCAGCAAGACTCGCCTGATTACCAAGATAGAAATCGCGCTTGGCGGCACGTTCGCGGGCATATCGATTCCGTTTCTCGTCCGTCAGCTTGCCGGTGGGGAAGGCGCTCGTATCCTCGGTAGCGACGGCTACCAGTTTTGGGAAGAGATGCTGGACAAAGTCTTCAATCTCCTGCTCTTTGAGGTCGTGGTGAGAGCGGTAGTGATACATCTCGTGCGCCAGGATCGAGCAGTCGATCACGGCATTGAACAGCGGTTGCGCACTCAGCTGCCGATAGGCGTCGAGGGTTCCACGGGCGGCTGCGAGCAACTCAGGGTTTGTCATTGAGTCACCGTCATAGGGATCCGTCCAGCAATCGCCGAGTCTGTCGGCGATGAAACCGTCCGTTCTGCCGATCTTAAGGCTTGCGGTTGCAAGAAAGAGCTTGAAAACGGCGGTTTCTGGATCATCGCTGCACATGGCTGCGTAGGCCGACTTGAGAATCGCAGCTTGTCCAACGTCGAAGAAGATGGCCGCGCCGTCGTCCTTGCAGATGATAAATGACGTCTGGTCTTCGTCGGCAACCGGAAACAATCCGTGAAGATCGGATGGCTCCGGCTCAAGAAGCGAGTAGAAATGGTCGAGTTGACGCTGGTAGCCCTCTGTGAGAACGACAGGTTGTATGTAACTTTGGCGTGTACGGACGAGGTATATTAACCAACTGGGAAGGTCACCGTTTGACATTGAGGGTTTGCTCCTTCGCTGGGCCGCTAAGTTCCAGGCCGTCCTCGGTGATTTTCAGACATTCGATCCGGCTCTTGAGCGCAACAATGAGTGCGGCCGTTCCGTAGCCGAGAGCGTCAAAGTTCTCGATCACCAATGTCAAAACCTCGTGCCCTTCCATCGGCACGATCGGCAATTGCACGATATTGTCGGGTTCAGCTTCGACGATTTTCTGGAGAAGCGTCTTCGTTTCTGGGTCTGGGCTCGAAATCTCAATAGTCATAGTCGCAATCCTTGTGCGTTTCACCTACCAAACGGGGTCGCAAAGGTCCCAATTGACACCGTTAACCGCTCCTCATTAGTAACGCCAATAGCTCATAAACGTTCACACGGAATCGCCAGCGGCCGCTTTGGGGGTCCGAAACCGGCCTTCAGAACTAGACGCTAGCACAACATCGGCCGATTCCACTACTTATAGGAGACGCTGCGAGTTTTTTCCAGAAATGTCCGCAGCCGATAGTTGCCTATTAACTCAAAAGACTGAATGGCAGCTCCAGGGTTACCCGACACTCATACAATAAACAAAGAATAGCCATCCTTGGATGCTGCCATAAAATCAGGACCTGTGCATATCAGACGCATTCCACTGGATCAAATCATCACAACTGGATAATTATGTTTCATTAGTGCCAACGCGGTATTATTCGATGCTTTCATTAACTGATATTTTAAGCCTTAGCTTGTCGATTAAAAAAGCATTATTAACCTTGAGGGCTGAGTCAGCAGCAATTGTTTTCATTGCCTTAATACATTCAATCACGCCATCACGTCTTTTATCTTTGTAGTAAGCTAGCCCGGACTTGTATAACCAATCCAATGCTATTGAACCATCGCGACTTACCCCCATGCCACCGCCGTACATCAGTCCTATATAAAATTGTGATTTGGCATGACCTTGCTCGGCTGCCATGAGGAACCACTTCATTGCATCAGCATTGTTCAGCTTCACTAAGCGTCCTCCGATATAGAGTAATCCGAGATGAAATTGTGCCTCGCTATGTCCTCGCATAGCGGCCTTGCTGAGCCACTTTACGGCTTCGATGCCGTATTTCTTGTCCCCACTTCTGAAACCATAATGCATACCAAGTTGGTATTGCGCTTCTATATGCCCCTGCATTGCGGCCTTATGTATCCATATGATCGCTTCAACCATGTCCCTCTCAACACCATTGCCAGCGACATACATCATGCCGAGGAATATTTGCGCATCAGTATGTCCTTGTTCAGCGGCTTTTCGAATCCATTTTGCTGCTTCGACACTGTCCTGTAACACACCATTGCCATGAAAATACACCCTTCCGAGCGTATCTTGAGCATTGGCATGCCCTTGTTCTGCAGCTAAGCGAAGCCACTTAACCGCTAGTGAAAGATCTTTCTTTACGCCCGTTCCAGATCCATACATCATGCCAAGATTGTATTGTGAAACTGGGTGACCCAGTTTGGCGGCATGCGAGCAGACAGAAAATGCCTCTTTAACATCTTTTGCATCGATACTGCGCTGACAAAGCGAGTCTGCGCCTTCTATATCCTCTGCTTGTACCTGAAAAATGATTGAACCTAACAAAATACCCAGTACTGAAAATTGCTTCATGTTGATTCTCCCAATTACATAAAGTAGCTAGCTTGTTAAGCCACTTCTATAGGCTAACCGTATTGCAGGAAATGCAACTTAATTCAGGGGGGAACATGCTACGTCATCTAACGGACGGAACGATGTAATCGATCTCAGTGTGCCAACGTCACTGAGCGGACTGAATCACCAAATCGTTGCTGGAGCATACGTAACTGAACGGACCGAACACACGGTTATTGGACGTAGCCAGTGAATTTAGAGTAACTAATCGATGCTTATCAATGGCGTATTTGCTGCTGTCTTATTCGATATTCGTGTATTGAGCTTGGATTTATACGTATCGAGCCGGTTAGAAGCTGGATTTGGTACTACGTCATCTAACGGACGGAACAAGGACTGGCCGTATTTGGAAAATACATTAATAATAGAAAACATAGACTTATCAGAGTTGCGTTTATTGTGGTTGTATTCGTGTTCAAGATATTGGGTTAGTAGCCTTACGTAACTGGAAGGACCGAAGCTAGCCAGTTACTAATAGGCGGGTACATAACTGGAGAGACTGAAGTATATTATTGTGAGTTGAAAATATCAGATTCGCACCTGGATTTGCCCGTTTTCTGCGTTATATCCAATATCAGGCAGGTCCAACAATTACACTGAGTCAGGACACCTATGACTGTTCTCAGTCAACCCCTCAATAGGACTGCTATGCTTTGTAAAAGAGGGCTATAAATCATGAGTGTTGCTGAACAATTACCTTTTATCATTATCACCCTGCTTTCTGTTGCCAGTGCGATCGGTTTCGCGCTCTGGGTCAATTGGCGAGACCGTTGTCATAAAGATTGAGCGACCTGTAGACCTCACCACCCATGAAAGACAGGATCGCGCCCTCAGCCCCTTATTTCCCCTTGTCCGTCCGATAAGTGGCCTGAGCCTTCAGTGCCTGCCTAAACGCAAAATCACGTCGACTGCTGATCGTTTGTGGCGGTTCAAACTCCTGCATCCAGAAAAAATCCTCACGCTCCTCGCCTGTATATTTATTGACCAGGTTTAGGTAGCGCCTTGCTGCCATGGCCTGTTCGATTGCCCGACACAACGCGATTGCAAAGGCCGGTTTCATTTCTGGTGTGACCGGGGTGTATGCGTCCAGAAAGCTCCCCAGGTCTGTGATCGTAACAGGACATAGGTTGCCTGTAACATCACAGTCCAGCGTCTGAGATGTGACCAGAATGTGCTGGACGACGCCATGGTAGTCGAACCGGCGTAGCAGGGCGGCCAGGTAACGCGCCTTTAGTCGGATTGCGGTCCACCGATCCTGCTGGGACTGGGGAGTGGATAGATCCGTATCGCTATCCTGTCCGTCCTGGATCAGAAACACGCAATCCGCTCTGACGACGACCCAGTCCAGGGTGGTGATGCCGTCCTGGGTCGGGATGACCAGTTCTTGGAAGCATTTATAGCGTTGTTCGGGTAATCCGAGTAGGACCTCGGCAAGGGGTGAGGTGTCGGTATGGCGCGACAGCGCTTTGCGGATAAAGTGACTGATGTGCCTGGGTGCGTTGTACATAGTGGTCCTCCTGAATCTGAATCTCAGATCCAGCAGAACATGGGTTGGCAGTTATGCAACTTTTACGGGCAAATCGTACGGGTTAGCGATGAACGCGCAAAGTAGGGGTAGGGCATAAACCGGGTGCGATAACGAGGGGTTTATGGCGGTAGTTTACGGACAGCGTTAATGACCGTTGGCAGCTCACTGTCATCATAATCTATGGCAGCTTATGAGCCATATAAGTTATTCGCATTGGTATGCTGTACGACGGCTCATCAGCGGAAGTAGTCGTTCACAACATCCTGAGCCGGGGTAGCTGGTAGCCATGAGCTGCTATTTAGTGAAATCTAATATTGCTCTGGAGCCGATCCAAAGTGGACCTTATTTGACTAGTTGCAGATAGCTGGTTAATAACGCAAGCAGAAGTACAGCATTTGTAGGCCTACGACTGAAACTGATCCAATGCAGTTATTTTAAGAATTGTCTGGGTATGTCCGCTTATGCATGCCTTTCTCGCTATACTGTATATAGAATACAGAATTTCCTGGTCAAGAGACAAATTGGTCCACGGAGAGTATGATGTCTAGACATTCAGTCGGGGTTGTTTCGTTGGGCGCCATTGCAGGCATATTTCTGCTGGCTAGCGAGGTGCATGGTGGCCCGTTGCTGCGGGCACTCGATGACGGGGATTATGATTTATTCAAACAGTTGGTTCGCGAAGGGGCCGATCCTAACGAGCATGACGAAGATGGTAATACACCCCTACATGAAGCAATAAAAAAACGCGAATCTATAACCCCACTGTTGGAGCTTGGTGCCAACGTCAATGCGAAGACCAAATGGGGAAAAACGCCACTGCACATCGCCGCGAACTCAGTATACTTCAGTGAGTCACGGATCCCTGATCTTATAAATTACGGTGCTGACCTCAACGCCCAGGACAATGAAGGTAATACCCCTCTGCACATCGCAGCCAATTCATGTGCAATTGAAGGCGTCAAGATATTACTCCGTCATAACCCTGATTTGCGCATCATGAATGTCTATAAAAGGAGCGCCGCAGCGGCATTGTTACACAAGTATGAGTCAGTATCTCGTTCCAAATATGATAACTGTTCTGATGTTCAGCATATATCAAAATTAATTGTTGAGCACGCTGATAAAGCTCTAATTTGGCATACGCCCTTATTTTCAGCGATATTAGAAAATGATACCCCACGCATCAAACAACTTATTGACGCCGGGCACGATGTACAGCAACGTTATGCTGGGGACCAGCAAAGCCCACTTCATCTTGCGACGACTAGAAACAATTTGACCGTAGTGAAATGGCTTATAGAAAAAGGTGCCAAGGTTGACGCACAAAATGTCATCCAGGAAACACCTTTACATTTCGCGGCAATAAAAGGCTACTCGGAGATAGCTACAGTGTTGCTCCAGCATGGCGCTGACCCTAACACACCAGCCAGATCCTTTGGTGCCACACCACTGCATATAGCCGTCAGGTATGATCACATAGAAGTTGCCCGTCTGTTGCTTGACCATGGCGCAAGTGTCAACCGGCCTGTTGGTAGGACAGAAGCGACCTGGTTTCCCCCAAGTGACATGGATCTTGAACAAGGCAATGACTTTATAGAAAAGACTATAATTAATATGCCAATGGACCTGGCTAGCAGTGAAGCAATGCGGCAACTGCTCGCCTCACATGGCGGTAAATCTGCAAAAGAATATTTTCCGGGGACAAAATGAAAATTTTACCTATCCACCTTACTGCCGGTCTCGTACTATTGTTTAGTCTTGTGTGTGGCACTGCACAGGCGACCACGAATGAGCAAGCCCTTAAGGCATATCGCCAGGGTGACTTCGCCACGGCCATCACGATATGGCGTGACCTTGCCAAGCAAGGTAATGCCAATGCCCAGTACCGATTGGGCACAATGTATCTACATGGCAATGGAATTAAATCCAATACTGATACCGCCCTGCAGTGGTTCGAAAAAGCCGCACAACAGGGCCACGTTAAAGCCGCGCTGGATCTCGGTGTTGAATTGGGGTTTAGCCAGCAACGATGGGGAGAGGCACGTCCCTGGCTTGAAAAGGCCGCCGCCCAGGGCTCGGCAGAGGCCATGAGTTTATTAGGTAGCCTCTATCGCAACGGTCAAGGTGTTCAGCAAGATCTTGGCAAGGCCGCAGAATGGTTTGATCGTGCAATTCGCAAAGGTCATTCCGATACCGTTGATCGCCTGCTGGCGCTAGTCGATGAAGGCAATGCCGAGGCGCAATACCGGCTCGGCATGCTTTTTCTAGATGGTGTTGACAACATTATCGGACAGAATATTGATGAAGCGTTAAAATGGATCGATAAAGCTAAGCAACAAGGCTACCTTGTTCCAGACAAAGATCTAAAACGGGCTTTCAAGGTGATTTTCTCGAACTTGGAGAAGCGAGCCAAACAGGGTGATACCGACGCTCAATTAGAGATCGGCTATTTCTACCTGGTAAAACAAGATTTTGTTGAACAAAATATTTCCAAAGCCATTATGTGGTTACGCCGGGCCGCTCAACCGAACAAGCCTGGAGAACGAGGTAATGCCGAGGCACAACACACGCTCGGCGTATTTTACATAACAGGCCACGATGGCATCGTAGAACCGAATCTTGCTGAGGGCATTAAATGGCTACAACTGGCTGCGCAACAGAATTACCCTTCCTCCTGGCGTAATCTGCACGATGCCTTGGCGCTGGCCGAGAAGCAAAGCAAAAACACGGGTGCTGCAGCGCCTCTTCAGCACGATACAAACGCACGAGCAATAAATGCCATGGCAGCTGGACTATCTTCAATGCCGCCAGGCACTATCATTCGTTTGCGTAAAGACATCATGCTAGACAGAAGTGAAGCTGGTCAGTTAATCGATCTCGGCGCACTAAAAACCCCTGGTGAACTCACCGTCTCTTCATGCGCCTTCAGAACCGGCAGTACTGCTACTACAGAAAGACTAACGGCTGGTACAGAGTGGCGCGTCAAGAAAGTCGTCACGAACTTTTCATTTGGGTTTATATCTGAAGTACACCTCGATGGGCCCATGCATAATGAATTGTATTTGACTAATATCATCGCCGAAGTGGTCATCGGAGAATTAATAGGGCATCTATGCGGTAATAGCCTGGATGTGATCTTACCAGCAGTGAAGTAATGCATTGTGAGTCTACTATTTCTCGTGTAACGGCTGCGTTCTTACAGAATAACAAGGTTGTGTGATGTTGAGACGTCGAATCATTGTTGGAACAGTTTACGCGGTGACACCGTTGCTATTTGTATGGGTGTTTCAGCTTGACGATTTGGATGTCACTGTTGCCGTGGCCATCGCGGCGGCGGTGAGTGGCACGCTGCTTGGTCAAGGCATACTGGATCCGAACCTGGCACTACGTAAACGCATTCTCACGGGCGTGGTACGCGGTCTGGAAATTGGTTTCCTGACTACCGTTATCGCAACACTTGTTACTTATATTAGCGAATTTTTCAATCCCGATGTCACACTACCAGGCCTGGGGCCAGGGCTTATGTTTTTAATCGCGGCACTTCCGCTTGCGCTGTGGAGTATGTTACTTGGTGTATTGCTTGCCCTGGCAACTGAATGGTTAGGGAAATAGGCGATCGTTTAATGGAAACTTGTTTAAGGTGCCAGATGCCTCTAGTAAAAGACACGACTACTGATGTCGAGGGTATCGAGTTTTATGTGTGCAAACACTGTCATTCGCAGTACGCGAAAAAACCAGGCCAAGTGTTACATGATCGTTGGCTAATGCCATTAAGTCTGGTGTTATATCCAGTAGTGCTTGAAAAGGAACCAGAGGAATTCGCTGCACACGCTGCCAAGGAAATTTCTGCGAATAAAAACCTGGATATTGATATATTAAAAGAGCATATATGGGATGAAGTAAATCACCCCAAACAAAAAGTCTCACAAATATTGAATTTCACTTATCCAGACGAAAAAAAGCTCAGGGCTTACCTAAAGAAAGTTTATAATGCCTTGGATGAATCGATACAGCTGAGAAAATAGAACATGATGCTGAAGAAGGACAAATAATTTAAATCATTTGGACCAAATAGCTGATGAAAACACCGCCTACTCATGCAGTGATATCGGTTTTTTTGCTCACACTATCGTTGTCGTATCTGCTGCTTATTCATTCACTGGATAGTCATCATCTCGGATCACTGGCACCTGATATAGCTGCCAGATTAACTGAGCACCATACTTCAGTCATGGTGAGTATCTTAATACTTGTTATTTCCGGTGTTGTTGCGGCAGTTATGTCATACTTTACGGTTACAGGCTGGCGGCTTCTGACATTCCTTGCAATTGCGTTATATTTCTACTTAGTTGGATATCCGAATTTCATTGGTCTAGTGTTGCAATATGGTATCGACGAAACTATTTCAGTCGTTATCGAAATAGCTCACTTATCGGACAGTATGTTTGTATCCATTATTTACAATATTTTTTATCCTGTTTTGTACTTAATTTTATTAATACTGTTAGTCATTAATTATTTTCGGAATGCGGGTAGTTAGTGGGCATAGAGCTATTTTCTATAAAACTTGAACGTCCGCTTCTGGCAGATAACCGCCTCTCTTCCAATCTATCGCGGGTGACAGCTAAAGGTAGTTAGCTGAATTTATAAACAACGCCGAGGGATGGTGGCTTCTGGCTCGAAGCGGCCAAACTATGGTATCCGGATACCATAATCAGGCCAAAATGGCCAAATTATGGTAACAAGCACAAAAATGGCTAAAATGAATTAATTTGGTGGGCCCGCCAGGACTCGAACCTGGGACCAAGGGATTCACTTTACCCCGATGTTTCCATCAGGAGCGGACTATCTCATCACCCACAATACAATTGCAAGGGTGCGGGACGCTCTTGCCTGTTATTAAGGACGCTTAAGTCCCCAGGTAGTCTCTGCACCTTCCGGAAGTGTACTTCCGGCTTGGCTCAGGGTTGCCATCAGCATGCCTGGTAAGGTTCCCCTGAATTCATCCCGTTCATTTCATATCTTTCGATATGAACGCACCATTTTGATGAGTCCCCTGCTCTAACCAACTGAGCTACAGGCCCATAAGAGAGAAGTATTCTACACAACTTTTAATAAATTTTCTCTCTATACGGAAATAAAAAAGGGGATGCATTTGCATCCCCTATTATTCAGGCGTTCCAAGCCTTTACGTCTGATCCAGATCCAGGAAGCTGCGTAGTGACTCGGAGCGTGACGGATGACGCAGTTTGCGCAGTGCCTTGGCCTCGATTTGACGAATACGCTCACGGGTCACGTCGAACTGCTTGCCGACTTCCTCGAGGGTATGGTCGGTATTCATGTCGATACCGAAACGCATGCGCAGCACCTTGGCCTCGCGTGGCGTCAGGCCGGCGAGGATGTAATGCGTGGCTTCGCGCAGGCCTTCCAGGGTGGCGGAATCGACTGGCGAGATAACGTTGGCGTCCTCGATAAAATCACCTAGATGCGAGTCTTCGTCATCGCCAATCGGGGTTTCCATGGAAATCGGTTCCTTGGCGATTTTTAGTACCTTGCGTACCTTGTCTTCCGGCATTTCCATGCGTTCAGACAGTTCTTCCGGTGTCGCTTCACGGCCCAGTTCCTGCAGCATCTGGCGCGAAATACGATTGAGCTTGTTGATGGTCTCGATCATGTGTACCGGGATACGGATAGTGCGCGCCTGGTCCGCAATCGAACGCGTGATGGCCTGGCGTATCCACCAGGTTGCATAGGTCGAGAACTTGTATCCACGACGGTACTCGAATTTATCAACCGCCTTCATCAGGCCAATATTGCCTTCCTGGATCAGATCAAGAAACTGTAACCCGCGGTTGGTATATTTCTTTGCGATAGAAATAACGAGTCGCAGGTTGGCCTCGACCATTTCCTTTTTGGCGCGCCGTGACTTGGCTTCACCGATCGACATTTTGCGATTGATGTTCTTGATATCCTTGATACGCAGGCCGCTTTCGTTCTGGATAGAGACCAGTCGTTTCTGCGCGCGCAGAATATCGTCAGCGTGCTCTTTCAGCACACTGGAGTATTTGTGGCCACCATTGATCTGGTTGTCCAGCCAAGCCAGATCGGTCTCGTTATCAGGGAACGAGGTGATAAAGCTCTTGCGCGGCATATGCGCACGTTGTACGCAGATACTCATGATTATGCGTTCCTGGGCGCGGATACGGTTGATGGTTCCGCGTAACTGCTCCTGGATGAACTCGATAATGCGTGGTGTCAGCTTCAGTGTGACAAATTGCTCGAGCATTTTATCTGTGGCCTTGATCGTGCGGTCGTCGTCATGGCCGTATTTTTCATTGGCGCTGAGCACTTTCTTGTGCATCTTCCGCATTTCCTTGAACACTGCCTCTGCCTCTTCCGGGTTGGGGCCGGTGTCTACAGCTTCATCGGTGTCATCCTTCTCTTCATCGGTCTTGCCGGACTGGGGCGGTGTGATGGTTTCATCATACGGGTCCCTGAAGCCGCTGATCACGTCAGACAGGCGTATTTCTTCCTTGCAGGCCTTGTCGTACTCTCCCAGTATGTGGCTTACCGTCAGTGGATAGGAGGCCAGGGCCATCAGGACCTGGAGAATGCCGTCCTCGATGCGCTTGGCGATCTCGATTTCACCTTCGCGGGTCAGCAGCTCAACTGTACCCATTTCGCGCATGTACATGCGTACCGGATCAGTGGTTCGGCCGAATTCGCTCTCGACCGATGCCAGTGCTGCAGCGGCTTCCTCGGCGGCTTCTTCGTCGGTTGAGACGGCGGTATCATTCAGGATCAGCGAGTCGGCTTCAGGCGCAATCTCATGCACGGCGATGCCCATGTCCTTAATCATGCCGATAATATCTTCAATCTGATCGGCCTCAACGACTTCACTGGGAAGGTGATCGTTGACCTCGGCATAGGTCAGGTAGCCCTGCTCCTTGCCCTTGGCGATCAGGCTGCGTAGTTGTGACTGCTGTTCCTGTTTGGTTTCCGGATTCATATTCTGTTTTTCATGCCCAATTTAAAACGACCGAAATCATCGCTCTTAGCTTGAGCGATAACGAATCTAATAGTTTAATATAAGTAACCACTAATTTCCACCCGATTTGTTACTGGACTGGTGTTGCTTCTTCTGTGCAAGTATTTGATTATATTCTGATAATTCGATTTCATTTATGGTCTGTTGTAGTATCTTTTCATATAACTCGTCTATGCGCTGATCGGCCGTGGTCCTGGACAGCCTGTCCAGGGTATCCTGCAGCTCGGCCAGCAGGCCTTGCTGGTCGCCAAACAGTTCCATTTGCGTCAGTTTGTGCATATGGCTGGTATAGTCGCTATCACGCCAGCGTTCCAGTAGAGCGGCACTATTAAGATGTGGGTCCTGGCCAAGTATTTCAAGCAGTTGGCACAATAAATCCATGCCCGGGCGCTCGATATCCGTGAGCACTGGCCGGTTTGTCAGCTGCCCGACCAACTCCGGATGCTGCAGGATGATCGCAATGGCCAGCCGCACCGGTGTTCGCGTTAGCGGGGACTGCCGGCGGGCGGGTCTTTGTGCCTGCGGCTCAGGGATTTCACTGCCCAGGTGGCTGCGGTTGATATGCGCCAGCTCAGCGAGCTGGTCCTGCATCATCTGTCGGTATACCGGGTCCGGGATTTTTTCGAGCAGGGGTTTGGCGGTGGATACCAGACGTGCGCGTCCGTCCACGCTGGTCATATCCAGATCCTGCATCAGGGTGTCGAACAGGTAGGCCGATAGCGGCTGGGCCTCCTGATAGCGGGCCTCGAATGCGTCCTTGCCCTCGCCGCGCACCATGGTATCCGGGTCCTCGCCCTCGGGCAGAAACAGAAACCGGGCTTCACGACCTTCGCGCTGGGCCGGCAACGCATTTTCCAGTGCGCGCCAGGCTGCGGCGCGTCCGGCGCGGTCGCCGTCGAAACAGAAAATCACTTCACGTACGGTGCGATAGATGACCTCCAGGTGCTCGGCCGTGGTCGCGGTGCCGAGCGTGGCAACGGCGTAGTCGATGCCATGCTGCGCCAGCGCGACCACATCCAGGTAACCCTCAACCACCAGCAGCCGTTGCAGGCGGCTGCCGCGCTTGCGTGCCTGGTACAGGCCATACAGTTCGCGACCCTTGTGGAATACCGGTGTTTCCGGAGAATTCAGGTATTTCGGGCCACCCGCGTCAGCACCCTCTGATTCGAGTTGACGGCCGCCAAATGCAATCGTGCGGCCGCGGCGGTCCAGGATCGGGATCATGATGCGGTTACGGAAGCGGTCATATGGGCCGTTGCGGCCCTGCTCGATGACCAGGCCGGCTGTGATCAGCAGCTTGAGTGAGGCCGGATCCTTGCCAAACTGGTCAATCAGGTTGTTCCAGCCGGGCGGGGCATAACCGAAACCATAGCGCGCCGCGATCTCACCGCTGAAATCCCTGCCCTTCAGGTAGTCCACGGCCTGGCCGGCCTGTGGGTGGCTGCGCAACTGTTGCTGGAAAAAATGCGAGGCCTGTTCGAGTATGTCATACAGCCTGCCCAGTTCCGGATTGACGCTGTGCGACTGGCCCTGTTCATAAGGCACTTCCATGCCGACCTGTGAGGCCAGGTCCTCGATCGCCTCGACAAAGCCCAGATGCTCGTATTCCATCAGGAAGCCCAGTGCCGTGCCGTGTGCGCCACAACCGAAACAGTGATAGAACTGTTTGCCCGGGCTGACCGTAAAAGAAGGGGTTTTCTCATTATGAAACGGGCAGCAGGCCTTGTATTCATGTCCGGCCTTTTTCAATTGCACGCGCGAGTCGATCACGTCGACAATATCGACACGGTTCATCAATTCATCGATGAATGCTTGAGGGATCCTGCCGGTCATATTTATAAGACTACAGGATAAGGGAGTAGGGGAAAACGTATTTACGCTGACGCCGTGTAGACGGTGTTTTAATTGTGTCCGCCTGTCAGGACAGGCGTGCCTTGATGGTCTGGCTGACCTGGCCCATATCGGCGCGGCCGGCCAGTTGCGGCTTCAGCATGCCCATGACCTTGCCCATGTCCTTCATCGACGCGGCGCCGGTCTGTTCGATCGCGGTCTCGATCAGGCTGTTGATCTCGTCTTCACTGAGTGCGGCCGGCAGATAGGGTTGCAACACAGTGACTTCGTACTGTTCCTGTTCGACCAGGTCGTCACGACCGGCCTTTTCGTACTGACTGATGGATTCGCGGCGCTGTTTGATCATCTTGTCGATAATCGCGATTACGCGGTCATCGTCTTGCTGAAGATCGACGCGTTCGTCCACCTCGACCTGCTTGATTGCAGCCGTAGCCAGACGAATTACGGCCAGGCGGGACTTGTCGCCCTCGCGCATGGCGTTTTTCATATCATCGGTAATGGTCTGCTTCAGGGACATTGTCGTATCAATGGTTACGCAGCGAAATCACAGGCCCTGACAGCGGTAGAGCGGTGTGACGAATGCAGATCAGTAGTTGCGTGTGCGACGAACCGAGTCGCGCGATACCTTTTTGGCATGCCGTTTAACTGCGGCAGCGGCTTTACGCTTGCGCTCTTCGGTGGGTTTTTCGTAAAACTCGCGACGACGAATTTCGGAAATAATACCGGCTTTTTCGCATGAGCGTTTGAAGCGTCGCAGGGCGATATCAAACGGTTCGTTTTCTTTTACACGTACGCTTGGCATACAATTCTTTACCTTGAGTCTGTTTACAATTGTGTTCGGGCGGTCTGCTGCCTCGAAAGAACGCGAAATTCTACTCCTGAGACGGGGAAAAAGCAAAAAATGATCGTGCTGGGTATCGAAACTTCCTGTGACGAGAGCGCTGTGGCGCTGTATGACAGCGAGCGCGGCCTGCTCGGGCACCGCCTGTACAGCCAGATAGCCCTGCATGCCCAATATGGCGGGGTTGTGCCGGAACTGGCCTCGCGTGACCACGTCAGAAAAATACTGCCATTAATCAATGATTTGATGGATGAAAGCGGTCTTGAGCTGGCGCAACTGGATGGCCTGTGCTATACCGCCGGGCCCGGGCTGGTCGGGGCGCTGCTGGTCGGTGCCGCGATCGGGCGTAGTCTGGCCTGGGCGCTGAGCCTGCCGGCGGTGCCGGTGCATCATATGGAGGGTCATTTGCTTGCGCCAATGCTGGAGGCCGAAAAACCGGCCTTTCCGTTCGTTGCGCTGCTGGTTTCCGGTGGCCATACCCAGCTGGTGCAGGTCGAGGGGGTTGGGCGCTATACCCTGCTTGGCGACACCCTGGACGACGCGGTCGGCGAGGCCTTCGACAAAACCGCCAAACTGCTGGGCCTGCCGTATCCCGGCGGGCCGGCGCTGGCCGAGCTGGCGCAGCGGGGCCAGCCGGATCGTTACCGCTTCCCACGCCCGATGACCGACCGGCCCGGGCTGGATTTCAGTTTCAGCGGTATCAAGACTTTTGCGATCACCACCTGGCGCGATTCTCCGCAGGATGACCCGGCCAGGGCCGATATCGCCCATGCCTTCCAGCAGGCAGTGGTCGAGACCCTGGTGATCAAGTGCCGGCGCGCGCTGGAACAGAGCGGCCTGAACGAGCTGGTGGTCGCTGGTGGCGTTGGTGCCAACCGCCTGCTCCGCAAGTCACTGGAGGAGCTGATGCAGTCCCGTGGGGGCAGGGTGTACTATCCGCGGCCGGAGTTCTGTACCGACAATGGCGCGATGATCGCGCATGTTGGTTGCCTGCGACTGCTGGGTGGTGAGCATGACGAGGCGGTGATCCGTGCGCGGCCGCGCTGGCCGCTGGTGGAGTTATCAGAGCCGGGCTGAGCCCGAATGGCAACAATTCCACTGTTGTCCCGGAAACATAATCGAAATACTGGGTAGGTCTTTGGTTTTATGACATCCGAACAAGCTTATAGACATTGAAGACATGATCTTTGGCAAGGCGTAAATGGGACAGCAGTGGCTAAACCCTGTATCTAATCCTCTGTCCCGGTGATCAGTTTCTGGATATTACTGCGATGGCGCCAGAACAGCATTAACGAAATGGTAACCATGGTGCCGACGAACACGGCGTTCGCAGTCAGGTAGTATGCGTAGACTGGCATCACCAGAAACGCGCTCAGTGCCGACAGCGAGGAAATCCGGGTTATCGCAAACACCACTAGCCAGGTGGCGATGGTCGCCAGTCCGACCATCCAGCTCGAGGCCAGCAGCACACCCAGCGCGGTTGCGACTCCCTTGCCGCCGCGAAAACCGAAAAATACCGGGTACAGGTGGCCGAGAAACGCCGCGAACGAGGTCGCCGACAGTGTGGCCCAGTCAGGCTGTATCCATTGCGCGGCCAGCACCGGGATGACCCCCTTGAGGACATCGCCGAGCAGGGTCAGCGCGGCCGCCTTCTTGCCACCAACGCGCATGACATTGGTTGCGCCTGGATTTTGCGAACCCTGGGTGCGCGGGTCGGGCAGGCCCATGCTGCGGCATACGATAATTGCGCTGGACAGGGAGCCCATCAGGTAGGCGATGATAACCAGAGTCGCAAAGGTGATCGGGTCAGTAATCATGGCTGTATTGGATACGTTGCGCAGGTGCGCGTCAAGTGCCTGCCTGATATAGTGTGCGCTGAAATCCGGGAAGGCACTATGGACATTATTTTTATTCGCGAATTACGTATTGAAACCGTTATCGGCATTTACGACTGGGAACGGGATATCAGGCAACCGGTGGTCCTGGACCTGGAGATGGCGTTTGACATCCGCAAGGCCGCCGCCAGCGACCATATCGACGACACCCTGAACTACAAGGCCGTGGCCAAGCGGCTGATCGCGTTTGTCGAGGACAGCAAGTTCGAACTGGTCGAGACCCTGGCCGAACGTATTACCGAGATCGTGCTGCAGGAATTTGATGTCGCCTGGGTACGGCTGGTACTGAACAAGGAAGGCGCAGTGCGCGGTTCCTCCGGGGTCGGTGTGATTATCGAGCGCGGTGAAAAACCGGCATGACCCGGGTCTATGTCAGCATCGGCAGTAATATCGAGCCGGCGCGTTATGTCAGGCTCGCGGTCCAGGCCATGCGCGAAAGTTTTGGCGAAGTGATGTTGTCACCGGTGTATGAAACCGTGCCGGTCGGTTTTGAGGGTGATAATTTCTATAACCTGGTCGCGGCCTTCGATACCGGTATACCGGTCGAGTCGGTGATAGACCAGTTGCATGCAATCGAGGAGCGTTACGGGCGCGAACGTGAGGGCCAGCGCTTTGTCGCCAGGACTATCGATCTGGACCTGCTGCTATATGGTGAGCTGAGCGGTGATATCAACGGCACGATACTGCCGAGGGATGAAATCGAGCGCTACGCGTTTGTATTGCGACCGCTTTACGACCTGGCGCCGGAGTTGGAGCATCCGCTCAGTAAAAAGACCATCGCCGAGATCTGGGGCACATTCCCGCAGCGGGATGAGAATATGGTTCAGGTCGAGTTGACCCTTTAGCTATTGATCGACCGGCCACCATCAACGGTCAGTACCTGTCCGCTGACGTAGGCGGCATCGATCAGGTACAGCACCGCGCGCGCGATATCGGACGGGTCACCCTGTTTTTTCAGGAAGGTGCGCGAGATGATCTTCAGCCGGGTCTCTTCATCCATTTCATGTTCCGGCCACAGGATTGCGCCCGGGGCGATTGCATTGACGCGGATATCCGGGCCCAGTTCACTGGCCAGCGCGCGCGTCATCATCACCAGGCCAGCTTTGGCCATGCTGTACACCGGGTAGGCCTTTAACGGGCGTTCGGCGTGGATATCGACGATATTGATAATCGTGCCCTGGGTTTCGCGCAGGTACGGGGTGGAGGCCTGGGACAGGAAAAACGGCGCCTTCAGGTTGGTGCCGATCAGGTCGTCCCACTGCATCTCGGTGACCTCGCCGACCTCGGTCGGATAGAAGGTCGAGGCATTATTGATCAGGATGTCCAGTCCACCCCAGCGTGCCGCGGCCTCGCCGGCCAGTCTTGGCAGGCTGTCGGTCTTGTTGATATCGGCCTGTACCAGGCTGACTGAATCCGGGCGTTCTACATGTAGTTCCGCCTGCAATTGTTCGGCGGCCTGTAAACTTTTGCGGTAATGCACGACGATATTCGCGCCACGCTGATGCAGGTGACGGGCGATGGTCGCGCCGATGCGATGTGCGGCACCGGTAATCAGGGCTGTTTTGCCCTGCAGGCTGAGTTTGGAATCGTTATCGTTCATTGGTGTACTATAACCATTCTCGATAACAAGAACCAATCAAGTGAATCACAAACCACCAGACCAGGATGCAGTTGATGTACTGCCGGAACCCGATGCCGACAGTGCGGCACATAGCGCATTAGTGCAACAGGCGATACGCAAGGAGCTGGTTGAGGCCGGCGGCTGGATACCGTTCTCGGCATTTATGGAACTGGCCATGTATGCACCGGGCCTGGGTTATTATACGGCCGGCCGGCGCAAGTTTGGCCAGCAGGGTGATTTTGTCACCGCCCCGGAAACCAGTGCACTGTTTGGTCAATGCCTGGCACAGCAATGTGTCGAGCTGTTACAGGCTATCGGGGGCGGTGACCTGCTCGAGTTCGGTGCCGGTAGCGGTGTCATGGCGGTTGACGTTCTGACCGAGCTACAGCTACAGCAGTGTCTGCCTGACCACTATTATATAGTCGAACTGAGTGCCGATCTGCGTGAGCGCCAGCGCGAACGCCTGGCCAGAGACCTGCCTGAATTGATAAACCGTGTGCACTGGCTGGATATCCTTCCAGGCGGTTTTGAGGGCGTGGTGCTGGCCAATGAACTACTCGATGCGATGCCAGTGGAGCGTTACCGCGTGCTGGAACAAGGATACGCTATCCAGGGCGTGGTCTGGGACGAGGAGGGCGCTGCGTTTGCCTGGCAAGAGCGTCCGGCCAGCGCCGAGCAGACCGAACTGCTCGATCAACTACTTGCAAAACTGGATCATAGACCTGAACCGGGTTATTTGCTTGAATATAACGAACGCGCCGTGGCCTGGGTCAGGCAACTGGCCGAACTGTTGCAACGCGGCGCCGCGGTGCTGATCGACTATGGTGCCAGTCGTGATGAGTTTTATCACCCGCAACGTGATCAGGGTACGCTGAGCTGTCACTATCGGCACCGCATGCATGATGACCCACTGATATTGACCGGGATACAGGATATTACCGCCTACGTGGAATTCAGTGCGGTGGCCGAAGCGGCCCATGACGCGGGTATGACTGTGGCCGGGTACAATACCCAGGCGCACTTTCTGATCGGTTGCGGGCTGGATGAAATTATCGCCCGCTGTGATCCATCCGACACGGTAGCCTTTCTGGCACTGACCCAACAGGCCAAGACCCTGACCCTGCCCGGCGAGATGGGAGAGCGCTTTCGTGTGCTGGGGCTGAGCAAAGGGCTGACTACGGGCGAACTGGCAGACTGGCGTGGTTTCAGGACACAGGATTTAGGCAATCGACTGTAGCGCGGTTGCAGTAACAGGAAATAATAATGCAGGACTACTTACACGCGATTTATCTGGCCTTGTTACAGGGCTTTACCGAATTTCTGCCGATCTCGTCTTCCGGGCATTTGATCCTGTTACCGAAACTGCTCGGCTGGCAGGACCAGGGGCTGGCATTTGATATTGCGGTGCATTTCGGTAGCCTGCTGGCCGTGATTACCTATTTTCGCAAAGACCTGAAGGTCATCATCGTCGACTGGGTGCATTCGATCAGGGAGAGGCGTAGCGTAGGTCAGAGCCGCTTGGGCTGGGCCGTGTTATGGGGTACGGTACCGGTCGGGCTGGCCGGACTGCTATTGCATGACTGGACTGAATCAAGTCTGCGTTCCAACCTGGTGATCGCCGCGACCACGATCGGCTTTGGCCTGCTGTTGTGGCTGGCCGATAAACGTGGCGAGCGTGAGCGTGATGAACACAGTCTGCGTTGGACCGATGTGCTGATTATTGGTGTCGCGCAGGCGATTGCACTGATACCGGGCACCTCGCGTTCCGGTATTACCATAACCGCCGGGCTGCTGCTGGGCCTGACTCGCAAGGGGGCCGCGCGTTTTTCATTCCTGTTGTCGATACCGACTATCATTTTGGCAGCCGGCTACCAGAGCCTGAAAGTGATACAGACCAGTGCGCCTGTCGATATCGGCTTTGTCGCAACCGGTGTACTGGCCTCGGCGATTACAGCCTACGCCTGTATATACCTGTTCCTGGCCCTGATCGAGCGTATCGGCATGCTGCCGTTCGTGGTGTACCGGCTGTTACTGGGCCTGGTACTGATCATAGCCACGCTGAGCGGGGCAGTTTGATGATCGAATCGCTGCGTTATCGCAACCTGTGGCTGGGGATAGGCTGGTTGATGGTGTTAACGGTACTGGTGCTGTCGCTGATGCCCAAGCCGCCGCAGCCGATGCATTTTGTCGGCGCCGACAAGGTCGAGCATGTGCTGGCCTACTTTATAATGATGGGCTGGTTTGCGCAGCTCTACCATGCAACGCGTGAGCGTGTGCTGGTCGCAACCGGGTTGATTGCGCTGGGTATTGTAATCGAGATCCTGCAGCCGATGCTCGGACCGCGTTACTTCGAATGGTGGGATATGCTGGCCGATTCAATCGGTGTGTTACTGGCCTGGCTACTGGCCGGACCGCGACTGTCGATGCTGCTACTGGCTTTTGAACGGCGGATGCTGAAGCGCATGACATGAAAATGTTTTAGCAGGTAGGGTGTTATAATCATCGGGCATTGCACCACATTTATTTCAATAGAGTTTTCTCAATCGCTTGTATCCGTTGTTGCTGCAACGCCTTGGCAATCGCCTGACCCTTCAGGCCTGACTGGCTGATCGCCTGCGCATCGACCAGCAGGGCGGCCTGTAGTGCCCTGTGTATACGGTCGCGATCAAGCCGGTGTTCGTGACTGTTCGCGACTGCCTGCCAGATTGTTATCAGCTTGCCGATACGTTCAGGTTGTCTGAACAGGTCGCTGGTCTGGAACAGTTCGAGCAAGGCAGCGGCATTCTGTGCCTTGTCCGGTACGATGATATCGATCGTGCGCATCGCGGTACGTACCAGCTTGCACCACTGTTTTTGTACACGTAACTGTTCCAGCATGTCATCCAGCTGTTGTTCAAGCTGTATTCTTTCAGGTGCTGACGTGTCGTACCAGATTGCACAACAGAGTGCGGTAAAGCGTACATCGGCCTGTTCGCTCAGTTCGCTGGCCTGTTGTAACACTTTCATACAGGATGCATCGGAATCTTTTGTGTGACCAGGTTCATCTGCGACTGGCCAGGCGTGATCGATCACCGGGAACACGCGCGCCAGTGCACCACAGCCACGCAGGACTTCGAAAAACCGGGTCGGGTGCTGTTCGGCCAGTGCCTTTTGGGTTTCCGTCCATACGCGTTCCGCGACCAGCGCGTCCACCTCGCCGTTCTCAACCATGTTTCGCATCAGTTGGTTGGTGCTATGGGCGACATGGAAACCATAGCGCGCAAAGCGCGCGGCGAAACGCGCGACACGCAGGATACGCACCGGGTCTTCGGCAAACGCCGGTGATACATGGCGTAGTACGCCGTTTTGCAAATCTTCCTGGCCGTGAAACGGGTCGATCAGTTTACCCTGGCCATCACGCGCCATCGCATTAATGGTCAGGTCACGGCGCAACAGGTCCTGCTCCAGCTTGACATCTTCGGCAGCGTGAAACTCGAAGCCGCTATAGCCCGGTCCGGTTTTACGCTCGGTGCGCGCGAGTGCATATTCCTCATGGGTGTCAGGGTGCAGGAACACCGGGAAGTCTTTGCCGACCGGCTTGTAACCAAGTTCGATCATCTGCTCGGCAGTAGAACCGACTACGACCCAGTCACGTTCGTTGACCGGCAGATCGAGTAGTTGATCGCGGACCGCGCCGCCTACGAGGTAGATATCCATAGCGGCTATCATATCCGCTTGTGAGGGATAAATAAAAAAAGGCGGAGTTAAACTCCGCCTTTTTTATCAAGTACCAGCTTTCGTCGCTAGTTAATGCTCTGATAATAATCCATCAGGATCTGGGCCACTTCCGGGCGCGAGAATTCCTTTGGTGGTGCGATGCCGTTACCGAGCATTTCACGAACCTTGGTGCCGGACAGCAGGACAAAGTCTTCCTTGCTGTGATCCGGTGCGTCACGCATCATCACGACCTTGTCCAGTTTCTTCGAGTATGCGGTGTGGTCGGCACGGAAGATCTCGATCTCCAGCGCGCCTGCGGGCACCATGTCGTCGAAAATGGTCTGTGCATCGAATGCGCCGTAGTAATCACCAACACCGGCATGGTCACGACCGATGATGAAGTGGGTAGCACCCATGTTCTGGCGGAATACTGCGTGCAGAACAGCCTCGCGTGGACCGGCATAGAGCATGTCGAAACCATAACCGGTGACCATCGCGCTGTTGGGCTTGAAGTACAGCTCCACCATCTTGCGGATCGCCGCGTCGCGGACCGGCGCCGGGATATCGCCAGGCTTCAGCTTACCGAGCAGCATGTGGATAACCAGGCCATCGCAGCCGAGTCGGTCCATGGCCATATGGCACAGCTCTTCATGGGCCAGATGCATTGGGTTGCGGGTCTGGAACGCAACAACTTTTTTCCAGCCACGCTCCTTGATATCGTTACGAATCTCTACCGCGGTACGGAAGGTGTCCGGGAATTCTGACTGGAAGTAGCTGAAGCTCAATACCTGAATTGAGCCGGAGATAATGAAGCGGCCGTCATTCATGAAGGTGTTGACACCGGGGTGCTCGGAGTCGGTAGTGCCGTAGACCTTTTCGGCAATCAGGTTCATTTCGGCATCACTCATTTCCTCGATTGCCTCAACGTCCATAACCGCCATGATCGGGTGTTCTTCAACGTTAGGATCGCGCAGGGCAATCCGTTTCTTGTCCCTGATCGCCTCGACATCATCGCTGCGGCAAAGTACCGGGGTTGGCCAGAACAGGCCGTCAGTGGTTTTCATGGTCTCTGCCACACTCAGGGCATCAGCCAGGTTCATATATCCGGTTAACGGGTTGAAGTAACCGGCGCCCAGCATGACTGCATTACCGGCAGCGGCCGAGTTAATGATCAGTGAGGGCAGGTTTTCTGCTTCGTGCAACAGTTCTTCATGTTCGCTAGAGTCATAGACGAACAGTGGATTCAAAGTATCGGAACCGTGTGGTTTGATCATGGCTCTTCTCCTAAAGAGTATGGATTTACAGTGTTGCGTAAGTTGCGCTTTGCATGAAAAGGCAGCTTACAAAATCTCGTGTGCCTGTGTTTATCTGGTGGCGACATCGGTAACAGCGACAGTTTGTTATCATAAGTCTGCATACCGGATGCGAATTGTAGCGCGGATACCGGAAACTGGCCTATTCCTTATCAGGATATGCCCATAAAATCCGGTTATCCCATCACCGCGGTCAGCCGACTTTATCGTGCAACTTGTTGAATATGAAGAAAAACAGTAAATATCCGCGGATACCTGGCTTGTTCTTTCTGCTGCTAGCCGGTTTGCAAATCAGCGCCTGCAGTACCCTGTCGTACTACCACCAGTCCTTTCAGGGGCAGATGGATTTGCTAGCTGCACGGCGACCGCTGCACCAGGTGCTGGCCGACCCGGATACGGATGAGCGCTTGCGTATGCAACTGGTATTGCTTAAACAGGCGCGTCAGTTTGCGGTCAGCGAACTGGGACTGCCGGAAAACGACAGTTATAGCAGCTATGCTGACCTGCAGCGACCGTATGTGGTGTGGACCGTGGTCGCGACCGAGGCCCTGTCACTGCAGCCCTATACCTGGTGTTACCCGGTATTTGGCTGCCTGGCCTATCGCGCTTACTTCAGCCAGGTGGATGCCCGGCGGGAGGCGCAGCAACTGTCCCGGCAGGGCTTGGATGTCTATGTTGCCGGTATACCGGCCTATTCAACGCTGGGCTGGTTCGATGATCCGTTTCTGAACACCATGTTGGGCTGGGACGAGGCGCGCCTGGTCGGCACCCTGTTTCATGAACTGGCCCACCAGCAGATGTATGTCGCAAACGATACCGAATTCAATGAGTCGTTTGCGATGACGGTACAACGTGAAGGTGTACGGCGCTGGATGTTGCAACATCATGATGATGCGACACTGGCATCGTGGAAAACGGCTGAACGTCGTGATGCCGATTTTATCGACATGGTCCTGACTACCCGGCAGCGACTGCAGTCCCTGTATGACTCCGATCTGGATGCGAGCAGCAAGCTTCAGCAAAAGCGTGAGCTTTTACGACAGTTGCGTCGCGACTATCGGGTTTTCAGGCAACGCTGGTCAGGCTATGGTGGATATGATAACTGGATGTTCCAGGATCTGAACAATGCCATGGTTGCATCCATCTCGACCTACCATCAGCTGATACCCGCATTTGAGGCCCTGCTCAAACAGGGTCGCCATGACATGGATGCGTTTTATCAGGCGGTGCGTGCATTAGCGGAACTCGATATAGAGCAGCGAAAATTGCGACTGGAATCAGTGCTGGTTCAACAAAAATAATATCCCTTGCGATAGATGCGGGCTTTTTTGATCTGGATCATCTGTGGTCGCAGCTTTCTGCCGATAGACTGTGCAAGTTTATTGGAAAGGGTGCCAAGATGGCCATAGAACTGTATCGAGATGACAATCATGTCTGCATCGCCTTTGAAGACCTGGTACATGGAAGTGGTGTGCAGGCCAATCAGTTTCTGGTTGTACATGATGGGCATGCCGCTCTGATCGATCCGGGCGGCGACCTGACCTATTCACAATTAAGTATAGAGATTGGCAAGCTGATCCGGGTAAAGGACCTGGACCTGATCCTCGCCTCACATCAGGATCCGGATTGTATTGCATCGCTGGACAAGTGGTTAATGTTTACAGACTGCAAGATCGGAATATCAGAAATCTGGAGTCGCTTTCTGCCGCATCTGATCCCCGGCTATGTCGAGCGTATCGTGCATAACCGGATTTTTGCGATTCCGGATCGTGGTGCTGGTATCTCGCTTGGTGACTGCAAGATCAAGGCATTGCCGGCACACTTCATGCATTCCGAAGGTAATTTCAGTTTTTATGATCCGGTCAGTAAAATCCTGTTTTCGGGGGATATCGGTGCATCCATGGCGCCAGGCGGTTGCCGGCAGGGAGTGCAGGATTTTGCACAACATGTCACGACCATGCAGAAGTTTCATGAGCGTTATATGAATTCGAACCGGGTTTGTCGCCTGTGGACCAATATGGTACGTCAACTGGATTTGAGTATGATCGTGCCACAGCATGGCTGTCCGTTCGTCGACAAGGAAGTGATAGATCAGTTCCTGGACTGGTTTGAAAACCTGCAGTGTGGTGTCGATTTGATGAGGCAGAGCGACTACAGCCCGATATAGACGGTCTATACTCTTCCTGAAAGCGGTAGTTTCAGGGAGAGTTTATGTCTTTACGTTCAATTAACCCGTATGACGGTACACTGCTGACCACGATTGAGAGCTGGGATAGCGTCAAGCTCAATCATGCCCTGCAGGATGTCGACGATGCCCGCCAGGACTGGGCAGATACCCCGATCGAAAAACGTTGCGGCCTGATGATGGAAGCGGCCCGGGTGCTGCGCGCACGCCGGGATGAACTGGCACGGCTGATCACACTGGAGATGGGTAAGCTCATCGGCGAGTCTACGGCCGAAGTGGATAAATGCGCGCTGGTGTGTGAATACTATGCCGGGCAGGGCATGGATTTTCTGGCTGACGAAATGTTGGAGTCCGATGCCGGCAGGAGTTTTGTCGCCTATCAGCCACTGGGTACGGTACTGGCGGTGATGCCCTGGAATTTCCCGTTCTGGCAGGTATTCCGATTCGCCGCGCCGGCGCTGGTGGCCGGCAATACCGGCTTGCTGAAACACGCATCCAATGTCCCGCAATGCGCGCTGGCAATAGAAGAGATCTTCCAGCAGGCCGGTTTCCCGGAAAACGTGTTCCGCACTCTGGTAATCAAGGCCTCGATGGTCGAGTCGGTGATTGCCGATGAGCGGGTGCACGCGGTGACCCTTACCGGTAGTGAACCGGCCGGCAGTGCAGTGGCCTCGCAGGCCGGCAAACATCTGAAAAAATCGGTACTCGAGTTGGGCGGTTCCGATGCATTTATCGTGCTCGAGGATGCCGATCTGGATGCAGCGGTCAAGGTGGCCGTGACCTCACGTTACCTGAACTGCGGCCAGAGCTGTATTGCTGCCAAGCGTTTTATCCCGGTCGCGGATATCGCGGACGAATTTGTCGAGCGTTTCAGACAGGCAGTCGATGCGCTGGTACCGGGCAATCCACTCGATGTATCAGTCACCCTGGCACCGATGGCACGCTTTGATTTGCGTGACGACCTGCATGAGCAGGTGCTGGCATCTATCCATAACGGTGCGGTGGCATTGACCGGTTGTATGCCGGAAGGTGGTGACGGCACCTTTTATCAGGCATCGATACTGGATCATGTCAAACCGGGCATGCGTGCCTATGACGAGGAGCTGTTTGGACCGGTCGCGACAGTCATTCGCGCCGATGATGAGCAACACGCATTAATGGTTGCCAATGGCAGTCGCTTCGGCCTTGGTGGCAGTGTCTGGACCGAAGACCTGGATCGTGGTGAACGTGTTGCGCGCGCGATGCAATGTGGTTGTGCGTTTGTGAACGGTCTGGTTAAAAGTGATCCGCGCCTGCCGTTTGGAGGTATTAAGGCATCCGGTTATGGCCGTGAGTTGTCGCGTCATGGTATTCGGGAGTTTGTGAATGCGAAGACGGTGTGGATCAGGTAAGGTTTCGTACAATAATTTCTCAGACACTATCGTAGTGACAGGTTTCTTTTGATTCTCGCAGCCATACCTGAATAAACATTTAGCTCACCCGTCATTCCCGCGCAGGCGGGAATCCAAAGGCTTAGCAATGGATTCCGGACAAGTGCTACGCGCTTTCCGGAATGACAATCATTATGTAGGACGAAACATTCCGATCGCGTATTGTACAATCGATAACTTGTACAATTGCTTCAGGTGCTGAGTCCCACATGCTCACCTCGTTGATCTTTTTTCTGTTATTGGGTGTTGTCGCCGGTGTACTGGCCGGCCTGCTCGGTGTCGGTGGTGGATTGATAATCGTGCCGGTGCTGGCCTGGCTGCTACCGGCATCCGGTGTGCACCAGGACATTATCATGCATGTCGCGCTGGGCACCTCTCTGGCGACCATCATTGTCACTTCGACTTCCTCTGCCTGGGAGCACCACCGCCACCAGGCGGTACTATGGCCGGTGTTCTGGCGCCTGAGCCCCGGTATCGTGATCGGTGCCTGGCTGGGCGCGGCAATTGCCGATCAACTGGCCAGTCTGTGGTTACAGCGTATCTTTGGGGTATTCGAATTGCTGGTCGCAATGCAGATGTTTTTTGGTTTTGGGGCCTCAGCGCACCGGCAATTGCCTGGTGCGATGGCGATGGCCGGCACTGGTACGGTTATTGGTGCGGTATCGGCCATAGTCGGTATTGGTGGCGGTACGATGACCGTGCCGTTCCTGGTCTGGTGTAATGTCAATATTCGCAAGGCCGTCGCCACCTCGGCCGCGGTAGGCTTGCCGATCGCACTGGCCGGTAGCAGTGGCTACATCCTGGTCGGGATCGGGGATCAACGTCTGTCGTCCTGGGCCACCGGCTATGTTTACTGGCCGGCCTTTCTGGCCATTATCAGTACCAGCCTGTTATTCGCACCGTTGGGCGCGAAACTGGCGCACCGTATGCCAATCCCGACGTTGAAGAAGGTGTTTGCGTTGTTGTTACTCGTGCTGGGTGTGAGGATGTTGATCAGTGCGGGGTGAGTCTACCCACCGGTCATCGACATGAAGCGTACCAGTTGCTGCGGCTTTTCGGTGAATTCATGACGCTCCGGCTTCAGTGCAATTGCTGCGCGTATCGCGTCTTTCAGTTCATCGTTACCAATACCCTTGCGTAACAACGGGCGTAATTCAAAACGGTTGTCCTGGCCCAGGCACATGTACAGCGTGCCTTCAGCGGACATGCGCACCCGGTTACAGGTTTCACAGAAGTGTTGTGAGATCGGTGTGATAAAGCCGATACGCAGGTCGGTGCCTTCGACCTGGACATAGCGCGCCGGTCCGCCGCCGGGCATGACACCGGGTAACAGTTTGTAATGTTGTTCGAGGCGTTGCCTGACGGTTTGCAGATCGATGTACAGCTGGCTGGCTTCACGCCCGGTATCACCCATCGGCATGGTTTCGATAAAGCGCAAGGTCAGATCGTGTTCGAGACAGAACGCCACCATGTCCTCGACTTCGTCGTCGTTAATGCCTTTCATGACCACCATGTTGATCTTGATCGGTGCCATGCCCGCGTCGCGAGCGGCCATGATGCCGTTCAGCACCTTGTCCAGCTTGCCGCCGGTGATCTGCCGGAAGCGATCTGCGCGCAGACTGTCCAGACTGACGTTGATACGCGAGATACCGGCCTGTTGCAGTTCCTGCGCGTGTTTACCGAGGCGGGTGGCGTTGGTCGAAAGCGACAGGTCATCCAGTCCGTGCAGGGCCGCCAGTCGCTGGGCCAGCTCCGGCAGGCTCTTGCGTACCAGTGGTTCGCCGCCGGTCAGGCGGATACGCCGGGTACCCAGTTCGGTAAAGGCCGCAACCACCCGTTCCAGTTCATCGAAACTGAGCCAGGTGTCCGGCTCGGTGAAATCCTTGTAGCCTTTGGGCAGACAGTAAAAACAGCGCAGGTCGCAGCGGTCGGTCACGGACAGTCGCAGGTACTCGATCTGGCGACCGAATGGATCGATCAGTGCCTGTTGATTGTCGTTGTCACTGGTAGCACCCATAAGCATACCCCTGTTATTGAATCATGATTATAGCGTAAATCAGCAGCTGCTTATGCATTTACTGGTTTGAGCTGGTAGCCGTTTGTAGGTTATGCTGTCTGACCCCGGACGGGGGAAATAATTCAATATTACAATATAATCAATTAGTTACAATATGGCTTCGGCAAAAAAACCAGAATTTTTATGATGTTAGATCCGAATGAAGTTCAATACAGGCGTCAGCTGGGTATCTGGCTGGCGGTATGCTGCGCACTGATTTTTGCAATGGTCGTGCTCGGTGGCGTGACCCGGCTGACCGGCTCCGGTCTGTCGATGGTGGACTGGCGACCGATCATGGGCGTATTACCGCCGCTGAGCCTGTCGGAATGGCAGTCTACGTTTGAGATGTACCAGCAATCTCCCGAGTATCAGAAAAAGAATATGCATCTCGACCTGGGCGGGTTCAAATCGATATTCTGGTTTGAATATGCCCATCGTTTACTGGGTCGTACCATCGGTATGGTCTTCCTGTTACCGTTTCTGTATTTCTTGATTCGTGGACGAATCAACCGTGAGCTGATTCCCCGCTTTGTACTGATGTTTGTGCTCGGTGGTCTGCAGGGGGTACTCGGTTGGTATATGGTCAAGAGCGGACTGGTGAATGACCCGCATGTCAGCCAATATCGTTTAACGGCCCATCTGGCCGCGGCATTGCTGATCTATATCTACATGTTATGGCATATGTTCCGGCTGTTGTTCCCGCCACAACCGGGTGCTGGCGGTGAATTTCGAGGTCCGTTTAAAAAGACACTGGCCGTGCTCGGGCTGGTGGTGGTCACCATTCTGTCTGGTGGTTTTGTCGCAGGCCTGAAGGCCGGCTTTGCCTATAATACCTTCCCGTTAATGGACGGGCAGCTGATCCCGCAGGCCTATCTGATGTTGCAACCGGCCTGGCTGAATATGTTCGAAAATATCGCCACGGTACAGTTTAATCATCGCCTGCTGGCGATCACAACCCTGATTGTGGTGCTGATTTACTGGTTGCAGTCACGCAAGGTCGATCTGGCAAGCCGTGCACGGCTTTCTACCAACCTGCTGCTGGTTGCGGTGTTGGTCCAGGTTGGGCTGGGTATTTCAACGCTGTTGCTGCACGTACCGGTGGCGCTGGCGTCGATACACCAAGCCATGGCCCTGGTAGTGGTCACCGTGCTGGTGTTTAGTTTGACCCAACTGCATGTGCACAAAGTGGACTGAACCGCCCGCAGTGCCGCCGCAGGCCGGGGCGGGGGACTAGCCTATCTTGGCCAGCATGGCCATACGTACCAGGCTGGCGACCGAGTCGGCGCCCATTTTGTCCATGATCTTGGCACGATGGACCTCGACGGTCTTGGAGCTGATACCAAGTTTCTCACCGATCACGCGGCTGGACAGGCCGTCCACGACCATGCTCAGGACTTCCTGTTCGCGCGCGGTCAGGCGTTCCATCTTGTTTTGCACATAGGCGCGGGTTGCACTATGGGCATTCTGTTCCTGCTGCTGTTGCAGGCAACGTTGTACCCGTTCCAGCAGTTCCTGGTCATTGAACGGTTTTTCAATAAAGTCATAGGCGCCTGACTTCATAGCGCGTACCGCCATCGGTACATCGCCGTGTCCGGTAATGATGATGACCGGTAGCCCGATCTGGCGCTCGGTCATTTCGGTCTGTAATTCCAGGCCGCTCATGCCTGGCATACGCACATCGGTCACGACGCAGCCGTTACTCTGCACGTTGTTGACCTGCGCCAGGAAGCTGTGCGCATCGGCAAAGGTCTCGACATGCAGTCCGACGGATTCCAGTAGCCAGCTCAGAGATTCACGTACCGCGTCGTCATCGTCGATGACATATACCGTTGTTGTATTGTTATTCATATTCCGGTCCTTCGAGGTATTGGGGAATAGTAAAACAGAAACGCGCCCCTGTCTTCAGTTTTGTGTCCGCCCACAGCCTTCCGCCATGCGCCTCGATGATACTGCGACAAATGGAAAGCCCCAGGCCCATCCCCTGTGGTTTGGTGGTATTAAAGGATTCGAACAGATGAGCACTGATCTCCGCAGGCAGACCGGGTCCATTATCCTGCACGGAGACCTTGATGGTATTATCGTCGGCCGACTCGGTTTTCAGCAGCAGTCTGCGTTCCCCTGATGAGGGCATCTCCATCAGCGCCTCGATCGCGTTTTTCACCAGGTTCATCAGTACCTGTTCAATCTGGATGGCATCCGCGACGATCATCGGGTGGTGGTTGCCCAGTTCCTGTGTGACGATGATCGAGTTGGACTTGATCTCGCTCTGGAGTAATTCCAGGGTCTGACGAATCAGGGCGTTGATCTCGATTTCCCCGCGGCGAGGCTTGCGCTTGCGTATAAAATCCCGCATGCCACTGAGGATGGACGCGGCACGCTGGGCCTGCTCCGCTATTTTTTTCATGACTGATTGCAGTTCGTCGCCACTGAGGTTATCCATTTCAATGCGTCTGAGCCCGCCATTTATGTAGTTAGTGATGGCACTCAGGGGCTGGTTGATTTCATGTGCCAGGCCCGAGGCCAGCTTGCCCATGCTGGCATAACGGGCGGCATGGGCCAGTTCCTCGCGGCGTTCGCGAACCTCCTTTTCGGCCTGTTTGCGTTCGGTAATATCACGCACGATAGACAGTACGGTTTGCTGTCCCATTAGTTCAAAGCTGTGTGAACTGATTTCGATCGGGATATTCCTGTCGTCCGCACTGACCAGTACCGACTCAAACAACTGGTGTACGCCCGTTGGTGGATGGGCTGATGGGTAGCTCAGCTGGCGGTATGCTTCGGGCGGGGTAAAATCCAGCATGGAACGTGTACACAGGGTTTCGCGATCATAGCCCAGCATCTTGCAGGCCACGTCATTGACCTCGATAAAATCGGAATAGCTGCCGTCATCAAGGATGTGCTGTACAAATACGGCATCATTGGCGTTGTTGAACAGCAGGCGATAGCGCCGTTCACTGAATTCGAGTTTTTTCTCCGACTGGATACGTTCCGAGATGACGTCCAGCAGGTGGCGGTTGGCCGATTCTAGTGCGCTGGTCTTCTCGCCGACTTCGTAGCGTAGCCGGTCGGCAAATGTACCGGAGTGATGCACGGTGGCCAGCAGGATACTGATCAGTATCAGGCCAGTCCCCCAGTTCAGCAGGTACAGGTTGGTGGCCAGTATGGACGGATTGTCTGTCCAGCCCGCATGCAACTGCCAGGCGTCGCCATCGACAGGTAATGGGGATACCCGTTCCGAGTACACGACGGTACTAGTCTCGGGGTGCCTCCAGACTATGATTCCATCAGGTGACTGGATACTAAAAGCAAGACGGGTATCCATGCCCCGGGTCAGCTTTCCAATGACTGGTGTCAGGTCCACCAGGCTTAGCAGTACACTTTCAGCTTTGTTGTCGAGAGGCAATGGCGTGTATATCTGGTAATAAAGCATGTTTGACTGCGAATCCAGTGTGCGCAGCGTCTGCTTTTGTGCTATCGCCCGGTTTAACAGGGCCGCATGCCTGTTCACAATACCTGGTATGGTCTGCGCAGTTAACTTCCTGTCACCCGGGTAAGTCCAGCGTATTTCCCCGTCGGGATTGATAACCGAGACAGAAAAGGTATACGGGTGGTCCTGCAGGTAACGTCGACTGACAGATTGGAAGGTGCCGTTCTGGTTGTCATTATAGGCTTGGGCTATATTCTGGCTGATAGCTGAGGTACTTGCCAGTGAACTGTTGATCAGGATGCTGATACTCTGGTTCAGGTGCAGGCTTGCCTGTTCGATGCGCGTGTTGATTTCTGAAGTCTGTTGCTCACGCAGATATTCATGAATACTGACAATCGCAATCAGGCCAATCGTCAGGATCAGCAGCTGCAGGCTAATGCGTCGTCCGGGTGTACTGGTCACCTTGTTGGGTTCCTCGGGCTGTCAGGCAGGCGGTCAGCTAATGACCGCGGCCTGGTTTGGCAGCTATGGCAGCGTGTCCGGTCAGGTATCATGGGTTCGTTGACTGTATCAAACAGAAGCTTAAAACTACCTTAATGGCCCGGCTTTGGCAAAAACGGACTCGGGGAATCTACGTATCCTGTTACGTGCACGAATGGTTTATTGATCAGTCAGTATAAGGAGTACAAGAGTGAACATCATACACCGCTTTGATCAGGGTGCTGAATTCGAGACGGATGAGCGCTGTCATATCGTAGAGATTCTGAACAACGGGGAAGATCCGGACTGTTCGATTGCACAGGCGCGTGTCGAGCCAGGCGTGACCACCTGTCTGCACAAGCTGACGGGTATAATAGAAAGATATGTAATCCTGTCAGGACAGGGCGAAGTCGAAATAGATGGTGATCATCCTGTGCCGGTGTCCCGGCTGGATGTCGTAGTGATCCCGGACGGGGTTACGCAGAAAATCACCAACACCGGTTCCCGGGATCTCGTGTTCCTGTGTATTTGCACACCCAGATTCCGCCAGCAGGCCTATCATGATCTCGAATAGGTCTGTGTTTGCAAGCACGCAACCGGTGCATATGAGCTGCCGGACCCGGTGAGTGCCGCAATCATATCATTTACTTATTGAATGGCTATACTGGTTATCAGGCGTCAGATGTCAGGAATAGGGAAGGTTCTGATATGGTTAGAGACAAGCTGCATTATAGGGGGCTGGCCACTCTGCGGGCGGCGGTTATGCTGTTGACGGTATATGCCGTTAGTGCAGAGGGCGTGGCTGAGCAGGTCTCGTTGACGGTCGATGCCGACTGGCTGAAGCAGAACCTGGCCGACAAGAATGTGGTAGTGGTCGATACACGGGACAGGGAAATGTATCTGGCCGGTCATGTCAGTGGTGCGGTCAATATACCGGTTGAATTGACCTTCAGTCCCAGGGAGCCTAAAGATCGTGTTGCGAATATCACTCATATCCAGAAGCTGTTTGGTGATGCTGGTATTGACAACCATAGCCAGGTGGTTCTCTATGACCATGGTGAATACATCAATGCCGGGCGCGTGTTCTGGGTGCTGGAAGTATATGGCCATAAATATGTCAAATTGCTGAATGGTGGCTTCAAGGGGTGGGTAAACAAACAGTACCCGATCAGCAGTGAACAGACGGTGGTGAAGCCCAGACAGTTTATTGCCACCATACAACCACAACATCTGGCTACCCGTCTGCATACCTTGTTGGCGATAGATGATGACAGCAAGTTTATTCTGGATGCTCGTCCCGAAGACGAATACACAGGGAAATTCAGTCAGTCCGCCAGGGCCGGACATATACCGTCAGCTATCAACATACCGTGGGACCGGAACCTTCATGATGTGGACGGTGTGCCGACGATCAAATCGATTGAAGAGCTGAAGCAGGTTTACAAGGATATTGATCCGGCCAAGAAAACTATTACCTATTGTAACAAGGGCAAGCAATCATCGTTTAGCTATTTTATACTGCGTCAGCTCGGTCACGATGTTTCGCATTATGACGGTTCCTGGTTTGAGTGGGGGAACGATGCGAAGTTACCGATCGAGAAATGACGGCTGCACCGTCGGTAAGCATAAAGGCGATCACATGTGTGGCCGTTTGTCGCTGGTTGACGGGATGGCTGGTTACCGGGATAGCATATGTTGTCGCTGATCAGAAGAATGCCGATTCGGGCCAAGCTGATGTTGACGATCTTTACGGTGGCAACACTGGTATCTGCCGGTGGATTCATGTTTATTTTCTTCACCGAGATAGATAGTTTGCGCAAGGATGCAGTGCAAACGGCGAAATCATATGCCGCAGTGATCAGTCAGGACCTGGTCAGGATTATTGTCATTGGCGGTGTCGAGGAATCCGCTGACGTTGCGGCCAAGCTGGACTCCTTGCCGCGGATACTGGAGTCCTATGTCTATAACAACGAGGGCGAATTCGTTTTCAGCTACTTGCGTGATCGCAGTCAGATGCCCAGTCCACCCAAACTGCAGTCTGGCGGTATCAGTCTGAAACCGATGTCGATCGACCTGTTCCATCCAGTGACCTACCAGGGGACTCGTTATGGGACCATTTTTATACGCCTGTCCACGCAGGATCTGTTGATCAGGGAGACTGAGTATTATCGTTTGCTGGTAGTGGTTATTCTCATATTCATGGTGCTGTTTTATATATCCGGGTACTGGATACAGCGATTTTTTTCCCGGCCCATCGTGTCGCTGAGTGAGGGCGTCAGTCAGATAGCAAATGAACAGGACTATTCGAAGCGTTTGTTTACTGTGCACCAGGATGAAGTGGGTACCCTCTATCGCAGCTTTAATCAGTTGCTGGAGGTGATCGAGGCATCGCGACATTCGCTGGAGCAGAACATGGCCAGGACAGACAGTATCCTGAACCTGGTCGGTAACGCAATTATCGTGATTGATGATGACTGTTCCATTCTGCAGTTTAACCGCCAGGCCGAAGAGATATTCGGATACCGTGCCAGTGAAGTGCTCGGGCGGAGTCTGGATGTTCTGTTACCCGAACGCTTCCGTCTGAACCATAAAAATCTGGTGTACTCCTTCGGTGGGGAATCCGAGGTGATGCGAGCGGCCATGCAGAGAAACTATGTCAGCGGCATGAGAAAAGATGGTCAGGAGTTTCCGGTCGAGGCCTCGATCTCGAAAATCAATTTCGATGGACACTGGATCTATACCGTGGCGCTAAATGATATTACCAAGCGTCTGCAGGTGGAGCAGGAGCTCGAGCGTTATCGCCTGCATCTCGAGGACCTGGTTAACGAACGCACGAATGAACTGAGGAGGGCATATAAAGAAATGGAGACCTTCAGCTATTCTGTATCACACGATTTACGTGCACCGTTGCGCCGGATAGACGGGTTCAGCAAGGTACTGCTGGAAGATCATCTGGACCAGCTTGATGAAGATGGCCAGAATTATCTGAAACGCATTCGCTCTTCAACCCGGCATATGTCCGCATTGATCGATGACATGTTGAGTCTGGCCAGAATCTCGCGTAAGGAGATGCAAACGGATACTACCGATCTAAGTAAACTGTGCAGGGATATTGTAGGGCATATACAAGAAGGCAATGAACATCGGCGGATCGAATTTAATATACAGGATACGCCCCCTTGTGAATGTGATCCCGGAATGATGCGTATTGCACTGGGAAACCTGTTGCAAAATGCCTGGAACTACACCAGTAAGACCGACAGGGCAACTATCGAGTTTACCCATACGCTGGGCGAGAACGACCAGGTGGTCTACGAAATACGAGACAACGGCGTGGGTTTTGATATGCAGTATGCCGACAAGCTGTTCAGGGTGTTCGAACGCCTGCACGATAACGACGAGTTCAAGGGTACAGGTATCGGACTGGCAACCGTGCACCGCATCATCGAGCGGCATGGTGGCCGTATCTGGGCCGAAGGCATGCCCGGTGAGGGCGCGGTATTTTATTTTACGCTGGGTAAATGCGAGCTGGCCTGAATTCCCGGGGCGGCGGTTAGGTTATGCATTCAGAAGTTCCCAAATCAGATACTCTGGTAATACATGTTTTGCGGGTGATTGGCCTGCGCAAAAAAGAACCAGCGTTCCGCAATCAGTCCAAGATACTGGCTGACAAAGGCCAGCGCCAGAAACAGTCCGTTTCCTGTCTCCAGACCGGCCCATAACAGGGCAAGTGTCAGCGGGAAGGTCAGGATCAGGAAAATCCAGCGGACCGAACGGTACCAGATCTGGCTGGCACCATGAAAGAATTCACGTGTGTTGAACGAGCCGCCCATCATGCCCTGGGTCTTCTGGTCGATACTGCTATGACGTACGCCGATCGCACTTTGTATCGTCGACTTGTGCTTGATGCGTGTGTTTCGATACAGGCTTGCCAGACGGGTAACCAGGGCGACCAGCGTGATGATGGTTGCCCAGACACCAAATAGCTGGGTCAGGCCGGGTTCGTACACCGAGGCATGCAGTGTGGCCAGAGTAAAGCCGGATGCGCCACCCAGCACGATGTAATTGATTACCGTCAGCGGTGAATACCATTCCTGCAGGAATTTCATACAGGCATAGATCATGGCGGTACAGATAAACAGCGCAAAACAAGCCACCATGCCCAGGATACCGACAAACAATGACAGTTGACCCTGTAGCGGTTGTTCAGCGCCGAGGATATTCGGATCCCAGCCGATGAAATGCAGCATGCCATAGACAAATACCAGCAACATGAATATCGGCAGCACAATCACTTCTCTGGACAACCACGAGGTGCGCCAGCGAGCAGCTGAGCGCCATGCGCGTTCGGGGCGTCCGAGATGGAAAAACGAGGCGATCAGCCCGCCAATCAGGAACAGCAGCGCGGTGACGCTGCCATAGGCATAGAATTCATTCGGATTGGAAACTGTGACCAGGCCTACCGCCGCATAGCTTTGCCCGGTCATCAATGCCAGAAACAGTCCCTGGCCTACGCCGATCAGGGTCGTCAGAAAAATTACAGAAAATGCCGGATGCATACTTACTCCAGGTACTATAAATAAAATAACTGTCCGCTACAACTACGACACAATTTACCAGCTGGTTACATCGTCCAGTGTCGGCTCATCAACAACGGTTCTCGGTTTAACCCCTTCCTTCTTCAGCGGGTTGTCTGCCCTGATCAATTCGTCTTCATGAATCTTGATACGCGTCTTCCTGCGTGGCAGATAATGGTTGGCCGGTTTGGTGCCCCATTCCGGCATCAACTGGTAACCACCTTCTTCGCGTATCGCAGTAGAGACCTGCGAGTCCGGATCATGTACGTCGCCGAACAGGCGCGCGTCGGTCGGGCAGGCCATAACACAGGCTGGTTTGCGCTCGGACTCCGGCAGGCTCTCATCATAAATCCGGTCAACACACAGAGTGCACTTCTTCATGACCTTCTGGTGCTCATCCAGTTCGCGCGCACCGTAAGGGCAGGCCCAGGAGCAGTACTTGCAGCCGATACACTTGTCGTAATCGACCAGTACGATGCCATCTTCTTCGCGCTTGTAGCTGGCGCCAGTCGGGCACACCGGTACACATGGCGGATCCTCGCAGTGCAGGCAACTCTTCGGGAAGTGCACGGTCTCGGTCTTAGGGAATTCGCCGATCTCGAACGACTGCACGCGGTTGAAGAAGGTACCGTTAGGGTCCTTGTCATACGGGTTGTCATCCGACATAAAGCCGGCCGGACCCGATGTATTCCACTGTTTACAGGACGTCACACAGGCATGGCAGCCCACGCAGACGTTCAGATCAATTACAAGTGCTAATTGTGTCATGTTACCAACCGTTTCTGTTCATATCAGTCACTAGTTATGAACTAATGATTTACAAGTCACTTTGAGGTCAGGTTGTTTGCAGACCGTCGGCAGCAGGGATGCTGCCGTCGAGCTTACATGGATGTATTTACAGCGTGTCTGTAAACAACCTGACCGGTAAGTGACGATTGTTAACTTGTGTATGCATGCATATACCGCAACGCTTACTGTTTCTTTCCCGCAAACCAGCCCAGCCAGCGCGCACGCTTGCTTTGCCCCGGTACCGGTTTGACTGTCTTGAACTGCGGGAAGGTTTCCTGTTTCTCGTCGTCTTCGGCCTTGTAGATACGTACACGTACGTCATACCAGCCGGCCTGCCCGGTAACCGGATCGGAGTTGGATAAATGCTCGCCATCCGGGTTGTCCGGCAGTTCTTCCGAGATCAGGTGATTCAGCAGGAAGCCTTTCTTCGCTTCGTTCGCATCCGGTGTCAGGTTCCAGGCGCCGGAGGCCTTGCCTATCGCGTTCCAGGTCCATACCGTGCCGGGTTCGACGGCCTCGGACAGGCGGCACATACAGCGCACCTTGCCCCATTGCGACTCCGCCCATGCCCAGTCACCGTCCTCGATACCCTGCGCACGCGCAGTAGCAGGATTGACATGAAGATAGTTGTGCGCATGGATCTGGCGCAGCCATGCATTTTGCGAATCCCATGAGTGATACATCGCCATCGGGCGCTGGGTGATGGCATTCAGCGGATAGGCATGCTTGTCTGTGAGCTGCGATTCCAGTGGTTCGAAGTAGAACGGTAGCGGATCGAAATAGGTCTCGATGCGCTTGCGCAGGCGTTCAGGTGGCTGTTTACCGTCGTGCTTGCCCTGTGCGGCCATGCGGAATTTCTGCAGCACTTCGGAATAGATATGGATGTTGATAGGTTCTTCGTAACGCGTCAGCCGGTGTTCCTGTGCCCATTTCAGATAACCCTGGTTCCAGTTACGCATGTACTGGAACGAACGCGGAAGATGATACTGGTAGACACAGTTGTTGTTTTCATACATCTTCCACTGGTTCGGATTGGGTTCACCCTTCATGAACTTCTCACCACCCTTGCCACGCCAACCGGCCAGGAAGCCGATACCGGAGCCCGGCTCGGTCTCGAAGTTGGTGATGAAATCCGGATAGTCGCGGTACTTGCGCTTGCCCTGTTCGTTCATGAATACCGGTAGCTTCAGGCGACTACCCAGTTCGATCAGTACTTCCTGGAACGGCTTGCATTCACCCTTGGGTGGTAATACCGGTATGCGAACCGAATCAACCGGGCCGTCATATTCGGAGATCGGGCGGTCGAGCATGGATATCACGTCATGGCGTTCCAGGTAGGTAGTGTCCGGTAGCACCAGGTCCGCATACGCAACCATTTCCGACTGGAACGCATCACAGACGATCAGGAACGGAATCTTGTATTCGCCTTGCTCATCCTTGTCATTGAGCATCTTGCGCACTTCAGTGGTGTTCATGCTCGAGTTCCAGGCCATGTTGGCCATAAAAATCATCAGTGTGTCGATTGGGTAAGGGTCGCCACGCCAGGCATTGGTGATCGCATTGTGCATCATGCCGTGTACCGATAGCGGGAACTCCCACGAGAAGGCCTTGTCGATACGTACCGCTTCGCCCTGGTCATCGACAAACAGGTCGTCCGGGTCAGCCGGCCAGCCCAGTGGCATACCGTTGAGCGGTGTTTCAGGTTTTACATCCTCCGGTCCTTTCGGAGACTTCGCACAGGGAGGTATCGGACGCGGGAACGGTGCCTTGTGACGGAAACCACCGGGACGATCGATGGTGCCGAGCAGGGTCATCAGGATCGAAAGTGCGCGAATCGAATGGAAGCCATTGGAGTGTGCAGCAAGTCCGCGCATCGCATGGAACGATACCGGGTTTCCGGTCACGGTTTCGTGCTCGCGACCCCAGACATCGGTCCATGCGATCGGTAATTCGATTTTCTCATCACGGGCGGTAATACCCATTTCGTGTGCCAGGCGACGGATGGTTTCGGCCGGGATACCGGTAATGTCGGCTGCCCATTCCGGGGTGTATTGTGATACGCGTTCTTCCAGCAACTGGAAAGAGGGCTTAACCGGTGTGCCATCCTGCAAGTTGAATTCACCGAGCATGCGCGGTTCGATATCCTCACGGCGATCGGCGACTATGGCCTTGTCCTGATCGCGATCCCACCACAATTTGTTCTGCGGATCAAAGCAGCCTTCCTCTTCCGGAACCTCGGCGCGCACAAACATGCCGTATTCGGTGCTGTTTTCATCCATATTTACCAGTTCGGCGGCATTGCTGTAGTCGATCAGGAAGTCACGGTCATACAGGCCGGTCTTGATCAGTTCATGGATCAGCGCCAGGATTAATGCGCCATCGGTGCCGGGTTTGATAGGTACCCATTCATCGGCAATGGCCGAGTAACCGGTACGTACCGGGTTGATCGAGATAAACTTTCCACCCTGACGTTTGAATTTGGACAGCTCCATTTTCATCGGGTTGGAATGATGGTCTTCAGCGGTGCCGATCATCACAAACAGTTTGGAGCGGTCCAGGTCCGGTCCGCCGAATTCCCAGAACGATCCACCGATGGTGTAAATCATGCCGGCGGCCATGTTGACTGAACAGAAGCCGCCGTGTGCAGCGTAGTTCGGTGTTCCGTATTGTTTCGCAAACAACCCGGTCAGTGCCTGCATCTGGTCGCGTCCGGTAAACAACGCGAATTTTTTCGGGTCGGTTTTACGGATCTCGGCCAGTCGTTCTTCCATCATGCTGTAGGCCTGCTCCCAGCTGATTTCTTCAAACTCGTTATCGCCACGATCGGCACCGGCCTTGCGCAGCAATGGTTTGGTCAGGCGCGCAGGTGAGTACTGTTTCATGATACCTGAGCTGCCCTTGGCGCAGATCACACCCTTGTTGAGTGGATGATCAGGATTACCCTGGATATAGCGCACCTCACCATCACGCAAGGTCACGCGAATACCACAACGACAGGCGCACATATAACAGGTGGTGTTCTTGACCTCGGTATGACCACTACCTGGTTGTGTTACGGGATCATGGATAGGATTTGGTGTACTCATTGGTAAAAACCTTACTAAAAAACTCGGGGTACTCTACCTGCCTGCTATGGGCCGGGCCAATTAAGAATTTTATGGATAACATAAAATTATAATATTCTAATATATTTACAATGATTATAAAGCCTTATTTATGCATGGCTATATAATATATTGAATTTATTAACATTTTATACCTTAACTTGCCGGTCAGGTACTCTCAAGCTAAGATCAACAAGTTATATAAGTCACACTTATGCCCGGCAAAGATAAAACTGTTTTGCAATTGGGGCGTTAATCGCTAAGGTTAGCACCCTATCCCGCTAATGGGGCCGGATTGCGACTATTTTCCGGTGAAGTTTTACAGGATTTTTATGGGGTCTGCTGCTGAAACAGAAAGCAAATCAGGTCCGCATATAAAAATAAGAATTGAAGTTATTAATTTTAATGACTCATGAGCCGTCGATAGCTTCGACGGGATGTTTAAACCGCGGTAACTCTTAGGAGAAACTAAAAATGCCAACATTTGTACGTACAGACAAATGCGACGGATGCAAAGGACAGGATAAAACCGCCTGCATGTATATCTGCCCGCATGATTTGATGAAGCTTGACAAGGACGGTTCTGAAACTGGCCATGCCATGAGAGCTTTTAACCAGGAGCCGGAACAGTGCTGGGAATGCTATTCATGCATCAAGATCTGCCCTCAGCAGGCCATCGAATGTCGTGCATATGCCGATATCGTCCCGCTGGGTGGTTCAGTTCAGCCGCTGCGCGGTACTGACTCCATTATGTGGACCATCAAGTTCCGTAACGGCAATATGAAGCGCTTCAAGTTCCCGATCCGTACCACACCTGAAGGTTCTGCTGATCCTCAGGCCGGCCGTCCAGATGCTAACTCAGGCGATCTGGCTGCATACGACAAGCTATTCGACAATGATTTGCATTCCTGTGACATGAGTCAGTTCAACTAGGTCATAGAGCATCATTGTTAAAAATTAATATCTAAGAATTGAGAGGTATAGACATGTCCGAGTATGGATTTGGAAATCCGGAAGTCGTCGAAGAAGAAGTTGATATTCTTCTGATCGGCGGCGGAATGGCGGCTTGTGGTGCGGGCGTTGAACTGATGCGTTATGCAGAAGCCAACGATCTGAACATCAAGCTGGTTGATAAGGCGGCTATGGACCGTTCCGGTGCGGTAGCACAGGGTCTGTCAGCCATTAACACTTATATGGGTGATAACGATCCTGCCGACTACGTTCGTATGGTTCGTACCGACTTGATGGGCATCATCCGTGAAGACCTGGTTTATGACTGTGGTCGTCACGTAGACAGTTCAGTGCACCTGTTCGAAGAATGGGGTCTGCCAGTCTGGAAGCAGCCTGGTGACGAAGGCAAGAAGCTGACTGAAGGCGGCAAGCCGGTCCGTTCTGGTAAATGGCAGATCATGATCAACGGTGAGTCCTACAAGTGGATCGTTGCAGAAGCTGCGAAGAAGTCACTGGGTACGGACAAGATTCAGGAACGTGTTTTCATTGTTAAACTGGTAAATGACAAGAACGATCCTTCACGTGTTGCTGGTGCCGTTGGCTTCTCCGTACGTGAAGACAAGGTCTTCGTTTACAAGTTCAAATGCTGTTTGCTGGTATGTGGTGGTGCGGTTAACGTATTCCGTCCACGTTCAGTTGGTGAAGGCCAGGGTCGTGCCTGGTATCCAGTATGGAACGCCGGTTCTACCTATGCGATGGCTCTGGAAGCTGGCGCAACTGGTACCATGTTGGAAAACCGCTTCGTACCTGCACGTTTCAAGGACGGTTACGGTCCTGTAGGTGCATGGTTCCTGCTGTTCAAGGCGAAAGCCATGAATGCTGCCGGTGAAGACTATCAGGTAACCAACGCTCACATGCTGGAAGAGCACAACTATGGCAACCATGCACATGGTCACGTCATGGGTACCTGTCTGCGTAACCACCTGATGATGGAAGACATGCGTAACGGTAAGGGTCCTATCTTCATGGACACCCCGTCTGCATTGGCCAAACTCGCTGAAACCATGACACCGAAGGAAATCAAGCATCTGGAAGCAGAAGCCTGGGAAGACTTCCTGGATATGACCATTGGTCAGTGTGGTATCTGGGCCGGTGAAAACATCGAGCCGGACAAAGAAATGTCCGAGCTGATGCCGACCGAACCATACCTGCTGGGTTCTCACGCTGGTTGTGCCGGTCTGTGGGTATCCGGTCCCGAAGATCTGCCTGGTGTTCCTGAGCACTGGAGCTGGGGTTCAAATGGCAACAAGTACCGTGCAATGACTACCGTTAACGGTCTGTTCACTGCCGGTGACGGTGTTGGCGCCTCTGGCCACAAGTTCTCTTCAGGTGCATTTACTGAAGGTCGTCTGGCTGCCAAGTCCATGATCCGTTTCGCAATGGATAACAAGGACTACAGCCCCGAGCTGGAAGATTCAGTTGAAGATCTGGTTGAAGAAATCTACAAGCCGGTTCGTAACTTCCTGGAACACAAGGATTACACAACTGCAATCGACGTTAACCCTCACTACATCACTCCGAAGATGCTTCAGTTCCGTCTGCAGAAATGCATGGACGAGTACGTAGCCGGTGTATCAACTTACTACCAGACTAACGCTGCGATGATGGGCGTTGCTGAACGTAAGCTGACCATGCTGAAAGAAGACTCTGAGAAGATGCGTGCGAAAGACCTGCACGAACTGTTGCGTGCCTGGGAAAACTACCACCGCATCATGGCTGCAGAGGCTCACATGAAGCACATCCAGTTCCGTGAAGAAACCCGCTATCCGGGTTACTACTATCGTTCGGACTTCCTTGATCTGGACGACGACAACTGGCGTGTATTCGTGAACTCAACTTATGATCGTAAGACGAAAGAGTGGGCTCTCGTTAAAGAGCCTTACGTTGAGTTGATTAAAGACCTCAACAAATAATTACTTCGGTAATGTGTTGAAGAAACGGGCATCTTCGGATGCCCGTTTTTTTTACCATTTATATATGACTTGTTAGTCGCTTCGTCATTCCCGTCCCCGCCTGCGCGGGAATCGCCTTGATCCACCGGGACGGTGGATAAGGTACTCATAACGAACGCTGAAAGCGTTCTATGAGACGGTATGGAGTTGTTTCCCGGACGCTTTGCTGTCTTCCCCGAAAGATTTTGTCAGGGATCCATAAAATCGCTTTATTTTAAAGGCTTGGTAAGCATTTAGTTTTGGCTAAGCACATCAAAAACTGGCTAAAAAGTAGACAAAAATATGTGAATCCGACTGAGTTCTGCTAAAATATGCAGCCCTTTGCAGTAAACCCCATCATCATGGTGGCAGGATAGAGATATGAGTGACGACAAGCCTGAAGTGGAACGTTTCAACGACGACAATATTTTCCAGGAATTCGATCTGCCGTTCAAAACAGCCGTGCAGCCCCAGCAGCTGGCGCTGGATTCGAAGATCAGTTTCAAGTGCTACAAGGGTATCAGCTGTTTCAATGCCTGTTGTTCCAATATCGATATCACCATGACACCATATGATGTCCTGCGTCTGGCTCGCCATTTCGATATTCCAACCTGGCAGGCACAGTTGAAATACACGCGTCCATACGAAATGGACTTTCATGGCATGCCCGGCATCAAGATGCGTCCGGTCGATGAAGGCGCTGCCTGCCAGTTCATGACCGAAGCAGGCTGTAGTGTGTACGAAGATCGCCCAACCGCCTGTCGTTATTATCCCTATGGCACCATGGGTATGCGTCGCAAGGATTCCGGTGTTATGGAAGATGTCTATTTTGTTGTGAAGGAAGATCATTGCAAGGGGCATGAAGAAGACAACGAAATGACGGTTGCCGAGTTTCGCCAGCAGCAGGGTGTCGAGATTTACGATGACATGAACCGTGACTGGCTCGATATTATTATCAAGAAGCGTTCATCCGGACCGACCGTAGGAGCGCCAAGCCAGCGCAGTATGCAGTTGTTCTCTCAATCCTACGATCTGGATGGATTCCGACTGTTCACGCAAAGTGACGGTTTTGTCAAAATGTTCGATCTGGACGACGAACAGCGCAAGGCGATCGACGAGAACGATGAAGAACTGGTCAGGTTCTGTATGCGCTTCCTGAAACAGGTCCTGTTTGGTGAGCAAACCATCCCGATGAAGGATGGTGCGGTCAAGGCGCGTTATGAGCAGCGCAAGGACGTCATACAAAAGAAACACCAGGAAAATGTCGAAAAATACAGCCTGCGCGACCCTGCCGCCGGTGGTGAGGAAAGTAGCTGATCCGGGTGTGATGCGGTTAGCCCTGTAGGGCTATTCCGGAGATTTTCCCACCTAGAATACCGAGGCGCTGAGCTCGTTGATCGCGGTGAGCATCTCGGCCTCGTCGGTTAAGGCCTGGGCGATTGCGCTCTGGCAGGCGCTGACCGGTGGGATACCGCTGGCGATCAGCTTGCCGGCATGCACCAGCAGGCGGGTACTGGCGCCTTCCTCGAGGCCGCTGCCCTTCAGGTTGCGGGTCATACGTGCAAATTTGACCAGCAGCGCGGCCTGCGCCTGGTCGACACCAGATTCCTTGATAATAATCTTTTTTTCCAGCCCGGCATCCGGGTAATCGAATTCCAGTGCGACAAAGCGTTGCCGGGTGCTCTGTTTCAGGTCCTTCAGTACGCTTTGGTAACCCGGGTTATAGGACAGGGCCAGGCAAAAGTCCGGACCGGCCTCGAGCAGCTCACCGAGCTTCTCGATCGGTAGTACGCGGCGGTCGTCCGCCAGCGGATGGATCACCACGACGGTGTCCTTGCGTGCCTCGACGATCTCGTCCAGGTAGCAGATCGCGCCATGGCGTACCGCCCTGGCCAGTGGCCCGTCGATCCAGACCGTTTCGCCTCCGCTTATCAGATAACGCCCGACCAGGTCCGAAGCGGTCAGGTCATCATGGCAGGAGACGGTAATCAGCGGGCGTTGCAGTCGCCAGGCCATATGTTCCATGAAGCGGGTCTTGCCGCAGCCGGTCGGCCCCTTGAGTAACACTGGCAAATGATTACGGTCGGCGGCCTCGAAGATCTCGATTTCATTGCCAACGGCCTCGTAATAGGGCTCATCCTCGATGAAATACTCTTCTGGTTTCAGCGCCTTAGCTGTTAGTCCCTGGGTCATAGCGAGTTGTTTTTCCTGACGGTTATACCGGGGTATTTTGCGGATTCTATACGCGTTTGGCAACTTAATGGCTGGTCTGCTGTTAAAGGCTGGTTATTAACAATAACCATCATATAGCTAATCTATTTGCTTATTCGAAATTTCAATCCCGCCGGGCCAGTTTCTGCTGGTAACACGCTGCTGTCAGGAGTAGATTATACGCCTCATGCTGGCTTTATCCGGTCCTTGTATTGCAGGCGGCAAACACGGATACCCAAGGCTGGCGAATAACAGATATTCAGCCTGTGCGTAACGGAGGAAAGCCAATGTCGGATGTAATCGCAACCAACCAGACGATTCTGGTGGTCGGTGGCGGCATCAGCGGCATGACTGCAGCGCTAGAAGCTGCTGAGTGCGGCAAACAGGTCATCTTGATCGAAAAAAGCCCCAGCTTAGGCGGACGTGTGAGTCAGTTGTACCGCTACTTCCCGAAACTTTGTCACCCTACCTGCGGCCTGGAAATCAATAATCGCCGCACCAAGATGAACAAGAACCTGCGCATCATGACCATGGCCGAAGTGGCTGCAGTCAGCGGTGAAGCCGGTAACTACAGCGTCAAGGTCAAGGTAAGCCCGCGTTATGTCAATGAAAATTGCACAGCATGTGGTGACTGCGCCAAGGTGGTTGAGACTGAGTTTGATGATGAATTCAACTACGGTCTGGGCAAACGCAAGGGTGCCTACCTGCAACACAAGATGGCCCATCCGCAACGCTATGTACTGGATCCACGCGTTATAGGCACAGATGATGCGACCAAGGCCAAGGAAGCCTGCAAGTACGATGCGATCGATCTGGATATGCAGGAAGAGGAAATCGACCTGACCGTCGGTGCGATTATCTGGGCAACCGGCTGGCAGCCATACGACGCCGCCAAGATCCAGCCATATGGCTATGATCGCATTGCCAACGTAATCACCAGTGTCGAATTTGAGCGCCTGTGTGATCCGCATGGTCCGACCGGTGGCAAGATCCTGCGTCCATCCGACGGCCAGGAGGCCAAGAATGTGGCCATGATCCAGTGCGCCGGTTCACGCGACCAGAACCACCTGAAGCACTGCTCACGCATCTGCTGCATGGCCAGCCTGAAACACGCCAACTACGTTAACGAAAAATACGGCGAGGAAGGCCAATCAACCATTTACTACATCGATATCCGTGCGATCGACCGTATCGATGACTTCTACCGCAGGGTACAGGAACTGCCCAACGTGACCTTCACCAAGTCCAAGGTGGCATCCGTCGTCGAGAACAAGGAAAACGGTAACCCGGTTCTGCATGGCGTAGACACCGAGGGTTACAACCGTTATGCCAACGAGCATGATCTGGTTGTTCTGGCTATCGGCATGGAGCCCAGCGTTCCGGCAGATGCCTTTCCGGTAGAAGTGAAAATCAATGAAGAAGGTTTCATCGAGGCTGACGAATCCAATGGCGCGGTGTTCGCCGCCGGTTGTTCGGCCGATGCGCTCGATGTGAACCGTGCAGTACAAAATGCAACTGCCAGCGCCCTGCGAGCGATACAGGTCATCAACAGCGTAGCAGGAGCGGAGGGGTAAGCCATGTCAGACGAAAAGAAAATAGGAACCTATATCTGTAAGGGTTGTGGCATTGGCGACCGTATCAACACCTCACAGATGGCAACCATTGCCGAGCGTGAGTGCAAATCCAATGTCACCAAAGAACACGACTTCCTGTGTAGCGCCGAAGGCGTCAAGATGATCCAGGACGACATCGACAACGACGGTGTTAACCATGTTGCGATTGTCGCCTGTTCACGACGCGCCAAGACCGAGGCCTTTAACCTGGAAAACGTTGCCATCACACGTGGCAACATCCGTGAAGGTGTACTCTGGGTGCGTCCGGACACCGATGAAGCGCAGGAAACCACCCAGGAAATGGCCGAAGACTATACGCGCATGGCGGTGTTTGAGGTCGGCGCGATGAACATTCCTCAAACCAGCGGTCAGTCCGAAGGTCGCAAGAACCTGCTGGTCGTCGGTGGTGGTGTATCCGGTATGACTGCTGCAGTCGAAGCGGCCAAGGCCGGCTATGCATCAACCCTGGTTGAGAAAACCGGTTCACTGGGTGGTGCTGCGGCGAAGGCCTGGAAGCGTATTCCAGAGCATACCCCATACGCAGACCCGGAAGATACCGGGGTGGCAGAACTGATCGCAGCAGTTGAAGCCAGCGACAAGATCGAGGTTCACCTGAACAGCACGATCACCAAGACCAGTGGTGCGCCGGGTCGCTTCTCGGCCGATATCACTACCGAGTCCGGTTCAACGACCACCGAGAACTTTGGTGCGATCATCCAGACTTCCGGTTACACCGAATATGATGCCAACCAGTTACCGCACCTCGGTTACGGCAAGAGCAAGAATGTCGTTACCCAGGCCGAGCTGGATGCGATGGCGCTTGAAGCCAACGGCGGCCCGATCAAGAACGCCGATGGCAAGGAAGTACAGAGCGTGGTCTTCATCCAGTGCGCTGGTCAGCGTAGTGAGGAAGAGGGCCACTTGCCATACTGCTCAGGCCACTGCTGCCTGACCTCGATCAAGCAGGCGATGTACTTCAAGGACAACAATCCTGATATCGATACCACGGTGATGTTTAGCGACCTGCGCACCCCGGGTGCCGGTGGTGAGGACTTCTATCGTAGTGGCCAGGACAAGGGCGTTATTTTTACCAAGGGTATCGCCTCGGAAGTGACTGACAGCGGTGGTGGTTGCACGGTCAAGTTCAAGGACCTGATCCTCGACGAGGAAACCACAGCCGATGCCGACCTGGTGGTACTGGCAACCGGACAGGTTGCCAACGCCGGTGTTGATATTGATGAAGTACCACAGGACGAGCCTGGCCAGTGGGAGGTCAGCGTTGATTCCATCCTTAACATGGATTATCGCCAGGGTAAGGATGTGCCGCAGTTGCGCCACGGCTTCAATGATTCACACTTTATCTGTTTCCCGTATGAAACACGCCGTACCGGTATCTACGCCGCCGGTCCTGTTCGCCGTCCAATGGATATGTTGCAGGCCAAGGAAGATGCCACCGGTGCCGCGCTGAAGGCCATCCAGGCAGCTGAAAATGCCGATCTGGGTCGTGCGGCACATCCACGTTCCGGTGACCTGAGTTTCCCGTCTTTCCGTAAGGAAGGTTGTACCCAGTGTAAACGTTGTACGGTCGAATGCCCGTTCGGTGCGATCGACGAGGACGAGGAACGTTATCCGCTGTTCAACGAGGCCCGCTGCCGTCGTTGTGGTACCTGTATGGGTGCCTGCCCGGTACGTGTGATCTCGTTCGAGAACTACTCGGTCGATACCGTCGGCAACCAGATCAAGAACGTCGAAATGCCTGATGAGTTCGACGAAAAACCGCGTATCCTGGTACTGGCCTGTGAAAACGATGCCTACCCCGCACTGGATATGGCGGCGATGAAAGGTAACGAATATAGTGCCTTTGCACGTGTGATACCGATTCGCTGCCTGGGTTCGACCAACCTGATCTGGGTAACTGACGCGCTGAACAGCGGCTATGACGGTGTTGTACTGATGGGCTGCCAGAAGGGCGAGAACTACCAGTGTCACTTCGTCAAGGGCTCCGAGATTGCCAATGTTCGTATGAGCAAGGTCGACGATACCCTGCAGTCACTGAGCCTGGAGCCGGAGCGTGTTGCTACCTACGAGGTCGCGATCACCGATATTGAACGCGCACCACAACTGATCAACGACATGGCTGAAACGATCGAGAAGATCGGCATGAGCCCATTCAAGTTCTGAGGATCCAGACATGAGTAATCTGAATACCGAAATGATCGAAAAATATCGCAACAACTTCCTCAAGGAAGTGACTGCGAACGTGGAAGAGGGTGAATGGGTCAAGATGTGCATGCAGTGCGGTGTGTGCTCGGGTTCCTGCCCGTTCGGTCCGCACTGGGATCACCCGCCACAGGAACTGTTCATGATGATTCGTGCCGGCAAGCGCGAAGAGGTGCTGACCTCCAGCTCCATGTGGATGTGTACCTCTTGCTACAACTGTATCGTGCGCTGTCCGCGTGGCCTGCCGATTACCCACATCATGCATGGTCTGGCCCATTACGCCGACCGTCTGGGTATGGCGCCCAAGGAGCAACCGACGATGAAGTTTGCCCATAAGTTCTGGGACAACATTGTCAAGAACGGTCGCGTTAATGAACTCAAGCTGAGTCTGGGTGTGTATTTCATGAACGGTATTGCTGAAGGTATCAAGACCTCGCTGAAGATGCAGGCTGTTGGCCTGGGTATGTACAAGGCCAAGCGCCTGAACCCGATGGAGTTTTTCGGTGGTCATACCGTGAAAGACAAGTCCGGCATGCAGGCAATCATCGAAAAGGCCAAAGAAATAGAAGAAGCCAAGATTAAGAAGTTTGAAGGTTGAGGAGAACAGATTAATGGCTAAGAAAGAATATTCCTTTTACCCCGGCTGTTCTTCCCAGAAAGGGGCTTCCGCTGCCAACTACATGGTGTCCGTGGACGCCATGTGCGAGGAACTGGATGTCCAGCTCAACGAAATTCCGGACTGGAACTGCTGTGCCGCTTCCATCGGTTATGCCGGCGGCGGTGAGCTGCCGCGCCTGGCCATGTCGGCCCGTAACCTGGCCCTGTCCGAACAGGCCAACCCCGGTCAGGACGTGGTTGCCACCTGTGCTGCCTGCTGGTTGGCTACCAAGGAGACCCAGGAGCGTCTGCATGAAGACGATGGGCTGATGGAAGAGACCAACCAGGCCCTGTCGGCCGCCGGACTCAACGTCAAGGCCGACCAGAATGTTCGGCATATGGTCGAGGTGCTGATCGAGGACTTCGGCTATGATGAGCTGGGTAAGCACGTCAAGAGGCCGCTGGAAGGTATCAAGATCGCAGGTTATGTCGGTTGTCAGACCAACCGTCCATTCGGTATCGACGGCGAGTCATACGAGAATCCGAAATACCTGGACAAACTGGTCGAAACTATGGGTGCCGAGCCGATCGAGAGCTACGAAAAGAAGGTACAGTGCTGTGGTGGCGCACTGGCCTTTTCCGAACAGGACAAGTCCCATGAGCTGATCAAGGGTATTATCGAAGCGGCCTATGACGGCGGTGCCGATATGATCGTTACCCCCTGTCCGCTGTGTCAGGCCAACGTTGAGCTCTACCAGGACCACATAAACGCCAAATACAACACCAAGTTCAAGATGCCGGTGGTGTATTACAGTACTTTGATGTCTGTAGCATATGGCAAAGATGCAAAACAAGCTGGGCTAAATGGACAGATAATAAAGGCCAAACAGCTGGAGGAGATAGCTGGAAAATAAAACACAATAACCAGCAGGTATTAAAAGGCCCTCGTCAGAGGGCTTTTTTTTGCCCTGACCTCACTAACTCCTCAACCTGCCTATACAGCTCCGCCAGTAATCGGTTCAGCTCATCCTGCGAATACAGTACATCGTCCAGTGGTATATCCGGTTCGACCAGGTTACACATGGACCTGGCGGTCTTGCTGGCCTCGGCGTATTCAAACAAGCCCAGCGAACCGGTCAGGCTATGTACCTGTCTATACAGTTCATGTCGGTGTTCGGACTGGTCATTGAGCAGGGCCATCAGGCTGGAGATGGTATCGAGACGCGCGGGCAGGCCGTTGACAAATTCCACACGCAGCGCGGCGATTTTGGAGTCCATATCGGTATCGGTATCGGTATCGGTATCGGTTTCGGTTTCGGTCACGGCCAGTCCCTGTGTCATGATTTCAGACACCATTAAAGCACAAGCGGCAGGAAACGGATAGAATGGGTTTATGAGTCATCGCAGATTTAAAACCATACAACTGGTCGCAGAATCCGCGGGCGATTACGCCCTGTTGGATTTTGGCAATGGCCGCGTGCTCGAAAAAATGGGCCGTTTTACGATAGACCGCCCGGATCGCTCGATTCGCGAGCCGGCAGCTGATGGGAACTGGCAGGCTGACTGGGTTCATGTGATCAATGGCGCAACCGGGATGTGGCGGCCACGTCAGCCGCAGCAGCATGCCAACTGGCGTCTGCACTACCCGGAGAGCCAGTGCCAGGTTGACCTGGACAACAAGGGTGGAACCGGATTTCAGGCCGAGCAGTCGTTGTGCGCGGACTGGGTCAGGCAGCGCCTGAGTGGCTGTTACCATATCGATAATCTGCGCGTACTGGTCCTGTTTGGCGGCAGCGGCTGTGTAACCGCCAGTGCCTGCGCAGCCGGTGCGTCCGTGGTGCATGTCAATTCGTCAGCCGAGTTGCTGGAACGCTCGCGCTCACTGATTCATGACGATGCGGTGGAGTGGGTACATGAGGACCCGCTGGCCTATGTCGAGCACCTGGTGCGCGAAGGCCAGAAGTTTCACCTGGTTGTGCTCAGACCGCCACAGATACAACGCGGGCCGCATCATCGTTCCTGGGATATCAAGGTCGACCTGGCACCACTGGTGTCCTACCTGCCACGTCTGCTGGCCGAGCATCATCGTGGTGTGTGGCTGTCACCACAGGCCAGTGGCTGGCACGCGGAGAGCCTGGCTGACATGCTGTATCGGGCCATGCCGGGCCGTGATATCGAATTGCTTGATCTGGCGGTACGTTGTGTTGACGGACGGGTCTTGCAGACCGGTATGGCCGTGCGTCTGACCGATGACGAGATGCTGTCGGTAGAAGGTGAGCGTCTGCCACTGAATGCGCTCGCCCTGGAGGAACGGCTGGATGTGCCGCTGGAACCGGTGCTGTCTTCAAGACGTACCGCCAGCCAGCCGGCAAGGGAGCTGGCCGGTAGTAACCGCGAGCAGCAGGATTTCGTGTTGCACTGGGTCGATGTGCTGGCGCGCACCAATGCCGAGATGGCCTATCAGTTTGCGTTATATGCGCATCAGGCCATTTCCGAAATAGGCATACAGGGTACCCGGGTATGGCTGTTGCAGGCCATTGATGAATACGATGTGCGTGGGCTGCATGCCGCGATTGCACTGTTGAAAGATGTACAGCAGTTTGCAGAACAACACCTGGCTGGTCAATGCGGTGCGGAGTTCAGTGAATGCGCGGTGGTGCTGGAACTGTTTGTACGTGGTCTGGCCGGGCGCAAGCTGCATCTGGATACGGCAGACAAAAGCTTTACTGATACGGAAACCCTGTTTTTACCGGAACGCATCAACCGGTTTGATACGACCGAACAGAATTTCGAGCTGTATAAATTGATCGCCGTGTTTCAGTGGGCGCAGCTCTGGTATGGCAGTTACCGGATGGACCCCGGTAGGCAGCTGTCGACCTATGATGATTACGACAAGGCGACACAGTTGTATCATCGTCTCGAAATCATCCGCCTGCAGACCCGTATCGAAGATGATCTGCCCGGGTTGTATCGGGCTATGCGGGCCTTGCTGGAACAGGCAGGGGAAACGCTGATCCCTGACGTCTGGCAGGCGTTATGCGCACCCTTGCTCGACCGGCAGGCCAGCGCGCAAACCAGTCTGGACCTGCTGGACAGCGTGTATACACTGGCGGTACCACCTGCTTTGTGTTTCCAGGGCGAGATGGACATCCTGCAGGCAGAGAAGATCACCGAGGCGCGACTGGAACGGGAAAAGGGACGCTTTCGCAACATGCTGGCGCAACTGGACCGTCTGCAGGACCAGTTCGGTGAGCAGCAGGCGGCTGCAGACGGTTCGGCGTTTGAGCTGGTGGTCAATGAGCAGGAAGACGGAGACCGGTCTTTCGAACTGTTGCTCGATGGCAAGCCGGTCGCGCCGCCGGACGAGGCGCGCGGCCTGATTGCCTCAATCGTCCAGGATCTGGGTGAAATCCCGCCTGAATACCTGGTTGCGGCCGGTCCGGGTGCCTACCATGCCGATCAGGACAATGAGCGCGAGGCCGGGCTGGATGTCTGGAAGGGCACCTACCATGAAGAAGGCGCCTTTCTGTACAACGAATGGGACTACAAGCGCCAGCAGTTTCGCAAGAACTGGTGTGTGCTGCGCGAGCTGGACTGCAAGACCCGGTCGGCCGATTTTGTCAGCGACACCCTGGATAAATACAAGGGGCTGGCCCACAGTATTCGTCGTACTTTTGAGATATTGCGAGGCGAGGCCTGTGTACTGAAACGCCAGCCCTATGGTGATGACATCGATATTGATGCACTGGTCGAGGCCAACGCGGATGTATCGACCGGCATGGAAATGACCGAACGCCTGTTTACGCGCAAGCAGAAACTGGAACGCAATATCGCGGTGATGTTCATGGTCGATATGAGCGGCTCCACCAAGGGTTGGATCAATGACGCCGAACGCGAATCCCTGATCCTGTTATGCGAGGCGCTGGAGATCCTCGGTGACCGCTATGCGATCTACGGCTTTTCCGGCATGACACGCAAGCGTTGTGAACTTTATCGTATCAAAAGTTTTGAAGAGGGTTATGACGAACAGGTACGTATGCGCATCAGTGGTATCGAGCCCAGGGACTACACGCGAATGGGTGTGACCATCCGCCACCTGAGCAAGATGCTGGATAATGTCGATGCGCGAACCAAGTTGCTGATTACCCTGTCGGACGGCAAGCCGGATGATTTCGATGGCTATCGTGGCGAGTACGGTATAGAAGATACACGCAAGGCGCTGATCGAGGCCCGGCAGATGGGTATCCATCCGTTCTGTATCACCATTGACACAGAAGGGGCTGACTATTTGCCGCATATGTATGGTGCTGTGAATTACACGGTCATCGACGAGGTACGCAAGCTGCCGTTAAAGGTCTCGGATATCTACCGGCAACTGACCACCTGATGGATCAGGCCTGGCCTGACTGCTTATGACATTTCAGGCACATCGCGCAATAATTGATAATCGCACTGTAATCCTCCAGGGAATCCGCATTTTGCTGTTCCCAGTTGGTCAGTACCAGCGTACCTAGAATGACGCCGTTAAACTCGATCGTTTTGACATACAGGGTATCGGTGTCGGGGTAGCCGCTTGGCAGTCCGGTGTTGCTGTCCGCCGTTATCTGGTCCTCGCAAGTGACTTCAGGGGTGGTCAGTGCATGCCCGATCACAGAGTTGCTGTCCGGGCTATAGTACTGCGTATTCAGGTGCGTGGCCGATGACAGCATATCATCGGCATGCAGGAATGCGAGGATATGCACCATGTATCCCTGTTCGGTCTGGCCGCTGCGTTCCAGGATCATACCGTGTTGGCTGTGGCTGAGTTTTAGAAGATGTGACAGGCAGTGATGCATGGTCCCGTGCAGGCCACTCTTTGATCCGGTCCTGGACATGATCTCCAGCAGCGGTTGTGCGCACTGACGCTGCCGGAACAGGCTGTTGTCATCGATGTTGGCCAGGTCCTGCTGCATACGACGCTGCTGCCTGTGGCTGCGGAATGCCAGAAACGCAGATAGTGCGGAGAACAGGATAATAAAGGCAATGGTCCATAGCAGGCTGCTGGACACACCACCGGTGAACAGACCGGCCTGATTGCCATGCGGCAGCGCAATCACATTCCAGGTCGCGCCCTGTACCGGGCTGCTGGCAATGATTTGCTGATGTTCACTGTCGTTCAGGTAAACCTCTTTACCCAGTTGTTTTCTACTGCCCCCCGATGTGAGTTCAATCAGTTTGCCATGCTTGCTGTTGGTAATCAGAAAGCGCTGGCCGATCGCCTGGTTCTGCGACAGTAACGGGCTGAACAGTTCCGCAAAAAAACTGATAAACAGGATCGCCGGCGTGCCGGGGTCTATCATCACGCGGATCATGATGTCGATATGATAACCATCCGGATTGGGATGAACGACAGCGGGTGGTTCCTGGCCGGAGCTGGTGAAGCTGTTGATGTCTCTGATACAGATCTCGCCAATGTTGCCGTTGAAATTGTCCAGCAGTAGTTCACCATTACTGGCGGCAAGGGTGACTGCGAACGAGCGCGGGAACTGTTGTGAGACAATGTTCCTGAGCTTCGCTTGCAATACGGAATTGTTCGGATTGGCATGCAGCTTTTGTAATAATGGAATATTGGCCAGTGCCAGCAGTCTGACCGAACGCCTGAGTTCACTTAACTGGTATGAAATATTCCTGGCGACCGAGGCGGTCACGATTTGCGCGGTCTTGATATTGTTCTGTTGGTGGCTGCGCAGTTCCTGGTAGGCGGTGAACAGACCCAGGATCAGAAAACTGAGCAGGATAACAGCAGACAGCCACGCCTGTGAGCTGTCTTCCGGATATCGCGGACGGGTATTGTAGTGTTCCCTGTTGATGCGTATATAACCTGTACAGACGACAACATACTGCTACAGGTAGTATAGTCTGTCTGCTACAGCTGGGTATACAGCCAGCCAGGGCAGTATGAAAACTATTGTAACAGCAGGAACAGGGCGTTATTGCCGCGGCGTATGTTCAGTAGCAGGGAACGGCTGCTGCTGGCGGTATTCTGCAGTTGCTTCAGGGTGCGCACCGGCTGCTTGTTCACCGAGGTGATGATATCACCTTCACGCAGTCCAGCGTTCCAGGCCGGGCTGTCGGTTTTGATTCTGGTAATCACGATACCGGTCATTTCCAGGCCTTCTGGCATTTCACCGAGTGTGGCGCCACGCAGGCGGGCGTGTATTTTCCCGGCCGGCATGCGTGCCTGGATGGGCTCGGTAACGATCGCGGTCAGTTGCAGACGGTTGCCGTTACGCAACACCTCCATTTTCACGCGTTGATCAACGCGTAACAGGCCAATCGCATTGTGCATCGAGGCTGCATTCAGTACCGCCTGTTTGTTAATCTTCAGGATAATGTCACCGGTCCTGACCCCGGCCTTGTCGGCAGGCAGGCCATCGACCACACGGGTGACCACCACGCCCTTGTTGGTCTTCAGGCCAAAGGCGTTGGCCAGATCAGCAGTAATATCCTGCACGCTGAGGCCAAGCAGACCACGTTTGACCTCGCCGAATTCGATCAGTTGTGCCATCAGCGATTTCGCCATGTTCGACGGAATCGCAAAACCGATACCGATGTTGCCGCCGCTGCGCGACAGGATCGCGGTATTGATACCGATCAGTTCGCCGCGCAGGTTGACCAGCGCACCACCGGAGTTGCCCGGGTTAATCGACGCGTCGGTCTGGATAAAGTCCTCGTAGCCCTCGATGCCCAGCCCGGAACGGCGCAGGCCGCTGATAATGCCCGAGGTGACGGAGTTGCCGAGGCCAAACGGGTTGCCGATCGCGACCACAAAATCACCGACTTTCAGCACATCCGAGTCGGTCATCGTCAGTTCGGTCAGCTTGTCTGCCTGGATGCGGATCACCGCGATATCGGTGTCCTTGTCACGGCCTATCACCTTGGCCTCGAACTGGCGGCCATCATGCAGGGTCACGGTGATCTTGTCGGCCTTGTCGATTACATGGCTGTTGGTGATGATGTAGCCCTTGTCGGCATCGACAATCACACCGGAACCGAGACTCTGGGTCTTCTTTTCACGCTGGCGTTCCGGCATGTCGAAGAAATGACGAAAGATCGGATCGTCGAAAAACGGGTCACGTGCAATCTTCACACGTGCCTCGGTTGCGATATTCACCACCGCGGGCAGGGCTCGCTCCAGCATCGGTGCCAGGGTGGGCAGGTTATTGCCATTAACCGCAACCGGTAACGCAGCGGATGCAGCAGATAAGGACAACAGGCCGAGGATCAGGAGGACAAAGCCGGATCGAATACGCTTGTGCATAGGATTCCCTGGTTTTTATATTCAGGTCGATGTTAAGAAAATTCGTCAGGGGTCAGGTGCGTGGTTACCCCGACCCCTTACTTATTGACCCCGATCATCGTTTTCCGTTCAGCCGTTGACCTTGATCTTGCGTGGCAGCTCCTGATCGCGCTTCGGAATCACGACTTCCAGCACACCGTTCTTGCTGTTGGCCGTAATCTTGTCAGCCTGGGCGGTATCCGGCAGGGTAAAGCGACGCAGGAAGGATCCGCGTACGCGCTCGACGCGTTTGTAGCCTTTCCGTTCCTCGGAACCTTCCGCGTGACGTTCACCACTGATGCTCAGCACACCGGCCTCCATATGCACATCGATGCTGTCCGGATCAACACCCGGTACTTCGGCATGGATGACAAAGCGCTCATCCTCTTCCTTGATGTCCACGGCCGGTACCCAGTCGCTGGCGACCAGGTTGCCCTGCTCGTCGGTGTTGGTCGGCCTGGTGTCAAACATCTGGTTCCAGTCACGTGAGAGCTGGTTGAATAAACTCCACGGTTCATAGCGAATCATGTTCATTGTTGGTTCTCCTTAAGCGGTTAATCTGTTCATATTACGCAACATGGAGGCGGGGAATTTATTTTCAAGACCCCGGAATCGGGCAGGTTTGGGGAGGAGGTCGGATACTACATCTTGTATGTGGTCGATTATGACAGTACCATTAAAGCTATCTGATTGAAAAGCTTGAATAAATCTAGTTATGACCATAAGTATTTGTTTTTATTAATATACTTAATCTTCATTTAGGGCCGAAAAGCCCTTGACAGCACCCCGATAGCGGCCTATCTTTGCATGCCATAAATACAACATGTAGTGGTTGTCATTTTTCCAGAATTACTACCGGACTTTGCGCTAAACGGGGTTTTTCCAGTCAGCTTGCTTCCGGTTTTTAATAATATCGATAATAATTATCTTATTCGGAGGTAAACAGATTCATGAAGCCAGCCTATCTGAAATCTGTCACAACGCGCGTTACCGAAATACCCTTTCAGCCCGCCTCAATGGACATCTGGGACAAGAAGTATCGGCTTAAAAGCAAGGGTGGTGAACCGGTTGACCAGGATATGGACGACACCTACAAGCGTGTGGCCCGTGCCCTGGCAGATGTGGAAACCACGGCTGAGTTGCAAGAGCACTGGTTCGAGCAGTTTACCTGGGCCCTGCGCCGCGGGGTGATCCCGGCCGGTCGCATCACCTCCAATGCCGGTGCCCAGGAACACAAGCCGGCCACGTCCACGATCAACTGTACCGTTTCCGGCACGATACATGACTCCATGAACGATATCCTGAACAAGGTGCACGAGGCAGGCCTGACCCTGAAGGCCGGTTGCGGTATCGGTTACGAATTCTCGACCCTGCGCCCGAAAGGCGCCTATGTCTCCGGGGCCGGTGCCTATACCTCCGGGCCGCTGTCGTTCATGGATATCTACGACAAGATGTGTTTCACAGTCTCCAGTGCCGGTGGCAGACGTGGTGCGCAAATGGCCACCTTCGATGTCGGTCACCCGGATGTGGTGGACTTTATCCGCGCCAAGCGCGAAGACGGTCGCCTGCGTCAGTTCAACCTGTCGCTGCTGATTACCGACGACTTCATGCAGGCCGTCGAGCATGACAAGGACTGGAAGCTGGCCTTCCCGATCGATAAAAAGGAGCAGGAAAGCGGTGAAATTGACCTGGAAGACAGCGAAAACCTGATCTGGCGGGAATGGCCGGACTCGGATGGTTATGTCAGTAACGACCAGGGCCTGGTTGCCTGCCGGGTGTACAAGACCATACCGGCGCGCCGGCTGTGGGATGTGATCATGTCATCCACCTACGATTTTGCCGAGCCGGGCTTTATCCTGATCGACAAGGTCAACGAACTGAACAACAACTGGTTCTGTGAAAATGTCCGTGCGACCAATCCTTGCGTGACCGCGGATACCTGGGTGCAGACCATTAACGGTCCGCAACAGGTTGGCGACCTGATTGGTATACCGTTCATGGCGCGGGTTGATGGCCAGGCGCATGCATCAGGGCATGAAGGTTTCTTTAAAACCGCTACCAAACCGGTTCTGTCATTACAGACCGCGGAAGGTTACCAGCTACGCCTTACCAGTGATCATCGTGTGCGGCGTGTGAGCAGCTTTACGCGTTATCAGACCGAAACGGAATGGTGTGCGGCCGGTGAGCTGAAAACCGGTGACCGGGTATTGCTGAATGATCACCGTGTAAACCCGCAATGGCAAGGAGAATATACCAAAGCGCAGGGATATTTACTGGGTCTTCTGGTTGGAGATGGCACCCTGAAAAAGGATGCCGCCGTGCTGTCTGTGTGGAAACCTGCCGCTGTAGCAAATGCGTCTGATGCAGAATTGCACAGTGGTGTCGAGGCAGTCATGGCCGAGGCGCTCAATGCTGCAGAAACCCTGCCGCACCGCAGTGATTTTCAGGGCTGGTCAGAAATACCTGATCGTAATGAATACCGTTTGAAGCTGTCAGCCATACATCAGCTTGCAAACGAAGTGGGCATGCAACCCGGCGATAAAGCGATCACTGATCGTGTAGAAAAGGCGTCCAGTGATTTCTACCAGGGTTTCCTGCGCGGTCTGTTCGATGTGGATGGCTCGGTGCAGGGTTCGCAGGAAAAAGGCGTTAGTGTGCGCCTGTCGCAATCTGATCTGCCGCGGCTGGAAGCGGTGCAGCGCATGCTGCTGCGTCTGGGTATTGTCTCACGGCTGTACAAAAACCGTCGTCCGGCATCTATCAGCTTTTTGCCAAATGGTAAAGGCGGTATGGATAAATACAAGACCAGGGCGCAGCATGAACTGGTCATCAGCGGTGAAAATCTGTTGCAGTTCAATGAAAAAATCAGTTTCGCCGATACGGACAAGGCGGAGCGCCTGCAGCAGTCCCTGGCAGACTATAACCGCAAGCTGAATCGCGAGCGTTTTGTTGCGCGAGTCGAGGCAGTCACTGAGGATGGTATTGAAGATGTGTATGACGTGCAGATACCCGGTATCAATAGTTTTGATGCAAATGGTTTGCATGCACATAATTGTGGTGAACAACCGTTACCACCATACGGCTCCTGCCTGCTCGGTTCGATCAACCTGACCCGCTTTGTCGAACACCCGTTCACCGAAGAGGCCAGCTTCAACTGGGAAGACTACCGCAAGACCGTGCGCATATTTACACGCATGCTTGATAACGTGGTCGAGATTAATGGTCTGCCGCTGGAAGAGCAGCGCCATGAGATTATGCACAAGCGTCGTCATGGCATGGGTTTTCTGGGTCTGGGTTCGACGTTGACCATGCTGCGCATGAAGTACGGTTCGCGTGCCTCACTGGACTTCACCGAAAAAGTCAGCCAGGAGTTGGCCATTGAAGGCTGGCGTGAAGGCCTGGATCTGGCCAAGGAGAAGGGTCCTGCACCGATCATGGAAGAAGACTTCGAGGTCACAGCCGAGATGCTGTGCAAGCGTCCGGATATGGCCAACGAAGGTTACGAAGTAGGTGACAAGGTCAAGGGCAAGGTGTTACATGCACGTTACAGCCGCTATATGCAGCAGGTCGCCGAGGTCGATCCGCAACTGGTCGCAGATATGGAAAAGACCGGTGCGCGCTTTACCCATCACAGCTCTATCGCGCCAACCGGCACCATCTCGCTGTCACTGGCCAATAACGCCAGTAACGGTATCGAGCCGAGTTTCGCTCATCACTACTCACGTAACGTGATCCGTGAAGGCAAGAAAACCAAGGAAAAGGTCGGCGTGTACTCGTTCGAGCTGCTGGCCTATCGTGAGATGGTCAACCCGGAAGCGATGCCGTTCAGTGAAGAGCCCGAACAGCAACTGCCGGACTACTTTATTACCGCGGAAGACGTCACCCCGCGTGAGCACGTCGATGTCCAGGCAGCGGCGCAGAAGTGGATCGACTCCAGTATTTCCAAGACCGCGAATGTACCGACCAGCTTCCCGTACGAGGACTTCAAGGACATCTACCAGTATGCCTATCACCAGGGCCTGAAGGGCTGTACTACCTTCCGCTTTAATCCTGAGGCGTTCCAGGGCGTACTGGTGAAAGAGGAAGACCTGGAGAACACCACCTATACCTTTACCCTGGATGACGGCAGCGTGGTAGAACTCAAGGGTAACGAGGAAGTGGAATACGATGGCGAGATGCACACTGCGGCCAATCTGTATGACGCTCTGAAAGAAGGCTATTACGGTAAGTTCTAGACGCCCGACACAGGGTACAAAGACATCAGGCGCCTGGAACAGCAGGCACGGAGAGAGAATAACATGGCAATCAAGATTGGAAAGAAAATTGTAGATTACGGCATCGCCAAGCCGGAAGAGGAAATGGAAGCTGCGGCCGTGGTACCGGAGCAGAAAGAGGAAGTCAGTAAGGTCGTCCATTTGACCGAAAAGCTCGAACGACCGGAGATGCTGATCGGCTCGACCTACAAGATCAAGACACCCTTATCCGAACACGCGCTTTACGTCACGATTAATGATGTGATCCTGAACCAGGGAACCGAACATGAAATCAGGCGCCCGTTCGAGATCTTCATTAACTCGAAAAACATGGATCACTTCCAGTGGATCGTCGCCTTAACGAGAATTATCTCGGCGGTATTCAGAAAGGGCGGCGACGTCACCTTCCTGGTCGAAGAACTGCGCTCGGTATTCGACCCGCGCGGTGGCTATTTCAAAAAGGGTGGCAAGTACATGCCTTCACTGGTCGCCGAAATCGGTGACGCAATCGAATGCCACCTGCGCATGATCGGCATGCTCAAGGACGATGGACTGGACGAGCACCAGGCCAAACTGGTCAAGGAAAAACGCGCCCAGTATGAATCCATGGCGGACAAGAGCGAAGACAAGTCTGACAGCGAATTCCCGGATGGCGCACAACTGTGCACCAAGTGCAACACCAAGGCCAGCATCATGATGGACGGTTGTATGACCTGTCTGAATTGCGGGGATTCCAAATGCGGTTAAATTGCGTCGCCAGATAGTCCGCATGCGGCGTTAAAATGGAATTTCCGAATACTCATTTACTAAATGTAAACTCCGTTTCGAAAATCCCTTTTTGCCTTGCCTGCGATCTCCTGACTCGCTCTTTAAGATGAGAGTTACCTGAACGCCTGATAGAGTCATTGGGCGTTTGTTTTTCTACTATAATTGTCCCTGAAAGGGGATTCTGCATCATTCATCATTATGCCATCCTTAGCTAAAATGAAAGTGTAATAAGTAGACAGGATTGTTAAGATGAATGTATCAAACTTCAACTTTTTTGGAAAGATTTAGCCGAACGTTCGGCTAATACACTGTTAAGCATCAATAGTTAGGGATAGCATGACAAAGAAAAAGCGTGTAGCTAGAAGCAAAGAAGAGACCAGATCTCCCTGCTGAAAAATTCTTGTGATTCTTACGATTCGGGACTGGAAGCGATCGGAAAGCATATTGCTCTGATATTGAGAGTTTTAATTCACCATCATGGTCAGTCTCGCTCACTCCTAGAACAGCTTGACCTTCGGAATAATAGGTTTTTTGATTCGGCTGGCCCACTGAACCATGATAATTTGTTATCTGAAATGCCATTGGTAGTTATGAAGATGAGCAATGAAGAGGCAATATACCTGGCCGCCTGCCAAGCGGGTGGCTCCCCATATCAGCCAAAGCGAGTCAAATTTGTTGAATGGTGGAATGAGCCTGTTCTTAAAGATCAGAAGGGAGGAAAGTTCTGTAGACGTGAGCTTATCCAAAATGTAGCTGACACCGACGGTGGTGCTCATGTTGATCCTGATCTTGAAGAAGCATATATGGATTTATCTAGAAATAATTCACTTGGCTGGGTGTTTTCTAAAGGTGATATTCAAGAAAAGTTTAAGGGCAAACCAGAGCTAGCCTGCATTAGGCAAATAGCACATGAAACTATATTGTCCCTAGAAGAGATAGCACCAGAGTACACTAATGCTTAACAAGCCACTTCAGCGGAAAATTCATCTGCTCCGCCTATCGGCTCGACAGGTGATTTTCCGCTGAGTAAAACGTTAGGCATAAAATAAAATGGCACATCTCTCACGCTCAGTAGCTACTTTAAGAATTAGCGGTGATGAATTATTACCAGACGAAATAACAAAAATACTGGGATGCCAGCCAACTCATGGTCAAATAAAAGGTGAGGTAATAGTTGGTAAGAAAACAGGTAGAGAAAGGGTGGTTAAAATTGGTATGTGGCGCTTATGTGCCGAAGATTGTGAGCCTGAGAACATTGATGCTCAGGTATCAGAAATGCTAAATAAACTATCAAATGATTTGGCAGTATGGAAAAAGCTATCAGAAAAATATGAACTTGATTTGTTCTGTGGTTTATTCATGGAAGAAAGTAATGAAGGCCTCGCAATTTCGCCGGCTACGTTATACTCTTTGGGAGCTAGAGGCATTGAATTAGGTTTAGACATTTATGACCCTGTTAAAGATGAAAATGCCTAACAAGCGACTGTGGCGCTCCAGTTGATTCACTAAAGCGGCGCTTCGCTTGCTTTTGCTTTCAACTGAGCGTAGTCGTTAGGCGCAAACAAACATACTTAGAATCATTATGAAGATACGTACTATCGCATTCCTTATTGCTACACATTGCGTGGTAGGTGCTTTAGGAGTCGGAGCTGGAATCTATTTGCTCCCTATTCTTACTGCTCCGCCTGCTCCCAGTGAAGAAGAGATCAAGGTAATGTCTTCGCAAGCTAAGTACGTAGCACAATTCCGAAAAGATCTTAAAGATAGCGATACACTGCATTGGGGAGAGGGTACGGTTTCAGTTGGATCTAACTCCATTACCCTTATGGGTAAGCTTGCACCCGGTCCGGATTACAAGCTCTATCTTTCTCCAGAATTCGTTGAGACTGAAGTTGACTTCAATCGATTAAAGACCACTATGGTGCGCATAGGAGATGTTAAAACATTTGATAACTTTGTCGTTGAAGTGCCACCAGGTATCGATCCGTCGAACTACAACAGCGTTATTGTTTGGTGCGAGGCTTTTAGCCAATTTATTACGTCGGCCAAGTACCAATAATGAAAACAACTTCGCCTAACAAGCGACAGTAGCATCAAGCCCAATAATAAATCATCAATAAGCCCATTCGCAGTGGGAGTTAGGGGTCGGAGTAATAACTTGAGTTAAAAACTGGGCCTGAGAAGAATTGTTGTGATTATTAGAATTTTGTCAGGTATCGCCATTATTTATTATGTGGGAATAAATGAAAGAGATACTGAGAGAATATAGAGAAGAGGACTATGAGCAGTGTGAATCTCTAGTGAATCAGGCATGGGGTTTCGACACTATTTACGCTCCTGAAGCTCTGTCGAATTTGGCAAAATGCATGTATACAAAAGGTTCGGTTCTGGTTAGTAACTATAGAATGGTGATCGAAGTAGATGGTGTAGTGGCAGGGTTTATTTTTGGTCTTAATGAGCGATCAGGAAAGCCGGGTATAAATATTCTTTACAGACTGAGTATGTTATGGAGACTAATAAGAGTAAAGTCTGAGAGACCCGTGAATAAAAAGGATTTTTTAAATGCGATTAAAGATCACGAACATAACAGAAACAAATTAACAGGTAGAAAAAGAAGTGAAATTACTTTATTTGTTGTGGGCAGGGAACATCAAGGAAAGGGATATGGAAAGAAGCTTTGGTCTGGATTTCTACAACAGTGTAAAGATAGCGGTGTTAGTTCGATTCTTGTAGAAACTAACAAGCTCGGTGCTAGTAGCTTTTATGAGCTGCTGGGATTTAGGCACCTGGGTGATTTTGATTCACCACTGCATGAGTTTGCTACTAAAGGTGGCCAAGCGTGTATATATGAGTATGTGTGCAAATAAAAAATAAACAATGCCCTTCAAATCAGGTTGCCGATAGCGTCACCTGGTTTGTATATGTCGTTGTGCACAATTATCACAAACAAGTGTTACTATTGTTGTCTGGTTAAAGGCTGCGTTATGCCTTATAAGGTGATTTATGAGCCGAGCAGTAAAAACATTATTTTCTATAGTTTTGCTACCAACATGTGCGTATGCATCTTATGGTGCAGGCCTTGAGCAAGTTATATTCTATACGACAATTCTGTTATATGTACTTGGTGTAATAGCTTTCGGCTTACTAGCATATGGCGCTAGAAATATCGCAAGATATAAATTTAGAAGTATATCTAACGTGCTTATTTTTAATATACTAAATTTATTTGTTTCTTTACTAATTGTAATACTACTAAGTATCCTTGGATTGTCGTATATAGAAAATTATATAAAGTATTTAGTGGTGATACTTTTGATATCGCAAATCGTTATGTGTTTTAAATCAATTAGTGTATACCGGCATAACATCTATATGACCGCCCCTGTCAATAGCGCAAACCGGTCCTAAAACAAAAAAACACTTTTTGTTGTAGTATAAGAGCAAATAACGCCACGGCTGCACACAAGTTAATCGGTTTAGCAGGCATGGCTGCAAGCAAACATCTATCGAGCATCCGTTACGCGTTTCTTATGATCGAAATGATCACCAGCGCCAGTATTTTTCCGATACCGCGCACCGGTTGCAATCGATAATAGGTTCTGGGATCAAATTATTTGGCGTGGCGGACTAAATAGTTTTCGAGCTGGGTGATCAGCTCATGCGTGTGATCAGCCACTGCCAAATCAACCTTGACATTATTACGTACACTGGCATCGGTAAAGCGTTCAGCCAGATCCTAACGATAGCCTTTCTTGCCAATGTGTTTTCAAGGGTGGGAAAGTTATATTGATAGTTCGTCAGCTTAATGTGAGCCAGTACCATGAAAATATACATTCCACGCCGACGACCAGGTCCTCACGATAATCGGCGATGACCTTGAAAATAAGGCTCCGGGTTTGCTGGTATATCACGATACACTAATATTTCACCTCGGTTATTGATAATACAGACAAACAATGTTTTGGTATGCAGATCAATTCCGCAATAATTTTGATATGTTTTGGTGTAGAATTTCATAAACAAGTATCAAGCAGTTCAACCTGGTCTCCGGCGCTGACGCGCCTCCGCCAGTTAACAGAACGTTATGCCGAAGAGAATCAAGTTTCATGCCTGAACCCGATCCAGCGAGAATCATGACCTTTACAACGCCGAAAGATCTCGGCCGGTGGCTCAAGGTGAATCACGCCACCGAAAGTGAACTGTGGGTGAAGATATTCAAGAAAAAGACTGGTATTACGAGCGTGACTTGGGACGATGTCGTGATTGAGACACTGTGCTGGGGCTGGATCGACGGCGTCAAGAAGTCAATCGATGACCAAGCCTATTTCCAGCGAATTACTCCCAGAAAAGCTCGAAGCAACTGGTCGAAAAGGAACAGAGAGCATGCGGAGCGTTTGATAAGCGAGGGCCGGATGACGGAGTCAGGTCTCGTGCATATTCGTGCTGCCAAAGCGGACGGCCGGTGGGAGAACGCCTATGCGGCAAGTGATATGAAAGTGCCAGCGGATTTCCTGGCAGTACTGGAGAGCAAGCCGAAGGCGAAACAGTTTTTTGAAACGCTCAACAAATCGAGTCGTTATGTCATCGCGCACGGATTGACAAGTGCGAAGAAACCCGAAACTAGAAAGAGTCGATTTGTAATATTCATGGACATGCTTGTCCGAGAAGAAAAGCCGGGCTTTGGCTTCAAAAAGACGAAAAATGCATAACAATTTTGTCAACAGGACATTTTTTGTTACGCTCCATTTTGGGGTGGCTTCACCACTTTACCCCAAAACTCCACTCCACAAAAAATGTCTGTTACAAAGGCGTTGTTATACGCTAAAAGAAATCGATAGTGAGTAAAGCAATAGCGTTATTCGCAAGTGCCAGAAGAAATGGTAATACAGGCCAGTTTATTGACTGGATCGGTAGCAGCATGGACATTCAAATCATCGATCTATCAGAAAAAGATATTACTCCTTATGATTACGAACACAAAAACATCAATGATGATTTTGTTACTGTAATGAATTGCATATTGGAATATGAGAAAATTATTTTTGTAACGCCTATCTATTGGTATGGACCCAGCGCACAAATGAAAACATTTATAGATAGAACCTCAGATTTATTAGATGTAGATGAATTAAAAGATATAGGTCGGAGCCTAAGGAATAAGACTGCTTACATTGTATGTACATCAATTAGTAATGATGCTGACAGTTCATTCATTAATTCTTTTAAAAGTACATTTGAGTATCTAGGAATGAACTATGGTGGGTATGTCCATGCAAACTGTGAAAATGGGTATAACCCAGTTGAATATAAAAATGACGTTGATAAATTCATTAACTCGATTTAAGTAAGAAGAAGCGAATAACACCTACGAGGCCCCCGCTGTCAACAGGCAATAGAGGTTTATAAAGCGGCGATAGCCGCTTTATCCTAATCAGGTTTATCCATATATTCTGACTTGATTCCAACCACAGCAACAGGCATCGCCTGCGACTAAACACCAATCGAGCATAAGATAAAACTGACCGGCGCTCGGAAAGCGCTGAATGTGCTGGATCTCATATAGCAAGGTCAGGGTCAGGATCTTGCCGATGACGCAGATCGAGCCGAGCAGGTAATACAGCTAGGCATCATCGGCCTTGGTCTATCTTAATATTATGATGAACTAATATGACAGCCGTTTGGTTGAGTATGCAGACATACAAGGTCAAAGTATGCAGAACGGTACCGCAGTAATGTTGTTGAATTTTAGTGTAGAATTGCATGTGAGGCCTCCTTTTTCGCATTGTTCTCAAGAACAACTTACGTCTATGGACGTCTAGGAGCACCCTTCGGGGTGGAGCCTGAAAGTCGGGGAAGGAGGCCTCAATGATTGTCAAGTTATTCGTGTGGGACCGTTTAAAGCGCTGTGCGCTTTATCCGTCTCCACAATTTTAACGTTATGTGTGACGAGGAGGAGCTAAAATAAAAAGATGCCAGCAAAAAGATTTCCACTACCCAAACGATTCAATGCGGCGTTATCGGAAAAAGCATATGAAAACCTTCGCAGCCTGAACGATAAGTATCACTATGGTAACAACTATCTATTGACAATTTTATTAGAGAACCTCGATAAGATTACCAACAGCGAAGAATTGGAGAAAGCATTTGCAGAATTCAAAGAGGAATTTGGAGCACCCTCCCAAAGGCGAAATTAAAAGAAATAGCGACGAGGTAGGAAAGCAAACCGAATAAATGAAAGACAAAGTCACACATAACAAGCGCATGCAGTCGAACCGCTTTAAGCGCTACGTGCTTTCCGAGGTCGCAGGCTAGAGGCGTTAGAGTTTTTCAATGATTACCAAAAATAAAATTGCTGTATTTACAGTAATCATGTTAATTGCAGCTATTGCAGAGGTAACTGTAACTGCGTACTTAGTTGATAAACTCGGCATTTTAAATTTAGTTTCTGTATATATAGTGACAACAGCAGCAGGATTGTTGTTTGTCTGGATAAATCGATCCCGAAAAAAAGAAATGCTTGGAGTAATTAAAAACGCTGATTGGGAATCTATGTCTGATAAAAGTAAAAAAGATCCCAATGATCCATATGTACAGTATTTTGGTAAGGTAGGTATATTGGTTGGGCTATTTATTTGGGCGGTTATACTTATAATAATTCCTGGTGTAGTCACAGATGCACTGGGTTTAGTAATTCTTTTTGCCTGGATAACCAGTCCAATTGTTCGAAACTTTGACTCAAATTATGAACCTAAACTCTAGCAAGGTATTCAACCACGCATGGCCGTTGGCCCTGCTCGGAGCCTCAAACACTGCGCGGTAGCAGGTCCGGTTTATTTAGTCGTTAGCACTTCATATCATGCGGAAAGGAATTCAGTAACTTGATTTACTACTTCTACATTAATAAGGATGCGTCGATGCCCCAATCCTTGTGTCGTAATGAACGTCGCCCATGGCCATTGATCGGCAATAGCCTTGGCATTATTCCAAGGTATTTCTCTGTCATCCTTATCATGCAAAATTAACGTAGGTACCTTATATTCAGAGTGAAAGATATCGTTCCAATCATTCCCATATCTGGCAAGTTGTTGCTGATACTTTACAGCAATGTAATCACGCATTCCCGAAATCGTCTTGCGTGGGATCGACAAATGTGTGGCAAAATTATCAGTGATGCTGATGATATCGTTGAACGGTGCGATCATCACGATCTTGTTGGTATTCAATCCCACTGAAGAGGCAACCAGTATCGCTGCTGCGCCAAGGGAGTGGCCGACGATGCAATGCACCTGGTTCAACTCCTGTATCACCGCCATCACACCATCCGACCACTCAATCAAATTTGCAGTTTTACCCGGCGATGCTCCATGGGCCGGACCATCGTAGGCGATGACTTGAAACCCCCTGCTTACCAATGGCTCAATAAACATGACGAAACTCGAAGCCGTGCCGGTCCAGCCGTGGACAAACAGCACAATTGGAGCGGATGGTTTGCCCCAGCGGTAAGCAACGAGTTTGCTGGCATTGTGATAGGGGATGTAGAGGCGGGTAGCTTTGCTCAGGACTTCTTTTTCCATATCACTCAGAGGCCTTTTCCTGAAGGGTGTGGTAAACAGACGGGCCGCGAAATGGATAGCCAGGGATGGCGATAAGTAGCTGAAAACACGGAAGTAAAGGCGGGTTGCCTTGAGCAGGTATCGACTCATCCAGAGCATCCTCATTAATAATTATTATATTCTTGCTATAGTTTCTTAAAGAAACTTAAGATTAATTATAGTACATCTCTTGAAGAAACTCTATAATAAAGTCCATGCAACGTACGACTTTTTCAGCCCAACACTGTTCCGTTGCCAGGACCCTGGATATCATCGGTGAGTGGTGGACCCTATTAATCCTGAGGGATATTTTCTATGGCGTACGCCGCTTTGAGCCTCTGGTCGAGCAATTAGGTATCTCCCGCAAGGTGCTGACCCATCGACTGAAACGCCTCACGGAAGAAAATATCCTGCGCAAGGTGCCTTATCAACATAATCCGTGTCGCTATGAGTACCGTTTGACAGCTAGTGGCCTGGATCTATTGCCTGTCTTGCTGGTCTTGATGCGTTGGGGAGACCGTTGGTTGAGTGAAGATGGTCAGGCCCCAGTTGAATTTGTGCATGCCGATTGTGGCCAGGTGTCGACAGCCAAGGTGGTTTGTGCGCATTGTGGTGGTGAATTGACTGTACGCAACCTGCGCCCACAACCTGGTCCGGGTGCTGTACTGGAAGAGATCGAAAGTATGCGCTCAGCCAGCGTCAATCCAGATCTGTTTAAAAAAATAAGACTATAGAGGAATCTACTATTTGTAATTTGCCTCAAATTGCAAACGTCTTATCAATCTATAACCAAAATAATTTTAATGTTAAGGGCTCAGGCCCTTTAATTAATCATCACACCTTATTATTCATAATTATATTGTCTAAAATACCTTATTATAGTGATTTGGGTCAGAGTAAAAATTCCCTACACCAACAAATCCTAGTCTTTGTTTTTACACAAACCTAAAATAATCAAATATAAATTGTATTGTTATTCAATATTTAATTAGAACTTCATATGGAGATATAATCCAATGCCTGTAAAAGCAATTCCAGATGGATACCATAGTGTAACACCATATCTAAGCATTAAGGGTGCATCTGATGCTATAGAATTTTATAAGAAAGCGTTTGATGCAATTGAGCTATTCAGATTGGATATGCCGGGTGGGATCATTGGCCATGCAGAAATACAAATAGGAAATTCCCGAATAATGATAGCCGATCCCTGTGATGATGTTTCATTCGGGGACCCTAAGTCTTTGGGGGGTTCAACTGTAGGGCTGTACCTATATGTAGATGATGTTGATAGGATGTATTCTCAGTCGTTAACTGCTGGAGCTAATTCAATTAATCCAGTTGAGGACCAATTTTATGGTGATAGAACCGGTACTATAGAAGATCCGTATGGTCATAGGTGGTTCATAGCTACTCATAAAGAAGATTTAACGCCAGAAGAATTAAACAAGCGAGCCGAAGGCCTGTTCAAACAAGAAAAAATGTGATTTAACTTTAACAAAAGAAATGTGCTGATTCTAAGTATAAAAATATTAAGCTAATTCCTTACCAGTAGGCTTTCCTCTTTATTGCAAACCGGACATTTTAGGTAGATTTCTCTGCCCGCGGGATTATCTTCATCCCCAAACGGGACATCCCAAATCTCAAGATTACCCTTGCCGCAAGACGGGCAATCAATTTTGGCTTCAAGGTTGTCTCTTGCTATTGAAGCAGCTTTAAGCCACTGCTTTCTGATCAGATCGTCCTGATCACTTGAAGAAAATGTCATTGGCACCCTCCGCAAATTTAAATGCTGTTTTTGTCTCTACAGCAGAGTCTCCCACCGCTGAAGACAAACTCCTGCTGGTATTACTCGTTCTTAATCTTATCAGTTCCTGTAGAACAGTTTTTCTTAACTCATCTGGAGAACTTAGTGAATCGGGACCTAGTGTAAAACCTTTTTTCTCAAAATTAGTGAATGCTGAAAATGAAAAATCATTTGCTGCATCAATATCTATTATTCTGCCGTTGATTACTCTAACAAGTGTACGGCCTTCTCGGCCCCTTCAACCAATTCTTTAAACTTTTTGGAATTCAGGATTGTTTTGGCTTCATCAACTGTTTGTTTAATGACTTTTGGAGAAAGACCAGTCTCATTGCTTAGCTCGGCAATTTTTCCCTTCATCAGCTCCTTATTATTATTCGTCGAAGAATTGGAGCTTGTATCACTCTTGTTATTTTTAGCAGTCCTGGACTGGGATTTATTGCTGGAAGATGTCGAGGTAGAAGATCCGATTCTGGTTTTTTGTCTGTATCGCTTCAGGGCTCTGGACAGTTCGATAATCAGTTCCAGCGCCCGGGTGCTGAACTGGCCGACTCTTCGTGCGGCGTTGCTGGCGGTGATCGCGGCTCCGGTGCCCATGGTGGCCAGCAGGGCGGCCCCGTTATCCCAAATGATTTCATTAGGGTGGCTTGGTGCGACCCTGTTATCCCGACTTTATCCTTCTTGGGTGTTTCAAATCCATTTTTGATTTTCAATGCTTGTACTGGGCTGCTATAAATTCACCTTTTCCGTCAATTCGCTTAATAATTTCAGTGATGAGGTGTTGGTAGATTGAATTTGTTGCGCTATCGGTAGGCAGGAAATAAATTTTTGATAATTTATAGTTTTTACCTAGCTCTTCATTTGTTTTTTTAAGGCCTTTTAAAACTTGTTCAAAGACTTCGTGTGATGAAGATTTTCTTTGGCTGCCCTCCTTGATATTCCATTCCACTATTTCGATATCTGTGTCATTTTCTGCCAGGCTTATACCAAGTATATTGTCTTGAGTTCCAGTTATACGTGCAACTTTATAGATATCACCCTCTTTAATAAATTTCATTATTCTGTTCCCCATGGGTTACCAGGCCAGCGTGAATTTACAGCATCATGTGCTTCTGTATATCCTGAGTTATGCTTCATTTCATACCATCTCTCAGCGGTTTCGTGCTTAGTGCCATTTGGGTCAGAGAACAATTTAGCCTAATATTATCAACAATTGTTCTCTGACCCGGTTTGATTTTGGTCCTTTCAAGTCAAATGGCCCCAGTTTTTGATCGACAAAATCAGTTGATCCGTCTGTGCTTTTGACGACAGCGCGGACCCTAATTTCACTATTTTAATCACCAATCAATTGCCAATTGCCGCTCCGTGCTTCTTCTGGTGTAAGCTGGATGGTATCGTGTGATTCGAAGGCTCTTTGGGTAATGTTTTCTTTCTGATTTAACATCTTCCGCTCACCAGATATTGTCAGGGTTTGTCTTACCTCATCACCAAAAATCAAACCGAGTTGCTTCCCTATCACATGGAACTCCGGTTCATAACCACTACATGCCAGCACCGTCATTCCATCAGATAACTCAAACTTTTCATGAATATTCATTCTTATACCCATGATTACAGCCCCTTATCTCTTAATATTTGTAATAACTGAATATCTTCATCACTTAGCCCAGGCATTTTTTGGTGCCTAATCATAAAATCTTTAACGTGTGTCTCTGCACTTCCAAGGCCACTAGTCTCTAATCGATCTAACAATGGGAATTAAGCCGAAAGAATTTAAAAAAACCGGGACAGAGAACAATATCCACTAAGATTAGAAATGTGTTCTCTGGCCTGGTTGTTTATCTTGCCGCCCTGGCCAGTTCACCCGGTCCCATGACCTGTTTTTCACCAAGCCGGGCATCAGGCAGTTTGCCCCTGTATTATTGGACATAGTGCGGGTTGTCATCCGTCTGAACCGTTGGTTCTCCGAACTTGGATAGAAAATGTTCCAGATATTCTTATTCCATGTTTACCTACCCTGGGCAACATTTCAGCTCGACATTCATCTTGGCGTCAGGCCCGTATTATTCCAGTGCAGCTTCGGCAGCCGCGTCCGTCATACAGTCTGTTGCCTTTTGACCATTGAGAGCCCAGTGAGCGATTGACCCGTTATCCCTCTAATCCAGATTTGCTGGAATATATAAAGCTAAATAATTTCCTGAAATAAGTTAACCTCTTCTATCTCTGACTTGCCAGTTCCTGAATTCACAATAACTTTTAACCAATCTTTTGCCCGCATGTTTTCGGAGTCATTCATATCAGGGGAGCGTTTGAAGTCTTCATATGATTGGCTATCTTTTGGCAGTAACCCAAGATAAACTATCCAGTTCTCACCATCCTTTTCAGAGTATAAAACCATTCTATTAGATAATGATTGCATCTCTTTCGAGTGTGGCTCAAAAAATTCTTTCATTCTGTCTTTGGCAATTTGTTCGGCTTTTTCAATATTCATTTTTGCCCTCATTATAAACCAAACATATCGTCAAACGGATTTGAGCTGCAGAAGGCTGGTCAACCCTAAGTCGTTATTGGCAACAAAGATTTTCTATTAATGAGAGTACTTCATTTAATTCGTCTTCGGGTACTTCTATAAAACCAGAATCAATTGTAACTGTTGTAGGATATTTTCTGGAACGCTCTTTATTGATTTTTTCACCAATAGTAAGCGATATGTCCCCACTGTCTCCCGTTATATTTATTGAGCATTTTCCATGTTCATACACAATCATGGCTTCACACATATCTCCTAAGGACCACCACTCTCGTTTTGCCAATAAACCATTTGAAGCTTTTTCTTTTAGGAGTTGCATCTATGGGACCCTTCTATCAGTGGCTGCATCATATACACTTCTTCTACCTGAGCTATTCAAAATTAAACTTTGTTGCTGATTGAATATCCTTAAGACTTCACGGTCTCCAGGTGTTCCCGAAGCATTTAATGTGATGTCACTTGTACCTGGATGGGTATGACCGGAAAACTTGAATCCTTGCCTTTGTAATTCTGCCAGCTCGCTTCTTGTTAATGGTACACCATATTGGTTACCTCTAACTATCATACGTTGGCTACCACGAGTAAATAGTGCAAACTCATCACCTGTTTGCGCTGTTAATGCAGCCAGATCTGTAACATTTACATTGGATTTGTTTAATTTTACATTTGATAAACTGTCTGGGAGCTGATCAAGGAGATCTTGCTGTCTTTTAGATAGGCTTCCAAATCCATGATAGATCTCAGCAGGTGAGCTCGCAGAGATGGTTTTGTCTGTATTACTTTTCCTGACACTCTTTTGGCTTGTGATTGTATCATTTGTTCCAGTAACCTTGCCCCGTGATTTCTTACCAGATGCCGGCGCCTCAAACCTCGGCTTCTGCCTGAACCGCTTCAATGCCCGGGACAGTTCGATAATCAGTTCCAGCGCCCGGGTGCTGAACTGGCCGACTCTTCGTGCGGCGTTGCTGGCGGTGATCGCGGCGCCGGCGCCCATGGTGGCCAGCGCAATCAGGACTTCCAGCGGGATCGACACTGCAAATGCACCTTTCTCGACGTACGGCACCGAGTCGACATAGCCGGACAGGAAGTCCATCAGCAGCTTGCGGCTTTTCTCGTCTTCGAGCAGTGGTTCCAGGATCTCATAGCCTTGCTGGATCTGTTGCTGTAGATCCTCGACCTCGTTGACGGTGTCGATACCCAGCTTGACCAGTTCCCGGCCGACTTGTTCGAACTCGCCCTGGCTGAGCTGGCCGAGCAGCTTGAGCTGATAGGCACTGGCGTCATAGACGCCTTCGATCACCACTGCGCCGAGCTTGACCAGGCCGGCGATACCTTCGCCGATTGAGTTCAGTGCGCCACCGGTGACAACCAGCAGGCGGTTATACCAGGCCTGTGCCCAGAACTGGTCGTCCATCCTGATCTTGTGTTCCCAGCGCACGCTCAGGATGGTGCTCAGTTCCTGGCTCAGTTCGAGCTGTTTGTGCAGCAGGTTCTCCTCGCTACGATGGGTGACGCGGTCGATGATGTTGAGATCACTGGTCAGGTGATTGTTGATATCCATCAGGGTCGAGGTGTAATGCAGGCGGCTGAGTTTGTACACCTTGATCTTTTTCAGTTGGATTAGCTGGATCAGCTCACGGCGCAAGGATAGTGGATCGTAGTTGTGATTGCCGGACGGTGGTGTCTGGCTGTAGCGGTCGAGGATGTCGTGCACGGTGTCAATTTGCAGGTCATTGACGAACTGCGCAACAATGACGCCGCTCATTTCATCGCGATGACTGGCCACCCAGTAGGTCGGCCAGTAATCCTGGCCGGCAATCAGGTACAGGTAATTATCCCGGGCATAGACCACCGGACTACGCGGGTTGGTACTACCTGGCAGGCGCTGTTCCATTGTGCGGGTGCAGGCGTGCTAGCCGCAATGGGCGGCGTGCTGATCTGTTACGGGTATGGAATAATTGTCTGGCGAACCGGGAGTGCCGGTATAAAACGCTATATGCGTATCCATCGCTTTAAGTCCTTTTCAGCTACGGTGTCAGTTTCGGCGGGTAATCCGTTTACCCATGTCTGACATTCTAGTTAGTTTTTTCGCTTGCTGTCAATTACCTGCTCAATAAACTTGAGTCCGTGACTGGCTCTCGGTATGGTGTCGGTATGAGCGATAGTCTTTTAAGCATCAAGGACTTACAGTCCGGTTATATCGGCCCAGTCAGTCTGGACCTGGTCCAGGGAAGGCCGCTGGTGCTGAGCGGCCCGTCCGGTAGCGGCAAGACACTGCTGTTGCGCAGTATTGCCGATCTGGACCTGAATCATGGCGATGTACGACTGGACGGGATCGCGCGCGAGCAGATAAGTGCGCCTCTGTGGCGACGTCAGGTCGCCTATCTGCCAGCCGAGAGTGCCTGGTGGCGTTCGCGCGTCGGTGAGCATTTTGAATCGTTCGATGAGCAGCTATTCGCCAGTCTCGGTTTCGATAAAAGTGTCGTTGACTGGGAAGTCAGCCGGCTATCTACCGGCGAGCGGCATCGCCTGGCGCTGCTGAGGATGCTCGAACGCGAGCCGCGCGTACTGTTGCTGGATGAGCCGACCGCCAACCTGGACCCGGACAAGACCGCAGCGACCGAGGCCGTGGTGCAGGCCTACTGTCGCGAGCATGATGCCGCCTATATCTGGGTCAGCCATGATCCGGCACAGCGTGAGCGCCTGGGCGCCCGGCAGCTGCTGATGCACAAAGGCCAGTTACAGGGATCGGCAGCATGAATGTCATTCACCTGACTTATCTTGACCTCGGGCTGGCGGCCTTGCTGGTGCTGGTGCTTGCGCTGGTATCTTGGCGCCTGCAACTGGGTCTGCAGCAGACGCTGCTGATTGCCGCGCTGCGTACCGCGATACAGCTGACCCTGATCGGGTTGGTGCTAAAGGTCCTGTTCGGGGCTATCCATCTCGGCTGGCTGACACTGGTCGCACTGGTGATGCTGCTCGCGGCCGGGCGCGAGGTGATGTCCAGGCAGAAACATCGTTATCGCGGTAGCTGGGGTTTTGCGATCGGTACCACGTCGATGTTCATCTCGTCATTCTCGATTACGGTGCTGGCCTTGTTGACCATGGTGCAGCCCGATCCGTGGTATCTGCCGCAATACGCGGTGCCGTTGCTGGGCATGATGCTGGGTAACACCATGAATGGTATCGCACTGTCACTGGACCGTATGACCTCCGGTGCGATGCAGCAACAGGCCATGATCGAGGCGCGATTGTGTCTGGGTCATAGCTGGAACGAGGCGATTTCTGACCTGCGTCGCGAAAGCGCGCGTACCGGTATGATTCCGATTATCAACGCGATGGCCGCGGCCGGTATCGTCAGTCTGCCGGGCATGATGACCGGGCAGATCCTGTCCGGCACCCCACCGGTCGAGGCGGTCAAGTACCAGATCCTGATTATGTTCATGATCAGTGCCGGTACCGGATTGGGTACCGTGACCGCGATCTGGTTTGGGTCGAAGCGGTTATTTGATCTACGACATCGGTTGAGGCTGGACAGGCTTAAGTAGCTTTCAGCGCCACCTGCACAAACTCAGGCAACACACCCGCTGCCCGGTGTATGGCGGCATTGTAATAACGTGTGACGAAGTCACGGCGATTACAATCGGCTTCACGAAATGTTTCCAGGTCGCAGTCCTTGCCGGCCAGCGTGCAGGACCACCAGCCGGTTGGGTAAATGCACTGGGAAAACTGCATGGTTCGGCTGCTGTCAAACCCGGCCGAGCGCATGGACTGATGCATGCCCTTGATCAATTCGAGATGGTACAGCGGCGATTCGCTCTGCTGCACAATGATGCCGCCGCTGCGTAACGCCCGGTAACAGTCTTCATAAAAGGCTTCGGTAAACAGGCCTTCGGCCGGTCCGACCGGGTCGGTGCTGTCGATAATAATAATGTCCAGCGAATCCGCTTCGGCCTCTTGCATCCAGCGGATGCCGTCAACAAAAAAGAATTCTGCACGTGGATCGTGGTTGGATGTGCACAGTTCCGGGAAATACCGCTCTGCCAGCCGGGTCACACGCTCGTCGATCTCGATCTGGGTGGCCTTGCGGACTTCAGCATGCTGTAGCACCTCGCGCAGGGTGCCACAGTCGCCACCGCCGATAATGACGACATTTTCAGGTCTGTTATGCGTAAACAGGGCCGGATGACTCATCATCTCGTGATAGATAAAGTTCTCGCGCTGCGAAACCATGGTGCAGCCACCGATTATCATCAGGTGGCCGAAGGTTTGGGTGTCAAAGATCTCGATACGCTGGAAGGGGGTGCGTTCCTCGTGCAATTTACTTTTCAGTTCCAGCGAGAAGGCCGAACCCCCTTCCTCGCAGATCTCGGTAAACCATTGGTCTTCCTGTAACATACTGATATCCCCGTTGATCGGATACAACGGTCATTAGGTAAAAACCGCTGTGTTATCCGTGTACTCTGTGGTTAAATTCTATATTGTACGGATAGACCCATGACTGACAACTGGACGCACAGTAACGCAGAAGATACCTATGCCATTCGCCACTGGAGTGGCGGGCATTTCTTTATTAATGCAGACGGCCATGCCGCGGTACGGCTGGACGATAGTGACCCGGCGGGTGTCGACCTGTATACCCTGAGTGCCAGCCTGCAGCAGGGCGGCCTGTCACTGCCGGTACTGGTGCGTTTCCCGGATATCCTTGAACAGCGTGTGCATCGCCTTGCGAATGCGTTTACAACGGCCACCCGGTCTGCCGATTACCAGGGTAGCTACAGCGTCATCTATCCGATCAAGGTCAACCAGCAACGCAGCGTGGTGCAGTCGATCCTGGCGACGGGGCTGCAGGCCGGTGGACAGGACAACGTCGGGCTGGAGGCCGGCAGTAAACCGGAGCTGATGGCGGTGATGGCGCTGGCGCCGGTTGGCAGTGTGATCATCTGCAATGGTTACAAGGACCGTGAATACATACGCCTGGCACTGATCGGGCAGCAACTGGGCCTGCGCGTGTACCTGGTCATCGAAAAGGCTACCGAGCTGGAACATATTATCCGTGAGGCAGCGGATCTTGATATCACACCACGCCTCGGTGTGCGGGTGCGCCTGTCGTCACTGGGTGCCGGAAACTGGCAGAACAGCGGCGGCGCCCGTTCCAAGTTCGGTCTGTTGGCTGGCAAGCTGATGGAACTGGTCGATGAGCTGCGCAACGCTGGTATGCTGCATTGTCTGGAACTGTTGCATTTTCATATGGGCTCGCAGATCTCGAATATACAGGATATCCACAACGGTATGCGTGAAGCGGCGCGCTACTATGTGCAACTGGTCAAACTCGGTGTGCCGTTACGCGTGGTTGATGTGGGTGGTGGACTGGGTGTGGATTATGAGGGTACGCGTTCACGCAGTTTTTGCTCGATGAATTACACTATCGAGGAATACGCGCAACAGATCGTGCAGACCCTGGCCGAGGCCTGTGATGCCGAGGATATCGATCACCCGGACCTGTTATCGGAATCCGGTCGCGCGTTGACCGCGCACCATGCTGTACTGATTACCAATCTGACCGATGTCGAATATGCGCCGGGTGGTGAACCGCCACCGAAACCGGATGATGATGCCGACGTAGTGATACAGGAGTTGTGGCAGGTATACCGGCAACTCGACCAGCGTTCGGTGCTGGAAAGCTGGCATGATGCCAGTTATCGCTTCGGTGAGGCCTGCAGCCTGTTCGATCATGGCGTGCTGGACCTGTCCAGCCGGGCGCTGGCCGAGCAACTCTACTATGCAACCGGGCAGGCGCTGTTACCGAAATTGAATCCGGCCACTCGCGCCCAGCGCCAACTGCTCGACGAGTTGAATGAAATCCTTGCGGACAAGTACTTTTTCAATTTTTCGGTGTTCCAGTCGTTACCGGATGTTTGGGGAATACAACAGGTGTTTCCGATCATGCCGCTGCACCGGCTGGACGAGGCACCGCAACAACGTGTGGTGCTGCAGGACCTGACCTGTGATTCGGATGGCCGGATCGACCAGTATGTCGACCATGAAGGACTGGAATCGACCTTGCCGTTACATACGCCGGTCAATGGCGAACCCTATCTACTGGGTATTTTTCTGGTCGGTGCCTACCAGGAGATCCTGGGCGATATGCATAACCTGTTTGGGGATACCGATTCGGTCAATGTGGTGTTCGAGGATAATGGATATCGCCTTGAGAATTCGGAACTGGGCGATACGGTCGATGAGGTGTTGCGTTATGTGCACCTGGATGCCGATGAATTGCTGTCCCGTTTACAGGAGAAGGCCGACCTCGAGGACCTGGACGAGTCCTTGCGTACCAGTTATCTGGATGAGCTCGAGGCGGGGTTGCGTGGCTACACCTATCTGGAAGAATAGTTTTCCAGTCACTTTTCATCTCATAGGTAACCGGAATAGATCATGACAGAACAATCAGATGAGTCCTTACGTGTCGGTTTTGCCGGTCTGGGTGCGATGGGTATGCCGATGGCGCGTAACCTCAGCCAGGCCGGTCTGCTGACGGCAGTCTACAATCGCACTATCGACAAGGCGCAAGCTTTTGCTGACCAGCATCAGGTGGTAGTTGCGGAATCCGTTGCGGAGCTTGCATCACAGTGTAATGTCATTCTCCTGTGCGTATCCCGGGGTGATATGGTGCTGGATTTGGTTGACGACATGCTGCCGCATTTGCAGGCCGAGGCGGTAGTGATCGACATGTCCACGGTCAGTGCAGCCACCGCGCAACAGGCGGCGACCAGACTCGCCAGTGTACAGGCGGACTTTCTTGATGCGCCGGTATCCGGCGGTACCGAGGGGGCACAAAAAGGCAGCCTGTCGATCATGGTCGGAGGTTATGAGCAGGTACTGGAGCGCGTGCAGCCAGTGCTGGAGTGTGTCGGTGAACGGATTACGCATATGGGCCCGTCCGGCAGCGGTCAGGCCACCAAGGCGGTCAACCAGGTCATGGCCGCCGGGATTAACCAGGCTGTGTCCGAAGCGCTCGCGTTTGCGGAGGCCCTGGAGCTGAATCTGGACAAGGTGATTGATGTGGTTGGCGCGGGCGCCGCCGGCAACTGGTTTCTGAGCCACCGCGGCAAGACCATGGTACGCGGTGAGTACCCGCCCGGTTTCAAGCTGGCCTTGCACTACAAGGACCTGACTATTTGCCAGGGTATGATTGCCGATCTGAATACGGATACGGACCGTGAAATCATCCGTTTGCCTCTGGTCGAGATGACCCGTGAACACTATCAGAGACTGCTGGACGCCGGCCATGGTGATGAGGATATCTCCGTGTTGTTTAAACTGAAGCAGGAACTTTTTAATCAGAGCTGATGCCCTGGTGATGTCCTGGTGCCTAGCGGTCATCCCTGAAGGATTTTGTCGGGGATCCATTAAACAAGTGGTGTGTAGATTCCCGCTGCAAGCGTTCTATGAGGCGGTACTGATCTGATCAGAGTAAGTTTACTTTTTGGAACTAACCTTGATCGGGATCGCGTTGATCTTGTTACGGCGCAGGCGCTCGCGTACCTGTCGCACCTCTCGCATCGAGCTGTACGGACCGGCGCGTACCCGGTGCCAGTCCTCACCACTGATGGATACATTCTGCACATGTGATTCGATACCGAGCAGCGCCAGTTTGGCTTTCAGGCTGTCGGCCTCGCGGCCATGCCGGAATGAACCGGTTTGCAACATGTAGCGCGTACCACTGTCCGGTTTCTTGCTGACCGGTTTGCTGCGGTCTTCGACCAGTTCCTGTTCCGGGATCACCACCTCGGACTCGGGCAGCAGGGTATAGAACTCGAACTTGACCTTCGATGAGTCGGAGTTCGGCTTTTTCGAGGCAGCAGGCTTTTTTGCGGATTTGGATTTTTTGGCAACCGTGGTACTGGTCTTGTCACGAGCGCTGGACTGGTCGGGTACATGTTCATAAAGATAGACCAGCAACGCAATCAGCAGGCCGACCGTGAGTCCGGTCAGCCCCCATACCCAGCCGGGTACAGCCGGTTTCTTGCGCTTGCCGCCACGGTTTTTATAGTCTCTTGTCATTACATCGATTCCGGTGCTGAAACGCCGAGTATTGACAGGCCGTTATGGATGACCTGGCGGGCTGCCTGGATCAGGTTGCAGCGTGCGTTGCGTAAGGCATCATCTTCAACGATGAAGGTATGCGCGTTGTAATAGGTATGAAAATGATTGGCCAGGTCACGCAGGTAGTGGGTGAGCTGGTGCGGCTCGTGGTTCAGCGCCGCGGCCTCGACCACCTCCGGGTAACGGCCAAGCATGTCGATCAGGTCGCGTTCGTGCTGTTCGGTCAGCTGCAGGTAGTTGGCCGCGCCGTGGTGGTGATCCCACTCCAGGTTTTTTTCATTCAGCTGGCGCATCACGCTGGCCACGCGCGCATGCGCATACTGGATATAGTACACCGGGTTGTCACTGGACTGGGACTTGGCCAGGTCGAGGTCGAAATCCATATGCTGTTCGCTCTTGCGCATCACGTAAAAGAAACGCGCCGCATCATTACCGACCTCCTCGCGCAGTTCGCGCAGGCTCACAAATTCGCCGGAGCGGGTCGACATCTGCGCCTTTTCACCATGGCGGTACAGGATTGCAAACTGTACCAGCAGCACATCGAGTTTGCCGGCATCGTCACCCAGCGCCTGCATCGCGGCCTTGACGCGTGGTACATAACCGTGATGGTCTGCGCCCCAGACATCGATCACGCGTTCGAAACCGCGTTCGAGCTTGTCGGCGTGATACGCAATATCGGATGCAAAATAGGTGGTTGCGCCGTTGTCGCGTACGATCACGCGATCCTTTTCATCGCCATAGTCAGTCGAGCGGAACCATAGCGCACCATTTTTCTCATACACATGACCGCTGGCCTTCAGGCGCTCGATGGTGCGCTTGACCATGCCGGAACGGGTCAGCGAGCGTTCACGGAACCAGTCCTGGTAGGTAATGCCGAAGTCTTCCAGGTCACGGCGGATATCGTCCAGGATGGTGTCCAGGCCGGTGTCGAAGATGTACAAATAGTCCTGTTCACCGAGTAACTCACTTGCGCGGGCGATCAGCGCATCGATATGGGTCTCCTTGTCACCGCCTTGCGGCTCGTCTGCCGGGATGTCGCCGAATACCGTGTCGGCCGGGTGTCGATAGCTGTCGCCCTTTTCGCGATGGATGGTCGCGGCGATGTCCCAGATATAGTCGCCCTTGTAACCATTGCTCGGGAATGCCAGTTCCTCGCCGCACAGGTCCAGGTAGCGCAGCCATACACTGGTGGCGAGGATGTCCATCTGCCGGCCGGCGTCATTGACATAGTATTCGCGGTGTACATTGAAACCCACCGCATCGAGCAGGTCGGCGACCGCCGCGCCATAGGCCGCGCCGCGTCCATGGCCGACATGTAACGGACCGGTCGGGTTGGCCGAGACAAACTCGACCTGCACGGCCTTGCCGCCACCGATATCGCTGCGGCCATATTGGTCGCTTTCATCCAGTATCCTGTCGATCAGTTGGTAGTGAATGGCAGGATCGAGATAGAAGTTGATAAATCCGGGACCGGCAATCTCAATGCGTTCGATCTCAGGCGAGTCCGGCAGTTGATCGATCAGGGCCTGTGCAATATCGCGCGGCGCCCTGCGTGCCGGTTTGGCCAGCATCATCGCAATATTACAGGCATAATCGCCATGGGCCTTGTCGCGCGTGCGTTCTATCTGGATGGGTGGCTCGAGATCAGCGGGCAGGTCAGCGTTTTTTTTAAGCGTATCCAGTCCCTGTTGAACCAGCTGTTCGAGTATATGTTTCATTCAATTTGATAACCGTGTGTCATATCGGTGCTTATTATCCCTTGTATTCAGGGTGAAACACAATCCCGGTCTGATTTGAATGTTGGCGCGGATACGCTTGCAGCCTCGAATAGCCTGCAATCAGGGTATCCCGACATGGTATGACCGGATACCCCGTTACCAACGTAACGCTGTGATTTTTTGACAGGCGTCGACTCGCCAGCTATATCTGATTTAAATGTCGAAAAATCGGCATCGGGCTGGCCACCGTCCAGCGCATCATCCATCGCCATGGCGGGCGCGTCTGGGCCGAGGCCGAGGTAGACCGGGGGGCAACGTTTTATTTCACCCTGCCATCGCGTTCAATCAATCATGAGCATGAGTGATCACTATGGATATGGATAGAAACCAGGACGACTATATCCTGCTGGTTGAGGATAACCAGGATGATGTGGACCTGACCTTGCGTGCGATCAAGCAGGGCAATCTGACCAACCGTATTGTGGTTACCCGCGATGGCCGCGAGGCAATGGATTACCTGTTTGCCGAAGGCGAGTATGCCGGGCGGGTGCATGAGTTACCGGCGGTGGTGTTACTGGATCTGAACATGCCGCGCATCGGCGGACTGGAAGTGTTGAAGCGCATACGTGCTGAGCGGCGTACCAGCCTGTTACCGGTGGTGGTGTTGACCACGTCTGACGAACAGTGCGATGTGGTGCGCAGCTACATGCTGGGTGCCAACGGCTTTGTGCGCAAGCCGGTGGATCTGGAGCAGTTCTTCCATGCGATCAAGGAACTGCACCTGTACTGGACGGTACGGAATATCCGGCCTGGCCAGGTCTAGCCTGCTACGATACGGGTTCAATAACTGTCTACCGGATCGACGTCCACCGACCACCTGACCCGTTTGGCCGCGTTCAGTGTACCCAGTTGCGGGATCACCGTAGCGAGTGCGTGATGCAGGCGGCCGCGTTCAGCGCACTGGATCAGCAACTGGTAGCGATAGCGTCCGGCCCGTCTTTCCATCGGTGCCGGTACCGGGCCGAGTGTTTCCACATTGTTTGTAGATGCCGTAATTTTTCCGGCCGCCTGGTGCAGGAAGGTTTGCGGATGTTGGGCATCGGTCGCCTCGGCGCGTAGCAGGGCGATATATGAATACGGTGGCAGTTCGACCAGTTCGCGCTCCTGTAATAGCGTGCGCGCAATGCGGTCATAGTCCTGCCGGGTCAGGCTGTGCAGTAGCGGGTGATCCGGGCTATGCGTTTGGATGATGACTTCACCCGGTTTGTCGGCACGGCCGGCACGGCCGGCCACCTGTAAGACCTGCTGGGCCATACGCTCCGGCGCGCGGAAATCGACACTGAACAGGCCCTGGTCACTATTGAGGATGCCGACCAGGGTAACGCCGGGAAAATGGTGGCCCTTGGCCAGCAACTGGGTGCCGATCAGGATATCGGCCTCGCCGCGCTCAGCCTGTTCCAGCAAGGCGTCCATCTGACCACGCCGTTGCGTGGTGTCCCGGTCAATGCGCAGGATGCGCTGTTCCGGAAAATGTTGTTGCAATGCCGTTTCGGTGCGTTCGGTACCCTGGCCGACCGGGCGCAATTCATTACTCAGACAGCCAGGACATTTTTTCGGTAGTGCGGCCTCGGCACCGCAGTGGTGACAGCGCAGGCGTTCGGCGCGCTGGTGTATGGTCATATGCGCATCACAGCGCCGGCACTGTGCGACCCAGCCACAATCATGGCATAGCAGTGTCGGTGCATAGCCACGCCGGTTCAGAAACAGCAGTACCTGGCCGCCGCGCTGCAGGTGCTGTTGTATGCTCTGCATTAGCGGCCAACTGATGCCCTCGTCCATGGGCTGACCGCGCACATCGAGCAATTGCATGGTCGGGTGCATTGCGCCCCCGGCGCGCGCGGGCAGATGCAGCAAGCGGTAGCGGCCACGATTGGCGTTGTGATAGCTCTCCAACGCCGGCGTGGCCGAGCCGAGCACGATCGGGATACTGCTCAGGCGCGCGCGCATGATGGCCACATCCCGGGCGGAATAGCGCAGACCTTCCATCTGTTTCAATGAGCTGTCGTGTTCCTCGTCGACCACGATGATGCCCGGCTCAGGCAACGGGGTGAACACGGCCGAACGGGTACCGATGATTATCCGGGCCTGGCCGCTGGCGGCACGCTGCCATGCCCGGTAGCGTTCGCCGTCGTTCAGACCTGAATGCATTACATCCACCACCGCGCCAAAGCGTTGTCTGAACCGGGTAACCAGTTGGGGGGTCAGGCCGATCTCCGGTACCAGCACCAGCGCCTGCCGCCCACGCTGCAGCACACTGGCGATGGCCTGCAGGTAGACCTCGGTCTTGCCACTACCGGTCACGCCATACAGCAGGCTGACCTGGAAACGTTCCAGGTCATCAAGCAGGCTTTGTACCGCGATCTGCTGATGGCTGTTCAGGGTGACGGCCTGCGTGGCCGCAGATGCTTCAATTGGCAAGGCTTCCGTGTCACGGGCGGATGGCCTGCTGCGCTGACAGGCCCAACCGCGTGCTACCAGTTTTTTTAGTGCATTGCGCCAGTCGCCACCAAGTTGTTGCAGCTGTTGCCGGTCGAGTCCGCTGTCAGGTTCATCCGGCAGTTTCTGTAGTGCAATCAGGATTTCGCGCTGGCGCGGACTGCGCTTCAGCTCATCCACTGATGCCTGCCTTCCGCTTTGGGTCAGTTGCCAGACGTCCAGGGTGTGCTGGCGGGGCGGCCGGCTACGACGCAGACTGGCCGGCAGGGCGGTGCTGTACACCTCGCCGGGCGGGTGGTGATAATAGGAGGCGGCCCAGTCGAGTAGTTGGCGCATGTTGTCATCCAGCACCGGTTCGCTATCCAGCACCCGTGTTGCCCGCTTGAGCTGGCCGCGAAAATCACTACCTTTATGCACGGCCAGCAACACGCCGACGCACTGGCGCCGGCCAAACGGCACTTCCAGCCTTATACCCGGGGTCAGCTCGGCAGTGGTGACGTCGACAGGTGGTAAGTAGTCAAAGTACTGGTACAGGGGTGCCGGTACGGCAACGGACAGGACAACGGACTGGCTCATGCGTCCATCTTATCAAAATCCGTGTCAACCGTTTGCGCATTACAGCGTTTTTTGTAAGTGAGAAGACAAGTTTTAGCTGGAGACGATGATGAAACGACTGGGCATTGGCTTGCCGGGCCTGCTGGCATACACTTGCCTATCAACGGCTTATGCAGTACTTGGTGATAGTATCCATAGCACTCTCGATCGTAGAGGTGTACGCGCCCACCGGTATGATGACCGGCATCATTAATGTATAAGGATTGCTATTCTGGATAGCTCAGAAGAACTCGACCGGTTTCTGGCCTCGGTGGAACGCAAGGCGTTCCGCATGGCCGAACTGGCCACCAGTAGCAGGGAAGACGCACTGGACCTGGTCCAGGACGCGATGCTTGAATTGGCCCGGCGCTATGCCAAACGCCCTGCAGACCAGTGGCGCGCGTTGTTCTATCGTATATTGCAATCACGCATACGCGACTGGTACCGGCGGCAAAAGGTTCGCAATCGCTGGCGACTGTGGTTGTATCAGGATGAACACAACCCGGGTGAGGACCCGGTGGCGACACTGGCCGATCCGACTGCGATTGATCCACTGCAACAGCTGATGGAGTCTATATCGATGGATGTTTTGCAAAACGCATTACGCCGATTGCCGTTAAGGCAACAGCAGGTTTTTTTACTACGGGTATGGGAAGGCCTGGATGTAAAGGCCACCGCCGCGGCAATGGGTTGTTCGGCCGGCAGTGTCAAGACACATTATTCGCGGGCAGTACATAGTTTGCGTGACAGCCTGCAGGAGCATGTATGAAACCGGGTAACGAAAAACAGACATCGGCGGAACAACTGACATCGGTCAGCGAACTGCTCGATCGCAGTGTCGATGAGCTTGATCAGCATACCGTGGCCGCACTGCGCCGGGCACGGGCGCAGGCAGTCGAGGCAGCAAGCAGCAAGCCGCTATGGCAAGGCTGGTTGTGGCCGGCTGGTGGCCTGGCAACGGCACTGGCGGCAGGCCTGACCGCGATCATGATCAGCACCGGACCGGCCAACCTGACTGGCGAGCTTGACGCCTCCGAATTCGAGTTGCTGGCCAGCCAGGACACCCTGGAGGTAGTCGAGGACCTGGAGTTTTATCAATGGCTCAGTGAGGCCATGATTGACGAGGCGGGAGGCACCGGTTGAACCAGCCCGGTATACGGATATGCCAGCTGTTGATGATGCTGGTCAGTTTTACAGGTGGCCGGCCGGGCTTTGCAGAACCGCTGGCCGATGAGGCCATGCCCAGCCTGGAGATGCTTGAATTTCTTGCCGACTGGGAGACCGTGGACGGGCAATGGATAGACCCGGCAATACTGGAGCGGGATGTACCGAAACAGCCAATGGTAGATGAACATGATGAATCCTGAGAACAGATTGAATAACAGCAAAACTGCGCGAAACGGCATGTTCGGAGCGTGCTGGTCGTTACTGCATGCCACATTGCTTGTTTTTACGTTACTGTTCGGGCAGGCTGCCATGGCCGACATGGAATCGCTGGCATGGGCGTCCATGACCGAACAGGAGCAGAAAATCCTGCAGCGTTTTGAACACGAGTGGGCTGAGTTGACTCCCGAACGACAGCATCGCCTGCACAAAGGTGCGACGCGCTGGGTCAAGCTTGATCCGGCGCAACGTGCCGAGATGCGCAAGCGCCTTGCATACTGGCGTGGTCTGCCGGCCGAGCAGAAGGCAAAATTGCGCGAACGATACCGTATATTTCGCTCCCTGCCAGCGGATGAGCAGGCCCGTATCCGTGAGACCCGGGCCTGGTACCGTGGTCTGTCTGAACAGGAACGCACAGAGATCCGGCAGGACTGGCAGACCATGACCCCGGAACAGCGTCGCGCACTGCGTGATCGTACCCGGAACATGTCACCGGCCGAACGACGCGACGCGCGTGACCGTATCCGCCAGATGACCCCGGCCCAGCGCAGGCAGTTACGCCAGAATATCCAGCGCAGGCAGCGTTAACGTAAATCGCTGAGCAGGTCTTCCATCATGCGTTCTGCCTGCATGCCATAGTGACCGCCGAACAGGTTCAGGTGATTCAGGATATGGTAAAGGTTATACAGGGTCTTGCGTTGCCGGTAGCCGGGATCGACCGGCCATGCGGCATCATAGGCCGCGAAGAACTCGTGGCCGAAACCACCGAATAACTCGGTCATGGCCAGATCGGTTTCACGGTCGCCATAGTAAGTGGCCGGGTCATACAGCACTGGCCGGCCGTCAGCATCTCCGGCGCAGTTGCCGCCCCAGAGATCACCGTGCAACAACGAGGCTTGTGGTTCATAGTTTTCAAACAGGGCCGGGAAGCGTTCGATGACCTGCCCACCCAGCTTCTGCAGCCTGCCGCGATGACCCTTGCCGCGTGCCAGTTCCAGCTGGTAGCCAAGGCGCTGATGCGCAAAAAAATCTATCCAGTCGTCACTGTTCGCGTTGTGCTGTGGGGTGGAGCCGATGGTGTTATCGATATCCCAGCCGAACGAGGGACGCGTGACCCGGTGCATGGCCGCCAGTTGCTGGCCGAGTAACAGGCGGTCCAGGTTCGATCCCAGTGGGATGTATTCCATCACCAGGTAGGCGGTATTGCCGGTAGTGCCGCAAAGCAGTGGTTGTGGCACGCGGATGGTATTGCTGCGGTGCATTTCCTCGAGACCACGGGCCTCCGCCTCGAACATGTCCAGCTTCGATGCGCGGTTGAGTTTAACGAACCAGGAACCACTCTCACCCGTTAATTGCCAGCTTTCATTGATACAGCCGCCACCCACGGTATGGCGGTCGCTTATGTTGATGTCTACACCGCTGGCATCCCTGATGGCCTGATCGATATCGTTCCAGAAGCTCATACACTAACGATACTGGATCACGGCCGGCAGTGTAAACCGGGTAAGTTTTGTTTCATGCACTGACCAGTTGCAGGCGTTCGTGCAACAGGCTTTTGCGTGGAAAGTGTTTGAGCAGAAATTCCATCTGGTCGGCCAGCACGCGGTGACCCTGTAAATAGACATACTCGGCGTGAGTGGGGGTAAACGGCACCGCAAGCAGTTGCATATGTGCCTGTTCGGGTGTGCGTCCGGCCTTGTGATTATTACAGCGCTTGCAGGCAGTGACGACATTGTTCCAGGTATCGGTACCGCCCTGGATTAGCGGCCGTACATGGTCCCGGGACAGTTCGTGTGTCGTATGTTTTTTGCCGCAATACAGGCAAAGACAGGCATCGCGTTTGAACAACGCGCGGTTGTTCAATGGCGGGGTATAACGGTTGCGTGCCTTCTCCAGTACATGGTGGTTGCCTTCGGTCGCAATAATGGAATTGATGTCGATACTGCTGCGACACCCACTGATGGCATTGATGCCGCCGTGGATGCGATACAGGCGTGAACCGCAGTCATAGATCACATGGCCGGCGTGATACAGGCGCACAGCATCCTGGTAGCCGACCCATTCCAGCGGCATACCGGATATATCCGTTCTGAGTACTTGCTGATGCAGGTCAGCCATATTGTCATTCCCTTAATGAGCAGAACTCCCGCTTGTTTATACCTCAGCAATATGACAGCGGGCAAGCAGCTAACCCGAAAATCGAGCCGTCCACTTGCTGCATGGGAACGAAAACAGGGTCACAGATAACAAGGAATTTGGTTGACCGGGCGATCCAGCGTAATATATGGTCTAATAAGCGGAGTAAATAGGGAAAAAATTCCCAAATTTAAACCAAGGGTTCCGCATGCTCACCAGGCAATGGGTTTCATCTCATTGTTTTATTGGGGAATAGTTAAAAAACACACTCGTGGCAGTCCACGAGATAAGAACTGAATCAAGCGGAGAAGTGCTATGTCTATTTGCGTGGCAATCACCACAGAGACCAGCGAGGGCGAAAACCGGGTCGCGATCGTGCCGGCCATTGCCGAAAAATTCAGCCGCGCTGGTGTACAGGTCGTGCTGCAGAACGGGGCAGGTGAGGGCAGTTTCTATCCTGACAGCGATTACGACGATATCGAGTTCAGTGATAGTGCAGCAGGTGCCTGTTCGAAAGCCAACATCATACTCAAGGTGGCGCCGCCATCTGTGGATGAGATCGCGCTGATGCAGGAAGGGACCATCCTGATTTCCTATCTGAACCCGTATGACAATGATGAGGTGATCAAGGCCTTGCGTGATCGCAAGATCACCGCACTGTCGATGGAAATGGTGCCACGTATTTCACGCGCGCAGTCGATGGACAGCCTGTCTTCACAGGCCGCGATTGCCGGCTACAAGGCGGCCTTGATGGCAGCCGATCTGAGTGCGCGGTTTTTCCCGATGCTGACCACCGCGGCGGGCACGATACGTCCTTCAAAGGTATTCGTGATCGGTGCCGGTGTCGCCGGACTGCAGGCCATCGCCACGGCCAAGCGGCTGGGTGCGATGGTCGAGGCCTATGACGTGCGTAGTGTGACCAAGGAGCAGGTTGAATCGCTGGGCGCCAAGTTTCTGGAGATCGGCGTCGATGCGTCCAGTGCAGGCGGCTATGCCCGTGAATTGACCGAGGCGGAAAAACACAAGGAACGCGAGATGATGGAGAACACGGTCGCCGCAGCACATGCGGTGATCTGTACTGCGCATGTGCCCGGTCGTTCGGCGCCGCGCCTGATTGAAACCGCGGTGGTCGAACGCATGCAACCGGGCTCAGTGATCATCGACCTGGCTGCGGAAAGCGGTGGCAACTGTGAGCTGACCGAACCCGGCAAGACCATTACCCACAAAGGTGTAACCATACATGGTCCGCTGCATGTGCCCGGCATGCTCGGCATCCATGCCAGTGAGATGTACTCGCGTAATCTGTATAACCTGGTGCAATTGTTGATCGTCGATGGTGAATTGAAGCCGGACTGGGAAGACGAGATCCTGCTCGATTGCACCATCACCCGGGACGCAGCAATCGTACACGAGGCGACCCGGGAGCGTCTGGAAGGAGCATCCTCATGATAGAAGGTTTTACCGCACTCTATATATTCATGCTGGCCGCATTTACCGGCTATGAAGTGATCAGCCGGGTCCCGGTGATCCTGCACACCCCGCTGATGTCCGGCTCGAATTTTGTCCACGGTATTGTGCTGGTCGGCGCGATGATCGCACTGGGCCATGCCGAAACCACAGCCGAGCAGGTGATCGGCTTCTTCGGTGTGCTGTTGGCGTCGATGAACGCTGTCGGCGGTTATGTGGTCACCGAGCGCATGCTGGAAATGTTCAAGAGCAGCAAGGAGAAAAAGAATGGATAACCTGATCGAGGCCATCTATTTCGTTGCTGCCTTCCTGTTTATCTTTGGCCTGAAGCGCATGAGCTCGCCGTCGACGGCGCGCGGCGGTATCCTCTGGGCCGGTGTCGGCATGATGGCTGCTACGCTGGTGACCTTTGCGATCCCCGGCCTGGAAAATATTGCGTTGATGCTGGTTGCGATCATCATGGGTTCAGTGATTGCATACGTATCCGGCAAACGCGTGGCGATGACTGACATGCCGCAGATGATTGCGTTGTATAACGGCATGGGCGGTGGCGCGGCCGCCGCAATCGCCGCGGTCGAGCTGGTCAAGTACGGCGAACACAGCCTGGTGCATATGAACCTGGCCGTGCTCGGTGCCCTGATCGGCGCGGTATCATTCAGTGGCAGTCTGATCGCGTTTGCAAAACTGCAGGGCTGGTTACGCAAGGCCGTGAACCTGCCGATGATGCAGTTGATCAACCTGTTGCTGTTCTCACTGACCGTGGTTAGTGGTGTCTATATTGGCTTTGTCGAGCCCGACGCTACTGTGATCGTGTTGTTCTTTGTACTGGCGCTGGTGTTTGGCGTGATGATGACCCTGCCGATCGGTGGTGCTGACATGCCGGTGGTTATCTCGCTGTTCAATGCCCTGACCGGCCTGGCGGTTGGCCTGGAAGGTTTTGTGCTGAACAATGCCGCGATGATCATCGCCGGTACCGTGGTCGGTTCAGCCGGTACCCTGCTCACCCAGTTGATGGCCAGGGCCATGAACCGGCCATTGACCAATGTACTGTTCAGTTCGTTCGGGTCCAGCGGTGGCGCCGGTGAGGAGCAGGTCGAAGGTTCATTGAAGCCGGTCGAAGCGGATGACGCCGGGGTGATGATGGCCTTCGCCGACAAGGTGATCATCGTTCCCGGTTACGGCATGGCGGTAGCGCAGGCCCAGCACAAGATCTGGGAACTGTCGAAGCAGTTGATCGAACGTGGCGTAACGGTAAAATTTGCAATCCACCCGGTTGCCGGTCGTATGCCGGGTCACATGAACGTACTACTGGCTGAGGCCGGGGTGCCGTACGACCTGATCTTTGACCTGGACGAGATCAACGAGGACTTTACTACCTGTGATGTCGCCCTGGTGATCGGCGCCAATGACGTGGTCAACCCGGTCGCACGGACCAATCCGGACAGCCCGATATATGGTATGCCGATACTGGATGCGGACAAATCGAAAAATATCATCGTGATCAAACGCGGTACAGGTGCCGGTTTTATGACGACAAGACCCGCATGCTTTACGGTGACGGCCAGGACATGGCGGCGAAGCTGGTACAGGGCGTCAAAAGCGTATAACGCGCACAATTGTGCAAACCAACCAGGGCCCGTAGTAGATCACTACGGGCCTTTTTGTTTATGCTTGCAAAAACAGTTGTAAGTCAGGCGATCAAACGAGTTGCTGGTTGTCCGACTCCTGCTGACGCAGTTGCAGGAATTGCGGCAGCTTCCACAGCGCACCATGCTGTTCTGCAAACTGCAGCCACTTCACACCGATAAACATACCGGAGAATATCGCGGCAACGGCAATCATGGATTCGAACGACAGGGTGGACAGTCCGCTGACGCCCTGTCCGATGTTGCAACCACCGGCACAGATCGCGCCGACCCCCATCATGAAGCCACCTGCCAGGATGCGGGCAATACTGGCCGGGTCAGGTGGTGTCAGCCGGAAGCTCTTGTTGATCACGGCGCTCAGAAATGAGCCCAGCACGGTGCCGCTGACCATGCAGATACCAAACAGACTGGCGGGCTGGCTACCGATACCTAACAGCAGTGTGCTGCTTGCAACAGGGCCTGCGAAACCCAGCGAGCGCGGAGCGGTATCGTTAAATTCATCGGTCGCGATATGGCCGGTGACCAGCCAGCCGGCAACCACCAGCAGGCCCACCGTGGCACCGGCAAACAACAGCTGTGGGCTATTGCCATACCCCCTCTTCCGATACAGGTAGGTGGCTATCAGGCCAACCACCAGCGTGGCCGGTAACCAGAGTGGTAACTGCAATAGCGAACTGACCGCGGCGTCCCCGCTTGTCGCCTCAAAGCTGAGTGAGCGATCCAGCCACAAGCGTGTCGGTTCGATGAAACCGACATAGCTGGCAGTAGCGCCAAACGCGAGGGTCAGCAGCGCCAGTAGCGCACCGAGATTGCCCTCGCCGGTCAGGGTCAGGATGCGGCCGATACAGCCACCGGCGAAGATTGCGCCGATACCGAATATCAGTCCTCCTAACAGGCCACCGACCACACTGATACTGGCCTGGCGATAGGCTGACTGATCGATCGCGACCACGCCGCCGGACTCGAGGAAATAGACGCCGGATACCGCGATCAGTATCGTGACCAGCCATGCGTGCAGCTGACGACGGTCACCGATCAATACCAGGTTGGACACGACTGCGGCCATACAATAGCGGCTGCGCTGGGTTAATGCGCCAAACAGCAGGCCGATGATCAGGCCGCCTGCGACTAGCAACAGGTTGAATTCATTGTCCATATCTGTGTCCTCGTGTTTGCGCGCATGCTGGTCGTCCACCTGGTCATCTCACTGTGGTTCAGAGGATGCCGCCTGCCCTTGATGACTAAGCCTACCCGGAACAACAACCGGGGGCTGTGAAGCATGGGCCTGGAAAATGTGTGATAGTGGCGCAAGTTTCGGTAATTGTTCAGGTTTGCCGTAATAGTTGACTAAAACACTCGGGACATCTATACCTGTAGTATTCCATAATATCTGCGTGTTTCCGCTGGTCCAGACTGGAAAGTGCAATACAACAGCTTCGTGGATTCCGCTCAGGCTGTTCAGGAGGGATAAAACTATGCACCACCATAGACATTACCCTTTATACAAATGGCCATACAGCGCCCGCCAGGGTTTGCACAGTTTTATGACAGCATCGGATGAAACCCTGCTCGGTCTGCGTTTCGATATCGACGGTTACCTGCTGGATCCTGACGAATGGGATGAAAGCCTGGCCGAGTATCTGGCTGACCGGGCTGGCTGGCCGTTAAATCCGCCCCGGTGGGCTATCATCAACGCCCTGCGTCATGCGTTTTTCGAGCAAGGCGGGAATCCGACCTTACGCCATGTCTGCCATATCGCCCGGCTCGATCGCCATTGTATAAATACCCATTTTGACTGTCACGGACGTGATGTCTGGCGTATTGCCGGTTTGCCAAACCCGGGCGAAGAGGTTCAGACCTATATGCAGTAGAAGCTGAAGGGTAAAAAGGATGACAGGGACGGTGTTATACAGACGAGGTTTCAGGAGCTGAGCAATGGACAGAAGACTATATTTCCTGCTGCCGGATGCAGAACACTGTATGCGTCTGGTTAATGATTTGCGTAACAGCGACTACTCACCCCTAAGACTGCACGTCAAAACCGGTAGCAGACAGGATGCGGTGGAATTGCCGGCGGAGTTGCAGGATATCACCCGTGACTGGCCGCATCAGCTCGAGCGTGTATTGTGGAACACCAACCTCGGTGTGTTTTTCGTTGCCCTGTTTGTATTGTTTGCGGGTCTGTTGCTGGGCTCCACCCTGACCATAGCGATTGCGCTGGCAGTGATGGTGGTGACCTTCCTGGCCGGCCTTGCCGTCACCCTGCTGCCGGATGTGTCTATGCACGAGTTTGAGGATGCCCTGCGTCATCGCGAGGTGTTGCTAATGGTGGATACCAGTGTCAAAAATGTGTCCGATATCGAGCATCAGATCCACCGCCGGTATCCTGAGGCTGTGGCTGGCGGGGTCAGCTGGAACTGGCGCCTGGGTGGCGCATAATAGTCTTATTATCAATAGCTTACATACCAATTACGGGTCATCTTTCATTCCCTTTACTAGTCCGATACAATGACCGGCCCCGTTTGTGATGAGCAGACGGCGGGTTTTCTGTGCGTCAAATACTGGCGCATGTTAAAAATGACATAAATATCAATATGTTATGAAATTTGTAGGTTTGAGGCGGCATATGGCAAAGTCACCGGCAGCGCAATACAGAACAGCTTTTCCGAAAAAACAGGGGCTATACGACCCGGCATTCGAGCATGAAAACTGTGGTGTCGGGTTTGTTGCGGATATCAAGGGCAGACCCAGTCACCAGATCGTACTCGATGCAGACCATGTGTTAAGGCGTATGGTGCATCGTGGCGCCTGTGGTTGTGAAACCAATACCGGTGATGGTGCCGGTATGCTGACCAGCCTGCCGCATGGATTTTTTGCCAAGGTGGCCAAGGCCGATCTCGGCCTGGATTTGCCTGATCCGGGCCACTATGCGGCCGGTAACGTATTCCTGCCGACTAACGACTCCGAACGCAGCGAGTGCAAGCAGCGTGTCGAGCAGATGATTGCAGAGACCGGTCATACCTTCCTGGGCTGGCGCACGGTGCCGGCCGACCCGATCCATGCCGATATTGGCCCGACCGCGCGTGCGGCCATGCCGGTGATCGAACAACTGTTTGTGCAAGCCAGTGACGGGTTCGAAGGTGATGCGTTCGAACGCAAGCTGTATATGGTCCGCAAGGCCGTGACCCACGCGATCCGCGCCGACGAAAGTCTGCAGCAACGCGACCTGTTCTATATCTGCAGCCTGTCCAGCAAGGTCATGGTCTATAAGGGCATGCTGAACCCGGACCAGGTGATGCGTTTTTATGCAGACCTGGTCGATGAGGATTACCAGGCCCACCTGGCCATGGTGCACTCGCGTTTTTCCACCAACACCTTCCCGTCCTGGGACCGCGCCCAGCCAAACCGGTTTATGGCTCATAACGGTGAGATCAATACCCGCTGGGGTAATATCAACTGGATGCATGCACGCGAAGGGGTTTGCGAAAGTGAGCTGTTTGGTGATGACCTGAAAAAGCTGTTCCCGATCATTGAACCGGATTGTTCGGACTCGGGCAGTTTCGATAATGTACTCGAACTCCTGTTGATGAGTGGCCGCAGTCTGCAGGAAGCGATCACCATGATGATTCCGGAAGCATGGCAGAACGATGAAACCATGTCGGAAGAAAAACGCGCTTTTTATGAATACAACTCGGCGCAAATGGAGCCCTGGGACGGACCGGCCTCGATTGCGTTTACCGATGGCCACTATATCGGCGCGGTACTGGACCGTAACGGCCTGCGTCCGAGCCGCTATTACCTGACCCATGACGACAAGGTGATCATGGCATCCGAGGTGGGGGTACTGGAGGTACCGCCGGAAAACATCAAGTTCAAGGGCCGCCTGCAGCCAGGCAAGATGTTCCTGATCGATTTCGAAAAGGGTCGCATGATCCCGGACGAGGAACTCAAACACAGTTTTGCGACCAGCCGTCCGTATGGCGAATGGATCAAGAATGCGCGTATCGTCCCGGCGCTATTGCAGCCCAACCAGGAGCCGCATGGCTTCGATCAGGACACGCTGCTCGCGCGTATGCAGGCATTCGGTTACACCACCGAGACCATGCAGTTCATGCTGTTGCCACTGGTGCGCGAAGGACGTGACCCGGTCGGCTCGATGGGTAATGACCAGGCCCTGGCCTGTCTGTCCGACAAGCCGCGCATGATCTACGACTATTTCAAACAGCTGTTCGCGCAGGTCACCAACCCGGCGATCGACTCCATCCGTGAAGAGGTGGTGATGTCGCTGCAGTGTTATATCGGGCCGGAGGGTAATCTGCTCGATATCAGTGAGCAGCACGTACACCGTATGCTGTTACCGCATCCGATCCTGACCAATGAAGAACTGGCGGCGCTCAAGCATATCGATCACCGTGGCTGGAAAGCCAAAACGATTGATACTACCTTCGCACGTGATCAGGGCAAGAATGGCGTGGCCGAGACACTGGACCGTATCTGCGATCAAGCCAGTGACGCGATTGAGCAGGGTTATAGTCTGATTGTATTGACTGATCGTGCGATCAGTGCAGACCGTGTTCCGCTATCCATGTTGCTGGCTACCGGCGCGGTGCATCATCACCTGGTGCGCTACCATGCCCGTACCCGCATTGGTATCGTGATCGAAACCGGTGAGGCGCGTGAGGT
>CAMYJU010000010.1:38086-107961 GCA_947258795.1 uncultured Gammaproteobacteria bacterium | reverse complement strand
ATGGTGACTTCAGTGGAACTGGATTCGCCCTTGTTGTCGACCCAGCTCAGTTTGAGTTTGTCACCTTTGTTGCCACCCTTGAACTTGAATGACAGGTACGGGTTTGATGAGACCGCCGGTCCCCAGATTGCATTCAGCACGTTCTTGCCGTTGTGTTCGGCATTCAGGTCCTGAATGAAGTGGGCCGGGTACATCTTGCCGGTTTTCTTGTTTTTGCGTCTACCGGTTTCCATCGGGTGAGAAATCAGTGCCTTGACGGTGACTTCCCCACCTTTACTGGTAGCGCGTACTTTCCATTTCTTAGCCATCTCTAGATACCTCGTATTAGTCGTCTGTTAACCGCCACAGCCACCGATGGTGACCTTGACTTCACGCCCGGCGCTATAGAGTTTGCCGCCAGAACGAACCACAGCGATGATGCTGGAGGTCTTGGCTACCTTGAGACGGGTCTTGATAAACGGAGCGGTACCGCCGGGCAGGTTGAAGCTGGCTGCCAGGGGTTGCGCATTCTTTTCGACCAACAGCGGTGCCTTGACGGTAACGTCCGAGCTGGCATTCAGATCAGAACTGCCGAGCAGGCCACTGGTGGCGGCGTCGACTTTCTTGGCTTCAAAGGCGGCTTTCGGCCAGGCAGCCATAACCAGCTGTGGGCTCAGCAGACCGGCACCCGCTGCAATAGCAGCGACACCTGTCGCCAGACCACCCTTGAGCAGGGTTCTACGTGTTGCGTGCATAATGATAAACTCCTTAGGTGTTTAATATTTTGTTTCCGCACTGGGTATAGAGCAAAACCCGTACCAGAATCGGGAATCAAATAAAAACAATGAGTTAGCATATCAAAATTGCAATTCAGGCAAGATCAATCGTGCTAAATGCACGATACGGATTGCATAATAGTTTTTCGGTAGTATTTATAGGGATAAATCGTAGGGGTTATGACCTGCTAGTGTCAGCGGCAGGATTACTACGCCTATTTCTTGTACTGTTGCAATTTGCGCCACAGGGTCGATTTATTAATACCCAGCGTACTGGCCGTGAGTTCGCGGTTACCCTGGAAATGATCCAGCACCTTGAAGATGTAGCGCTTTTCCAGCTCGTCGATAGGCGGCATATCGTTGTCGATCGTGTTTTCATCCCGCGCCGAAACCCCTGGCTCGTGCAACGCAGCCAGGTCCAGCACCGGGCCTTCGGCCAGCGCAATACCGCGTTCGACCAGGTTGCGCAGCTCGCGCACATTGCCCGGCCAGTTATAGTTGGCGAGTTTTTGTAAGGACTCCGGGCTGAAGCTGTCGACCTCGCGATGATACTTCTTGGCCAGGTCGGTCAGAAAGAACTGCACCAGTGACGGGATATCCTCGCGCCGTTCGCGCAATGGCGGCACCAGGATCTTGACCACGTTCAGACGATGGTACAGGTCTTCACGGAAACCGCCCTGCTTGACCATCTGATCCAGCGGGCGGTTACTGGCGACCACGAAGCGCACATCGATTGCGATCGGCTTGACCCCGCCGACATGGGTGATCTGCTGTTCCTGCACCACACGCAGCAGCTTGGTCTGCATACTGTCCGAGATATTGCAGATCTCATCCAGAAACACGGTGCCGCCGCTGGCGCTTTCGAGCAGGCCCTGCTTGGTCGCGGTGGCACCGGTAAAGGCGCCTTTTTCATGGCCGAACAGCTCGCTTTCGAGCAGGGTATCGGATAGCGCGCCACAGTCGATCACAATGAACGGTTTGTCACGATTTTGCGAACTGTGATGGATCGCGCGCGCAACCAGTTCCTTGCCGGTACCGGATTCGCCCTCGATGATCACGTTACAGCGTATATCGGCGACCTTGTCGATCTGCGCGAAAATCGTGTGCATCGCGGTTGACTGACCGAGCATTTCATAACGCGCCTGTTCGTCGTGTAACTGGCGCTTGAGCAGGCGGTTTTCACGGCGCAGGCGCGAGTGTTCCAGGCTGTTGCCGGCGAGTACCAGCAGCTCGTCCGGGTCATAGGGTTTCTTGATAAAGTCGGTCGCGCCCAGGCGCAGTGCGCGGATCGCATCGTCGACCGACGAGTACGCGGTAATGATGATGAATGGAACATCGTTGTCGAGCTTGCGGATTTCCCCGAGCAGACCGATGCCGTCCAGTTCCGGCATACGCAGGTCTGAGATGATGACATCGGCGCCCTGATTACGGAAATCGTCCAGTGCCTGTTGCGGGCTTTGATGGACACGGCAGTCGAACTCACTGGACGCACTGAAACGTAGCAACAGCTCACCTGCACGGGGGTCATCATCAACAAACAGCAGTCTGGCTTTGGCGTTCATGATGTCTGCTCCGGCTGGTCAGTCAACGTCGATTTTACGGGCAAACTCATGATCGCTTCCATGCCGTGGGTCTCACGATTGCACAACATCAGGCTGCCGTTATGGCGCTGCATGATACCCATACTGACAGACAGGCCCAGGCCGCTGCCCTCACCGACCGGTTTGGTTGTATAAAAAGGATCGAACACCCGTGTCAGGTCTTTTTCCGGTATACCCTCACCGCTATCAAGTACGTGGATGTTGTTGTGGGTATCCGTCTGCCTGAAAAGAATCTCGATCTCGGTGGCATCCGGGCTGGCATGGATGGCATTGAGTAACAGGTTGATCAGTACCTGTTGTAGCTGGCGCCGGTCACCGTGGATAGTGTTTTCTCCATCGCACTCGACATACAGCGTGATATGCTTTTTATTGGCTGCCTGACTGGCAAGTGCAATGGTTTCATTGATCCACAGGCAGACATCGAAATCGTTGAACTCGGGTGGTATTTGCCGGGCAAAGTTGAGCACGCTACTGATAATCGCAGACGCGCGCCGTGCCTCTTCACCAAGGGCATCCAGGTCCTGCTGTTGTTCGGCATCTTCAGGGAGATTGCGTTTCAACAGCTTGGTCAGTGACAGGATATTGTTGAGCGGATTGTTCAGTTCATGGCCGATACCGGCAGCCATCTGGCCGATGCTGATCAGCTTATCATTCTGCAGTACCAGGTTTTGCGCCTGGTCACGTTCACTGCGAGCCCGCTCGAGGGTGTTGGCCATCTGGTTGAACTCGGTTTGTAATTGCTGGATTTCGAAGCTGCCGCGCGGCTTCAGGCGCACCCGTGTATCGCCACCGGCGTAACGTTTCATCACCTCATTCAGCCGTGCCAGCGGCGCCGAGATCTGGCGCGCGCCCAGGCCGGCGACGACCAGGCTGAGCAGCAGGGTAAAGGCCGCAATCAACAGGATGCCCATACGGATGCGCTTGAACGGCGACAACATGACGTCCAGGTCGACACGGGCGGCAATCACCCAGGTCACCAGTTGGTTGGTATACGGGGAATAATCGATGTAGTAATTGACATAGCGCCCGTTGTGTTCAATCAGCTGGCCATCGGACTGCTTTTGCACCGCCTGCCATAGCTGTCCTTTGTGGTACTTGCGCAGGTTGTTCGCACCGGCCTCGGTGTCGGAAAACAGGATCTTGCTATTGTCATCGTAAAGGATCATGCCATCACGCCGGGGCTGGTCCGGGTTCAGTTCGGTGATCAGCAGGCTGGCCTGGTACTGGCGCGGCGCCACCTCGAGTATTTTGTCGATCTGTTCGCCATTGGAATCGACCATAAAGTAGCCCAGGAAGCGTTCATCCTGGATCACCGGGTAAACCGTGCTCAACATGGTCGGGCCGCGCAGGCCCTCCCAGCCCCACAGCTCCGGTGGCAGCGTGATATATTCCAGCTGTTCCTCGTTGATCTCATGCAGCCGGTCGATAAAGTCGTCGTTTTCCAGCTCATCCTCGGCATAGGGCATGCTTTCGATACCGTCAAATTCACCGAATACCGCGCGACCCAGATGCACCTTGATCAGGGTATTGGCATGCAGGTCCAGCAGGCGCAGGGTGGAGAAACCCGGTACCACCCCCTGGAATGTCTTCAGAAAGCGGGTCAACTGGGCGCTCATGGTGAAATACTCCGGGTGTAGGTCACCATCGGCGGCGCGCAGCAGGACCGGCGAGTAGTTCAGGATATCCGGCGCTCTGGCCAGTGACTTGATCATCTGGCGTTCGTAGTATAGGCGTCGATCGATCTCGGACACCAGTCGACGCAGGTCGGCATTGATGTCCCGGTCGGCGTCAACACGGAACTGGCGTTCGCTGTATGCCGTGGTGCCCAGTACCAGCAGTAGCATGGGTAGCAGCGTGGCCAGCGTCAGCCATAACAGGATATTGGTCTTGAGTTGCATGGATGAATCGGTTTTCCGTGTGTCCTAATATAGGAGTCTGCCATTGTTGGCCAGGATTACAAGGCGGCCAGACAGCCTGGTCTGAAACAGTTGTGCCAGTTTTGGTATACTGCAGCAACACGTTTTATCTGGAACCATACTATGCGCTGGCCGATATCGATTATCCTGTTTGTGTTACTGACTGCCTGTGGACAGAAAGGTGATCTGTACCTGCCAGACAAGAACAAGCCGGAACCGGTCACCAATACCCAACCGCAATCCTGAAACCGATCAGGGCATACCGATGGATTATTTTGAATACAAAGACGGCATCCTGCATGCCGAGGGGATAGCGCTGGAGCAGCTTGCCGCGGAATTCGGCACGCCGCTGTATGTGTACTCGCGCGCAACGCTGGAGCGTCACTGGCGCGCCTATGAGCAGGCCTTTGCCGGTGCGCCACATTTGATCTGCTATGCGGTCAAGGCCAATTCCAGCCTGGCCGTGCTGAACCTGCTCGCGCGCCTGGGCTCCGGTTTCGATATCGTCTCGGGCGGTGAGCTGGCCAGGGTATTACGCGCCGGTGGCCAGGCCGAAAAGGTCGTATTCTCGGGTGTGGGTAAAAGCGCGCAAGAGATACGCGACGCGCTGCAGACCGGCATACGCTGTTTTAACGTCGAATCGGCCGCCGAGCTGAAGCGGATCAACCAGATTGCGATGGATATGGGTGTGCAGGCGCCGGTGTCGCTGCGCGTCAATCCGGATGTCGATGCCGGTACTCATCCTTATATATCCACCGGTCTGAAGGAAAACAAGTTCGGCATACCGGTCGAGCAGGCCTATGAACTATACCAGCGTGCCGCGCAAATGCCGGGCGTACAACTGGCCGGCATCGACTGTCACATCGGCTCGCAACTGACCGAGATGAGCCCGTTTATCGATGCGCTGGACCGTATTCTGTTGCTGGTCGATCGTCTGGCCGATAGCGGCATCCGGCTGCAGCACCTCGACCTGGGCGGTGGGCTGGGCATACGCTATCGTGACGAACAGCCGCCGGAACCGGCCAGCTACGCCGATGCGATTATGCAGCATATGCAGGGTCATGAGCTGGAGATCCTGATCGAACCGGGGCGGGCGATAGCCGGTAACGCCGGTGTCATGCTGACCCGGGTCGAGTATCTGAAGGACCAGGGCGAACACCATTTCGCGATCGTCGACGCGGCCATGAACGACCTGATCCGGCCGTCGTTGTACAGTGCCTGGCAGGATATCGTGCCGCTACGTGAGCAGAACCCGGACGGGCGCAGCGCCAGCTACGATATCGTCGGGCCGGTCTGCGAGACCGGTGATTTTCTCGGCAAGCAGCGCGAGCTGAGCCTGTCAGCAGGTGATCTGCTCGCGGTGCGCTCAGCCGGTGCCTATGGTTACACCATGAGCTCGAACTACAATACCCGCCCGCGCGCGGCCGAGGTGATGGTCGACGGCGACCAGTACTACCTGGTGCATGAACGCGAAACCCTGGAACAGTTGATGCAGGGCGAACACCTGCTGCCCTGAGTAAGGTGCCTTTGGTACTGTCACACAGCGCTGCTCGTGATATGGTTAGCGCCATGATGCTGGAATTTACCAAAATGCACGGGCTCGGAAATGATTTCATCATGATCGATGCGATCAACCAGACTGTGGATCTGGACCGGGAGCATATGCGCCTGCTGGCCGATCGCCATTTCGGTATCGGTTGCGACCAGATCCTGCTGGTCGAGACCAGCCAGCACCCTGATGCGCAGTTTCGCTACCGTATCTTCAACGCCGATGGCGGTGAGGTCGAGCAGTGTGGTAACGGTGCGCGCTGTTTCGCTCGCTTTGTCACCGACCGAGGCATGACCACGGCCAACCCGGTGGTAGTCGAAACCACCAGCGGCCTGCTCAGCCTGCAGTTGCAGGAGGATGACCAGGTATGCGTGAACATGGGCGTTCCGCAGCTGGAGCCTGATGCGATACCGTTTGTCGCACAACGACGCGAGGCAGGCTACCCTTTAAAGCTGGCCGGGCAGAAACTCGAGATCATGGTGGTGTCGATGGGTAATCCGCATGCGCTGGTCCGCGTGGACGATATCGACAGCGCCGACGTGCCGGGACTGGGGCCGCTAATCGAACAGCATGAGCGTTTTCCAAATCGCGTCAATGCCGGTTTTATGCAGCTACTGGACCGAAAAAACATCAACTTACGTGTCTACGAACGCGGCGCCGGCGAGACTCTGGCCTGCGGCAGTGGCGCCTGCGCGGCCGTGGTGGCAGGGCAATTGCGAGGTTGGCTCGATCAACAGGTGACAGTGGGTCTGCCTGGCGGCAAACTTGTGATAAGCTGGACGGGTGAAGGCGATCCAGTGATGATGACCGGACCGGCTGCAGCCGTATTTGAGGGGCGTATCGACATATGAGCACACAGGAAAAACCTGATTTCAATGAAGATGAGATCAGCGCACAGCAGGTCGAGGATTTTCTGCTGGCCAACCCGGATTATTTCCAGGACCACTCCGACCTGCTGAATCACATGAAGATCAGGCATCATACCGGCGCTGCGATTTCCCTGATCGAATACCAGGTACGTACCCTGCGCGAACAGAATGGGCAGCTAAAACTGAAGCTGCGTGAACTGGTCAATGTCGCGCGTGTCAACGACCGGTTGTCCGAACGTGTTATGCGCCTGGCGCTGACGCTGATGGAAACCACCGGCACTGAAGAGGTGGTTGCACTGATCTATGAGCGCATGCGCGATGATTTCAATGCCGATGAAGTCATGCTGAACCTGTTTGATAACAGCGACAAGATCCCGGCTGACCTGGAACATTGCAGTGGCAGACCGCGCGATGAACAGGTCGAGGAACTGTTTGCGAACCTGCTTCAGACCTACCGGCCGTTATGTGGCCGCCTGAAACGGGAGCAATTGCAATACCTGTTTGCCGAGCGCGCCGGCGACATCAAGTCGGCGGTGCTGATCCCACTGGGCCGTCACGCGGAACTGGGTATGCTCGCGGTAGGCAGTCACGACCCGAACCGCTTTCATCCAGGCATGGGCACGGTGTTCCTGAAACAGATGGGTGCACTGATCAGTACCGTGCTACGTTGCCATCTGGCCTGAAACCTGTGACCGACAAAACGCTTGAATCATGGATTGAGCGTTTTCTGGATTCACTGAAGTACGAGCGTCGCTATTCACCCCATACGCTGTTGAACTACTGTCGTGACCTGCAGGCCCTGCTGGTTTATGTACATGGACAGGAACTAGGCGACTGGTCTGCACTGGACAGCCAGCATCTGCGCCAGTGGGCCAGCCAGTTACACCGTAAGGGTCTGGGTGGTCGTAGCGTGCAACGCCACCTGTCCGCGGTGCGCAGTTTTCTGCAATTCCTGGTGCGTGAAAAACACATTACACATAACCCCGGCCGCGGCCTGCGCGCCCCGAAAAGCCCCCGCAAGTTACCAGCGGTGCTGGATGTCGACCAGGTCAATCGCCTGCTTAGCGATGATGATGCAAGCCCGGTCGCGATGCGTGACCAGGCGATAATGGAGCTGTTTTACTCCTCCGGTCTGCGCCTGGCCGAACTGGTCGGGCTGAACCTGCAACACGTCAATCTGGCAGAAGATATGGTCACGGTCACCGGTAAGGGCGCGAAGACCCGCATCCTGCCAATCGGCCGTCTCGCCCACGAGGCCCTGTCTCGCTGGCTGGCCGTGCGCGCACAGTTACTCAGGAGCGATGATGAGCAGGCGCTGTTCGTCAGTAACCGTGGTACGCGCCTGGCTGCGCGCAGCGTGCAGCAGCGCCTGCGTCACCAGGGCCGCAAGCAGGGACTGGACAGCAACCTGCATCCACACAAGTTGCGTCACAGTTTCGCGACCCACCTGCTCGAGTCCAGCGGTGACCTGCGCGCGGTGCAGGAACTGCTAGGCCATGCCGACATCAGCACCACCCAGGTCTATACTCATCTGGATTTTCAGCACCTCGCCCAGGTGTATGACAAGGCGCATCCGCGTGCGAAGAAAAAATAAGCCGCTGGTGCACTAGCGCATAGCGGCGTACCCGTTAACACGCATTTTTCCTGGTCCAGAATTCGTCAGCCAGGTTATTGAGGCCAGACGCAAGCTTAGACATTGTGACGCTGGCCTGTTCGGTTTCCTGTGAACCCTGCATGGTGATTTCGGCGGAATCCCTGATAGAGGTAATGCCGCGGTTGATCTCTTCCGCGACAGCACTCTGCTCTTCCACAGCCGCGGCGATGGTGATGCTCATGTCGTTGATTTTTTCGACAGCACTGGCAATGCTATCGAGTGAACTGGCGGCCGATGCCGCCTGTTCAACGCTCCTGGCGGCGTGCTCACTGCTCATCGACATGACCTGGACGGCCTCACCTGTACCAGACTGAAGTTTCTCGATCATCTGCTGGATCTCGTCGGTGGCGGTGTTCGTTCGACCGGCCAGCGTTCTGACCTCGTCTGCTACCACCGCAAAGCCGCGACCCTGCTCGCCAGCCCTGGCCGCCTCGATGGCGGCGTTAAGGGCAAGCAGATTGGTTTGCTCGGAGATGTCTCGTATCACATCGACAATGGTGTTGATTTCCTTGCTATTCGCTTCGACTTTTTCGATGGCCTCGGATGCACGTTTGACCTCCTCGGCCAGCATATCGATAGAACCGGATGCGGTGCCGACAACCTGCCTGCCATGCTCTGAATCTGTCATGGCCTCTTGGGCTGAATCGGCAGTGAGCTGTGCATTACTGGAGATCTCGTGAATACTGGCTGTCATTTCATTAATCGCGGTCGCGAGCTGGTCGGTTTCGGAATACTGTTGCTGGACGCCAACGTTTGTGTTCTCGATGACCTCTGACAGATGGTCAGCGCTTGCAGAGAGTTTTTTCGAGTCGTCTGAGATACGCCCGGCAACCCCGCCTGTTTCGGATCCGAGCGACTTCATCGCCAGTAATAATGAGCCGACATCATCACGGCGGCCGGTATAGATATACCGGGCAATGGGATTGTCTGTGATACCGCGCGCCTTGCTGATTGCCTGCCTGAGTGGGCGCAAGCATAAAAATGCAGCCAGGGAAGTAAAAACCGCCCCGGTAGCAAACATCGCAATACCAGCAGTCAGACTGACATCCATGGCCAGTGATACGAGCGAGGTGCTTGCCAATAATGACGCAATCGTGGTGCCAATCAGCTTTGATGTGGTATTGATTCTGGACGGGCGGATTGCCTTCGGCGACTTACCGTCGAGTAACTGCTGGTAGATTTTTTCCGCACGTTTTACATGTTCACGCGCCGGTTTTTGTCGAACCGACTGATATTCAATGACCTGACCATCATGTCTGATTGGTGTGACATAGGCATCGACCCAGTAGTGATTGCCGTTTTTACAACGATTTTTTACAATACCCATCCAGGACTTGCCGGTCTTGACCGTTTGCCAGAGATCCTCGAATGCAGCCGGCGGCATTTCAGGATGACGGACGACGTTGTGGTTTTTGTGGCTCAGCTCTTCCGGCTCAAATCCGCTGATCTCCAGAAAATCATCGTTATAATAGGTGATCGCACCCTTAAGGTCCGTGGTCGAGAGAATATTGGTGTCGTCGGCATAGTCTCGTTCTTGGTTGCTGACAGGCATATTAATCTTCATAGTTATCTTTCCATTACTGCATTTACAATGTGTTGTGTAAAAATGTGTTATTGATCTTGTTGTTATCGAAATATCGACCAATTCACATAAATATTTAAATCAATTGCTAGGGTATAAGAGAAATTTTGGGGTTCATTCAAAAAACAAATTTTTTCATGTAGTTAGCTGATGAATAGTTCCGCCACCAGATAACCTGAACACCCGTATTATTGGGTATACCAGGTGGCCTCAAGCCGGATTAGCGCTACCCGGATTGGCACGCACCTGGATTTCCAGTAACTGGCGCAGGTGTATGACAAGGCGCATCTGCGCGCGAAGACGAAATAATCGGTCGTTAATTCGCAGCAGAGACTGTGAATGTGTCGTCCTGCGACAGGCTGGATAGCTGGCGATGGAGCCTTTGAAATTAATCAACCATTGAATTTCGATCATCTGGTGCCATATACAAACAGGATATAACCAATGTCAGCTATAACTCGTAGGGACAACTCGTCCTGACGATGGTGTACAATAGCCGTCCTTTGCAGATCAGGAGCAGGTCTTGGAACAATATCGTGGTACTACTATTCTGTCCGTACGCCGGAACAACAAGGTTGTGATCGGTGGTGACGGTCAGGTCAGCCTCGGCGATACGGTGATGAAGGGCAATGCGCGCAAGGTGCGCCGCCTGTATCACGACAAGGTGCTGGCTGGTTTTGCCGGTGGTACCGCGGATGCGTTTACGCTGTTCGAGCGCTTTGAGGGCAAGCTCGAAAAGCATAACGGCAACCTGACCCGTGCGGCCGTGGAGCTGGCCAAGGACTGGCGTACCGAGCGCGCCTTGCGCCGCCTGGAGGCCCTGTTGGCCGTGGCCGACCATAGCAGCTCGTTGATCATCTCCGGTAATGGCGATGTGATCGAGCCGGAAAACAGCCTGATGGCGATCGGTTCCGGTGGCTCGTATGCCCAGGCCGCTGCCCGCGCGCTGGTCGAGAACACCGAGCTCGAGGCCCGCGAAGTCGTTGAAAACAGCCTGAATATTGCGGCCGATATCTGTATCTACACCAACCGCAACCTGACCATAGAGGAGCTGGAATACGCCTGATTGGCGTTTCCGTTCAGAAACATGTCTTTAATGACCCCGATGACCCCCAGAGAGATCGTCCAGGAGCTGGACAAACACATCGTTGGCCAGGCCAGCGCCAAACGTTCGGTCGCGATTGCATTACGCAACCGCTGGCGTCGCATGCAGCTGGATGACCAGCTGCGTACCGAGATCACGCCGAAAAATATCCTGATGATCGGCCCGACCGGGGTCGGCAAGACCGAAATCGCGCGTCGTCTGGCGCGCCTGTCGGACGCGCCATTTATCAAGGTCGAGGCGACCAAATTCACCGAAGTTGGCTATGTCGGCCGCGATGTTGAGTCGATCATCCGCGATCTTGCCGATATGTCGATCAAGATGGTACGTGAGCGCGAGATCGAGAAGGTGCGCCACAAGGCCGAGGACGCGGCCGAAGAGCGTGTGCTGGATGTGTTGCTACCCGCCCCCAGCGGTGGTTTCGGTATGGACGACGAGCAGGATGAGGAGGACGGCACGCGCCAGAAACTGCGCAAAAAACTGCGCGAGGGCGAGCTTGACGAGCGCGAGATCGAGATCGACGTGTCCACCTCGATCGGGGTCGAGATCATGGCGCCGCCGGGTATGGAGGACATGACCAACCAGTTGCAGGGCCTGTTCCAGAACATGGGCGGCCAACGCACCAGCAGCCGCAAGCTCAAGGTCAAAGAGGCGCTCAAAGTCATGGCCGACGAAGAGGCTGCCAAACTGGTCAACGAGGACGACCTGAAACACGCGGCGATGCAGAATGTCGAGCAGAACGGCATCGTGTTTATCGACGAGATCGACAAGGTCGCGTCTCGCTCCGAGTATGGCGGCCCGGACGTGTCCCGCGAGGGCGTACAGCGTGACCTGTTGCCTCTGGTAGAAGGCTGCACGATCACTACAAAATACGGCATGATTCATACAGATCATATCCTTTTCATCGCATCTGGCGCGTTCCACCTGACCAGGCCGTCAGACCTGATCCCGGAACTGCAGGGGCGTTTGCCAATCCGTGTCGAGCTGGACGCGCTGGGTGTGGACGACTTCGTGCGCATCCTGACCGAGCCGGACGCATCGCTGACCGAACAGTACACCGCGTTGATGCAGACCGAGGGCCTGGCCCTGGATTTCACTGAAGACGGCGTCGCTCGCATCGCGCAACTGGCCTGGGAGGTCAACGAGCGCACCGAGAACATCGGTGCACGACGGCTGCATACCGTGATGGAGCGCCTGCTCGAGGTGATCTCGTTCGAGGCCTCGGACAAGTCCGGTCAGAGCATCGCGATCGATGCCGCTTATGTCGACGAACACCTGGCCGACCTGGCCGGAAACGAAGACCTGAGCCGCTATATTCTTTGACAGTCAGCTAGTTGCTGATACATATTAACAGTGTAGGCATGTATGACCGGCTGCGGCCGGGTGTGGCTTACCGGGGAACATGAGACCAAAACCATGAGTGGACCGAGACCAACCGAAATCAACTATCACCAGAAGTCACGCAGCATGGACCTGACCTTCGACGACGGCGAGAAGTTCTCGCTCAGTGCCGAGTACCTGCGCTGCTTCTCACCATCTGCCGAGGTACAGGGCCACGGGCCGGGCGAGGAAGTGTTGCAGTTGAACAAGCAGGCTGTGCGCATCGAGCGCATCGAACCGATCGGTAACTATGCGATCTGCCTGCACTTTGATGATGGTCATAATACCGGCATCTATTCCTGGGATACGCTGTACCGACTGGGCAGGGACAGGGACGGCAACTGGGCCAACTATCTGAAACGACTGGAGCAGGCCGGCCACAGCTACGATGCCAACGCCGACTGACGAGCATTATGCAGGAAGAACACAAAGATCGTGATACCACCCATTTCGGTTACGAAACGGTAGACTGGGCCGATAAACAGGAGCGCGTCGCCGATGTGTTTCATTCGGTGGCGTCGAAATACGATCTGATGAACGATGTGATGTCGGGCGGCGTACATCGTATCTGGAAGCGTTTCACGATCGAGCTGGCCGCGGTCAGTATCGGTCAGCGCGTGCTGGACCTGGCCGGTGGTACCGGTGATCTGGCCAGCCGCTTCGCACGCCAGGTCGGTGACAGTGGCCAGGTAGTGTTGTCCGATATCAATGACTCCATGCTAATGGAAGGTCGCAGCCGGCTGATCGACGAAGGCCTGGCCGGCAACCTCGAATACGTACAGGCGAATGCCGAGGCATTGCCGTTCCCCGACAACCACTTCGACTGCATTACCATCGCGTTTGGTCTGCGCAACGTGACCGACAAGAATGCCGCGCTGCGCGAGATGTATCGTATCCTGAAACCGTCCGGCCGTTTACTGGTACTGGAGTTCTCCAAACCGGTGGTGCCGGGTCTGGGCAAGCTCTACGATTTTTATTCGTTCAGCCTGCTGCCGAAGCTGGGCAAGTGGATCGCCAACGACGAACAAAGCTATCGCTACCTGGCCGAATCGATACGCATGCACCCGGACCAGGACACCCTGAAGCACATGGTGCTGGAGGCCGGTTTCGATCACTGTGATGTGTATAACCTGACCGGTGGTATTGTCGCACTGCACCGAGCGTTTAAATTTTAATCTTAATATAGATAAGTTTATGCAACTACCCAGCCTGCTCAGCGCCACTCTGGAAACCTCGATCAACCGGGTGCTGGCAAGCGATCCGGTCAGCCGCGACCAACTGGCCGCTATGGCCGGCAAGGTCATCGGCCTGCATATCACCGGCATCAACCTGAAGATCTACCTGTTGCCGTCAGCCGGCGGTATCTCGGTATTACCGCAAATGGAAGACGAGCCGGATGCCTGGCTGATCGGCGGTGTCGCGTCATGGATGCACGTCGGTATGGGTGGCGACAGTGTCGACAGCATGTTGCGCGGTGATATCGAAATGCGGGGCGATCACGAACTCGGCCAACAATTGAAACATTTTCTTGACGGCCTGAACCTGGATTGGGAGGCCTTGATGGCGCCCTATATCGGCGACGTACTGGCGCACAGTACCGGACGCGTGTTCAAGGCTGCAACCGACTGGTTCAGCGAAACCGGCAGTGTACTGGCGCGCGATATGGGCGAGTACCTGAAAGAAGAAGTGCGCTGGAGCCCGGCCACGCTCGAACTGCAGGAATTTGTCCGCGACGTGGACAAACTGCGCGATGATGTCGAACGGCTGGCCGCGCATATCGATATTCTGCAACGCAGTCAGCATCACGGCGAACATCACCCGCATGGCTGAACAGCAGGACGATACACTTTTACAATGTATCGAAACCAGCACCGGTCCATCGGTACACTACAGTATCATCTGGCTACACGGCCTCGGCGCTGACGGCTATGACTTCGCCGATATCGTCCCTGAAATGGTCCGGGTCAACGGCACCGCGATCCGCTACATCTTCCCGCATGCCCCGGTACAACCCGTCACTATCAATGGCGGTATGGCCATGCGTTCCTGGTATGACATCTACGGCCTGGACCTGGATTCGCCAGAGGATGAACAGGGCATCCCGCAAGCTGCAGAATCCATACGTCAACTGATCACTCGCGAGCAACAACGTGGCATCGAACCGGAAAACATTATACTGGCCGGCTTCTCCCAGGGCGGCGCACTGGCCTTGTATACCGCGTTAACCCACGACACATCGCTGGCCGGCGTATTGGCGCTTTCAACCTACCTGCCGCTAGCCAATAATTTGCAGGCAAGACAGTCAGAACTGCAACGCCTGAAAATTTTCCAGGCCCACGGCGACTGCGACCCCGTCGTACACATGAACCTTGGTGAGGAAGCCCGCGACAAACTTCAGCAACTTGGAAACCAGATCGACTGGCATACCTACCCAATGGAGCATGCCGTCTGCCTGGATGAGCTGCAGGATATTGATCAGTGGTTGAGTAGGCTGCTTGCAACTAACATGGCCTGAAATTACAACATGCTGTTGTAGTCTCATAGAACCTCTTCGAGGTTTAGCCGCATAGAGACCTTAGCTGCTATTCCAGCGGTTCAAGGCAATTGCGAGCCTCAATAGCCGCGCGGTAAACCATAAAACCTTGAAAAGGTTCATTGTGAAAAAACCGGGTCAGAGAACAATATTCTCTAATATTAGAAATGTATTCTCTGACCCGGTTTTATTTATTTTTGTGTCAGGTCTGTACCGCATCTTTTAGGTAGCTGATCACATCACTGACTCGTAACTCATCCACCATCTGGAGTAGCGGTGCCCCGCCCAGTTCAGGGTTATCTTTGCGGAGCCAGTTACACATGGCAACTTCGTTTCCATCATGGAATAAGTACAATAATCGGTAAAATTCCAGAAAGAACTCTGCTTGTTGCCAGCTTTCTGTTCCTTTCTCCAACACAGCCTTGCCGGAGGACAATCTTCCAATGTCCCTGCATTGCAGGCGCAGGATCCGTGCCAGTTCGGCCTGGTACATGCCCAGAATCTCGCAGATTTGTAATACAGACTGGCTTAGCCTGCGGGGATTGATAAACTCGTTACTGATATCTAACACCATAAATTCCTTCAAAAAAATAAAAGGGTTCGGTGATTATGAGAAACATCCGTATTACCGTGTGTTACCGACGCTTATACTTTTTTTAGTATTTATACCATAAGAATAACCCGTGTCAGAGAACTCGTTTCAAATATTAGAGTATAATTTTCACTGCCCCTGTTTATTGGATAAATGGATTTACGATGAATTTATATTTCAGATTGCTACTTATCCTGTTTAAAAGTAACTTTGCAAAAAAGATCGGTCTGCTGGATGAGAGCAGCCTGTGGTTCCGGGCCTGGCCGTATGACTGTGATATCAATTTTCATTTAACCAATGCACGCTATTTCGCATTTTGTGATTTGTGCCGGATTTACTATCTTGGACAGGTCGGGACCTTGTTTGATTTGATCGAGCGAAAGTGGCTGCCAGTGGCACAGGCGCAGGAGATCAGTTATTTCAGGCCGATAAAACCCTTCCAGCGGTTTGAGATAAAAACTCGCTTTACTCATTGGGATGAAAAATACTGGTACACAGAACACAGGTTCTTTGCGGTTGGTAAACTGTGTGCAACTCTACAGGTGAGAGGAGTTTTTGTGCATCGTAACAAAACGCTTCCGATGAGTGATATTCTGACGCTGGTCGATGAAGAGATAGAGGCTCCAGCCAAACCTGACCATGTCGAGTATTGGCAAAAACTGATTGAAATGAAAAAAACACAAGGTAAACAACAGGACAAATAGTAAATCTACTTTACTGTCCGATAACATGGAGGAAGTATGAGCAAAACAGTAAAAGGCGCTGATGGTAAATCACGTTGCGATTGGTGTAGTGCCGCGCCGGAGTTTTTTGACTATCACGATAAAGAATGGGGTTACCCGGTCAATGATGATCAGCGCCTGTTTGAAAAAATATGCCTGGAAGGTTTTCAGTCCGGGCTGAGCTGGCGTACTATTCTGGCCAAGCGCGAAAACTTTCGTATTGCCTTTTATCATTTCGATTTCAACAAAATAGCCCGTTTCACACAACGTGACGTCAATCGTCTGCTCAAGGACGAAGGTATCGTTCGACATCGAGGCAAAATTGAAGCAGTCATCAATAATGCCAAACGGGCCCAGGACCTGGTCAAACAGGAGGGCTCACTGGCTGCGTTTTTCTGGCGCTACGAGCCCGACCCCAGGCAATTGGCCAAACCGCAAACCGTATCTATTTCAGCGGAATCCACTATCTTGTCTAAGGATCTGAAAAAGCTGGGCTGGAAATTTGTTGGACCAACCACGGTATACGCATTCATGCAGGCCATGGGTCTGATCAACGATCATGTCGAGAAGTGCGTGTATAGAAAGAAAGTGGATCAGGCACGCAAGAAATTCAAACGCCCGGGACAATAAAATGGAGTTGCCCTGAGCCACCGGGACGGTGGATAGGGTACTCATGCTTGCCCAGACCCGCCGATGGATTTCGCACAGGTGCTGCGCACTTTCCGCAATGACAACTGCCCAGGGCAGCTCATAATGACAGCGATTTTTTATGCTTACTGATAATCAGTGAAGCAATTACCAGTCCGGTCGATAAACTAGGCACATAACCACCCTGTACTGAAAAAAGCATAAGCTGTGGATAAATTTTGACCCAAATCATAGCAATATATTTAGAATTTGCTAAAATACTTATATGAATGCGATATTTAATATGAAACAAATACTTATCTCTCTAGTATTGCTGGGATTTGCAGCCCCTGTGCTCGCGGTGCCGAATGGCGACCTGCTCTACCAGGACATGTGTGAGGCCTGCCATGGCAAGAATGGCCAGGGCGGTGTCGGTGTACCGCTGTCGCTGCCGGATTTTCAGCGTGATGCCAGCGACGAGTTCCTGATTAAGAGCATTCGTAATGGTCGTCCGGGTCGGGTGATGCCGGCCTTTCCGTATCTGAGCGATGCGCAGCTGGCGGCCCTGATCAAGACCATACGTGGCTTTGTATCCGAGCCGGCCAAACCGGTAAAAGTCCCGAAAGCTATCCAGGGCGATCTAAAACGCGGTGCCAAGCTGTACCAGCAACACTGTGCTGCCTGTCATGGCGCCAGGGGTGAAGGCGGCAAGGGTACCGGTGTGACCTTCTCACGCCCGCGCGATGCGGCAATTATCGCAACCTCGCTCAGTAACGCCGCGTTCCAGGACGCGTCTACCGACCAGATGCTGTGGCAGGCGCTGGCCTATGGTCGTAAGGGTACGCCGATGCCTTCATACCTGGAACAGGGCCTGTCCGAACAGCAGATCAGTGACATGGTCGCATTTGTGCGCACACTGAAGAAAAAACATGCCAAACCAGAAGCAGGCGAGGCGATGGCACCGTTCATCGTTTCCGAAGCGGAGGGCTCGATTAATGATGTGCTGGAGTCGGTCAAGGAGGCGGTGATAGCGGCTAACTTCAAGCTGATCCGGGTGCAGAAGTTCGAGCAGGGTATGGTCAAGGAAGGTTCCGAGAGTCCGGACAAGGTGATCGTGTATTTCTGTAATTTTGCGCTGCTGAACAAGGCGCTGGCGCTCGATCCGCGTATCGGCCTGTTCCTGCCCTGTCGACTGACGCTGGTTAAGGAGGGCGACAAGGTTAGTGTGTTTGCGATGAATCCCGAGGCGATCAGTGAAAGCTTCAATAACGAGGAGCTGGATCGCATTTGTCAGCAGATGCGCGCGACCTATGAAGCCATTCTGGAAGAGGTGACGCTATGAAAAAGCTATTTGCTGCCATTCTGTTGATAGCGTCGCAGTTGACCATGATGATGCCGGCGTCAGCCGAAGGGCTGATGATGGCCAGGTCGAAACTGTATTTTCCGGAAGCGATGTCCGCGCTGCAGGAGTCGATACTGGCGCATGGCTACCAGATCACGCGCGTGCAACGCGTGGATATCGGCCTGACCGGCTCCGGTTACAAGACCGACAAATACCGCCTGGTATTCTTTGCGAAGAAAAACGAGGTCGACCAGATGACGAAAAAGGAACCGGGCCTGTACGCCTACCTGCCGTTACAGGTGGTGATCTTTGCCGAAGAGGACAACACCCTGCTGGTGGCATTGCACCCGCGTTCTCTGTCCGAGCTGTTCCCGGCACCGGAACTGCGCACCCAGTTCATGCGTTGGGAGAACGATCTCAAATCGATTATGGAAGACGTCAGAAAAGCGGAATAAAGTATGACTGGCTGCCCGTACCAACAGGTACAGGTAGCCGGGTTACAGTGCGTCCAGTGCAATATTCAGGCGTTGCTCGATCAGCTTCTTATAGTTCAGGTAGTGCACGGTTTGCATGCCACTGTTATCCTGATTGCGAACGGATTGCGTCAGGTCCATGTCGGTAATGTAGATCGGATAACGCTGCCCGTTTCTACGTCTGGACAAAACATAGCGCGCGACTTCTGTATAGAGCTTCTCACCAAATTCCATATACGAGAATTCCTGGTTGTCGCAATACAGGGTGATGTCCTTGTTGTGTTCGCCCAGGTGGTCGGCGATAACCTGAATACCAAGATAATCCTGCTGGTAAGCCTGGTCAGGTGTTTTATGTTTGGCAACCAGCTTGCCATTCTGGTTGGTATGGATATGCAAGAACTCGATTTCATTCGCAAGTAAGTTGTTTTCCGGCTGGTTCAGTCGAGCCGTGCGCCGGTTTATGGTCGAGTTCAGAAAACGCTGTAGCTGGCTCATCAGCGACTCTTCTTTGTGGAACGGCAGGTCCTGATAGAACAGTGAACCCATTTCGTCAAAGATATACAGTCTTACATCCAGGTGATTGACCTGGTACATCACCTGGATGGTGTCCGGCTGGTTATAACGGAACAGCGGGCCGATCGGAAAGTCCTTGTGTGTGTAATTATCGAATACGATATTGCTGAAGGTTTCCTGGCTTTGTCCCAGTGTTGCGAGCAAGTTGGCTTCGGTACCGATATGCTGGAAGCGGGGCACATCGTTTTCTACCTGACCCAGATAGTAATCATAGCCAAGCCGCATCACATAGCGCGGATTGCTGATGATGATATTCTTGTAATAGACATGATACAGGTTGTTATACAGCTCCTGTATACGTGATGCGATCGATGTCCCGCGCGCCGTTGAGAAGCTGCGTACATGCAGCTTTGCGGGAAGCTGGCGACTGGACACCGGGATCCAGGCAAAATAGTCAGACAGGCAATCCAGTACGGCGGTATCGCCCTCGTAGTGGAAGGTCATCACCTCACCCCAGCTGTTCAGTATGACCAGGTCGCAGTTCACCGCCAGGTTTTTCCAGAAGCCGCCATAACATAACGAGTCCGAACGGTTGCTGGTCAAATGTATGCCCTGCCTGGAATAGTTTTCCAGCGGATCAACGCCTTCGTTCATATACAGTAGCGCGGTGTGTATGGTCGGCGGCTGGTTGACATCCTGGATCATGACCTCGCCGGTCTGGCCATCCGGGAACAGCCGGTCCAGGGCATCCAGTATCGCCAGTGCCTCACGGTTGGATTCGGTCTGGTCATGCCGGTGGATGGTCAGCAGTGACTGGGAACTGACCAGTTTGTTGAAATGGCACCAGACCAGTAACTCTATCAGGTTATGCTTGCGCTTGAGCGGCTGCACCTTGACTGACAGCGCTTCGGATATATCGTTTCGATACAGTGCCCAGGACCTGACGCCATCGGTTTCCGTCTGCACAAATGACAACTTGTCCTCGGACAGGTCGATAGAAATACCGGGATTGATCAGGTCTACCTTGCCGGCCTTGCGTTCAAACGCGACATACAGTTTTCTGCCAAGCAGGTTCAGGTCGTTCTGCATGATGTCAGGTTGATCTGAATGCTTGCGCGCAAACTCTGACAGCTTGTGATAGCTGCGCATCAGCTCATTGGTAATCAGCTTGGCCTCGTCCATCACGCGGTGAATTTTCCAGGTGCGACGCGAGTCCAGTACCAGCAGGTAATCGTGTTCCCAGTCCCAGCATTTGAGCAGTTCATCCATGACCTCGTAGCGACGCGAGATGTTACGGGTGCGGCGCACGCTCATTTTTTCATTGACCTTGAAATAAAAACAGCGCCGTGCCAGGTCGAGTCGTTCCGGGTCGTTTTCGGATTTCAGAAACTCATCGACCTTTTGCATAATCAGCACATACGGGTCCATTTTGTCGATCTGGGTTTCACCCTCGTAAACCGCGCGTTTGAAGCGCGTCGCGAGCATATCGGTATGCGGGTATTCGTTTGCGTAGGCCTCCATCAGCAGCAGCTTCAACACCGACTTGTAGGGCGAATGGATGGCCTTGTTCAGATGCCACAGGGTGGCGCCGAAGAATTCCCCGGCCGGGATAAAGGCCAGGTCACCGAAATCCATGACCTCGTACTGATAGACCAGGTCCTGATCGTACAGCATCTGGATGTACTTGTAGTAGTCATACTCACGATCCGGTGGTACCAGCCACCAGACCGGGTAGCGGCCGCCCAGCAGCACGGCGGTGCGGTAAAACTCCTCCTTAAGCAGCATGTATTGCGCGGTGCCGCTGGACTCCTCGGACATGGTTTCGATGCGGCCACGGCGTATGGATTCGGCCGTGAGCAGGAAAAAATTGGTTTCCAGGCCGATCGATTTGGCCCATTTTGCGATCTGCTTGCAGCGCTGGTCGAGCTCGTCCAGTTCCTGCTGGTCCAGCTCCGGGTTGTAGCACACCCAGATATCGAAATCGCTTTTGCGGGAATAGGCGACCGTACCCGTGCTGCCCATCAGGTACAGCGACTGGATATGGTAGACGCGCATCGCGCGACGCTTGTACTTGAACTCGCGCGACAGGGTGCGCACTTCTGACAGACAGCGTTTGCCAGGATTGTAGTCGGCCACCCCGATCGGGGTCTTGTCGGACACATAACCAGGCAGGGCCGGGTGATTGACATGGAACAGCAGCGGCAGGACCTCGACAAACAGTCGTTGATGGTCCTTGAGCGCATTGCGTATCAGTTTCAGGCGTTCAGTGTTCAGCGCCATGAAACGGCGCTTGATCTGGCGCAGATCGGCCAGGTGTGGTATTTCAGTGTCAGTTATTTTTTTGGCTTCGCTCATGACCCTGGGAGCCTCTGATATATTCTGGACGACGTAGATTGTGACCTAAACTGTTCTGATTCAAGGAACGAATCGCCCGTAGTAGCTTGCGATTGCGAAGATTCGCAACGCAGAAGCTGGACTGTTCAGATGCAAGATACGAGTCCACGAATAGATTAGAGTCTCCCCTTATATCGGCCATCAGCGAACATTCTATATAAATGATTTTTTTATAAAGAAAGGCGGCTTTCGGATCCTAGCTGGCAATTGCACAGCTGGCCTGATCGCTACTGGCCTTTTCCATCGCCTCATGCGAGCGTTGCAGCAGTGAGGCCGCGTTATCGCCCTTGCGCCACTCGGTAATACCCAGGTGCGAGGCCGTGACACCGGCAATGTCCGACAGCCGCTCACATAGTTTTCCGGCCAATTTTTCGGCATCCTCGAGTCGTGTTTCGGGCAGTACCATGACAAAATTATTTTCCTCGAACAACCCGATCAGGTCGGCCCAGCGTAACTGGTCTTTCAGTAACTGGCTGATTTTCATACCAACTGAAGAGTTATCCGTGCCCGGTTCGAATTCCACGGTCATCTGGGCGACTGACAGGCTGTTGTTATAGCGGCGTGAACGGGACACCTGTGGTTCCAGGCTCAGTAGCATCGCACGACGGGTCAGCAGGCCGGTGATCGGGTCTTTCAGGCGTGACTGTTCAACTTCTGTTTGCAGTGCATCGACCTGTTGTTGCATGGTGTACAGTGCGGTCTGGTCAGCGAAGTAGTGCATCACCGCTGCGCTGTCGTCCTTGCCAGGCTGGACCTGGTGCGATAGGAAGCTGGATTGTCCCTGTTCATTACTCAGCTCGATCGACTCCCTGGCCCTCATCAGTGCACCGACGCGTGCGTCCTCGCTGTCGAGCTGATCCATGCCAAGCATGGTCAGAAAGCCGCTGTTCGCCCAGATGGCCTGGCCCTGATGCTCGACCAGTACCGCCAGCGGGCAATCGGACAGCAGGTCGGTCAGACTCAGTTGGTCCAGTATTTCCTTCACATTCTCGCTCATGCAGGTATTGCTCCCTGTTGTGAGGCCGGTAACCCGGCTCTGTGTAGCCACTCAATCGGTTCTAGATGAGTTAGCGACTATCTGTTTCAATACTTTAACCTTGTTATTAGTAAAACGAACAGAATATGACGGGTTATTGACACCTATTTAGTCAATCCTGACCGGTTTCGTATTCCGATGCACGGCGCGCAGAACCCTTGACCTTGTCGACCGGGTAGCGCGACTCGTTGATCGCAATCTTGCGCTCAGCGGTCTCAATCAGATTCACATCCAGTTTATCAGCGATACGGATCAGATAAATGAAGATATCCGCCAGCTCCAGCGCCACCGCGTCATGGGTGGTGGTGTCCAGTTCCGCGCTCTGCTGTTCACTGCGCCACTGGAAGTGCTCAACCAGCTCTGCAGCCTCGGCAATAAGTGCCATACTTAGGTTTTTAGGGCTATGAAACTGGTCCCAGTCACGATTGGCGGCAAAAGCGGCAAGACGCTCGCGTAAGGGTTCAAGAGCCTGCTTGTTCATCGTGTTGTCCTTCAAATAGTACGGGTACGGCCGATTAAATCAGAGAACAGCGCTGGCAAAAAGCCATTTGTTAACTATGGTAAAAGATACGCCTTATAGTTTGGTGTAACAGGCGTCTACTGCCGCTAACCTGGAGATTGGCACTTGGTACCAGGCCTACGGCCGGACGTTGGTATAAACCCGGATGTGGTTCACGATAAGTCAGAATGAGAATTGAACAAAAAAACACCCTGTTCGTGATTACACTGGTCTTCGCAGTGCTGGCTGGTGTGTCGGCGGTAGTCTATATTCTGCTCGACGATTACCTGGACCAGGAACTGGATATGCGCATCCTGCATGCGCGCGACGTCTTTGAGGAACATCAGAAGCAGGCTGAGCTGCATTTACGCCGCAAGGCGCAGGAGCTCGTCGAGCAGTTGCCGTCGCAGGGGTTGCGCCTGGATACAAAGAAGGAAAAGGTGCAACAGCTGGTCAACAGGACAGGCTACCGCAATAAAATGGAGCTGGTGGTTCTCTATCTGCAGACCGAGCCGGTTACCCGGGCCGTGTATGCGCGTCATGACAGACTGGCTACGCCACAGGTGATCAGCAGCGACAGTATCAGCCAGTTGGTCGCCCGCGCGGGACAGACGCGCTCACCGGCTGCCGGTTTTGCGTTTGTGGCCGAAACCTTCCTGCGTATCGACGTGCTGCCGATAACCGGCCTGAATGGCGAGCATGCCGGTTTGCTGCTACTGGCCGAGAAAATCGATGACGCCAGTATCGAGTCACTGGCACGCTTGATGGGTACCGGTGTGATACTGATCAATGGTGAGTCGGTGATTGGCAGCAATTTCGCTAACCAGCCTGAGTTGGGCAGCCTGCAGGGCAAGGCGGACCCGGAACGACAACTCAGCTTCCCGGTCGAGGGTAAAACCCACATCGGCAGGATGTACCCGATCCATCACTACCCGGGTGGCCAGGTCGTTGCCAGGCTGGTCGTGGCAATGGCGGCAGACCGGCTCTGGCAGCCCTTCATCGAGCTGGCCAGGGTCGCGGCCTGGCTGGCACTGTTGATCCTGCTGGTAGTGGTGCTGGCCGGGATCGCGATCAGCCGCCGCTGGCTGGCCGTGCCGATCAAGCAATTACTCGAGGCAACCCGGGCCATTCAGCATGGTGATTACCACACCAAAATTAGTATCAACAGCCGCGATGAAATCGGTGTGTTGTCCAGGTCCCTGAATGAAATGCAGCGCCGGCTGGAACAGTTACAGCAGGAAGAAGCCACATCCAAGCAGCGCTTTCACGACTTTGCCGAAAGTTCGTCAGACTGGTTATGGGAAACCGATTCGGACGGCAATGTCACCTATATGTCGATGAGCGTCAAAGACGTACTCGGTTATCACCCTGAGCAGCTGATTGGCAAACGCCTGGATAAGATCCTGAGCAACGAGTCCCTGGCCGTGTTTTCCGGACTGGTCAGGGACAAGCAGTTTCACGAGCCGTTCCGTGATGTCGAAATCTGGGTCAACTCGGCAGACGACATTCGTTACTGCATCCTGATCAACGCCGTGCCATTCTACAAGGGCAACCGGTTCCAGGGTTATCGCGGCACCGCGCGCGATGTCACCAAGATCAAGAACGATGAAGACCATTTGTTGCGTCTGGCCAATTTTGACCATCTGTCCGGCCTGTCCAACCGGCGCCGTTACCTCGAAGACCTGGAGCGCGAAATCAATCTGGCGCTCAGAAACGGCACCACTGGTGCGGTGCTGTTGATCGATCTGGATCATTTCAAGCTGGTGAATGATACGGCCGGTCATGCAGCGGGTGACGAGGTCATCATCCAGGTGTCCGGTTACCTGCGGCGTGTGGCACGCAGTACCGACCTGATCGCGCGGCTTGGCGGCGACGAGTTCAGTATCGCGTTACTCGGCGTGACCGAAGAGCAGGCCATGGGGCGTGGCCTGGAGTTGATGAAGGGTATCAACAGTCTCAAGCCGACCTATGGTGGTAAGGTGCTGAACACCACGGTCAGTATCGGCATGGCGCTGTATCCGGTGCACGGCGAAGCGCCGATTGAGTTGCTGGCCAAGGCCGACAGCGCGATGTACGAAGCCAAGCAGACTGGCCGCGATCGCCTGCATCTGTATGACGAGCGTGCGATGACGAAAAAGACCATCGGTAGTCAACTGGCTTGGAAGGATCGCATGCTCGATGCGCTTGAGCATGATCGCCTGATACTGGCCTACCAGCCCATCGTATCGACCCGCAACCGCCTGATTTCGCGTTATGAAGTACTGGTGCGTTTACGTTCCGAAGACGGACAGATCTTCCCGCCCGGCCAGTTCATCCCGCTGGCCGAAGAGTTCGGGCTGATCAGTCGTATCGATCGGGTGATTGTACGCAAGGCGCTGCGCGCGATGAAAAAAGAATACGCCAGCAATCCGCAGGTCAGCTTTTCGATCAATCTGTCCGGTCGCAGTGTCGGTGATCCGGACATGCTGGCACTGATCGAGGAAGAGCTGGCGGACGCGCGCTTTAACCGTCGCCAGGTGGTTTTTGAAATCACCGAGAGCGCAGCGATCCACGACCTGGGCCGCGCGATCGCATTTGCGCGTCGGATCCAGCAACTGGGTTGCCGGCTGGCATTGGATGATTTCGGCGTCGGCTTTTCATCGTTTTCCTACCTGAAGCAACTACATGCCGATATCCTGAAGATCGATGGCGCGTTTATACGCGACATCAACAACAACGAAGACGACCAGCTGTTTGTCAAGGCGCTGATCGACGTCGCGCGTGGCCTGAAAATGACCACGGTGGCGGAATTCGTCGAAACGCAGGAATGCCTGGATATGATCCGCAGTCTTGGCGTAGATAACGCGCAGGGCTATTACGTCGGCAAACCGGTGATCGGGCTGTTTGATTACAACCAGCTGACAGAAGAGCCGGGTATCAATACCCAGGCCAGGCCGGAGGCAGGTTAAGGCTTTTGCTCTGGTGTTACGAAAGGTTTTGCCTGGCGCGGGTGACCGCGGCCCGCACCTGCTCCGGTGCGGTGCCACCGATATGATTGCGCGCGTTGACCGAGCCTTCCAGGGTCAGTACATCGAATACGTCCTGTTCGATCGATGAATGGAACGATTGCAATTCTGACAGATGCATTTCAGACAGGTCACGCCCGCTGTCGACGCCCAGTTTTACGGCGCGGCCAACGACCTCATGCGCATCGCGGAACGGCAGCCCCTTGCGCACCAGGTAGTCCGCCAGGTCGGTCGCGGTGGCAAAGCCCTGTAACGCTGCCGCGCGCATATTGTCCGGGCGTGTGCGGATCGCCGGGACCATGTCGGCAAAGGCCATCAGGCTGTCATGCACGGTGTCAACGTTGTCGAACAGCGGCTCCTTGTCTTCCTGGTTGTCCTTGTTATAGGCCAGGGCCTGGCCCTTCATCAGGGTTAGCAGGCTGAACAGGTTGCCATAGACACGGCCGCTCTTGCCGCGCACCAGCTCCGGTACGTCCGGGTTTTTCTTTTGCGGCATGATCGATGAGCCGGTGCAGAAGCGGTCCGGCAACTCGATGAAATCGAACTGCGCCGAGGTCCATAACACCAGCTCTTCGGCAAACCGCGACAGGTGGGTCATGATCAGGGCCGCGGCGCTGCTGAACTCGATCGCAAAATCGCGATCGCTGACTGCGTCCAGCGAGTTTTCGCAGGGTTTGTCAAAGCCCAGCGCATCAGCGCTGAACTGCCGATCGATCGGGTAACTGGTCCCGGCCAGCGCGGCAGCGCCCAGCGGCATCTGGTTCATACGCTTGCGACAGTCGGCCAGCCGTCCGTAGTCGCGCTGCAGCATCTCGAACCAGGCCATCATGTGGTGGCCAAAGGTTATCGGTTGTGCGACCTGCAAATGGGTGAAGCCGGGCATGATGGTGCAGGCCTCGAGTTCGGCCAGGTCCAGCAGGCCCTGCATCAAGCGTTTGAGCTGTGCACTGATATTGTCGATCTGGTCACGCAAGTACAGGCGGATATCGGTGGCGACCTGGTCGTTACGCGAACGGCCGGTATGCAGCTTTTTGCCGGCCTCACCAATGCGCCCGGTCAGCAGCGATTCGATATTCATATGGATATCTTCCAGCGACACCGACCAGTCGATCTTGTCGTCCTCGATATCCCGCTGCAGTTGCTGCAGTCCCTCGATGATGCTTTCGGACTCATGTGTGGTCAGGATGCCGGTGTGCGCCAACATGCGCGCATGCGCGATCGAACCGCGGATATCCTGGGCATACAGGCGCTGGTCGAATCCGATCGACGCGGTGAACTGCTCGACAAAGGCATCGGTTGCTTCACTGAAACGACCCTGCCAGGGTTTGTGTTGATTGCTGTCAGACATGTTTTTATTACTTGCAGTGGATCTGGCTGGCAGTATAACAGCTACTGCAATCGGCTTCCCGGTTACTGTCTTGTTAAAGACACGGCTTGGTGTTCATGGCTATAATCAGGCACATGTCAGAAGCAAAGCGGTATGGTCTGCAGGCGCAGCCGGACAGCGGCAACAGCTTTTTGCCCGATTTTTGTAATGCACGCACAGTATTCCTGCTGGTGCTTAGTGCCGAACTGTTTGCCTTCCTGCTGGTGCTGGCCAATGGTCCGCCGTTTTACTGGGATCAACTGGGCACCCTGTCGCTGATGGTGCAATTGATCACCTTGTGCAGCGCCCTGTTGCTATGCAAGCTGCGGCCGTGGCTGGCTGGTTTTACGCCTTTACGTGCCGGCCTGCTGAGCTATGTGATGGTGCTGCTGGTCACACTGCTGTTCAGTGTGCTGATCTCGATGCTGGATTACTGGATGCGCAGCGGTATCGTGTTGTCGGTACCGTCACTGGCCGTGATCGGCAGGGATATGACCATCAGCGCGATAGTCAGTGCGGCGCTGTTACGGCTGTTGTACCTGCAACATCAACAACGCCAGCACATCGAGACCAATGCCGAGGCCCGGGTACAGGCATTGCTGGCGCGCATGCATCCTCATTTCCTGTTCAACAGTCTGAACTCGATTGCGGCATTGTTGCGCAAGCAGCCGGACAAGGCCGAGTCGGCACTGGAGGACCTGTCTGACCTGTTGCGTGTAAGCCTGAACGACAACCGCAGCATGCGCAGCCTGCAACAGGAGATACAGCTGGCCAAACACTACCTGGATATCGAGGCCCTGCGACTCGGTGATCGCCTGAAGGTGGACTGGAGCTGGAGTGACCAGATCGACATGAACATGGCGTTGCCGGCATTGAGCCTGCAACCCTTGTTGGAGAATGCGGTATACCATGGTATCGAGGGACTGGAGCATGGCGGATTGATCAAGGTCAGGGGTGAGTGGCAGGATGCGAATCTGAAGCTGACCGTGGAAAACCCGCTGCCGGTGCAAGCTTCGGCATCCCGGCACCGCGGCAACCAGATGGCTATCGCCAATATACGCGAGCGCCTGCAACTGGTATACGGCAAGGATGCCAGTCTGAACATGCGCCTGGATCAGGGCGTTTGCCACATCGAACTGCTGATACCACAGGCAGACAGGCCGACATGATGAAGATCCTGATTGTGGATGACGAGCCACTGGCGCGCGAGCGTCTGCGTGACCTGCTGGGTCAGATCGATGATGTGGAAATCTGCGGCGAGGCCAGCAACGGGCGTGAGGCGCTGCAGGCCTGTGAAACCAAAGAGCCTGATGTGGTGCTGATGGATATTCGCATGCCGGTCATGGATGGACTGGAAGCGGCGCGGCACCTGGCGCGTTGCGAACAGCCGCCGGCGGTAATATTTGTAACCGCCTACGATCAGCATGCGTTGTCGGCATTCGAGGCGCATGCGGCCGGTTATCTGGTCAAGCCGATCCGCCAGTCACGTCTGCAGGAGGCGCTGCACCATCTGCCGCGGCTGAACCGCGCGCAACTGGTCAGCGTCCAGGAGCAGGCCAGCAGTCATGCGGCGCGCAGTCACCTGTGTGTCAGGCAGGGTGGTCGACTGCAACTGGTGCCGGTTGACGAGGTGCTGTATTTCCTGGCTGAGCAGAAATACGTAACCGCCTGTTTGCGTGACGGCGAGGTGTTGCTGGAAGATTCACTCAAGGCACTGGAACAGGAATTCGAGGACAGTTTCGTGCGTATCCACCGCAATGCGCTGATTGCGCTTTCACAACTGGCCGGTATCGACAAGCATAAGAGCGGGCAGGTGGTGGTGTTACTGAAAGACAGTGATCGGCAACTGGAGGTCAGTCGGCGGCACGTTCCCGACTTAAGGAAGCTGTTGCGGCAGGGTTAGTCGGGTTGGGGCGGCTATGCAGCTCCAGCTTACCCAGGTTGACGTTGCGTATGCTGTTCAGCGAGTCCAGGATCGCGTCATCGACGCGGCCACCAAACAGCTCCAGGGTGTTGACGCCGATTATGCGCTCGGCCAGTTCCTGTCCCTCGGGGTCCACAAACACCAGTGTGGGTGTCACAAACACATTGTAACGATAGACGAAATCGTACGTATCGATCATTTTACCATCAAAATCGCGTATTTTACCCTCATCATCGACCATAAACTTGCGTATGAGCACCTTGTCGCCATAGTCGCCGCTGATCAGCATCGGGCGCAGTATTTCATTCTCCAGGATATCGCAGTAGGCACAGTCTTCGGCTGAAAACATGATCATTACAGGAATCTGCTTGCTACTGGCCAGCTGCTGATTGGAAAACATGTCACGCGCACCGCTGACATCCGGCTGCGCCAGTGCCGGGCTGCCTGCCAGTCCGGTGAAAAATGCCAGTACTGCGATAACTATCTGTTTATATTTAGAAAAAAACATATGCAAAGTTTAGGGCTTTAGTTATGTGTTGTTAATATGATCGGCCGATGCAGGAAAAGTTTCACATACAATAATTAAGGCTGTGAATCATCCCACATCTGGACATTTTTTGCACATCTCGAGGGGAATCATCAAGGGTTTGCCAGTACCGGCGCAAGTCCGTAGCATGCACGTCTAATAAGAGTTCTGGAGACAGGTATGACAAGCCGTAGTATTCGTATAGCAACCCGCAAAAGCCAGCTGGCACTGTGGCAGGCCGAACATGTGCGTGCGCGACTACAACAGCTGCACCCGGGTTTGCAGGTGGAACTGGAGACCTTTACCACCCAGGGCGACCGTATACTCGACGCGCCGTTGGCCAAAATCGGCGGCAAGGGCCTGTTTGTGAAAGAGCTTGAACAAAGCATGTTGCGCGGCGACAGTGATATCGCCGTGCACTCGATGAAGGACGTGCCGGTGATCCTGCCGGACGGCTTGCAGATCACTACCGTGTTGGCGCGCGAAAACCCGCATGACGCGTTTGTATCGAATAGCTACACGCGCCTCGACGATCTGCCCGAAGGCAGTCACGTTGGTACCTCCAGTCTGCGTCGGCGTTGCCAGCTGGCGGAATCCCGGCCGGACCTGAAAATCAGTGATTTGCGCGGTAACGTCAACACCCGGCTGGCGAAACTGGATGATGGCCAGTATGACGCGATCATCCTCGCCTGTGCCGGTCTGATCCGTCTGGACATGGCTGACCGTATCCGCGAGGCTATGCCGGCCACTGTGTCATTACCGGCGATTGGCCAGGGCACCATCGGTATCGAGTGTCGCGCGGACGATAGCGAAATCCATGAATTACTGGCGCCGCTGCATGATACCGAAACGGCATGGTGCGTCGAGGCCGAACGCGCAATGAATAGTCGCCTGGAAGGTGGTTGCCAGGTGCCGATCGGCGGTCATGCCATTATCGAGCAGGGTGTGCTGGTGTTGCGCGGACTGGTCGGCAAACCGGATGGCAGCGAAATCATTAACGCCGTAATCAGTGGCCGGCCGGAAGACGCCGCCGAACTCGGAACCGTACTGGCCGACGACCTGCTCGAACGCGGTGCCGGTGAAATATTGCGTGAGGTGTATGCGCAGCAGTGAACACAGCAGCAGCCCGGCCAGCGCGCCCTTGCGGGGTAGTGGCATACTGGTTACGCGCCCGTCGCATCAGGCCGCACCGCTATGCGAATTGATCAAACAGGCAGGTGGCGAGGCAATCCGTTTTCCGGTGCTCGAGATCAGCGACCCGTCTGACACCAAGCAGCTGGATCACTACCTGGACAGGCTGGCGGACTATCAGGTCGCGATATTTATCAGTGCCAACGCGGTACGCTATGCGATGAGCCATATCCACAAGCGCGGTGGCCTGCCGGACGGGCTGCGTGTCACCGCAATCGGCCGTGCCTCGGCCAGGGAGTTGCACCACCTCGGGGTCGAGGTGTCGGATTACCCGAATGAGCGCTTCGATAGCGAGGCCTTGCTGGCTTTGCCCGCGTTTGCCGATGTGGCCGGCCAGCACATCCTGATCTTCCGCGGCGAGGGTGGGCGCGAGCACCTGGCCAGGGTGCTGCGAGAGCGCGGCGCCGTGGTCGACTATGCCGAGGTCTACCGGCGCGTCAAACCGGATGCCGATACCGGCGAGCTGCTGCAACGCTGGGCTCGTGACGAGATCCAGGTGATTATGCTGACCTCGGTCGAGGCCATGCACAATCTGTATGAGCTGGTCGGCAAGCTGGGTCGACAGTGGTTGACCAGGACCGACCTGATCGTCGCCAGCCAGCGTATCAGGGAACAGGCGCTGAAACTGGGCCTGGCCGGGAACATCCTGGTCGCGGACAACGCCACGGATGAAGCCATGTTCAAAACTCTAGTACAATGGAAACAGGGTACCTGAAGTTCTCACCAGGGAGTGATTGATGAGCAGCGATCAAAGCAGTAAGCCGGAACACCAGCCTGGGCAGCAGCCGGATGAGGCCGTTACGCCTGAGGAGAACGAACAGGTCCAGGCCGACAACAGTCCGGCTGATCTGGCCGAAACCGGTGAGGCTGAGACTGGATCAGCACAGGCCGTGCAGGGAACCGCTACGCCAGGCGCTGCGTCTCGTGGCAGGGCCGGCTGGCTGATTACGGTGTTGGCGATGTTTGTGCTGTTCGCGGCCGGCATCGTCGTGTTGTGGCTGGAGCAGCAGCAATTGGGCCAGCGTCTGCAACGTGCTGAACAATATGGCCAGAACCTGCAGGCCAGCCTGAGCGCAAGTGACCAGCAGCAGCGCCAGGCAATGAATGCGAACGACGAGTTGCAACGCAGTCTCCAGGCAATCCAGGAGCTGGTGATGGCGCAGCAACAGGCACCGCAGCTGGATGATCGTGCACTGGTACTGCATCAGGCGATGATGCTGGTGCGCATGGCCCAGGCACAGTTACAAGTTCGCCGCGACCCCGGTGACGCATTGCTGGCCATGCAATGGGCGCTGGAAAAGGTCCAGGAACAGGGCAATGAACTGGCAGGTGTACGCGAGCAGCTCGCCAACGATATCCGTCAACTGCAACAACTGCCCCGGCAGAACAACCTGGCGCTGGTACAGCAACTGGCCAGCCTGATCGATTCGGCGAACAAGCTGCCGTTACGCGTAGCTGCAATACAGCATCCACATAACCTGGCCGAACCGGCTCCCGAACCGGAACACCCCGAGTACACTGGCTGGCGCTCGGCCGTGCAGGCGGTCTGGCAGGAGCTGAAACAACTTGTGGTACTACGTCAACGTGACGAGCCGATACAGCCGTTGATGAGTGCAGAACGCGAGCAAATGCTGCGCGATGTATTGCGCCTGCGTCTGGACGGACTACAGGTGCAATTGATGCGTGAGACCGGCGCGGCACAGAATGTCGCGCGCGCGCGTGTGTTGAGCTGGCTGCGACAGTGGTTTGATGAGGGTCACGCCGATGTCATCGCGATGCGTGACTGGCTGAACAGCCTGCCCGAACCATCATCTGCCATGCCTGATCTGCAAACCAGTATCACGGCGTTGTCCAGCGCGATCAGATCGACTGGCCAGACGGATGCCAGACCATGATGCGCCTCCTACTCCTACTGGTCCTGGTCCTGGTCGCTTCGGCCAGTGTTGCGCTGGTGGTTATGAAAGATCCGGGTTACGTATTGTTGTCATACGCCGACTACACACTGGAAACCACGCTGTCGCTGTTCGTACTGGCAGTACTGCTGGTTGTGTATGCTGTCTATCTGATCACGCGCACGCTAGGGAGTATCTGGTGGTTGCCCGAACGCCTGTACCAGTGGCAGCAGCAGCGCCAGAGCCAGCAGGCGCGCGAAGGGCTGTTTACCGGTCTGACCGAACTGGCACAGGGGAACTGGCACAGTGCCGAAAAACGCTTGTTGCGTTATGTCCGTCACAGCGAAACGCCGTTACTAAATTACCTGGGTGCGGCCAGGGCGTCACAGCACCAGGGTTCGCTGGAACGCCGTGACCGTTATTTACATCTTGCCCATGAGCAGGCCGCGTCCAGCGCCACGGCCGTCGAACTGGCGCAGGCCGAACTGCAAATCGATAGTGGCCAGCGCGAACAGGCGCTGGCAACGCTTGAGTTGCTCAGGGACCGTGATAACAACAATCCATATCTACTCAAACTGATTTCAAGTCTTTACGAACAACTGCATGACTGGACCCGTTTGCGCGACCTGTTGCCGTTATTGCACAAACACCAGTTACTGAACAGTGCCGAGTTCGAACACAAGCAGATAGACGTAATTCAACAACAGATCCAGCAGGCGTCCAGGAGCGAGGATGCCGGGGTGCTGAAGCAGGTCTGGGAATCGGTGCCGGAAAAACTGCAGGTTAATGAAACCCTGTTACTGGAATATGGGCGTCAGTTGACGCAGTTCGACGCTGGTGATGAGGCCATGACCCTGGTCGCACGCGCCCTGCAACAACACTGGAGTGAAGGCCTGGTGCATCTGTTTGGGCTGTTGCCCGGCAGTGATCCCGAACGTCAGCTGGAGATCGCCGAGTCCTGGACACGTGAACACGGGCGTGATCCAATATTACAACTCAGCCTCGGACGTTTGAGTCTGCGCAACCGCCAGTGGGGCAAGGCGCGCATCTATCTTGAAACCAGTATCAGCCTGTTACCGCGTGCAGAGACCTACAAGGAACTGGGCATTCTGCTCGAACACCTCGGCGACCAGGACGCGGCGCGCAACTGTTTTCGCGAGGGTGTACTGCTGGCGGTCAACAGCCCGGCGTTCCAGTTCCCGGACGATCTGGATAACATGAACGAAGCGGATGCCGAATCCGGTTCCGAAAACCAGCAGGCGCCACTGGATTATGCGCGTGATGCCTGACACGTTTATTTGAGAAACCCTGCTTTAAGGAACCTCTTATTAATACAAAAGTTCGAGTCATTGCAAGCGAAGCGCGACAATCTCACAAATTAGATCATGACGTTACAGATAGCTTCGTCACTTCGTTCCTCGCAATGACTAATTAATCAGAGGCTCCCTAGAATGTAGCCCGGATGAAGCGCAGAAGAATCCGGGGAAAACGCAACCAAAACAAAACGATTAACCCAGATACCTACACTATGAAATATAAAGACCTGCGCGACTTTATCGACCAGCTCGAAAATCGCGGCGAAATTATACGTATCCAGGCCCCGGTTAGCCCCTGCCTGGAAATGACCGAGATCTGTGACCGGACGCTGAAGGCGGCAGGTCCGGCACTGTTGTTCGAAAACCCGGTCGGTCACGACATCCCGGTACTCGGTAATCTGTTTGGCACACCGGAGCGTGTCGCGTTCGGTATGGGTGAACAGAGTGTCAGCGCGTTGCGTGAGGTCGGCAAGACCCTGGCCAGCCTGAAAGAACCCGAACCACCGAAAGGCATCAGGGACGCACTGGAAAAACTGCCGGTGTTCAAGCAGGTGCTGAACATGGCGCCAAAAAAGGTAAAGCAGGCAGTCTGTCAGCAAAACGTAATCGAGGGAGACGAGGTCGACCTGTCTCGTTTGCCGATCCAGACCTGCTGGCCCGGAGATGTTGCGCCACTGATTACCTGGGCGCTGGTGGTCACGCGTGGGCCGTACAAGGAACGCCAGAATCTTGGTATTTATCGCCAGCAGGTGATCGGGCACAACCGCGTGATCATGCGCTGGCTGGCCCATCGTGGTGGTGCACTGGATTATCGCGACTGGATGCAGAAACATCCGGGCGAGCCGTTCCCGGTCGCAGTCGCGCTGGGTGCGGACCCGGCCACCATACTGGGTGCGGTCACACCGGTGCCGGACACGCTGTCGGAATACGCGTTCGCCGGCCTGCTGCGCGGTGGCAAGACCGAGGTGGTCAAGTGTATAGGTTCCGACCTGCAGGTACCGGCCAACAGCGAGATCGTGCTCGAAGGCGTGATCCATCCGGATGACATCGCCGAGGAAGGGCCGTTTGGCGACCACACCGGCTATTATAACGAAGTCGAAAGCTTCCCGGTGTTTACCATCGAGCGTATCACCCATCGCGACCAGCCGATCTATCACAGCACCTATACCGGCCGCCCGCCGGATGAGCCGGCGGTACTCGGAGTGGCCCTGAACGAGGTGTTTGTACCGCTGCTGCAAAAGCAGTTTCCGGAGATTGTCGATTTCTACCTGCCGCCAGAGGGCTGCTCGTATCGTATGGCTGTGGTCAGCATGCGCAAGCAGTACGCTGGCCATGCCAAACGCGTGATGTTCGGTGTGTGGTCGTTCTTGCGTCAGTTCATGTACACCAAGTTCGTGATCGTGGTCGATGACGACATCAACGTACGCGACTGGAAGGACGTGATCTGGGCGATGACCACGCGCATGGACCCGGCACGCGACACCTTGCTGGTCGAGAACACCCCGATCGACTACCTTGATTTCGCCTCACCCGAATCCGGCATCGGTGGCAAGATGGGTATGGACGCAACCAACAAGTGGCCCGGCGAGACCCGGCGCGAGTGGGGTCGCCCGATCCGCATGAATGATGACACAGTGCGCCATGTTGACGAGATATGGGAGTCGTTGGGGATATTTGGGCAGGGGAAGAACAATTTATAATTATCGTCATTGCGAATCGCGTTAACGATGAAGCAATCTCAGAAAGTTGGCAGCCATGCTGTGAGATTGCCGCGCCGCTATCGCGGCTCGCAACGACAGAAATATTTTGCATTTCAATTGGAAAACCCAACCCAGGTCATTGATCGAAATCGGCGTTTCGGTTATTTTCTAAGCAGTATCAAGTAGTTTCTGATGTTGTGCTTGGGCTGGGGCAACCGGTCGCTGCAATAATGGAGAATAATAATGCGTACTATCCTGGTGCTTAACTCCAAGGGCGGTTGTGGCAAGAGCACCATCGCCACCAACCTGGCCAGCTACTACGCCTGGGAAGAAGAGGCCAGGGTCGTGCTCGAGGACTTCGATCCGCAAGGCTCCAGTACCGAGTGGCTCAAGGCACGTGACCCGGATCTGCCGGAAATCATCGGCATCCCGGCCTTTAAAGAACCCGCGCGTCCACCGCGCGATACCGATGTCGTGATCCTGGACGCCCCGGCAGCGGTGTACGGCAAGGAGCTGACCGCACTGGTGCGTCGTGCCCAGACCATTTTGATACCGGTGCTGCCGTCACCGATGGACATGCGCGCGACCGCGCACTTTGTGCATGAACTGCTGCTGGTCGGCAAGGTCTCGCGCAAACAGACCAAACTCGGTGTGATCGCGAACCGGGTACGTGAACACACCCTGGTCTATCATGATCTGGAGAAATTCCTGAAGCGCCTGAAAATCCCGGTGATTGCGACCCTGCGCGATACCCAGAATTATATCCGAGCCGCCGAGCGTGGACGCGGCATCTTCGAACTGGCCCCGTCATTGGTCTATGACGACCTGGAACAATGGGAGCCACTGATCAAATGGCTGCGTAGCAAACGCAGTATGCCATCCGACTAATCCGATCCGGACAAAAGACCTTACTGTCTATGGGTTTATATCTGGACCCGATTGAGTGAGAATACACGTCCTTTTTTGTATGTCCCTGTCAGTGGCATATAGTTACAGGTAAAACAGGCCCTTGCCGGTTGGCAAGCATTCTAAGAGGCGCAAGTGTGCAAGCTGTTCTAACTCCACAATCCCGTCGGTTTACTGTCAAAGTCGCGCATATGCAGAAGATCACCGACGACATCATGCGCCTTTGCCTGAAATTACCGGAAGACCTGAAGCTGGAATTTCTGGCCGGCCAGTACATCGACATCATTACCGATGACAATCAGCATCGCAGTTTCTCGATCGCGAACGCGCCGCATGAATCCGACCATATTGAGTTGCATATCCGGCATGTCACCGGGGGTGAATACACCGATTACCTGTTCCACGACATGCCACTGAACACCGAATTGCAACTGGAGGGGCCACTGGGCACCTTCTATCTGCGTGAGAATTCAACCCGGCCGATTATCCTGATGGGCGGTGGTACCGGTTTTGCGCCACTGAAAGGCATACTCGAGCACGCATTTCATATCGGCGTCACCCGGCCGATGCACCTGTTCTGGGGTGTACGTAAACACCAGGATCTGTACCTGGACGACCAGCCACGGGAATGGATGCAGCAGCATGCGAACTTCCAGTACACCCCGGTATTGTCTGAGCCCGGTCCGGACTGGCAGGGCGAGACTGGCTATGTACACGAGGTGGTACTGCAACACTACCCGGATATAAAAAACTCCGATGTCTATATGAGTGGTCCACCGAAAATGATCGATAGCGGGCGCGATCTGTTTCTCGAACACGGCCTGACCATGGACTACCTGTATTCGGACGCGTTCGAATTCAACAGCCATCCCGGGATGGGCCTGGAAGAGTAAGCTGGCTGTTGCGGTTCAGTCGTTCAGATACGGAAACCGCCGTGACGACTACGATGGATCTTGTCCAGTAGGGCAATACCGGCGATCAGTCCGATAACAAAAGTCACCGTGAACGCAATCGCGTACCATTTCCAGCGCTCACCACCCTGTACCGATTCCAGTTCTGACTCCAGTTCCGCGTTGCTGTTGGCCAGGCTGTCGCGCTCACCGCTGATCTGCTCCAGCTGGCTGGTCAGGCCATCGCGTTCTTCACGCAACTGATTCAGTTGCTGGTTCAGGGTGTCGGTGTGACTTTTGCCAGAGGCCGATTGCGAGGTCAACTGATCCAGTTGCTGTTGCAGTTTCAGGTTTTCCGCCTCGGATTTTTTCAGGCTGTTTTCGGCGTTGGCGGTTTTGGTCCACAGGCGCTTGATACGCGTGTTCAGATCCTCAACCTTTTTTTTGCTTTTTGCCAGCTGCGCCAGGGCCGGAGGTTCCAGGGTCAGGTAGCTGGCCTTGAGCCAGCCCTGTTTGTTATCGCCGGTCTTGACCTCGACCACTTGGCCGTCGCGTTGCACGATTTCAAGTTTGGTGCCGCTTTTCAGTAATTTGACCGGCGAACCGGCCAGACTGCGATCAGGATAAATACCGACCAGTAACTGGTCGGTAACATACATGTCGTCTGCGCTGGCAAAGGATGCTGTTAGTGCGGCCAGCATGAATACAAGCAGGCTGGCAATGCGGCACGCAGCTCTATCCATGAAATTCTCCATATGTCTGTTATGCAGGGTCTTTTATGCGGCCAGTCCGCTGTGGCGTAACAGCGCATCGATAGTGGGTTCACGACCACGAAATTCGACAAACAGTTCCATCGGTTCGCGTGAACCACCCTGTTCCAGTATCGCATTCAGGAAGCGCTTTCCTGTTTCCCGATCAAATATACCTGTTTCTTCAAACGCGGAAAAGGCGTCGGCGGAAAGAACCTCGGCCCATTTATAGCTGTAATAGCCTGCCGCGTAACCACCGGCAAAGATATGCGAGAAACTGTGCGGGAAGCGATTGAATGTCGGTGGCATGATCACCGCGACTTCATCGCGTACCTGTTCCAGGACTTCAAACACTCGACCACCTTTGGCTGGGTCGTATTCACGGTGGATACGAAAATCGAACAGCGCGAACTCGATCTGTCTGACCGTCTGCATCGCCGACTGGAAATTTCGTGCGGCCAGCATGCGCTGGTAGAGTTCTTCCGGCAAGGTCTCACCGGTCTGGTAATGACGCGCAAACAGATCCAGTGCCTCGCGCTCCCAGCACCAGTTTTCCATAAACTGGCTGGGCAGCTCTACCGCGTCCCAGGCCACGCCGCTGATGCCGGACACGCTGACATAATCGACCTGGGTCAGCATGTGATGCAGACCGTGACCAAACTCATGAAACAGGGTTTCGACCTCGTTATGGGTCAACAGCGCCGGGTCGTCACCGACCGGTGGTGTGAAGTTACAGGTCAGGTAGGCGACCGGTATTTGCACACCATTATGATCACGTTTACGGCTGATGCATTCATCCATCCATGCACCGCCGCGTTTGTGTTCACGCGCGTACAGGTCCAGGTAAAACTGTCCACGCAGCTGACCCTGTTCATCCTTGATTTCATAGAAACCTACATCCTCGTGCCAGGTATCGACATCCTCGATTTGTTTGATCTCCAGTCCGTACAGGCGTTTGACCACCGCGAACATGCCGTTCACAACTTGCTGGTCCGGGAACCAGGGCTTTAACTGCTCCTGTGACAGGTCATAACGGGCCTGGCGTAGTTTTTCGGCATAGTAGGTGATGTCCCAGGCCTCCAGCTCGTCCATGCCGTATTCGTCGCGGGCAAACTCGCGCAGGTCGGTCAGTTCCCGTTGCGCTCGCGGCAGTGCATGTTGCGCCAATTCACGTAAAAAACCGATCACCGCATCACTGTCCGGCGCCATCTTGGTCGCCAGTGAGCGGTCGGCGTAGTTGTCAAAGCCGAGCAACTGCGCTAGCTCGTGACGTAATGAAAGTATCTGTTCCATGATTTCGCCGTTGTCCCATTTGTCCGCGTTCGGTCCTTCGTCGGACGCACGTGTGACATAGGCGGTATACATCTCCCGGCGCAGTTCGCGATCATCCGCATAGCTGATTACCGGAAAATAGGACGGAAAGTCCAGCGTAAACAGCCAGCCATCCAGTTCCTTCTGTTGTGCCTGCTGGGCAGCGAGCGCCAGCGCGGTGTCCGGTACACCGGCCAGTCGATGCGGGTCCTCGATATGGCAATCCCAGGCGTGGGTCGCGTCAAGGATGTTTTCTTCAAAGCGCGTGGTCAGCTTTGACAGTGCCTGCATGATGTCGCGATAGCGTTCCTTGGCCTGTGCCTGCAGGTGCACGCCGGACAGGCGAAAATCACGTAGCGCATTGTCGATCACCTTTTTCTGTGCCGGATTCAGGGTTTCATATTCCGCACCGTTCGCGATTTGTTCAAATGCGTGGTACAGTTTTTCGTTCTGCCCCATTGCGGTTGCATAGTCACTAAGTCTGGGCAGACAGGCGTTATAGGCCGCACGCAGCTCCTCGGAGTTCATCACTGAGTTCAGGTGTGATACCGGCGACCAGCTACGGCTGAGTTTTTCTTCCATGTCTTCCAGTGGTGCGACCAGGCCGTCCCAGCTATAGCTGCGATCGTCAGCCAGCAGGCTGTCGACCTGCTCGAGGTTATCAGACAGTAAGCGATTAATCGCCGGTTCGATGTCAGCGGATGTAATCCTGGAAAAGGCAGGCAGTTCCTGCATATCGAGTAACGGGTTGCTCATGGCTGTGCTCATCTCTCCAATAGGGTAGCGCTATATCTTACCCAAGATGCCGGACAGGCGTATATATTTTGGTAGACTGGGGGCAGGTTTTTTTAAAGACACGTTAATCATATGGTTAATACCCCTGACACAGGCGAATTCGACGCCCACCCGTACGACAGGCTCGAACCGGGCGTAATCCTGGATGCTGTCGATTCTGCCGGCTTTAGCTGTGACGGCACCATGCTGGCACTTAACAGCTATGAAAACCGCGTCTACCAGGTCGGGCAGGAGTCGGCAGCGCCACTGGTGGTCAAGTTCTACCGGCCACAACGCTGGAGCGATGACGCGATACTGGAAGAACACCGCTTCAGTCACGAGCTGGCCGCGCAGGAAATCCCGGTAGTGGCACCGCTGACTGACGCTTCCGGCAACAGCCTGTTTCGTTACCAGGGTTTTCGCTTCGCGGTTTTTCCACGCCGTGGTGGTCGTGGCCCGAACCTGGAAGACCCGGAAACGCGCGTCTGGATTGGGCGCTTTATCGGTCGTATCCATGCTTTCGGCGCGTGCGACCGTTTCCAGCATCGACTGAGCCTGACACCGCAGCGTCTCGGTCATGAGTCGGTGCAATGGCTCGATGAGCATGACTTCATCCCGACCGAGTTGCAAACGGCCTGGTCAACCCTGATTGCAGACGTACTGGCACAGGTGCAGTCGACCTGGGACAGCCTGCCACAGATACAGTCCATCCGTATTCATGGTGACTGCCATCCCGGTAACCTGTTGTGGACGGATGAGGGGCCGCATTTTGTCGACCTCGACGATACGGTCATGGGTCCGGCGGTACAGGATCTGTGGATGCTGCTGTCCGGCGAACGCCAGGAAAGGCAGATCCAGCTGGCCGACTATATGGAAGGCTATCAGCAGTTCTATGACTTTGATCCGGTCGAGTTACACCTGGTCGAGGCGCTGCGCAGCCTGCGCATGTTGCATTACAACACCTGGCTGGCGCGACGCTGGCAGGATCCGGCCTTTCCACTCAATTTTCCATGGTTTAATACCACGCGCTACTGGGAAGACCAGATACTGGCCCTGCGCGAACAATTGGCAGAGATGCGCGAGGCACCGATAAGGCTCTATTAAATATACTAGAATTGTTGTAAGGTTATTATAAACGGACGGGTGTGTTATTCGTCTGGAAAACAGGCCAGTTCATCATAAAATTGGCCTTGATCTCGCAGTTTTGGGGAAAACATGTTACATATATATTAATGCATCTCCTTGTTTTGAGAGGAGAGTAAGTGGCCAGTATGGCCAGATGGACGCAGCATAGGCAATGGAGAATATAATCCCAAAAATAATATGAATATTTAGGAATTGTACTTTTTTCTATAGTAACGAGCACGAGCCGATTCACATACAGGAGAAAACATGCGTTTTGCCATAGTGATCAATCTCGATTATGACTCCAATCCGGAGGAGGTTTGCCGGCATCTGTGGAGGCGTATTCGTGAAGAGATGCTTGAAGAAGGTTTCAGGCTCGAGGGTCGTCTGTTCACTATGGAAATGAAAAATGAGAACGCCTGCGATCGCGCCCGGCAGGTGATCGACCGGCTGAACGAGGATAGCTCACTGGTCGAATACGATATCTACAAATACCTGAAAGAGTTCTACGGCTACAACCATACCCATACCGTCAACCTGTTGCTGCCACCTACCACTGAAATTCGTCTGGACGACAGCATGGGATGACCGGCGATCATTCGCTGATGCCGGCATCGTATCCGCATAGTATAATGCGGCTACCTGAACTATTCATTAAATAGCCATGCCCCGTTTTATGGACAACCCCGGTTGCTTCGAGCGACATTTTCAGCGCCGTTTTAACAACCCCCTGTTTACCATTGATGCAGCCGGGCTGCAGGAAGACGCGTTGTACCTGGCGCGCAAGCAGGATGAAGATGACGCACAGCGTTTTCAGGAATCGTTTCAACAATTGCTCAAGGATATGGTCGAGCTGACTGCCAGGGAAGAAACTGAAGTCATCCTCGATCACAAGTCACGCATCGATGAGCTGTATACCCTGTGCGCCAGTCTTGGTGGTGACCATAGCAGTGAAAAACAGGCATTAAACAAGCTGAACGATGTGATCATGGCCGCGATACGGGCGGCGGCCGGCAATGACCCGCAGGCGATGGAGGAACTGGCTCGGGAGCAGGCCGCACGTGAAATCCACCTGAACCTGCTGGAGTACGCACTGGTCGCGGACCTGCTGCGCAGTGACAGTCCGGTCGGCGAGGATGAGCTGGTCGCGACCCTGCTTAGCGAAGATACCGCCACGCTGGGTACGATTATGACCCTGTTCGATCAGCAGCAACGTCAGGAACTGCAGCAGCTGGCTGATGAGCTACTCGATGAACTGGACCTGGACGAGGCGCAACGGCAGCTCTACCAGGAACGCGTCGGCGTGATGGACCACACCCTGCAATAGTCACACGAGCAAATAAAAAGGCCCTGCAAGGCAAAACCTTGCAGGGCCTTATCGATTTTACCGTCTGTAACTGGCTTAGTTCAGGCCGGATGAAACCGAAGAAACCGCCTCGATTTCGGCATCGGTCATGCCTGCGGCGATGTTGCGCATCATCTTGCCGGCGTCATTGCTGCGGCTGCCATCGCGGAAGGCCTTGAGCTGCTTGGCGATATAGGCAGCGTGCTGGCCACCCAGTGACGGGAACTTCGCCGCCGGATTACCCTTGCCGGCCGGGCCATGACAACCGATGCAGGCGGATACCTTGTTGGCCGGGTTGCCGCCACGGTACAGGTCGTTACCGGCCGGGATCAGTTTCTTGTCCGCGGCCCCCACGCTGACTGCCTGTGCTGCAAAATAGGCGGACAGATCAGCCATGTCCTGATCGCTCAGTGCGGCAACCTGTCCAGCCATGATCGGGTCCTTGCGCGTACCAGCCTTGTAGTCCTGCAGCTGTTTCAGCAGATAGGACTCATGCTGTCCGGCCAGTTTCGGAAAACCGTCAGTCGGGCTGTTGCCATCGGCACCGTGACAGGCGGCGCATACAGCGGCCTTCTGCTTACCGGCGTCGGCATTGCCGGCGGCATGGACGGTGGTTACCAGGTTCAAGGCCGCTGTGGCTGCGATAATTGCAAACAACTTGTTCATTTCGGGTAAACTCCTGTGCCCAGAGCGATAGGATGATCGGGATTTGGTCACCGCGGCTCATGTGGGCGCACGAACTGCGGTGTTTCAAGGCGCACCTTTATACCAGCAGGTTGCTAATCAATCAAGTTTCAGCCGCTCTGTCTATATAAAATCAATTACTTAGGATAGTATTTCGCGAATGAGCCGTTTGCAGAGCATATACCAGCAGGCCGAGTTTATACTCGCCAGTCCGGATTTACGTCATTGTCCACCACCTGATGGTGTGGAAATCGCATTCGCCGGACGTTCCAATGCCGGAAAATCCAGCGCGATCAATACGTTGACCGGGCGCAAAAGCCTGGCGCGTACCAGCAAGACCCCGGGCCGCACCCGTGAAATCGTGTTTTTCCGGCTCGATGACCGGCATCGGCTGGTCGATCTGCCCGGTTATGGCTACGCCAAGGTGCCGGAGGCAATGAAGCGTCAATGGCAGCAACACTTGTCTGATTATTTACAAAACAGAGAATGCCTGGCCGGGCTGATTCTGGTCATGGACGTGCGCCATCCGTTAACCGAATTTGACTGGCAGATGCTGGACTGGAGTCAGCATGTCGGGTTGCCGGTACACATCCTGCTGACCAAAGCAGACAAGCTCAAGCGCGGCCCGGCCAACACCAGCCTGCACCAGGTCAGGAAGCTGCTGAAGGAAGAGGGCTTCGACCAGGTCACGGTACAACTGTTTTCAGCGCTGAAAAAGACCGGCGTCGAGCAGGGACAGATACAGATGGCCAAATGGCTGGAACTGGAAGACCGGGACCAGGCTTAAACTATACAGACGATAAGGTTATAAGCGGGCAATAAAAAACCCTGGCCGTATTGGGGGTGGGCCAGGGTTAAATCGCATTAAGGCTTTGGGGAAGCCTAAATGTTGGATCTGCTCAGGGAGGAGGAGCAGATCGAATGCCTGTTTAGGCATCTAACACATCAGACACGTCATGACGGTGATAGTTCACACAATGCATTACCATCAATAACCGGTCTGCATAAGAGAAAATTGTAGCTGTTGTTTTCAAGCAAACAATGTGGCGTAACAATTCTTTACAATATTTGACTATTTCACTCATATATTGCCCAGAATCGCCAGTAAGGCGGTTGGGGTATCCATGATGTACCTCGAACAGGATCTGGACGTATGACGAAGCAATCACATATAGATAGCAGCTAAGATGCTAATGCGCTGCCTCCCAGTTCTTGCCGGTGCCGATATCGACCACCAGCGGCACATCCAGCTCGGCGGCACGCTGCATGCGCTTGCGTATCTCCATGCTGGCCTTGTCGACCTGCTGCTTGTCGACCTCGAACACCAGCTCATCATGCACCTGCATGATCATACGCGTGTATTTGCCGGCAGCACCCTGTAGCCAGTCGTCGACATCGATCATTGCGCGCTTGATGATGTCGGCCGCGGTGCCCTGCATCGGCGCATTGATCGCGGTGCGTTCCGCATACTGCCGGCGCTGGCCGTTACGCGAATTGATCTCGGGCAGGTACAGGCGCCGCCCGAACACGGTTTCGACATAACCCTGTTCGCGTGCCTGCTCGCGGGTCTGTTCCATGTACTGTTTGACGCCCGGGTAGCGTTCAAAATACAGGTCGACATACTGTTGCGCCTCGCCGCGCGTAATACCGAGCTGACGCGCGAGGCCAAACGCGGACATGCCATAGATCAGGCCAAAGTTGATCGCCTTGGCCGAGCGGCGCTGGTCGTCGCTGACCTCACTGGCATGCAGGCCGAACACCTCGGCTGCGGTCGCGCGGTGCACGTCCTTGCCTTCGGCAAATGCCTTCAGCAGACCTTCGTCACCGGACAGGTGCGCCATGATGCGCAGCTCGATTTGCGAATAGTCGGCGGCCACTACGATCGACCCGCTCGGCGCGATAAAGGCCTGGCGGATACGCCGGCCTTCCTGGCTGCGTACCGGGATGTTCTGCAGGTTTGGATCGGTTGACGACAGGCGTCCGGTTGCAGCCACGGCCTGGTGGTAAGAGGTATGCACGCGCCCGGTGTCCGGGTCGATCTGTTCGGGTAGCTTGTCGGTATAGGTCGACTTGAGTTTACTCATCGAGCGGTATTTCAGGATCAGTTCCGGCAGCTCATAGTCCAGCGCCAGTTCCTGCATCACCTCTTCGGCCGTCGATGGCGCGCCCTTCGGGGTCTTTTTCAGTACCGGCAGGCCCTGATCCTCGAACAGGATCTTCTGGATCTGTTTCGGTGACGACAGGTTGAACTCACCGCCGGCCAGGTCATAGGCCTGCTTCTCGATCACCAGCATCGTGCTGGCCAGTTCCCTGCTCTGTTTGGCCAGCATTTTTGCATCCACCAACACGCCATTACGCTCGATCCGGGATAGTACCGGTATCAGCGGGATCTCGATATTTTCGAATACGTCTTTCAGTGACGGCTGGTCGGTCAGTCTGGGCCACAGCTGCTGATGCAGGCGCAGCGTGATATCGGCGTCCTCGCTGGCATACGGGCCGGCGGTTTCCAGATCGACCTGGTTAAAGGTGAGCTGTTTGGCACCCTTGCCGGCTACGTCCTCGTACTTGATGGTCTTGTGGCCGAGATACTTCAGCGACAGCGAATCCATGTCATGGCGGGTCGCGGTACTGTCGAGCACATAGGACTCGAGCATGGTGTCGTAGGCGACACCCTGCAGGTCGATGTCATAACGTGCGAGCACATTCATGTCGTATTTCATATGCTGGCCGACCTTGGTGCAGTCCGGGTCCTCCAGCAACGGTTTCAACGCCTTTAATAGTTCATCGCGGCTGATCTGCTTCGGTGCGCCGGGATAGTCGTGGGCACAGGGAACATAGGCAGCACTGCCGGGCTCATGGCAGAACGACACCCCGACCAGCTCGGCCTGCATATAGTCCAGGCTGGTGGTCTCGGTATCAAACGCAAACAGCTCGGCCTGGCGCAGTTGCTTGATCCACCTATTCAGTTCGGTTTTGGTGGTAATGGTCTGGTAGTCTGTGGCCTGAGGGCTTGTGGCGCTGCCGCCGGTGGATTGCCCGCTGTCATCGAGCACCTCGGCCAGCCAGGTCTTGAACTCCAGTTGTTTAAACAGCTTTAGCAGCGCGTCCTGGTCGGGTGGCTGCATGACCAGTTGGTGGTAATCCTGCTCGAGATCCAGGCTGCGGCGTATGGTGACCAGGTCCTGCGACAGCGGTAACTGCTTGAGTGAATCGCGCAGGTACTCACCGACCTTGCCGCCAATCTGGTCGGCATGCGCCATAACCTCATCCAGGCTGCCGTATTCAGTCAGCCATTTGACCGCGGTTTTCGGGCCGCATTTCGGTACCCCGGGCACGTTGTCGACCTTGTCGCCGATCAGGGCCAGGTAGTCGATAATGCGATCCGGTGGCACGCCAAATTTTTCCGTGACGCCATCGTGGTCCATGGCCACCTCGGTCATGGTATTGATCAGTGTGACATGCTCATTGACCAGTTGTGCCATGTCCTTGTCGCCGGTCGAGATCACCACCGCCTGGCCGTCCTGCGCGGCGCGCGTGGCCAGGGTGCCGATCACATCGTCGGCCTCGACGCCACTTACCTCCAGTAGCGGGAAGCCCATCGCCTGTACCAGCTCGTGCAAGGGCTTAATCTGGCTGCGCAGCTCGTCCGGCATCGGTGGACGATTGGCCTTGTACTCCGGGTACAGGTCGTCGCGGAAGGTCTTGCCCTTGGCGTCGAATACCACGGCGACCTGGTCGGTGTCGAAGTCTTTGAGCAGGCGTCGCAGCATATTCACGACGCCATAAATAGCGCCAGTATGCTGTTTTTTGGAATTCATGAGTTCAGGCATTGCATGGAAGGCACGGTACAAATAGGAAGAGCCGTCCACCAGCACCAGCGGTTTCGATTTGTCGGTTTTCATAACCGGCTATTATGCGAGAACGACGGGGTATTGGAAACAGCGTTTGGACATATTCTGCCCAGGACATGCAGTGACTGCGCCATCCGTGATAATCTATATAGACAGACCCTGATCCGGAGAACAGCATGTTACGTCTACTGGCACTATTGTTCGCAATACTACCCGTGCTGGGCCAGGCCGAGGATAAGCCGGCCGAAGCCACTGCGCCGCCACCCCCTCCGATCGTCCGTGATGATGGTCAGGAGCCGGCCGAGCAGATCCAGCCGGACGTCACCATCAAGCGTGGTGAAGACCGGGTGGTCGAGGAATACCGTATCAGCGGGCGTCTGTACATGGTCCGTATCTTCCCGAAAACCGGCAAGCCTTACTATATCCTGTACCCGGAGGATGGCAGTGGACCGCAACGCTATCCGCTGGATGATTCACCGACCTACTGGAAACTGTTTGAATGGTAACCGGACCGGCGCAGCGCGTGTAAGCTGCGGTTTTCCGGTTGCAAATACCAGCGCGAAAGACCTGTATCGACTATGTCTGTTTATACCACCATCAGCCATGAGGAACTGTCAGCGTTCCTGCAACGCTATGACCAGGGCGAGCTGGTCGATTACCAGGGCATCAGCGCCGGGATAGAAAACACCAATTATTTCGTCAACACCGGGAACGGGCATTTTGTACTGACCCTGTTCGAGGCGTTGAGTGCCGAAGAGCTGCCATACTTTCTCGATCTGATGGCCTACCTGGCCGAGCATGAAGTGCCGTCGGCGCACCCGTTGCCGGACCGCGATGGCCACTACCTGCAATCACTGAAACACAAACCGGCCGCGCTGGTGCAAAGATTGGACGGCAAAATGGTCGAGCACCCGAACCAGGCACATGTTGCGGCACTGGGTGAGAATATAGGTCGCATGCACGCGGTTAGCCCGGAGTTCACCATACATCGCGACAACGAGCGCGGACCGCACTGGTGGCGGGTTACGGCAAAAGCGCTGGACAGCAAACTGGGTGAAGAAGATAAACTATTATTGCACGATGAGCTGGAATTCCAGTCGCGCTTTCGACACAGTGACCTGCCGCGTGGCGTGATCCATGCCGACCTGTTCCGCGACAATGCGCTGTTTGTCGGCGAAAAGCTGACCGGTATTATCGATTTCTATTACGCCTGTAACGATGTGTTGCTGTACGATCTGGCCGTGATCGCGAATGACTGGTGTACCCTGGCTGACGGCAGCCTGGACGAGCATCGTGTGATGAGCCTGCTCGAGGCCTATCATCAGCAACGACCACTGACCGCAATCGAACGCGGTGCCTGGCCGGTGATGTTACGCGCCGCGGCGTTGCGTTTCTGGCTATCACGTCTGTACGACATGCACTTCCCGCGCCCGGGGGAGATGACCCATACCAAGGACCCGGATGTGTTCAAACGCATCCTGACCCAGCGCGCCAGTGAGCACGACGCCATGCATGGGTTGTGGGTCTAGCCAAAGATTCACGATGCCAGACACTCTCCCAGCCATAATGAATAGAAGTACAGAAATGTAGGGTGCAATAAGTGGAGCGCATTGCACCATTAAACGGTTGCAAGTACTACACTTGCGCCGTAATCACCGCCCGCTTTGGCGCCGGATAACCTTCAACCGTCAGCGAGGGATCGTTTTCATCCAGACAGGCGGCCAGCGATTCAAACCGCATCCAGTCGGTGCTGTGTTGTTCATCGACCGTAGTGTCCGATACATCCACCACACCTACCTGGTTAAACCCGCAACGTTGCAACCAGCACGTCAGCATCGCGGTGCTCGGTAAAAACCAGACGTTACGCATACGTGCGTAGCGTCCCTCGGGCACCAGCACGGTATGCTCATCGCCTTCCACCACCAGGGTTTCGAGCACCAGCTCGCCACCGGTTCGCAGGCGCTTGCGCATATCATCCAGGTGACCGATCGGGTCACGAAGGTGATACAGCACACCCATGGAAAACACCGTATCGAACGCAGCAGCTGTGGCAGGCAGTTGTTCCAGCCGTAATGGTAAGACCCATAGCGGGATGTCAGGCAGGTAGCGCATCAGCGCTAAGTGTTGCATTACATACACCATGGTCGGATCGATACCGAGTACCATCCCGGCACCGGCACCGATCATGCGCAGGCCGTAGTAGCCGTTACTACTGCCGATGTCCAGTACGCGTTTACCCTGTAAAGAGCTAATTTCGTTTGCGAGGCGCGCCCACTTCCAGTCCGAGCGCCATTCGGTATCGATATGCAGACCGAACAGTTCGAAGGGTCCCTTGCGCCAGGGGTGAAACTCACGCAGTGTCTGTTCCAGTGCCTGATGCTGCTGTGCATTCAGGTCCTCGTCGCTCCCTATTTGTATGCGGTCATTGGCAAGATTTATTGTCGAAGGGATGACGGACGGTAGCTGCCCAAGTGCCTTTTGCCAGCGCGCATAATCACCATGACGACTGTTGGTGAAATGTTCATCCAGTATCGCCGGCAGCTCGCTGGCAAGCGACGCAAATTCAGGTTCAGCCAGGTATGCAGACAGGTTTTGATAGATGTTCATTTGATCGCAAGCAGTGATGCAAAGTTAAGACTCTGGTGCCAGGTCATGACCTGTGCAAACCCGGCTTGCTGCAGGCGCTGCCGATGGGCAGCCAGGGTTTCCGGAACCAGTACGTTTTCCAGTGCCGTGCGTTTTTGGCTGATTTCCAGTTCGCTGTAACCATGCGCGCGTTTGTAGTCCAGGTGCAGGCTGGTGAACAGCTCCTGCTGTGCTGTGTCGGCAAACGCGATCTTTTCGGACAGAATTAACGCGCCGCCGACGTTCATACCCTGGTAAATTTGATGGATTAGCTGATCGCGTTCCACTTGCGGAATGAACTGCAAGGTGAAGTTCAGGCACACCAGCGCGGCATTGCTGATAGTGATATCGCGTATATCCGCACAGATCAGTTCTACAGGCGCCTGAGCACCCTGATCAGCCTTCAGGTCGGCACAGTGTTCCAGCATCGCCTCGGAATTATCGACGGCTATGATGGTAAAGCCGGACTGTTTGACAAACTGGCGTATCGCACGGCTAACTGCGCCCGACGAACATCCCAGGTCGTAGGCATTGCTGTCGGGTCGGGCGAAATGTCCGGCCAGCAGCCCGGTCATCGCCACCGTCTGCGCATAACCGGGTACCGAACGCTGGATCATGTCATCGAATACCTGCGCCACGGCCTGGTCGAAGACAAAATCACCGGGGGCCTGATCGTTGCCGGCATAGAGCCGGTCCTGGCGGCGCTGGTCGGGGCGTTGCTTTTTCATGGCGCTATTGTAGCTTAAGTGCATGTGTATAATGGAACTATCACACTTTTGATTAAGGGTTCTGGTTCCTTAAATCTGATACTGAGGATTACACTGGCAACAGAAACAATGTAATTCCTTCTCCCTCAGGGAGAAGGTTAGGATGAGGGGATAAAAGTAAGGGCGTTAAACTTATGACCCCCTCACCCCGGCCCTCTCCCTGGGGGAGAGGGGGTTATATATTCAACAAGAACTCGATATTGTGAGTTGAGGGTTATGTAATGACAACCGAATTCAAGGCGCTAAACATCGCTGTGCTGACTGTCTCCGACAGTCGTACCGAGGCAGACGACAAATCCGGCGCCGCCTTAAGCGAACGCCTGCAGCAGGCCGGCCACAAGCTCGCGGACAAACGCATTGTGCCGGACAATATCTACCAGATCCGTGCGGCGCTCTCGGAATGGATCGCGGATGCGAACATCGATGCGGTAATCAGCACCGGTGGCACTGGCGTAACCGGGCGCGACGGTACACCTGAGGCGGTAAGTGTTTTACTCGACAAGACCATCGAGGGCTTCGGCGAATTGTTCCGCGCACTATCCTATGAGGAAATCGATACCTCGACCATCCAGTCACGTGCGATTTCCGGTGTCGCCAACGGTACCTATATCTTTTGCCTGCCCGGTTCGACCGGTGCCTGCCGTACTGCCTGGGACAAGATAATCATCAAGCAACTGGACCTGCGCACCATGCCCTGTAACCTGGCGATGTTAATACCACGGTTGTTGGAGAAGTAGTACAGGGGACATAAGCTGATAAGGAAGTGCCGTGTTGTCATCCCCGAAGGTTTTGTCGGGGATCGATATAATAGTGAGCGTGGATTCCCGCCTGCGCGGGAATGGCTTACTCAAGGCAAATCTCACTATCCGGCCTGAACGCCAGCCATGCAAACGCAAAACCGACGAAGCCCGGCATCGGTTCGAGGTGCTTGCCTTTCAGCGGTCCGTCGGTTTTGCGTTTACATCTCCAGTACATCATTGAAGGCGACGATCTGTATCGGCCAGGTCTTTAATTGTGCTCCGGCGTGTCTGCCTACGATGCCGATGCCGGTAAACTGCTGCCATGGCAGGTCGGATGCATTCCCCAGCCACAAGTGCAGTAATGCGTATCCGGCGGCGCTCAGCATTAGTATACGCAGCAGACGCATTGGCAGAGTGGTGGAGTGGAGCAGTACGTTGAGCATCCTGGAGTACCGAATATCAGCCTTCTTGTCTAGCTTGGACATAAAAACGGAAAGCCGGTTCGATCCAACCTAACAGGTCGGGTAGATATCAAAGCGCGTAGTCTTGCCCTTGATCTGGTGTCGTGGTGGCGGGCCGTCCAGCGGTGGTGCCCACACCGGGCGTTTAACTACCACCCGCCGGCCTGCCTTGGACAGTGCGGCGGCCAGTATCCGGGCTGCATCGTCATGGCTGCCGAGTAAATGTTGCAGGACTTGCATTTCCTTTTTGACCAGCACGTGTTTGTCGCGATGCGGGTACATCGGGTCCAGATAGATGACATCATATCGATTTGGTTTATGCAGCATGTCCAGGTAGTCAAAGGCATCGGCGTGCAGCAGTTGTATGCGTGCGAAAACGGGGTCATCGGGATACTGATCCAGTGCGCGTTGCAGGCCATTTTCCAGCAGCGCAGCCAGTATCGGAGAGCGCTCCAGCATGGTGACTTCGCAGCCCAGTGTCGCCAGTACATAGGCATCACGACCGAGACCGGCGGTGGTATCAAGTACGTGCGGGATATGATCTTTCTGTATGCCGATCGCGCGGGCGATGGCCTGGCCACGACCGCCGCCGTGCTGGCGCCGATGGGCATTGCGTCCGCTGGTAAAGTCGCATGCAACCGGCCCCGGAGCATCTGCGGCAGTCAGGCGCAGGGACAGGCGGAAGCCGGGTGCATAATCTTCCGGCGTCAGTTCGAGCAGCATGCTCGCAGCATCGGTATCTGCCGGCGGCAGCTCCAGCTGTTGAGCCAGTGCAGACGCCGCTTCCTGCAATGCCGCGGATGATGTATAAACGCCTATAGTCATAATAATTAACGTAACAGTTTACCCGAAGAGTGAGCCCATGAGCATCAGAACCTTTAATGGCATACATCCCAAAACCGGCGAGCGCGTGTTGATCGATGAAACGGCCGTGGTGATCGGTGATGTGACACTGGCTGACGACGTATCAATATGGCCTCATACGGCCATACGCGGTGACGTGCAAAAGATCAGTGTTGGTAGTCAGACCAACATTCAGGATGGCAGCGTGCTGCATGTCACGCACGACAGTCGGTACGAGCCGGGTGGGTATGGACTGGAGATTGGTGACGGGGTGACAGTAGGCCATAAGGTCATCTTGCATGGCTGTCAGGTAGGTAACCATTGTCTTATCGGTATGGGCGCAGTGGTCATGGATGGTGCGATACTGGAAGAAAAGGTCCTGCTCGGTGCTGGTAGCCTGGTTGGGCCTGGCAAGCGGCTACAGGGCGGCCATCTGTGGCTGGGTAGCCCGGTGCGTAAGGTCAGGCCTTTGAGTGATGACGAGCTGGCGTACCTGGATTATGCAGCGCAGCACTATGTCAGGTTAAAGGATCGCTACCTGGCTGAAAAATCGTAACCTGAAAGCCTGTCGCCTATTGGCACGCAAGCTCCTTGCGCAGCGCGGCGATCACCGGTTTGGTATCAGGGCGTAGTCCACGCCATAAATAAAACGATTCGGCTGCCTGTTCTACGAGCATGCCCAGTCCGTCCAGGGACAGGGTGGCACCATGCGCATTGCCCCAGGCCACAAACGCGGTGGGTTCGGCGCTGTACATCATGTCGTACACTGTTGCATGGTCTGCCAGCAGGTTGTCAGGTAACGGCGGCAATTCACCTTGCAGGCTGGCCGATGTGCCGTTGATGACCAGATCAAATCCGCTGTCACCTGCCAGTTCCTGCAATTCATCCAGGCCGCAACCGCTGACCGGCCCGAATGATGAAAACGCGTCGGCCAGGTCGAGGGCGCGTTCTACCGTGCGGTTCGCAATCAGCAACTGCGCCGGGCCTGCTTCAAGCAGGGGTTGTAATACCCCTCGTACGGCACCGCCGGCACCGAGTAACAATATGCGCACGCCGGCCAGTTTTTGTCCATGATTATTGACCAGGTCGTTGACCAGGCCGATACCGTCGGTGTTGTCGCCGAGACAGCTGCCATCGGCTTGGAAAATCAGGGTGTTTACCGCTCCGGCTATCCTCGCGCGCTCGCTGTGCTGGTTGGCATAGGCCCAGGCATCCTGTTTGAACGGTACGGTGACATTCATACCCATACCACCATCCGCGCGAAAGCGATCGACGCTACCGTCGAAATCATGCAACGGTGCAAGTAAGGCCACGTAGACGACCGGCTCGCCGGTTTGCTCGGCGAACAGGCCGTGTATGCGTGGTGATTTGCTGTGGGCTATCGGGTTGCCGATAACCGCGTAACGCTGTTTCGTCATGGGTAGCTAGCGAACGATATCGTAAACAATATCGGCGATAACGTGTGTTCGTTCGTTAAACAGTACGACATCCTTGCCAACGGTAAAGCGTACAAAATCATCCGGCAATCGTGACAGGCTGCGTTCAAGATTATAGTGGAGCTTGCGTTTTTCCAGTCCGGGCGGCAGGCGGCCCTTGCGTTCAAGCTGCTTGGCATGGCCAGGGGTCATGTGTTTTTTCTTGGCCAGGCCGGGCGGCATAGGCTTGTAACGCTTTTTCTGACGTATGTTCTTGTTGGTGTAAAACTGCTTGATTAGGTAGCGGTCGTTATCGGTGAAATAAACACTGGAATGGCCTTGACTGCTATGAGTCGAAATACCACCTGAAGACGGCCTAACATATTCATCACAGGCTGTCAGTGCTAGAAGGAATAGTATGACAATAAGATACTTAGAAGATAGCATATTAAACCTCTACTGGAAATGATAAGAACAGTGGTGCTGGTGAATTTACTGAATAGTAAAAGCGCATTATTATTGTATTATGATTTCAATATAAGCAGTTTACAAGATAGCGGCGATGAAAGTTTATAGATATATCGCCAGGTATACCTGGAATGAGCCAGAATTTGGCGCTAACGGCAGTTATATGCAGAGGTGAGTCGATTATTTTGTACGTACGCAATCTCTGCCGGAACGCTTGGCATCATAAAGCGCGGTATCAGCGGCTTCGATAAGACTGTCGACAGTGTCATGCTGAGAGATTTCTGCTACACCTACACTAAATGTGCAATTGAACTGGTTCTCATTGCTTTGCTGTACTATCTGTGAGAAGTTCTGTCTAAGATCATCAAGCACTGAACGGGCATTTTCTATACCAGTCTCTGGCAGTATGATCGCAAATTCCTCGCCGCCATATCGACCAATGTGATCTGATTTACGCATGCGTTTACTCAGCATACGAGCTACGCTTTTTATCACGCGGTCACCTGCGGGATGGCCATAGGTATCATTCACCTGTTTGAAGTGGTCGATGTCAAGCATGGCAAAGCTGAGTGGTTTTCGCTGGCGACGAGTACGAAAAATTTCCATTTCTAGCTGGGATTTGATAGAGACATGGTTTAACAAGCCGGTTAGCCCGTCATTATGCATTAGGCTGCGTAAGTGGCGAAATCGTTCAGTGCGCGTACGTACCGCCGTCACCAAATGTTCATCATTGATAGGCTTTTGCAGGAAATCGTCACCGCCAATTTTCATCGCTGATAAGTGTTTTACAGGATCGGACTCGGTTGACAGGAAAACGATAGGTACGCTGAGTAATTCATCTTTTTGGCGTATAACTTTTGCTGCTTCAAATCCTGTACATTGTGGCATATAAACATCCATAAGAATAAGCTCTGGCTGGAAGTCACTTAATACATCGAGAAGTTCATTGACATCTGACACTATCTTTACATTCATGCCGGCATTTGTTAACACAATCGCGTAGTGTTGAGCCAATACGACCATATCGTCAACAATGAGAACCTTTAAGGGTTCAGGTTCATGTCTATAGGTCAGTCTATCAAGTCGTTCCAGTAGCTCATTAAAATCCAGCGGCTTTGTCAGATAGGCACAACCGTTAGCTTTTACTGCTGAGAGACGAGCCTGCCAGTCATCGCGCGAAGAAATAAAGATTGATGGTATATGTTTATCTGAAACTTCATTGTATAGTGATGCGAATTCCGGGCCTGAAATAATGCTGCCTTCCAAATGAACATCGATAATCATTATGGTAGGTGCATTTTTCCTGGTGGATTCAATGGCACTGTTAGAATCAGTAAAAGTTTTAACATTATAATCGTAATATGACAGCTGGCTAGAGATTTCCTTGGCAAGTAATTCATCGTCTTCTATCACGTAGATCAGCTGCTGTGTTGTATTGATTTCAGGTGTAGTAATGATTTTCTTAAGCTTTGATGGTGGTTTGTCTGGGCCGAGTTCAACATGATTGCCAATTCGCTGCAATGCATTAGTGACTAATGCCTTGACTTCAGAAACCTGCATGTTGCTGTCGTAAGTTCTTAGAGTTTCTTCGATGCTTCTGGCATCGTCGCTGATAGCCGGAAATCCGAACGTGCCTGCTGAGCCTGCCAGAGTATGCACAAGTAGCTGTAGTTGCTCCAGCTCAGCCAGATTGCCTTGAAGTATTGATTGCCATGATTTGTTAATCTTTTCGACTTTATCAGGAAGTTGGTCGATATACTTTTCCTGTAGTCTATGTAATTTTTCTTGCTTGTTTGTAGCCATCACGCATCGCTCTTGAGCAATTCACGTACCTGGTCAGCCAAAGTCATAGGATCGAAGGGTTTTGGAATGACACCGATGGCACCAAGCGCTATGAAATCCTGAATCTCATTGGGTTGGACTTTTGCTGTCAGGAAGATCACCGGTGTCGTCTGTAATTCGGGTAGTAATTTAAGCTCTCGTAAGGTGGTCGGACCATCCATACCGGGCATCATCACGTCGAGTAGAACCAGGTCAGGTTTAAAATCACCTGCTTTTTGTAACGCCATTTCACCTGAGTCACAAAAAACGATATCAAAACCTTCATCTTCCAAAGCAAATTCTGCAATTTCTCGTATATCTGCTTCATCTTCAACATAAAGTAATTTCATAGCGTACACTCTTTTATTTTTGTTTGGATTTAATAAGCAGGCGTTTCACGGTTTGTATTAGTTCGTTATTTGTGGTTCGTGATTTGGTTAATGTCGCGGCGACCTGCTCTTTAATGTCTGCATCTGTTTCCTGGCCGGAAAACAATACAACCGGACATTCTGGATCTATCAACTCAAGCAGATCGAGACCTGAGCCGTCTGGTAGCGATACATCGATAATAATCAAGTCATATTGATTGTTAGCAAGTTTATGTTTGGATTCGGCTAATGAGGTAGCGTAGTCAAAATCAGAGTCTTCTTCAAGTAGCGCACGTGAGACTTGTATAACATCAAGACTATCTTCCACATGTAATATACGTGGCCGTTTGCTGTCGCTAATGGCATCTGCTATAGCTTGTGACAAGCGGTCACGGTCAATAGGTTTTTGCAGCCAGTTTGCAACGGTAACGGCATCACCATTAAATTCCTTGCGCCCTTCATTAGCTCTGCCAGACACGATAATAATTGGTAATGCCCTGGTGTCTTCGTTTTTACGTAACTCTCTAACCAATTCAAGACCATTCGCGTCAGGAAGGACCAGATCAAGTAATAGCAGGCTATAGTGATTATTTTTTAACAGCTCGTAAGCATTTTCGGCAGTGGCTGCAATATCGCCTGATAGCCCTTCATGCTCCAGTAGATTGGCGAGTACATAGGCGACATCCGGGTCGTCCTCACAGATCAGGACTTTCGGCAGAGATTCATCTACACTAAAGTTCTCTATTGATTCCTCAACCATTGGTAATTCAATATAAAACTCGGCGCCATGACCCTGTACGCTATGATAGTCAATGATACCGCCAAGCTGATCTATAATAGCCTTGGTTATTGTCAGTCCCAGGCCTGTTCCACCTTTTTCTCGTGTATCGGAACTATCCGCTTGTGCAAATCGACCGAATATACGAGTGCGAAACTCGTCAGGAATGCCTGGGCCATTATCTATGACGGAAATACGAACAAATCCATTTTTTGTCTTTACTGATATTTCAACTTTTTCGTTTTCTGGAGAGTATTTTATTGCATTCGATATCAGGTTAGCGAATACTTGTAGCAGTCGTTGTTTATCTACATACACAGTTGTATTTGTGTCAGCCTCATAGACCATATTCAGATCTACTTTGTGTGATTGTGCATAGCCCTCATTATCATCAATGGCCCTTTTCACCAGTTCTTTCAGGTTTAAGTATTCAAGCACGAAATCTAGCTTGCCGGCTTCAAGTTTCTCAAGATCAAGAATATCATTGATAAGAAAGGTGAGTCGCTCACTATTACGATTGGCGGTTTCCAGCATCCGGCGTATCTTCGGAGAGAGACTGTCTGAACTTTTGCCCAAAACCAGCCCCAGGGCGCCACGAATCGAGGTTAAAGGTGTACGAAGTTCATGGCTAACAGTAGATACAAATTCAGTTTTCATCTTCTCGATTTTTTTTCTTTCGGTTATGTCTCGCGTAATACCAATAAACATGCGTTTGTCTGCAAGATTGATTTCACTAACAGCTAGTTCTAGAGGAAATGTAGTACCGTCTTTCCGGAGTCCTTTAACCTCTCGTCCGATACCAATAATTTTTTTCTTACCGGTGGTCAGGTAATTATATAAATAGCCATCATGTTCTCTTTTGTATGGTTGAGGCATAAGTTTTTTTACATTTTCACCGGCCACTTCGCTATGCTTGTACCCAAATATATTTTCTGCAGCAGGGTTAAAGCTTATGATTTCACCACGCGCACCAATAGATATAATTCCATCGACTGCATTCTCAATTACGGCCTCATTACGTTGTTGGCTTTCGATCAATTCGGCTTCACGTTGTTTTATCTGATTGCGCATAGTGTTGAATGCAATCACAAGATTACCGATAATGTCGCGTGATCGATATTCCATGGCAGAATCGTACTTACCGTGTGCGATATCGTTTGCAAAGGCGGCAAGTCGTCGTAAAGGCCGTCTGATCAATTGATCCTGTAGCATTGTCGATAATATTGCTGCCAACAATAGCGTAAATAATAATAGTTTTTCGAGGTAATTAATATGATCTATCCTGTTTGCACTTAAGGCGGTGATGTCGATCGAGGCAATTAGGTGAGCGATAGGTTTACCATCAAATATGATGGCATGCTCCAGTGTATCTAGCTTGATATCTTTTGGAGGTTCTGCTGGTATCAGAGGGTAGATTTTATTGCGGTCACTATCATATAGAGTGATAGCATGCCAGTGTTCACGTTTATTAAGTACACTGTCCAGTGTTGTATTTGTTTTTGCAAAGTCATTGTTCAGCAGGTCTGCAGTCAATGCTGTACCAAGAAAGTCTACAAAACTGTGTTCTTGTTCTTTTTGTGTTTCAGTCTCAATAGCTAGATAATCAGAGAACCAGTAATAGTGCGTCGTTAGTGATACAACAACCAGCAGCAGGAAGACCGGAATAAATAATTTTAAATGTAGATTCATTTGACTTGCTCATCGACATAAAATTCGTTCAGCCCCATATTTCTTAGTGCCTGATAATCATCAATACTGGATTCACCGATGTTGTTGATCGGTATATTATTCAATAGCTGCCTGCCTTTCTCATTTTTCCCCAATTCCAGAAAAGCAGACTTTATCCTGGCTATCAGTATTTTGTTTAGACGAGGATGTGCTGCTATTGGATGCGGTGGTACTTTTGAGGTTTTATACAGAATTCGTAGTTGAGATCGCAAAGATTCAGGCTGTTGTGACAGGGTTTTCTGGATGCCGCCGCCAGCAACAGCCTTGCCCAAGGCAACATTCAGATACACGGAACCATGACTTTTTACGTACAGTTCATGGATTTTAATATTATATTTTTTTGCGAATTCAGATCGAGGTATTAATGCTGCACCAAGTGCATTCGGTGCAGGAAAAGCGATGGTTTTTCCGTCTAGTTCATTTACGGTCTGTATAGAGCTGTCTTTCCTTATAACAATAATGCCATAAAGACTGCGACCAATATCTCGCAGTATCGGACTATAACCTATATTTTTATTAGCTATGATCGCATGATAGGGGTTCATGTATGCAAAATCGAACTCACCAGCATTAAACTGATTTTCAAATTCAGGTATACTGGGAGATGTTTTCAGTACAAGTCGTATTCCGGTTTTCTGATGTATTTCATTTAGGATAGGCTGCCAGATATTGACGATACGCCGTGCATCAAACTGAGGTACTACGCCCAGCGTATAGGTCTCTTCCGCAAATACTGTTTTCGTCATACTACAAGATGCAAGAGCACAGAGTATGGTCAGGCGCAAGTATCTATATATCAAAGGTGTATACCTCGTTTAACCATGCAATAATAAGGGATATGGCCTGATAATATAGCTGATTTATCAAGTTACAAGTTAGTCTATCGGTATGTTTAATCAAGTACTGAAGCGACTGGCATAAAGTATTATGTATGTCTTGATATTGGTTTATTAAAATGGCAACTAATATTATTTATTGTAATTAACATGTTCATTTCAGTATAGATGAGAGCAGTCATGCTCATGACTATTCTGTCATATCACTCTAGTCTATCCTCTTAGCTAATTTACAAGAGTTCACGTTTATATAGTATAGCCCTGCTCCTGATGAGCAGGGCTGTGTCTGGGTTATAGTCCGTAATCATCCAGTATATTTATAAGGGCCTGATTAAACATATCAGGTTTTTCCTGTGCGACAAAGTGCCCGGCGCCCGAAATCAGCACCACACCCGGATTCGCAGGATTATTTCTGGTTTCAGGATCAGCGTTGATATTACGTAATTTATCAGCATACCTGTTCAGTGCTGCTGAGCGATGTATGGCGCTCCAGGTAAAGATTTCATTCATGGCACTCAGGCCGACTTCACGATCAGACTTGGCAAAGTAAGCAACCATGTCCTTTATCAGCTCAGGGTCAGCCTGCGGTGGAAACATGGATTTGACCATGCCTGTAGAGGCATTGGAAAAATCATCCCTGAATGGTTTTATAAACGCATCGATCTGTTCTTTTGTTTTCGGGTAAACAAATGGCGTATAGAAGGTATCGACACCGACGATACCGACAACGCGTTCACCGAGATCCTGTGCGGCATTCAAAATAACCGGGCCGCCCATTGAGTGACCGATAAGTACTACTTTGTCCAGACCCAGCTTGTTCACCACGGCGGTAACATCCTGACCAAAGGCCTCCATGGTGTAACGTTTGCGGGTGCTGCCGGACTTGCCATGTCCGGCCAGGTCCAGTGTTACCACGCGATATCGGTCAGAGAAATAGCCGGCCTGTTTATTCCAGAAACTGTCATTACAGGTCCAGCAATGGACAAATACCAGTGCAACATCACCCTTGCCGGAAACTGAATAGTGAATTCTACTACCATCGGCAGACTCTACGTAGCCGGTGTAGGCGGCCTTGCCCAGCATCAGGCCTGCACAGCCGGTAACAAACGCAGCGATGAACAGGGTGCCGGCCAGTAATATTCGGGTTGTGTTGCTTTTCATGGTAATGCCTCCTTTCATACAGACAATAAAAAAGGCCACAGTTCTGTTCGAATCTGTGGCCTTTAGATTAAACGGTTCAGGTTTACAGTACTATTCCATCCCCCAGGCCACAGTGTTCCAGCGTGTAATGCGCAGCGGCATACGTAGGAAGTGTACGGACTTGCATGTGGTGTTGGCTGTAAACATGGTTCCGACAATGACAGTAAATTATGGACGTGTCAACAACAAATTAAATCGGGTAAGAAAGCGATTCTCCTTATGGATAGTAACGATGTTCGGCTATGGCTGCTGCAGTAATTGCCCGGCCAGTTTCGCGACATTATTGGCGGCGCCACCGCTACCCATTCGGTGTTTCACCTCGGCCAGATCATCGACCATGGTCTGCCGGTAAGATCCATCGTCGAGTATTTTGCAGATTTCAGTAATTGCATTGCGAGGTGTCGCGTCCTTTTGAATCAGCTCTTTCACTATTTTCCTTTCGGCAATGATGTTGACCAGGCTGAACAGGTTGATCGTGACCAGGCGACTGATAATAAAATAGCTCAGCGCGGCAATGCGATGATAGACCACCATCGGTTTGCCGAGCAGGGCAATCTCGAGATTGGCTGTGCCCGAGGCGGACAGAATCACGTCACTGAGCTGTATGATGTCGTAGGGGTAACCTGACACCATCCTGATGTCCGGTTCGTTGCCGGTCATATAGCTGCATATCGGTTCATCGCCCAGGTTGCTGGCAACTGGTAACAGAAATTGCGCGTCCGGGTAGCGCTTTTTCAGCTCGATCGCGGATTCCAGCATACCCGGCAGATTGTATTTGATCTCGGACTTACGGCTGCCCGGAAACAGGCCAATCACCGGGTGATTGTCACTCAGGCCAAACTGATCCCGGGCCTGTTCGGGACTGTAGACCGGTTTGACCCGTTCGATCATCGGATGACCGACATAACTGACCGGTATATTGTTTTGCTGGTAGATTCTTACCTCGAACGGGAACAGTACAGCCATCATGTCTATGTATTCACCGATTTTTTTAACGCGACCGGCGCGCCAGGCCCAGACTTGTGGGCTGACAAAAAACAGTACTTTGATGCCCAGCTGCTTCGCTGTTCTGGCCAGCTTCAGATTGAATTCGACATAATCGACCAGGATCAGCAGGTCGGGTTTGCGTGACGCAAGTTCCGCCTCGAGATATTTCAGCACACGCTTGATCTTGCGGTAATTCAGCAGTACCTCCCAGATACCCATCACCGCCAGGTCTTCGATATTGCCCAGCATTTCGGCGCCGGTAGCCGCAAGTGCAGCGCCACCCAGGCCGCAATAATGATAATCCGGATGATCGGACTTCAGTGCGTCAATCACGCTGGCAGCGAGTAAATCGCCTGATGCCTCACCGGTTACGATCATGATGCTGTGTTGTTTGTCAGTCATGGAGTATTAAATATTACAGGGTAGGGTGGTATTTTACCGAGTAGGGTGCAATAAACAACGTGCATTGCACCAATGATAACAGTACATGAGACGAATTAACTGATTAAGTCATTCCCGTCCCCGCCTTCGCGAGGACAGGCTGTAGCGGGAATCCACAGAGTAGCAATGGATTCCGGACAAGTGCTGCGGACTTTCCGGAATGACAATATCAAGGGGCATTTGCACTTAGTCTGTTTGTTTAGTGTGCCTTATGGACTATCAGAATTTATTTTTCTGGAATCTGTGATCTATTATCTGACCTCTGCTTTCTGCCCGTAAACATCGCCTTGACCAGGTTCTCATGATGAAGGCGGCTGGCGACGATCACTCCGGCAATATGCAGGAATATCAGAATAAGCGTGAAATTGGTCGATGTTTCGTGAATCTCCTCCCAGAACTCCTCTTCGGATTCATCGTGCTCATGTTTCTCTGCTTCAAGTTCATCTTCGTCAGCATGCGCACGGGCGATCAGGGTGATTTCATGTTGATTGTCAGCAAACGGCCCTTTGCCTTCCTCTATCGCGTAGACCTTCAGACCGCTTAGTGTGACCACAAACAAACTGATTAACAACGCAATCACCATCCAGCCGCCGGCCGGATTATGGCCGGTGTAGTGTTTGGGTTCCGGGCCGAGTAGTGAGCGGAGGTAGCGGAATACAGTAGCAGGCGAATAGACAAAGTGACTGAAGCGGGCATAACGTGTTCCGATCAAACCCCACAACACCCTGAACAGGATCAGGCCGAGTACCGTATAGCCGGAATAGATATGCCAGATATTTCCCTCATCATCGGTGAAATAGGCAATAATGAAAGAGACGACCAGAGACCAGTGAAACAATCGAACCAGGATGTCCCATACTTTTACGGTTTGCGCGTTATTCATAGCCTGTGCTGAATTATATCGATACCAATCATGATCCATACAGACCACAGCAGTAATGTGCTGACGACATAGGCTGTAAAGCGGTGCAAGACATTATTGTAGGTGATATGGATAAAACTGTGGATATAGCGCAGGACAACATAGCCTGAAGCCAGCACCAGGTACAGTTCATTGGCCATGCCGGTTGTATACAGGGTCAGTATGGCTGCGTAAAACAGGACCGGCACCTCAAACAGATTACAGAGATTTTCTGAGGGGAGGGCCACGTTTTTCAGCAGCCTGGCGGCATCGTTTGTACTGGCCAGTTGCTGAGCGCTGATTTTATGTTTGATCATCTCGCCTATCCTGGTTTTATACATCCAGAACCAGACGATGATGGTCAACAACACCTGTGCCAGTAACGGCAGAAAGATTGTGTGCTGATTCAATCTCTGGTTTCCTGACCAGGTAGCGCGGCTCAGGGCATGGCCTTCAGCTTCTTGTAATCAATCGCCTTGGCGTAGGCCTTCAGGTCATCCCTGGATACTTCCTGGCCCTCGATCTGTACCAGGAAACGGTTGGCTACGACAATACTGATTTCACCATCACCGCTTTTGTTGTCATGTTTGACGATGGCCTTCTGGCCGGCGATGCGCTCCAGCTTGCCGCCATCCGCTGTTGCAAACATCGGGTTGGAAAACATCATCATCATGCTTTGCATCATAGGTGAGTCGGTCAGTACCTGTATCCTTACGCGGCTTTTACCCTTCAGGTACTCTCGTTCAGCGGCAATACCACCGCCAAACATCGCGGCCTCTGCCGCCTGTGAGCTGGCATCTTCTGCCTTCCAGCCTTTCAGGGGACCGGGTAAAATCGAGGCCAGGTCGTTACCGCGTTTTTGCTGGATCAGCTGGGTTGCATATTTCAGGTTGTCAGCGGCCTCCTTGAATTCACCTTTCTTGTAATACTCCATTGCTTCCTTGACCGAATCCTCGACGTCATCGGCATAAACCGGTGCGACGAACATGCCCATGATTATGAATGAAGCGGCAGAATTAAAAAGATTGAGATGAAAAATAGACATACCGTATCCCTTCTGGTTATTTATGTTCCTGATCGAGGAACATATTATATGAATTCGGTATTATATTTAAGCATTTATATCTCAAGACAACATTGCGTCAGATCAAGAGGGGGTGTGTGTCAGAAGATCACAGATGGTACAGTAGTATACATTCAAAGCGCCTGCCTTGGCAAACATGCCGACACTTAACTTGCTGTTATCTATACTAAAATCCGGACTCCACCTGCATCTACGGCCTGGGTTTACGATGTCGTTGTATCTCGAAACGGAAAACCGAGGGCCCGAAAAGCCAGCCGAATACCAGTGTTGCAAAAACCAGTGCAGTGAAACCGGCTATCGACGCGATCATAAAAATGGCGACAAAGCCGAATGACAGGGTCACAGCAATGCCGATCAGAGGTAATACCACGAACACGATCACGGCTGTTATCACCGCCGCAACCAGAATAAACGCAATCGCAAGCAGGACTTTCGCGAATGGATTGGTGTATTCCTTGCCGTTAATCATAATATGAGTTGCCATATCTGCTACCTTCCGCACCTGTCATTTGTTTAATTATAACATCTGTATGGGCGGTACAGGTCATTAGTATGATTTGTCGTACTAAGCCTTGTTCCAGTGCCGTTGCATCTCAAAAAACAGGAATGAAGCGGTCCAGGTAATCAACAACAGCCCGGTCAGTGATTCCAGCCCGACCAGGTGCCTGATCTGGCCATGCGGGGTGATATCGCCCACACCCAGTGTCGTGAATGTTGTGTAGGAAAAATAAATGCAATCGGTGAATGATCCGTTAAAGCTACCCTGTAAAGATCCCCAGTTTTCGTATCCCGGTAACAGGTAGTAGGCAGCAGCAAATAGCAATATCTCCAGGTTGTGCGCGATCAGCGCACTGAAAACACCGATCACGATCCTGAAGCGATGCTTGATACGCATCTTCGGGATTAGCGCAGAAATGCGGAACAGAAACTCATAATGGATCAGTACCGCGACTGCGATAATCAGGCTGTTTACCAGAAATACCGTAAGCATGACGCTTTATCCCGGGCGTGAGAGGTTATTCGCTTCTATTGGACAGTCTGGAATAGACCAGTACAGGCAGGCCGAAAAACACGACTGCAAAAATGATCGAAACCAGCGTGGCATATTCCATTAGCAGCCAACCAAATATAATCACACCGGTTAGTAACCATAACAGGATAATAACCGCCTTGGGTATGTCTTCAGGCATGGATGATTCCTAATGTAGTAGTCAGTATTCTCACGAAATGGCCGGTACAGTCGGTATATATACCAACGTTTGCTTAGTATAATACAACTGCACCGGCCAATGTGCGTTACTACAGTTTACTGTTCAGTCTAACCCTGGCCATGCCTCAGGGCTTTTTGCCATATATGTAATACTGTGTCATGTCGTGCCATACCCCTTTATTGGTGGCGCGCTTGTCGATTTCTGTCTCATAGTCCTTTTGTACCAGTCGCATGGTTTCTTCCGGAACGTTCTCCAGGGGATGAGGGTGTTGTCCCGGTGCATAGTTTTGCAGTGTCAGTACCGGCCCTTTGGCATCTTTAAGCGCCATAAAATAGCCATATTCAACTTCATGTAACTGGAATCCGGTAAAACCGGCCAGTTCCAGCAGTTCCCTGGCATTGTCGGGGTCACCGGCCGGGATATTACAGTTATATTTGATTCCGTGTTTGGACAGTGCGTTGCGTGCACCATGTCCCCAGAAAAAAGAAGTTGACGGGGTTGCGTTAAAACCCACGTAACCACCCGGGCTGAGTAATTCGAACCAGTGGCGAAGGGTAGCCAGCGGGTGGCTCATCCAGAAAAACGCCGAACTGCAGTAGATACGGTCAAAGCTGTTTGGCGCAAAATCCAGGTGCTCCGCATCTGCGTATATAAACTCAAGCTTGTCAGAAGATAATTGTTCAGCCTTTTCCCTGCACTTATTCAGCATGCCTTTGGAAATATCAATGCCGGTGACATGTCCTCCGGGGCCGACCAGTTTGGCGGCATAAAATGCGATCGTGCCGGTGCCGGTGGCAATGTCCAGAACCCGGTCGCCGGACTCAGGCGGACATAAATCCACGGTTTTGATTGCAACCTTGCGATGCCATTGACTGTTATCGTAGTTCTTGCTGCGTTCATCATATGAGTCGGTAATAGTTCGATGGTAGGCACGCCTGTCGGATACCTGGTGATAATCCGGAAATTCCAAGGTCTCTATATAGCGTTTTAAGATTGCCCAGCTGGTGTAACCATATTCACGCGCGATAATGCGTTGCGCATCATTGATCGAGAATTTTTTCGTCAGTATTTCCGTGTCTGATTTTGCCTGGTAAGACGTATCATATTTTCGCAATATCTCACAGCAGGACACATCGCCTTGCCGATGGCTGTTGCGCAGGGATTTTGCTTCTTTTTTCAGAAACTCGAGATCGGGCTTGTCAGGTAGAGATTTCATGGAAATCCTCCTCTCTTTTAGTCCCGTTGGCCGCGATACAGGTAGAAAGAAGGATCAAATTGTGTATTTCAGAGTAGGTGGGGATCATCCCCTTTCCGCGGACCCAGATGCACCCTACTGCACTGGGCAACAGACTAGCATACTCCGCGAATATCGCAAATATCTTGTATACAGCCGACTATGAGCGTGCTATCGCAATCACTGCCTGGCCCAGCGCGATGCCACCGTCATTGGCGGGCAGCTGCTCAGGTGTTAATACTGAAACGGGCAGCTTGGCCAGGTCGTTGAGTAGATGTGTTAACAGCAACTTATTTTGGATCACGCCACCGCTGAGGACAACACAGGAAAAATCATGTTCAGCGCGCAGCCGTTTGATCATATCGACGATCACCTGCACCAGGGTTTTATGGAAGCAGCCCGCGATAACATCCACCTGGATACCAGCGGCCATGTCATCCAGTATCTGCCGCCACATCAGCTGCCAGTTAATGATCTGCATAGACCTGGTTGAGGTAAGTCCAATATCGAAATCATAGCTATTGGCATTGGCAAGGTTCTTTCGGGCAGCCACTTCCAGACGCATCGCCGCCTGGCCTTCATAACTGACCGACTCACGACAAAAGCCCAGCAGTGCCGCCATAGCATCAAACAGACGACCAGCAGAGGAGGCAGTCGGACTGTTGATACCCTTGTTGATCATGGTGAGTAAGTTGTCGACTGGCTGCTGTTGCATGAAGCGGGTAAATTCCAGTCGTGGATAGTGTTGCTCGATCTCCTGCCAACCCAGGGCATGGTTCAGGTGGGCAAAGGTATTGCGCCAGGGTTCGTACATGGCCTTGTTGCCGCCGGGCAGCGCCACCGGCTGAAAGCAGGCCAGGCGTTGATAGCCGTGATAGTCGGCCAGCAAAAACTCGCCACCCCATAATTGTCCATGATCACCATAGCCGAGGCCGTCCAGTGCGATACCCAGTACCGGCCCGCTCGACAGCGGCATGCCATGTTCGGCCATGCAGGCGGCAATATGTGCGTGGTGATGCTGTACGTCGACCAGCTGCAGTTGCTGTTCCGAGGCGATCTCGATACCGAGTTTGGTAGAGAGATAGTCCGGATGCCGGTCTATCGCAATGATCTCCGGTTGGCTGTCAAACAGTTGCTGATAGTGTTTGATGTTGTGCCGATAGTCATCGAACACCGAGGCATCCTCGAGGTCGCCCTGGTGCTGTGATAACAGGGCCTTGCCGTCACAGACCAGACAAAAAGTGTTTTTCAGCTCGGCGCCCATGGCCAGCACGACCGGTGTGTGTTCAAAGCCCTCGGGCAGTTGTAATGGCGATGGCGCATAACCGCGGGCGCGACGTAGCATCTGCGGCTGTTTGTGAACAACACGTACGACTGAATCGTCAACGCGATCAAGGATATCGCGATTGTGAAAAACGAAATAATCGGTAATACCAGCCAATTGCGTTCTTGCCTGCTTATTACTGATACATTGCGCCTCGTCACTACGGTTGCCCGATGTCATCACTACCGGGAAATCAAGTTCCTGTAACAGTAATGCATGCAATGGTGTATACGGCAACATAAAACCCAGCTGGTCCTGATCCGGTGCAACATCATCGGCAAGGCCACCCTGTAGTAGCATGTTCAGTAAAACGATTGGGGCGGCCTTATCTGTCAGCAGCGCCTGCTCCTTGTCACTGACTTGTGCATACTGACGTATCAACGCCACATCTTTTGCCATCAACGCAAAAGGTTTGTGGTAGCGCTGTTTGCGTTTTCGCAGGCGGCTGACAACATCATTGTTGGTGGCGTCACAGGCCAGGTGAAATCCGCCTATACCCTTGATGGCCAGTATATGACCGTCGCGGATCAGGTCTGCGGCCAGTGCGATATCATCGATATGCTGGTCACTATAGACACGTCTGTGATCGTGGTTTTCAATCCGGATTGCGGGTCCACAATCCGGACAGGCATTGGGTTGTGCATGAAAGCGCCGGTCTGCCGGGTCGTCATATTCTGTGTGGCAGGTCGGGCACATCGGGAAGGCCGACATGCTGGTGTTGCGCCGGTCATAGGGTATGGCCCTGATGATGGAAAGCCGTGGTCCACAGTGGGTGCAGTTGGTGAACGGGTAACGATAGCGACGGTTATGTGGATCGAACACCTCGGTCAGGCATGCAGGACAGACAGCCGCGTCGGCCGCAACGGCTGTATGCACCTTGCCCTCGCGACTGTGTGTAATCCGGAAACCCTCGGGAGGCTGTAGTTCCAGCGGTGTACGTATGATCTGC
>CAMYJU010000010.1:0-38025 GCA_947258795.1 uncultured Gammaproteobacteria bacterium | reverse complement strand
CAATACACCTTCGGTGTCGTTCCAGACTCGCCCGACGATGCCGCAGTCTCTGGCCAGGCGCCATACCGTCGGGCGAAAGCCGACACCCTGTACAATCCCGGTAACGCGGATGCTTTCGCCGACCATCAGTGCACCGTACAAACCATGCAGGGATCAAACGAGCGCACGATGTGCTGCACAGACACGGGGTCTTGCTCGCCATCACGCAATGGTGCACCGATAAGGGCCTGTTCCAGCGCACCGGGCGTGCCACCGGCATCGCGCGGTGAGAAGTTCCAGGTGGTCGGCGCAATAATCTGATAGTTCAGGATGCGGCCTTTCTTCAGGCGCATCCAGTGTCCCAGGCTGCCGCGTGCCGCCTCGATCATGCCGTAACCCTGTGCCTCATCCGGCAGGGCCGCATGGGTACAGAACGGTTCGCGCGGTCGGATCCGGCTGGTCCATTGCTCCATTTCCACGACGACCAGCGCAATCTCCAGCAGTCTCGCAATGACGCGGTTGCGTACATTGCCGCCTGATTGTGCCACCAGGTCGCGTATCAACGGGTGGCCATTGACCACCTGGCGTGCCAGTGCACCGACCTCCATGACCTGGCCATCCAGGCGCGGTGCCTTGCACCAGGTATAGGCGTCAGCCTGATCGGCGGATGGCTGGGTCACACCGTCATACGGGTGTTTGGCTTCGGCCTGGTGGTGCATCCAGCTATGACTGATATCCTCGCGTATCACGGCCTGGTCGAGTTCACCGGCGTCACCGTCCCAGGTGCCGGCCGCAAACAGTGGTTTGCCCTCGAGTGCATAGACGCCGTAACTCATGAAACGGTCGGTCCCGCGACCGAGTGATTGCAGCTCCAGCGCCTGTGCGATATGCAGGAAATGCCGAAAGTCGCTGCTCGCCGGTGCCGCCTGTGTGACCCAGTCGTCCAGTGCCGCGACCGAGTCCAGCGCGATCACGTTCTCGAGCATATCGCCGAACAGCACCTGTTCCAGAAACTGCCTGAAGCTGTACAGAATGCTGCTGATCCTGGCCTTTTCCTGTGTCTCCAGTGAACGGCTGGTGCCGCCCGGTTGTAAGGCCAGGCTGTGTGGCCACTTGCCGGCCAGTAGTCCCATCAGATGCATGAACTCGGCGCGCGCCGGCAATACCTCACGTGCCGCACTGCCTTCCACCGCCTTGAAGCGTTGCTGTGCATCTGTAAACCAGTCTTCGTTGGCATAGGTTTCACGGGCAAAGTCCGGCATGAAGAACAGGTAGAAGTGAGTCAGATGGTCCGCGAGATTCTCGGTCGCCAGAACCAGGTTGGTGGCCAGCTCACCATTGGCTGGCATGTCTACGCCTTGGGCATGGGCAATCGCACGGGCCGCGGCCACAGATTGTGCAACCGAACAGATCCCGCAGATACGCGGGACATAGACCAGTGCATCCATCGGGTCCTTGCCGTGCAACATCTGCTCAAAGCCACGGTACAGCGGTGAAACCACCCAGGCCTTGCTGACCTTTGCGTCGCTGAACTCGATTTGTACCTCGAGATCACCTTCAACGCGATTGAACGGACCGATGATGCGACGGCTCATTTATCCTTGTCCCTGTTGCCCGGGGTAACCAGGATATGGTCGGCGTGTGCATTTTCGCGCAGGCGTTTCGGCGTCGCCGCCTTGGACAGTGATGCCAGTGCAATAAACCAGGCCTTGGGCATATCGGTCGGTAGGCCGACCGGGATGCCGGCAATCTTCTGCGTTGTGGTAAAACTGTAGTCGGGTTCCTGGAATCCGGGCTGGGTGCAGTTGATACAGGCATAGCCGCCGCGGATGCAGGACCCTTCACCATTCCACGGGCGGATATTGCAATCGGCATGTGCCTGCGTACCGAGACAGCCCATATTTTCCATCAGGCAGCCTAGATCGGAGGGCTTCGCCGCACTGGCCTTGAATTCATAAAATTCATTACGTGGGCAGGCATGATGCACCAGATGATCGGTGTAACTGCGTGGGCGGTTGAACTCATCCAGCTCCTGCCGGTTCATATCGCCGTGCGCGATTTGTAACAAGCTCTCTGTGACCCAATTTGGATGTACCGGACAACCGGCGATGTTGATCACCGGCAGACCTTCGATAGCATTGAAAGATTCACCCAGCAGGCCACCAGGCACGCTGTTTTCAAACTGCAGGCCACAGGCCTCGCTCGGGTTGCCGCCGCCTGATGTGATACCGCCGAATGCCGCGCAACTGCCGATCGCGATCGAGTAATGGGCGACTTTTGACAGATCATGTATCCAGTCACGCATCGGGCGATCGCTACCGGAAAGGCGGTGGAACAGGCCGCTGCCGTCAGGACCCTGGATGACCGAACCTTCGAGGCAAAACAGATCGAGTCGGATATCGCCATTAATAATCTGCTGCAACAGTTCATGCAGGCCGGATGCGCTTTGCTCGCTCAGACTCGGGTGCCATAACAGCCTGATGCCCGCGCTGTCGAATGTGGTCAACAGGTCCGGTGACTCGGCGCCGAGCAACGACAGCGTGCAGCCACCACAACCGCCGGACTGCAGCCATAACAGGTTCAGTTTACTGTCCCTGTGCTGGGCCATCAGCCTGTCCCCGATAATTTCTGGTTCATTGACACGGGTAGCGTCAGGGTAAATTTCACGCCGCCCTGCTCCAGGTTTTCCGCGTGCAGGTCACCACCGAGATCGCTGGCCAGGCCATAACTGATATAGAGTCCGAGCCCGGTGCCCTGACCGACCGGCTTGCTGGTGAAGAACGGATCAAAGATATGCGGCAGGTCGCTTTCCGGAATGCCCGGGCCCTGGTCGATAACCTCGACCCGGATACGATCACCGCTGGTCTGACAATGCAGGCTCAGTTGCGGGCTGGCCTGATCCTGCATCGCATCCAGCGCATTCTGTACCAGGTTGACCAGGATCTGGTGTACCTGGCCCTTGCGTCCCTCGATCAGCAATTGTTGCGGCAGTTCGTACTCGACCTGCGGTTTGATGCGGCTGGCTCGGGTCACCCACTCGACCGCCTTGATGATCACCGCCGAAAGATCGAATTCACTGATGCCTTCTGCCTGTGCACCGGAATAACGGCGCAGGTCCTGGACGATATCACTGACGCGTTCGGAGGCCTCCAGTGTACCCTCGATCAGTGGTTGCATATCATCGATGATACGGTCGATTTTCAGTTCACTGCGCAATTGCGCCAGTTCAGCGCTAACATGATGCGCATCCACTTCGTGCAGGTATTCGGTCATGCGGCTACCGTAGCGTTGCAATGCATGCATATTGCCGAACACGACACTGATCGGGTTGTTCAACTCATGTGCAACACCGGCCACCAACCGGCCCAGCGATGCCATTTTTTCGGAATGCACCAGTTGTTGCTGGGTCTGCTGCAGTTTGATATGCGCGCGATTCAGGTCATCATAGGCGTGGCGCAGTTCACCGACCGGGCGCCCGATCAATACCATACCGACCATTGTACCCATATGGTCATAGCGTGATGAACAGTTCATCGCCAGTGGGGTGCTCGAGCCATCCGCACACAGGATGTTAACCTCATAATCGATCAGGAACTCGTTTTCCGGTATTTGCTGACAGGCCTCCATTTTTATTTTCGAATCCACGGCAAACATCTGTTCGATCGGTTGATCGATAAACGACGCTGCCGGTTTGCCGGTCAGTTTTTCCAGCGCGGCATTGATCTGCAGGATCCTGCCCTTGGTATCACAGGCGATCAGTACATCGGTCATCGCCGACAGTATACTGTTGATGAACTGGTCGGCCTGCTCCAGTGCCGTGTTTTTTTCTTCCAGCTCGACCTGGTAGCGCACCAGGTCGGCATACACCGAGTCCATCTTGCGGATCACGTCGATCCACACGCTCTCGGTAGACGGGGCCAGTTGCAGGGACTCGGTCACGCCCGCGCGGTCGATCAGGCTGGCGGTGGTCTCATCCAGGGGCTTGCCGGCGGATTTCTTAACGGTAGGCATCCTGGGCTCCGGTGTTCAGCTGTTCGACTTTTTCCAGACCATAGCGCTCGAGCTTGCTGCGCAGGCCCACGCGCGACAGGCCCAGTTCCCTGGCGGCACTGCTCTTGTTCCAGCGGTGCCTGATCAGGGTCTCGCGCAGGATGCTGGATTCCAGCGACTCGACCCGGTCCTTCAGCGAGCCCAGCGGTGTATCGATATCTTCCTCGCAGGAAAGTCCATCCGGAGACAGCGAGCGCAGGATGCGCGGGGTCAACAACTCGGCGCCGAGCATATCCTCATTGCCCATCACCAGCATGCAGTGCACCTCGTTTTGCAGCTCACGCACATTGCCCGGCCAGTGATAGGACTGCATACAGGCCAGCGCCTCGGCGCTGAACCCCTGAACCTGTTTGCCAAGATCATTGATCGCGTCCTGTAACAGGGTGTTGGCCAGTAACGGGATATCCTCCGGGTGTTCACGTAACGGTGGCAGGTCCAGGCTCACCGTGGCCAGCCGGTAGTACAGGTCCTCGCGAAAACGGCCGGCATGTACTTCGGCCTCGAGGTCCTTGTTGGTCGCGGCGACGATCCGTACATCGACCTGGCGGGTACGGCCGCTACCCAGTGGGCGGATTTCACCTTCCTGCAGCACACGTAGCAACTTGACCTGGAACGCCGGCGACACATCACCGATCTCGTCGAGAAACACGGTACCGCCATTGGCGCGCTCGAACAGGCCGACGCGGTCCTCGACGGCGCCGGTAAACGCGCCACGCTTGTAGCCAAACAGTTCGCTCTCGAGCAGTTCATCAGGCAGTGCGCCACAGTTTTCGGCAATGAAGGGTTTGTTCCAACGCAAACTGTTGTAGTGCAGTGCGCGCGCGGCCAGCTCCTTGCCGGTACCTGATTCGCCGCTTAACAACACGGACACATGATAGGGTGCGATGCGCCTGATCTTTGTGCAAACCGCATTCATGCAACTGTCCGGCGTGCGTACCATGCCGTCATCACACTGGTAGTTTTCCCGCAGCTCGATGCTTTTACGGTTCATCGATTGTTCGAGCTGCCCAGGTGTCTTTTTCAGTTCGACCGACAGTGCCTCGTTCTGGCGTTGCAGCTCGAACATGCGTGCGGCATTGTTCAGGGTGATGATCAGATGGTCGGGATGCCAGGGCTTGGTAATGTATTGATAGATGCCGGCTTCATTGACCGCGCTGATTATGTCCTCAGAGTCGGTATAACCGGAAATGATCATGCGTATCAGGTCGGGCCACTGTTCACGTACCCGCTTCAGGAATTCGACACCGGTCATTTCCGGCATGCGCTGGTCACAGACGATGATCTGCACCCATTCGCGTTGCAGTATCTGTTCGGCCTCGCTGATCGTGGATGCGGTTTTGACATCGAAATCATCTTCCAGGATACGTTGTATCGTCTCCAGGCTGCGTACCTCGTCATCAACGACCAGGATGGTTGCTTGTGTAGTCATATCGCCCTCCGCAGGGGGGTATCGGTTCGACGGTGGCTTGCGATGGTCAGGGGTGTGCGCGAGCGTGATATCTTGTAGACAAAATTGTAACGCGCCACATGGTAACTGGGATCAAAGCCGTAAAAGTTGACGCGCATGCGTTCCAGTTCCTGCTGCCGGTAGTGCGCCAGGGGTTTGTGCTGCTCGTCAGCCTGTCGCTGCTGACGTTTCTGATGTGTGTGTGTTTCAAAATTATCGGCCGCGGCCAGGGACGTAGCGCGTTGCTGTGTGAGCTGTACAAACTCGTCAACATCAGTTGCATAGGCGGCATCCAGCAGGCCCAGCGACAGCGCCTCGTCTGTGCCCATCGGCAGGCGTGCGCTGCTGATGCGCTCTGCTTTTTCCTGCCCGGCAAAACGCGGTAACAGATAGGTCCAGTATTCAGAGCCGTACAGGTTGCCCATATCCTTGTAGTGCGGATTAAGGACCACACCCTGGCGTGCCCAGACCTGGTCGGCGGCGCGGGCCAGGAACATACCCCCGGCACCGGCGTTACCCTGCAGCGCCGCGATGGTCAGTTGCGTGTCGGTGTTGATAATCTCCAGTGCGAGGTCATCGATGGCGTTGATGTTACGCCAGGATTCATCGGCGGCACTGTCGGCGGCCTCGATCAGGTTCAGGTGCATGCCATTACACCAGTAATCGGGTCCGCCCATGAGTACGATCACACGGGTGGGGCGCTGTTTCGCATCGATGTAGGCCTGACGCAGTCGTTCGCATTGTTGCGTACTCATGGCGCCGTTATAGAAAGGAAAATGCAGGTAACCGACATCGCCGTGTTGTTCATACCAGATGTCACGATAACCGCTACGTGGCCCCGGGCTGAGTTCCGGTAATGCGCTGACCCTGTCACCAAGCAGTCGCGTGGCTGGCAACTTGAATGGATGCGCCGCCTGATTGTCGCGCAAGTGACCGATCCATACCGCGCCATCGGTGGTCGCCCGGCAGACCGCGCCGCCACAGCGCGCAATCAGGTCACCGGGTCGTCCGCACAAGGTGTGTTCCGGCCGCGCGTCGTACAGAAACAGCTCGCGCCCGAACAGGCAGTCACGCACGCCGGGGAAGCCATCGCCGCTGCGTATCTTGCGTAACACGGTGGCGCTAGTGTCGTGTTGCCAGTCGATATGACGGTTCGATTGCTGCACCAACGGCCGCAGTCGCCCATGCAGGCTGTGCTGGATATCGTGCAGGGCTTGCGGGGTGTATCCACCCTGCTCAAAACGCTGGACCGCAAGCACTACCGCACGCATCGCTGCCTCTGTGACCTCGTTGCGGTACAGGCTGGCCTTGGTCGCGTCACGCATATCGAATTCACTGCTGGCCCAGATGTCACCCGCATCCATGTCGGCATTGGCCTGCAGTACGGTCACACCCCAGCGTGTCTCGCGGTTCAGGATGGCCCAGTCCAGTGCAGACGGACCACGATCACCCTTGATGCCGGGATGCACTATCAGGCATACCTGTTTACGCCAGATCGACTCGGGTATCGCGCGTTTCAGAAACGGCGCGAGGATCAGCTCAGGTTGGAACAGTTCAACGGCCTGTTCGCTGACTGCATCGTTGATATCGAATTCGACCGACAGTTCATGGCCACGTGCCTGCAACTCGACGTACAAGCGCTGGCTGAGGCTGTTGAACGAGTGAGTGAGAAACAGGATACGCATTTTTTTGTCCTAGCAGATCCTCGGTAACTGTTCGCCGGCCAGCCAATCGACCACACGTTTGCCGCCGAAGCCGGTTTGCATCTGTACGAAACCGTGGCGGTCATCCACCACCTCGCCGATGATCGCCGCGTGTTGACCGAGTGGGTGAGCGCGCATGACCTGCAACAGGTGTTCGGCATCATCGGCGGCGCAGATACAGATCAGCTTGCCCTCGTTGGCCACATACAGCGGGTCCAGTCCGAGCAATTCACAGGCCGCCGACACGGACGGATTGATCGGGATACGGCTTTCCTGCAAGCTCATGCCCACAGCCGATTGCTGTGCCAGTTCATTCAGGGTGGTCGCGAGACCACCGCGCGTCGGATCGCGCAGGCAATGGATAGCCGGTACCGCGTCGACCATGTTAGCCACCAGCGTATGTAGTGCCGCCGAATCGGATTCAATCGTGGTCTCGAATGTCAGGTTTTCACGGCTGGACATGATCGCGACACCATGATCACCGATGGTGCCACTCACCAGGATCACATCACCGGGGCGTGCAAGTTCACCGGAGATGTTGACGCCATCCGGTACCACACCGATGCCGGTAGTGTTAATAAACACGCCATCACCCTTGCCCTTTTCGACCACCTTGGTGTCGCCGGTCACCACCGGCACACCGGCCTGGTTTGCGGCCTCGCCCATACTGGCGACAATGCGTTCCAGGTCGGCCAGTGCAAAACCTTCCTCGAGTATGAAGCCGGCCGACAGGTACAACGGTCTGGCGCCGGACATGGCGACATCATTAACGGTACCGTGTACGGACAGTGAGCCGATATCGCCGCCCGGAAAAAACAGCGGTGAGATCACGTGACTATCGGTACTCATGACCATGCGCCCGGCATTGACCTCGAAACTGGCCTGGTCATTCGCCTGGCGTAGCAAGTGGTTGTCCAGGTATTTGACGAACAGGTCGTCGATCAGTTGTGCCATCGCGCGGCCACCGCTGCCGTGGGTCATGTCGACGCGGCCATCGCGAATGTTCAGGCGCATGTTAAAGCGTTCCGGATTCGCATTCATGCCTGCATCTCCTGTACCGGTTCTGTCTGACGAAAACGGCCATAACTCCAGTAGGCTGCACAGGCGCCTTCGGACGACACCATGCAGGAGCCCATCGGATTTTCCGGCGTGCATACCTTGCCGAACAGCTTGCAGTCGGTCGGCCGTTTGACCCCGCGCAGGATGCGCGGACACTCGCAACCCTTGATGTCTGTCGCATCGATCACCGGTACCGTAAAGCGCTTTTCTGCGTCGAAGGCCGCGTAGTCCTGTTTGATCTGTAAGGCACTGTAGGGCACCAGCCCGAGACCACGCCATTCAAAGCTGCGTCGTAATTCCATCACATCGGCGACCAGCGTCTGGGCCTTGCGGTTACCGTCGCGCGTGACCACTCGGGTGTATTCGTTCTCGACTTCATGGCGGCCCTGGTTGAGCTGGCGGATCAGCATCAGGGCCGACTGCATGACGTCCAGTGGTTCGAAGCCGGCGATCACAACCGGTTTCTGAAACTCCTCGGCAAAGAACTCATACGGACGGCTGCCGATGATCGAGCTGACATGCGAGGGACCGAAGAAACCGTCGATCGACACCGAGCCCATGCCGCGTAGTTCAGGCGATTCGAGTATGTTCTGGATCGCGGCCGGGGTCAGCACATGGTTACAGAACACACTGAAATTTTTCAGGCCCTCAACATGCGCCTGCCTGATCGCCACCGCGGTCGGTGGCGTCGTGGTCTCGAAGCCGATCGCGAAGAACACCACCTCGCGATCCGGGTTGTCGCGTGCGATGTTCAGCGCGTCCTGGGTTGAGTAGACCATGCGTACATCCGCACCATCGGCCTTGACCTTGAGCAGGCTGTTGCGGCCACTGGCCGGTACGCGCAACAGGTCACCATAAGTACACAGGATTACGTCATGATCGTGCAGCAGGCGCATGGCATGGTCGAGTCGGGCAATAGGTAGCACACACACCGGGCAGCCGGGGCCGTGAACAAAGTTGACGTTGTCCGGCATCAGGTCCTGCACGCCGTAACGGAAGATCGCATGGGTATGCCCGCCGCAGAATTCCATTAACTGGTACTGACGTTGCGGGTTGGCCTCGCGCTGGATGGCTGCGGCCAGTTGCTGCGCCAGATCGTGCCGGCGGAATTCATCGACGTATTTCATGACCACCCCGCATCCGTCAGACCGGCCTCGGCGAACAGTTGCAGGGTGCGTTCCGCCTCCTGTGCACTGAGCTTGTTCAGCGCATAGCCGACATGGATCAGTACAAAATCATCCACCTCGACATCTTCAACCAGGGCCAGCGATATCTTTTTTCTGACTTCGCCAAGCGCTACCGTGGCCATATCAGTCAGCTCATCGATCGCGATTACTCTTGCAGGCAGGGCCAGGCACATCTCAGTCACCGATCAGTAAAAGTTGCTGTGTGGTTTTCAGCCACTGGTACCAGTTCGTCATGCCCTCACCGCTGGTGGCCGACACCTGCAATACCTTGATGCGCGGATTAACCCGGCGTGCATAGTCGATGCACTGATCGACATCGAATTGCAGGTGAGGTAGCAGGTCGATCTTGTTCAGCAGCATCAGGTCAGCGGCATGGAACATGTCCGGATACTTCAGCGGCTTGTCCTCACCCTCGGTGACCGACAGGATCGCGACCTTGTGTGCCTCGCCCAGGTCGAATGCGGCCGGGCACACCAGGTTGCCGACATTCTCGATAAACAACACACTGTTTTGTTCCGGTTGCAGACTGTCGAGCGCGTGTCCGATCATATGGGCATCGAGATGACAGCCCTTGCCGGTATTGATTTGTAAGGCACTGACACCGGTCGCACGGATACGCTCGGCATCATGGGCGGTTTGCTGGTCACCCTCGATCACCGACAGCCTCATTTCCGCTTTGAGGTCATCGATGGTGCGACCCAACAGTGTAGTCTTGCCGGAACCCGGGCTGGAAACCAGGTTCAGTGCGAGTATGCCGTGTTCGGCGAACCAGTGCCGGTTGCTGGCCGCATAGCCATTGTTCTTGCTCAGGATGTCCTGCTCGATCTGTACCATGCGTGACTGGCTCATGCCCGGTGCGTGGGCGTGTGCCGGTCCCTGGCCATAATCATGTAGCTGATCATGCGTATGAGCATGGTCGTGTGGGTGAACATGATCATGATGATGCCCATGGGTGTGTTCCTGTTCGTCGATCCGGGTTTCGCCTTCACTGCATCCACATACTGTGCACATCAGTTCACCTCCAGTTCCTTGATCATCATTTGTTCACCGCCGGTCACCTGTAGCTGGTAACTGCTACATTCCGGGCAGGCATCAAAACGCTGTTTCAGCGCTACCGTTTTACCGCACTGCATACACCAGGCCTGACCCGGCACCTCGATGATTTCCAATTTGGCCTGTTCGGCCAGCGTGCCTTGCGTGACCACATCAAAACAAAAACGCATAGACTCGATCTCGACATTGGCCAGTTCACCGATTTCCAGCCACACGGCCTCCACTCGCGAGTAGCCCTGTTCATGCGCCTGGTCCTTAAGCACCTGCATCACGCCTTCACACAAGGACATCTCATGCATTACTGAACCCTCAAATCATAGTCAACGCAGGGATCGATCGCGTTGATCAGCAGGCGTGCCTGTTGATCGATTTGCTCTTGATCGCCAGTCAGCGTGGCCAGGCTGCTGGCAACCACCCCTTGCGGATGAAAATTCCATTCCGTGGGTGCCAGAATGCGGTAGCTGCTAATCGACTGCTCATGCACTTGCACACAATGATGTAACTGTCCGCGCGCGGCCGAGCTGTGGCCGATGCCGGTATCCTGCTCGCCGCTTCCGCCCACGGCCGTGTCGATCGTGTCCGGCATCAATGTGGAGGACAATTGCGCCAGTTCAGTCAGGAGCGCGACCATGCGTACAAGCAGGCCGTTGCCATAGTGCTCACGCAGTAGTTGTAACAGCGTGCTGTCAACACGGGTCAGACTGGTCGTTTCACAACAGTGGTCGGCCCATTGCGGATGCACGATAAAATCATCATTGCGCATGACCTGGCGTAGCTGTTCCGTATCCAGCACCGGCAGTGCTTGCACCTGACACTGACCGATAGCATGCCATTCAAGCTGCATGATTCGATCGAGCAACTGCGCGGCCACGGTAGTGGAAGATGTGGCCCAGGACTGGAGTTGATCCAGATCGGTCATTTCCAGCCAGCTGGTTGGCGAATGATCAAACACATTGTGTTGCAGAATATGTTCGAGCCGCTGTAACAACGTGTCCGGGATGGTGATATCCGCATCCGCATCCGCATCCGCCTGTGTCTGTGACGGTTGAAATGCATCCACTCCGCCGGTCATGGCCTGGCGATAGTCTTGTTGTAACGCCAGCATCGCCGTCATGCTTTGCGGCTGCGGGGCCTGACCCAGGAAACCGGGCCAGTCGAGCATGATGCGCCATAAATGCTCGCGTACCGTTTCCATGTTCACCAGTGCGTCACGCAGACGTTCAACCCTTGGCGACGCGCAGCGATGCAGTGCTTGTTCGCAGGCCCGCACCCCGGCACAGGCCTGGGCCGTGGCACAGACGCTGAATAGCATTGGCAGCATATGCAGGGCCTCGTCGACCGCTTTGCCGTGAAAAATCCTGGACGCATGTACCGGTCGACTGGAGTCGATCAGTACCTGATGCTGATGCCCGTCGCGGGTATTCATGCTTATGCTCAGACGTCCTTCTATGGTCATGCCTGTGCGTCCTGATAGCTTGGATCGTAAACAAACTTTTCACTTCGCTAACGAAATGCCAGTCTTCCATACACATGTAGCAATCCATATGCCAATAGAAGCATAGTTAAAAATTGGCAGTTTTCTAATGACTTACATCAAACAAGCGCTAAATAGCTGTTTAGCAGAGGAAATCCAGTATCCAGAACGGCGAAAAAATGGAAAGTAAGTTTGCAGGTGGGGTATGAGAGGGCGGGGTAGCCGACGTAGCAGCAAAACCCATCATATAGCACAGCCTGTCCCCGCGTCGGCGGTGAGCGAGAATTTATACACTACAATACCAAATACAAGGCCTCGTCATTCCCGCGTAGGCGGGAATCCATTACAATGGAAAAATGGAAAGGATTCCTTTTGTCTATATTCTCGCAAGCAAGCCTTATGGGACACTTTATATCGGTGTCACTTCTGATCCTGTGAAACGAATTTGGGAGCACAAAAATAATCTGGTAGAGGGATTTACCAATAAGTATAAGGTTCACACTTTGGTATGGTATGAACAATATAAGGAAATGGAGTCGGCAATTATACGGTAAAAACAATTAAAGAAATGGAAACGTCAGTGGAAAATCCGACTGATTAATGAAAATAACCCTCAATGGATTGATCTCTATCCAGATCTTATCTGATTTATGGATTCCCGCCTGCGCGGGAATGACAGTAATGTAGGTCACTCCGCAGCGTTTAGTCATCTCCCAAATCATGGCTGTCTCCAGTAGCTGGCGTTCGGGCATGGTTTCTCGGATCAAGTCCGACTTATGGTAACTCTTGATCTATCTCGCCGATCCCGATAGTTTCCATGCTCAATTGCACATCGTACTCACGTTCTACTATCAGACAACCGAGGTAGGCAGAGAACTTCGCCAGTTGGACTTCATTCAGCACTGGTTTCAACTTATCTATAGTGCCTTTATACAGGCCCAGTTGTTTCTGCCATTGAGTATCGGATAGTACCGCCAAGGCTTTACGTTGGGTACGTATGACTTTGAGGTATCCATCGATCTGATCGTCACGCAATTGCAACAGCTCGATCATCTCCAGATCCACGGCTTCGAGACTAGACTCCAGTTCGCTGACATGGCTGGCGGGTTGTGCGGCGACGGCCGTAGCGGATAGCAACGCCATGATTACAACTAAACATCTCATGCGGTTCTTCTCCTGCCTTGTTCAGGATAATTGACTTAATGTCTAGCATAGAGGTGTGTTGTGAGAAATTAGTGAAAAAAACTTTTCTTCAGCTAACTTGTTGAATAGTCAGGAAGGATTTCACGCAATAAATAGGGGTCAGAGAGCAATATTCTCTAATATTAGAAACAATTGCTCTCTGCCCCTGTTTTTTTGATTGATTTTTTTTAAATTACAGCTTATCTGTGTTTAGCTAATAGTTTATCCATATTTTCTGGTGTTAGCGGCTCACTAAATAAATAGCCCTGCATTGCAGAGCAACCTTTTACCGTAACAAATTCCATTTGTTCATTTGTTTCAACACCTTCTGCCACAATATCCAGCTTGAGACTTTTTGCCATAGCGATAATGGCTGACACAATGGCGGCATCATCCGAGTCCGTCGTCACATCGCGAATAAAACTTCTATCCACCTTAATGGTATCAATCGGAAATCTTTTTAGATAACTTAATGAAGAATAACCTGTACCGAAATCATCAATGGCAATTCTGACCCCCATATCCTCAAATGCTTGAAATGCGCTGCCAATCCGTTTCTTGTCTTGCATGATAACACTTTCGGTAATTTCCAATTCCAAATTCTGGGCGGGTAACTTTGTTCTTACAAGACAATAATCCACTATAGAAACCAGGCCAACATCATTGAACTGTCGTGCGGAAAGATTTACTGCGATACGCAAGTCAGTGTCATACTTTTTTTGCCATGCCTTCGCTTGGGTGCATGCCTTATACAACAGCCATTCACCGACGGGCACAATAAGCCCTGTCTCCTCCAATATAGGAATAAAATCACTCGGGCCGACAATGCCAAGATCAGGATGTTGCCAACGTAACAATGCCTCAACACCAATAATTTTACCTGTCTCTATATCCACTTGGGGTTGATATACCAACATAAATTGTTCACGTTCAAGCGCGTAGCGTAAACTGGTCTCAAGACTTAGACGCTCGAAAGCCTTAGTACTCATATCAGGTGAAAAAAATTGATAGGTATTTCGCCCCAGGTCCTTGGCGCGGTACATGGCAATATCCGCATTCTTTAATAAAGTCAGCGAATCCTCACCATCGTCAGGCGACATGCTGATGCCTATACTGGTGGTAATAAACAATTCATGCCCTTCTACAACAAAAGGATTAACCAGTTCATCCAGAACATGTCTGGCAACCGTCATCACCACTTCGCTCGAAAACACGTCCTCTAGAATGATGGCAAACTCATCGCCTGACAGGCGCGCCAGGGTATCTTCCTTGCGTATACATGCATTTATGCGCTCACCCAGCATTTGTAGCACCTTGTCTCCACTTGCATGGCCCAGGGTATCGTTAATCACCTTGAAGCGATCCAGGTCAAGAAATAAAATGGCCACTTGCCCTTCTTCGCGATAGCGTGTCAGGGCATGCTCCAGACGGTCCATGAATAAAAGTCGATTAGGCAGGTTAGTAAGAGAATCATGGTGTGCAAGGTGACGTAATTTTTCCTGCACCTCTAAACGTTCACTCAGGTCACGTACGATCGCCACAAAGCGTGGTGACTCATTTTCTGGTTTGATGTACTGAAGAAATATCTCTACCGGAACTTCATGCCCTTGTTTGTGACGATGAATGGTTTCAAAGGTTAGTGTAGTGTTGCGTCCATCGGTCAAGGATTGCAACAGCTTGCGAAATTGCGCCTCACTGTAAGCAGGCTTAATATCGTATGGTGTCATTTGCAACAGTTCTTCGGCACTGTATCCGACCTGCTTTATCGCTCCCTCATTGACATAGAAAAAGTTTAAAGTCTCAGGCTCAAACATGAAAACACAATCCAGCGTTTTATCCAAGGTACTTTTCAGGCGATTGAGTTCTTGCTGTTGCATGATGCGTGTCGTCACATCACGTGTAGTACCCTCGACTCCCTGAATCTCGCCATCTAGACCTCGATAAAAATGAGCATTGGTAGATACCCAGACGATCTGACCATTCTTATCATGCAAGGGGGCTTCATAGCCTTCGATATCCCCCTCTGCCTCCTGAAAAGCGACAAGAAATTTTTCCCGTCCATCAGGTTCTACGTACAAGTCTGACAATTTCGTGCCGAGAAGCTCTTCAGGTTTAAAACCCAATAGGCGCTCTACTGACTTGGAAATATATTTCAACCAACCATCACTGTCGGTCCTATAAAAGGTATCCTGCATGCCGTCGATAATAGCAATTAGTTCTTCATGGGATAAATCGGTATCATACGATACCGGCTTCCCGGCCTTGTTTAGATTCTTTTTAGTAACAGTCACTTATAGCCTGTGTTTGCGAATAAACTAATACCTTTAATTCATATTAGCAGTTTCTCTGACAAACTCCACTGGAAGAGAGGTCTACAGGACACCCACCAATTGACATCACAACACACTACTCGGATGGTAAATTATCGTGGTTAATTCAGGTAATTGAGAATGTACTGGCGATAAAGTCCGACAGAATGTTTGCTATTGGCTGGTTTGAGAACATCATTAGATTTATCCAATAGACCGCTTTGGGTCGATCACATCCAGATTATGGTTACTACACATTCCGATGAGACTGGTTTTATTTCTCTTATACGCTCAGCAGGGCGCCATGCTGTAACAGCACGAATGCACCGAGGGTGATACTAATGATGCCAGCCACTGACTGAAAGCCGTTATGCGCCCAGGTCAGTTTTTTTGCGGATAGAAACAGCGGTATCGAAATCACCATCGACAGTAATGCCATGCCCAGCATTGAACCGATACCGAATACCAGTATATAGATCACACCCTGCACCGGGCTGGTGACGGTCTCCAGTGCCAGGATGATTACCGCGGCCGATCCGGCCATGCCATGCATCAGCCCGACCATTAGTGCGCGCAGCGGAAAACCGCGCGGGTGCTCGTGGTCATGCGCTGAGGCCTCATGTGCACCACGCTCGCCGGCGTGTGAATGGGCATGAAAGTGGGCGTGATTGTCGTTGTGCCGGTGAGAATGAAAATGCACCTTTTCGCGTATCATACGTCGCAGTACGTCTGCACCGAGCAGGATCAGCATCAGGCCAACCGCCAGTTCCAGACCCGCTACGAGTTGCGCCGGCATGACCGTATCCATGAAAATCACGACAGAACCGAACAGCAGCAGGGTCAGGGTGTGTCCCAGTCCCCATAGGCTGCCCTGGATTATGGTGCTGGCCAGTGACTGTTTACGGCTGACCAGTGTGGCGACCGCAGCGACGTGGTCTGCATCCAGCGCATGACGCATGCCGATCAATAAACCTATGAATAACAGACTGGCCATATCCGCTTTCAGCCCTGTCGCAGGAAACTGCCGCGTAGTAAGTCGCGGCGCGACAGGGTCTTGTTTGACTGCGTGCCGCCAGGTGATGCGCAAGCGGTCGGTGCAACAGGCTGGGTTGGCTCTATGGTCGCAAAATCCTCAAGCCGGACCTCGGCCGTGGCCTCGCCACGCCGGGTGCAGGCGGGCGGCTCATGGGCGGCGGGTTCTTCCATGCTCGGATCACCTTCGACCATCAGGGTATCAAGAACCCCCTGTGCGGCGGCCAGTGCATGATCCTGGCTTTCGAACTCATGCATGGGTGAATACAGTGAATGGGTCTGGCATACACCGATACCGTCGAACTCGTTGACCATGAATTTTCGGGTGCCTGATGGAAACCGGTGCGGCTTTTTTTTACCCAGCTCCAGTTCCGTCCAGTCATCGTCCTCACCCGGCAGCATGATCAGCGCCATCAGCCAGGGTGTGATCACCAGACCGATCACACGATTGCGGTAAGGCTGAAAGCCGAGGGTTTGTACGCTGAGCCGAGGGTTCAGGATATCGATACCGGCCATTTGTTCATGCCAGATCTTTTCGAAGGCCTGTTGTACCTGTGCGGCCGCGGTTTGTGGATCATTCATAAGCCTGCCTCCGAAGTCGCGCCCAGACCGGGGAAATAGTGATCGACATCGACGTCCTGTTCACCCTGCATGATCGCCTCCAGTCCGTCGAGCGCCTTGTTGATATTGATCGCGTCCTGTTCGCTGATGACTTCACGTGCCGAGCCAAGAAAATTCAGCACCCAGGTGCCGACCGGCTGGCTGCCGATCAACATCATATTCACCGCCTGTATGCCGTTGCGGCCTTTGGCCTGCGCCATAAATTCGCCTGCCTCGATAATCTGCACAGGTATGCCTATGCACATGTGGCCTGTTCCTCACGCTCGGCTTCCCTGCGCCAGTGACCGATTCGTACTTCGCTACGTTGCTGTAGCTCGATACCGAGTCCGGCCAGTTCCTGCACCAGCATGTCGACCATGTTATCCAGACCGGCCTCGGCCTCGGCAGTCAGGCCCAGCCGTTGTTCGAGTGAGTGCGGTACCATGCCGATGATCGCGACATGTGCGGGTGTTTCACCTTTCAGGCTGAGCAGCGCGAGCAGGTCAGACAGCCCAAGTTGATGGTTCGAGAGTTTGGTCTGAAAAAACGCCGGCACGTCTTGATTGGCAATGCGCACCAGGGTTCCATACGGGTCACCGGTGTTGACCGCATCGGCGACGATCAGGTGTTCGCAGTGTCGAATCGGGTCGAACAGTTCCATGCCGGTGGTACCGCCATCGACCACCCTGACGCTGTCGGGTATCAGATAGCGATTCTCCAGCTCCTCTACGGCGCGTACGCCAACCCCTTCGTCCTGCATCAGCACATTGCCCATGCCGATAATCAGTACCCTGTGTTTTTTTTCTGTCATGATTTCGCTACCCGGCATGTTTACATGGCCTTGACCTTGACGATCTCTTTCTGCTCGGTATCCACCATGTGGATGGCACAGGCAATACAGGGATCGAAGGAATGCACCGTACGCAGGATCTCCAGTGGTTTCTCCGGGTCGGCTACCGGGTTATCCAGTAAGGAGGACTCGTACGGACCGGGCTCGTCATCGGCATCGCGCGGACCGGCATTCCAGGTACTGGGTACCACGGCCTGGTAATTCTTGATCTTGGCGTCTTCGATTACCACCCAGTGAGACAGGGTGCCACGCGGCGCCTGGTGGAAGCCGACTCCCTTGATCTCGCCCTTCGGGAACTCCGGCGGGTTGAAGGTATCCAGGTCACCGGTACCGATATTGTCGACCAGTTTTTGCCATTGGTCTTTCAGGGTATCCACCATGACCGCACAGCGTACCGCACGGGCGGCATGACGACCGATGGTTGAGTGTACCGCAGCCAGCGGGATATCCGGGTTTTTGGACACGGCCTTCAGGGTTCCCATCACCTGGTCCAGGTATTTCTTGTAAAGCTCATTGCCTGAAGCAACACCTACCAGCACATCGGCCAACGGTCCGACTTCTGCGCGTTTGCCATAGAAGGTCGGCGACTTGACCCAGGAATACTGGCCGTCGTCCTGGAACTCGGTGTACTGCGGTTCGGTCTCGCCTTCCCATGGATGCAGGGCCTTGTCGCCGGTATACCATGAGTGTTTGGAGCTCTCTGCGACGCCGTCACGGAAATACTCATCATTAAATGTCGTAATCGGCTTGAAGCTGGCGAGGTCGCCATTGTCGATATAACCGCCGGGCAGGTCGAATTGGGTGCCCTTGGTATCCTGCGGGCAATCCGGTACCGACAGATAGTTGTTCACACCACCGCCGATACCGGCCCAGTCCAGGTAGAACGCACCCACTGCGGGTACATCGGTCAGGTAGGTGGATTTGACGAAGTGGTCGAGCTTGTCGATAAAATTCTTGATCAGCATCAGGCGTTCGATATTCAGTACCGATGGTGCGTCATGACCGATCGAGTTGCTGACACCACCGACCGCAACGTTCTGGATATGGGGTGTCTTGCCGCCGAGGATGGCGACAACCTTGTTGGCCAGGATCTGCACATCCAGCGCTTGCAGGTAGTGGGCCACGGCCAGCAGGTTGACTTCAGGGGGCAGCTTCATCGCCGGATGTCCCCAGTAACCACTGGCAAAGGGGCCCAGTTGACCACTGCCAACAAAGGTCTTCAGCCTTTCCTGTACCGCCTTCATTTCATGGGGTCCGTTCAGGTGCCAGTCCGATAGCGACTCGGCCAGTTTGGCAGTTGCCACCGGATCGGCATCCAGCGCGGATACCACGTCGACCCAGTCCACTGCCGATAAGTGATAAAAGTGGACCATATGGTCGTGGACGGCATGGGCGGTCTGGATGATGTTGCGGATCAACTGGGCGTTGAGTGGTATTTCCATTTGCAATGCGTTTTCGACTGCGCGCACTGAGGTGATCGCATGTACCGTGGTGCAGACACCGCAAAAGCGCTGTGTATAGCTCCAGGCCTCACGCGGGTCACGGCCTTCCAGTATCTTCTCGATGCCACGCCACATCTGGCCTGATGACCAGGCCTTGCTGACCTTGCCGTTATCCACCTCAACATCGATACGAAGATGCCCCTCGATGCGGGTAATCGGATCAACTGTAATACGTGTAGTCACAATGTCTTCTCCTCATCTTGTTCCAGTTCAGGCGTGTTCTTCGCGATGCAGTACCGGCAGCAGCTTGACCGCGACCAGGTAGATCATGATTTCCAGCGCAATGATGCCAAGCGTGATCATGATCTCCGGTGCGGACGGGAAATAGCTGTAGCCGGGACCCGGGTTATAGGTAATCAGGTAGGCATCGAAGCGATACATAGCACCGCCGAGTAACATGCTGACCGCGGCAATCAACAACTGGCTGCCACGGCGACTGCGCGTCGGCGACAGCAGGATATACAACGGGACCACAAACAGGGCGGTCTCGAGTATGAACATCATCGAGGCAAAATCACCGGCAAAGATCAGTCCCAGTCTGCCCTGAACCATCAGTACGATCAGGCGAATGACCAGGAATGCTGCCAGCAACCCGATGACTGCTTTACCAAGACCGGCCAGTAGCGGCGTCTCCGGCTTGCGCCCGAAGCCGACCGCGGCCGAAGAGGCCTCGAACACCACGATCGAGAAACCCATGATCAATGCGCTCAGTAATGCAAACAGTGGTTGCAGGTGCATGCTTTGCCATAACGGGTGCACCTTGTGGCCCATTGCGATCAGCAGGGAACCCAAAGAGGACTGGTGCATGGTTGGTAGCAACACACCGAGCGCGATGATCAGGAACAGTACCTTGTTCAGCGCCTTCAGCAGTCCATGCATGCCCAGGCGTTCGAGCAGTGCGGGTGCAAACTCCAGTGCCAAAATAATGATGTAGGCGGTTACGCACAGGCCCACCTCGAGCATGGCTGAATTGAAATTCCAGTTGCCGGGCAGAAAGATTTCATAGAACTGCCAGAAACGACCCATGTCGAAAAACGCGCTGAAACCACCCAGTGCATAGCCGAGCAGACTGGCCAGTACCGCCGGGCGTACCAGCGGGTGATATTTACCCTTGTTAAACACATAGACGGTGAATGCCAGTGCATAGCCACCGCACGCAAACGCGGTGCCGATCATGATGTCGTAAACCACCCAGATACCCCAGGCGTAACCGTCATTCAGGTTGCTGACCGCACCCATGCCACCAACGACAAAGCGCTGGTACATGAAAAAGCAACCGATCAGAAAGATAATGAACAGTACAATAAACGGTTTGGTGAATATGCGTCCGCCCAGTGGCTGATATGCGCTCATGCGTCACCTCCATCATCATCGTCATCGATATTGCGATTTACGACAAAGGCCAGACCGGCCAGTGCGATCGCGGGTAGCGCCATAAAGTTGTACACCGTATGCTGTACGGTCTCTGCAACCGAGGCCGCCGAGCGTTCTTCCAGTGGTGGCATACCCAGCTTGTCGAATGGTATCGATGAAATGTGCATGACATTGGTGCCACCGGCCTCCTTCTCGCCCCAGATATGCTGTTTGTATTCCGGCACCTTCTTTTCATGATGCTTGTCGGGTTTGCGCACATCACCGACGGGGTAGTTGTAGATCTCACCGGGTTTCAGTGCCATACGGCGTTTGGCTTCATCAAGCAGGGTTTCACGGGTGCCGAACAGGGTCGCGCCGGTCGGACAGGCCTCGGCACAGCCGGTCATCATGCCCTTGTCGATACGTTCGACACCGGGCTGATTACACATTTCACATTTCTGGATCTGGCCGAACACATTGTCGTATTCAAACTGCGGTACGTTATAGGGGCAGCCGACCATGCAGTTACGGCAGCCGATGCAGACCTCCGGGTGGTGGGTGACGATGCCGGTTTTGGCATCGATGCGCATGGCCGTACACGGGCATACCGACACGCAACCGGGATCGACACAGTGCATACAACTGCGTTTTTCAAAACAGTAACCATCGATCTCGGCATCCTTGACGGTGGCGGTGCCGTTTTTGTACACCTTGATCACATTATGGGTCTTGTCAGACAGATCGCGTGCCGAATCCCAGGCCAGCTTGTCGCCATCAATTTCCGGCGGCATGTTGTTGACCTCCTTGCACTTGGCTACACAGGCCTTGCAACCGACACAAAGCGTGGAGTCATATAGCATGCCGATGGCGTTGTCGTTCGCTTCGAGGTTCGGTCTTGCCTCGGCGACACCACAGGCCAAAGCGGCCGTACCGCCTGCCGTCAGCTTAAGAAAGTCTCTGCGTTTCATAGTGCCCCCTCAGTCCTGATCGCCTTCTTTCTCATTCAGCTTTTTGGCCGCCATCGCGGTTGCACCAACCACTGCACCAACTGCCGCGCCGGTCAGTGCCGCGGCGGTGGTTGACATGCCGCTGACGTCTTCACGTGATTCGATTTCCGGGAACATGTTCGGCGGTGCATGGGTCAGCACCCTGGACAGACTGAACATCGGTTTTTCGAAGCCGACCCCCTGTTCAGAACAGCCAAAGCAGGGATGACCGACACCGATCGGCCAGACATTGCCACCGACATTGTTGTATTCCAGGCTGGGACAGTTGTTATAGGTCTCCGGACCCTTGCAGCCGAGCTTGTACAGACACCAGCCCTTGCGATGTCCCTCGTCCCCGAATTCGGTCGCAAAACGCCCGGCATCAAAATGCGGACGGCGGTAGCAGTTTTCATGAACCAGGCGACCATAGGCCCATTTCGGACGGCCATATTCATCGATCGGTGGCAGCTTGCCATAGGTGACAAAATACAGCACGGTGCCAATGAAGTTGGCCGGGTTGGGCGGACAGCCGGGTATGGTGACCACGGTCTTGCCTTTCAGGACTTGCGGCGCACCCTGTGCGCCGGTCGGGTTCGGCGAGGCCGCCTGCACACCGCCCCAGCTGGCACAGGAGCCATAGGCAACGATCGCCGCCGCATGTTCAGCCGCCTCGTGGGTCAGGTCGAGCATGGTCTCACCGGCGATCTTGCAGTAAATGCCATCGTCCTTGACCGGTATCGCACCCTCGATCACTAGCAGGTACTTGCCTTTGTTTTCCTGCATGGATTTTTTCTTGATCTCCTCAACCTGGTGGCCGGCGCCGCTATCCAGGGTCTGGTGATAGTCCAGGGAAATCAGGTCCAGGATCAGGTGTTCCAGACTGGGTTGCTCGGAACGCAGCAGGGCCTCGGTCGGACCGGTACACTCCTGGCCATGCAGCCAGATGACCGGAGGACGTTTTTTTGGATCGGCAACTGCTGCCGCCATGGCCATAGCGGCATGGCCCGGCAGGCCCAGCGAAGCGGCCACACCTGCGCAGAATTTCAGAAACGTCCGGCGAGAGACACTCAGACGTTTTTCCAGCCCTGAAAAATCGAATTCGTTTTCAGCCATCGGTTATCCTCCGGTTAGCAATGATCCACTTGTTTGTTATTTAGTTGTGTTATTGCAAGAGCCATGCCCGGTTGCTTAATGCATGGTCATTCAATGACTTATGTAAAAAAATTGACTTGAATCAAAATCCATATGGAAAGTATCTGGCTAATCAACAGGCAAACTGGCTATAAGGTTACCAGTCTGTGCACATGCACAGATAACAGGCGAAGTTAATGCAGGGTGATTTGATAGATATGGATGTTTTTCTATTAAACGAGGCTTAATGTAGCGGCCGGCATGGTCGCCTGGAGCACGAAGAGTTAACAGATATGGTTAACGGCTTCTTTTCCATCATAGGTTATTTACTGCAGTGGAAAATATCCATCAATAACAAATTAGATATCGATCGGACTCATAGAGTTCCCTGGTCACTACTGTAAAAAATATTGTGTTATAAAAGCAGGGAGTAGCCAAGACCCAGTGCAGCACAGATCCCGATTACGGTGACGATACCCATTTTTAATCTGAACAGTGCAATAAAGGCCAGTGCACCGATGACCATCGCGGCCCATTCGAACGAGGCGTCGAATCCTGCGGGCCATAACACATGATAGGCGAAGAACACGGCCAGGTTCAGAATAACACCGACCACCGCGGCGGTAATACCGGTTAAAGGCGCGGTGAACTTGATATCGTGCCGGGTTGCTTCAACCGACGGGCCACCCAGCAGTATGAACAGGAAAGAGGGCAGGAAGGTAAACAGCGTGGCGATACCGGCACCGGCCGCGCCGGCCAGCGGTAACAGTTCGGGGCCAAAGATTTCCCTGGTCCAGCCGCCGACAAAACCGACGAACGCGACCACCATGATCAGTGGGCCAGGTGTCGTTTCACCCAGGGCCAGGCCATCGATCATCTGCGTGCCGCTCAGCCAGGCATAGTGTTCCACACCGCCCTGGTAGACATAGGGCAATACCGCATAGGCGCCACCGAAGGTGACCAGTGCCGCCTTAGTAAAGAACCATCCCATCTGGGTGAGTGTGCCTTCCCAGCCATAGTTTGCTGCGAGGGCAGTCATTACCGCTACCCAAATCAGCAGCCCAACGAACGCATACATAATCAACCGGACCCATTTAAAGCGGGCGTGTTCAGGTACAGGGGTATCATCGTCAATGAGCGCAGGTCCATAATCTTTGTCTGATTCGGCATGATGGCCGCCGGCGCGGAAATATTCAGGCGCATAATGCGAACCGACAAAACCGATGATGCCTGCCGCCAGTACGATATACGGGAACGGTACATCCAGTGCGAATATGGCGACAAAGGCCAGCAGTGCCATCAGGCGCAAGATGTTGTTCTTCAGGGCGCGAGATCCGATACGATACGCCGCAAATACAACGATCGCTGTTACGGCAGGCTTGATGCCATATAAAATGCCTTCAACCGTTGGCAGGTTTCCATAAGCCAGGTAGACCCAGGTCAGTGCGATCAGGATGAACAGGGAAGGTAAAACAAATAGCACCCCGGCCATGATGCCTCCCCAAACGCCGTGCATGAGCCAGCCGATGTAGGTGGCCAGTTGCTGGGCCTCCGGTCCGGGTAGTACCATTGTGTAATTCAATGCGTGCAAAAACCGATGCTCGGATATCCAGCGGCGTTTTTCAACCAGCTCCTGGTGCATCATGCTGATCTGGCCTGCCGGCCCACCAAAACTGATAAAACCCAGTTTTAGCCAATAGAGAAAAGCTTCCGTGAATGAGACCGGGGCTGGTGCGTCTGCGACTTCCTGTTCAATAGTGGACACTATCTGAGACCTGTTTGTTGTTGTGATTTTAGCCCGGATAGCCTATCAGATATGACATGGAATTGATGAATTATCTGGATGCAGGGTGGCTGGGCTGCGGCGGTAATCGCCATATTGGTGTCTTGATGCGCAGAATATGACCCTGTGTATGGCCTATTAAAATTTAACTGACAGCGTTTTTTGAAATAACTCGCGCATATTTCTGAACTCATCCGTATTGTTGCCTGCATCAGTCAAGGTATCCTGCAACACGATAACAATTACGTTGCCCTTATCACTGAAATAATAAATTCTCTGATCGGTCTTGAATTCACCAAGATTTACCAGAAGACGCTTACCGGTTTTATTTTTTCCGCCAATATTCAGACTGGCATCAGATACGTCTGTAGCGGCCTTCATTTGCTTATACTGGTCCTGGTAGGACTGCAAAATTTCGTTGAAGGATACATTCACCCGGTATTGTTGCACCATGATCACCGCATTGTTGCCATCCAGAGACCAGTGATCGATTTGCGGTGACAGTGCTTCATAGGAATAATGCAGCGCCGAATTAAATTCGAAGCTGACGCCGGCATGGTTGAATTTTCGGGTCTGGCCCTTGTTAAGTGTAAGCTGATGCGTTTTGCCTGAAATATCTATCTTGTGTGGATTTCCGGCAGTAATTTCATGAGCCGCGCCGTCGATGGTCAGGATATAGGTTTGAGGTGGCTCAGTATTTTTTAGCCTGGGCCCGGCAACAGCAGTACCCACGATAGTCAAACAGGTGAGAATATAAAGTGTGGTTTTTATCATGCTCATTCTCGTTATGCTGTGGTGATAGTCGGAATAGCATAACAGATTTTGTATTTGAATTTAGTGTGTAATTGGCATGCCCATCAGCGGCCAGATAATACCGACCGCAAGCGCAGTAACGGCCATTAACACGATACTACCCGGAATCCCGGCCATGAAAAATTGCCCGGTTGTGAATTGTTTGGAGTCATAGGCAATCGCATTCGGTGCGGCACCGACCAGTAACAGGAACGGGCAGGCCGATACAATCAAAGACGAAAACAGTACCAGTTCCGGCGCCACACCCAGATAGGGAGCAATCACCAGTGCTACTGGTAGCGAAATAGCGATTGCGGCCACGTTCATGATGAAGTTGGTCATGACCATAACAAAGAAGGAAATACCAAGTACAAAAATAAACCAGTTGGCCTCCTTGAACATGGCCAGCCAGTTAATCGCCAGCCATTTCGCGGCACCGGTTTCCCACAGGCAGAAGCCTATGCTCATCGCGCCGGCAAACAGTAGAATGATGTTCCAGGGTATCTGTTCCAGTTCCTTGATCGTCAGTATCCTGAACATAAAGAAAATGATCGTGGACAGTAGTATTACCGAGGTCTTGTCGATAAAGGCCATCGCAGGGATAAAGGATTTCAGTGACAGGGTGACAATCACCGCCAGTACCACCAGCGCGACAAAGATTTCGTCGCGAGTGATCGGTCCGGCCTCCTTGTAAAGGCGTTTGGCCTTATCGCGTAGACCGGGAATCTCGGATTTTTCCGGTTTGAACATGATCATTATCAATAACCAGCACAGGAACACCATTATCCAGCCGATCGGGAACATGTAATAGCTTAGCTCGAAGAAGGAGACATTGCGTTCGACAATATCATTGAAAAAGCCGATTGCGACTGCGCCGCGTGCCGCTCCTAGCAGGGTGATCATACTGCCTGCACCGGCAACAAAGGCCATGCCGATAAACAGGCCCTTGCCGAATTTGGTTGGTTTGTCACCATGACCATACAGTGAGTAAATCGCCATCAGGATTGGAAACATGGTTGCGGCCACAGCGGTATGTGCCATGAAATGCGTAAGTGCCGCGGTCACGATAAAGCAACCCAGGTAGATCATGCTGGTCTTTTCACCAACGATCGTCAGCATCTTGTAGGACAGTCGTCGCGATAGACCGACCTTGGTAAACACCATGCCGATCACCAGCGAACCGAAAATAAACAATACGGAAGGGTCCATGAAATCCTTGAACGCGACACTGGCAGGCCGGATCAGAAACAGTGCCTGAACAACGCCGATGGCCAGACTGGTTACGCCGATCGGTACTACCTCGAATACCCACCAGGTCCCGGCCAGCAGGAAGAGTGCGATAGCCGCCTTGCCTTCCGGTGTCAGCGCGAAATGCTTGCCGGTCGGGTCGACTGCATCCGGCAAGGGGTCGGCCAGATACAACCAGAAAAACAGGCCCAGGCCCAGAAAGATAAAGATGATACGTTTCAGGTCCGGTTTGGTAATCGGAAGGGTAAGCGTGATCTGGATGTTTTTATGTTGCGGGTTTTGTTCTGAAGGCTCTGGCATTACCTGCCTCCTTTAACTTCCGGACAACAGGCCTCTTCGACGTCTTCTGCGATCAGTTCGAACAGATCAACCAGACGTATTACCCCGACAACCTGTTCACCATCCAGTACCGGCAGCACCAGTACGTCGTGAAAAAGCATCAGGTATAGACATTTGGCGATATTGTCTTCCAGTGCTACATAATCTTCGATCAGGGTCATGCAGTCCTTGGCGGGTTTTTTCAGTTCATCCTGCAGCTTGAGCATGAAGCCTTCCTGCCATATCAGGGAAAGGGCGGACATATCCTGGTCAAGTCCGGTAAATTCGAATGGCTGGTGGCCCTTGATATCGGGGCGTTCCTTACGTAGATAATCCGGCCCGATCGCACGGATCAGGTCTCGCAGGGACAGATAGCCTGCCAGGCGATTATCTTCATCGAGTACCAGGATGTTACGGAACTTGGATTTGTCTTCCAGCACATTGTGCATGATGTGAATGGCCTGACCGACCGGCGTACTATCCGGGATATGCGGATAGTCATCTATCTTTATATATACATCTTTGACAACAATATCATCCAGCATGATGGTAAGTCCCCCGTTAAAGTAAGGGCGCTGTCCAGATATGTCTGATCACCCGTTATCAGTGTTCCTGCTAATACCAGGCACTGAAAAAGCTGTTTCCACCTTAGCAAATCATACGGGTAAAAAACAATTGAATAATCACGTGTTTTTGAGCTGAATCAATGCCGGTCTTGGGCAGGCCCGGCATGTCTGGATACGCGAGCCTTTAAACCACCCGGTCCGAAGGCGCTGCCGATATAAAGATAATAGCCTGGTTGAGTATCCAGATAACCCCAGCGACCCACCTGGATGTGCTTACTCGATTTACAAAGCAAAACCAATACATATGTGCCTGGATCAGAAGTCAGAATTGGTGTGGTATTGGACATTGGGCTCTAATTGAACAACGGAATGTGATTAAAACCAGTGTACGAACAGTTTCCTGGTCAGCGCAATGATCGCCAGAATAATTATCACGCCCAGAATTTTCTCCATGGTGCGTGGAGGATAGTGGCTTGAGCCGAGGTGAGAGCCGAGCAGCCCTCCGGCAGCCACGGCAAGGATCAGCGGGATATAGTCTGAAAAATCGATAGCATTGTATTGTAGCCTGGATATCAGACCGAACAGAGAGTTAACCCAGATAAAGATAGCCCCGCTGGCCGCTGCCTCCTTGGTTGTGCCCAGACCCAGCACCAGGATCAGTGGGACCAGATAGATACCGCCACCAATACCAACCGTGCCTGCAACAAAGCCCAATATAGCGCCGGCTAGCAGGGAAACGGCCAGTTTCCCTTTTCGGCTCATATTCAGTTTCATGCTGGTTGTAGGCCAGAAATAGATGCGCGCGGCCACAATGCACAGTGAAATCATCAGGATCAGGTAAAAGAAGTCTTTGGGCAGGTGTATTGCACCGCCCAGGTAGGCCATCGGTATTGACGTAACCAGAAAAGGTAATATCAGATTTAGTCTTGCGTGACCCTTGCGGATAAAGTTCAGGCTGCCTAGCGTGGTAACCATCAGGTTAAGTGTGAGAGAAACCATCGGGATCGCCAGGGTACTGAAGCCCAGTAGCGCCATCAGTGCGGTATAGGCAGAGCCACCACCCAGCCCTACCGAGGAATAGATAAACGCGATCAGGAAGAATAGAAACGCGATTGTGTAGGGTGAAAGAAGTAGTTCAGTCATGTGTATCCAGACAGACGGTAGATTCAGATAATGAAGTTTAAGACAAACTCAACAATAAAAATCACGACGCATAGATGCAATAGTACTGCGACGATCTATAGATTTCTGAACAGCGTAAGCAATGACACCGCCTATCGCGGTGATTACAATTGGTAAACTTGAGCTGAAAAATTCTTCTAACATATTCAAGGTTGTTAATACGTATTAATATAGTTTCAACACAGGCGCACAAGCCCGTTCTCTTCATATAGCTGCTGCACCGTATTGCCTTGCATGAACGAAACGAAATCCTCACCCCATTTACCACCGTCTGCGACGAGCCCGATGTGGTAGCGGGTTGTGGGGTCCTTGATTGAGGATTGTTCTGAAAGTACTCCCCCAATATCTACAAGTTCAAATAGTTCGGGGAAGATTCGGGTATAGCGGAGCGCCAGGTGATAGTAGATTACCGCCGCGTCTGCGTGACCTGCAGCAATCAGTTCCGGTACTTCCCGGTGGTGGATGATTTGCGAATGTACGGTATTCGGGCCTGCTGTTGACAGTTTTGCTACGATCGCGTCTACGTCCGTACCGGCTTCTTTAGCCAGGTTCCTGGCCGCTTCCTCGTAAACCACATAGCTGGCCTTTTCCGTCACCGGGTTAGAGCATGCTACGATAACATCGTCGGACAACAGGTCCGTGACAGAAGTGATGCCCTTCGGATTGCCTTTGCGCACCAGGATGACATTGCCCCGGCTTTCGGCGAACGGCACATGCCTGGTCATGAAGCCAGCGTCTACCAGGCCATCCAGAATGTTGCCAGGTCCGATAAATACATCGGGCTTGCGGCTGATGCGCAGGTTACCCAACACCAGGCCGTCGCCCTTTAATGCATCTACCAGTGGCATTGGCGGTGTGGTGGTATAGAACACGTCACCCACTTCCGGGTTGGCGGCAAGGAAGGCGCGCACAGATGCTTCCAGCGCCATGTGATGGTTGCCATCTGAAAACAGTGCAAGGCCTGCTGTCGCTGGATCGCCGTGGAAGTCCAGCACCAGGTTGCTGCCGGGCGCAGCAAAGGCACGTACGGCATCGTCCGGATATTGTGCAGCTTCCGGTGGCCAGGACAGTGGGTTCTTCAATTGTGTCATGTGTGGACCTTAAGCCGCATGCTGTTCAATCAGGTGGTGCAAATGGTCGGGCCGCAAAATGTGGCAGAGATGGTTCAACATACGAACAACCCTTGCTTACGTTGGGTCTACTGATGGTACTCAACGGCTTTGTCCTTTTTGCCTTTATGAAGCTAATCATGACATGCCGTGTATCTTGTTGCCAGATTGGATTTAGTAACTATGTAATAACTAGTAGTAAGTATTATTTAGTATTAGTAAGTATTTATAGGTATATTAAAGATACCCTTTATATATAGGGTCTATTGCTGTTCAAGCTTCTGGTATATATTTACCGTCTGTAATATTAGTTTAGGGGATTATAACGATTTTTTAATATTACCTTACCTGTGCCAACATACTCGCCTGGGTGACAAATATCACCCTGCGTTCGTTAGTATTGGTAGTTATAAAACGGATAAGACTGTTCCTTTAAGTTTAAGGGCCGGTTTATAAAAATTATTATGACAACATGGAGAAGTGAAAATGAGAAAATTAATTAGCCTTGGGGTTGGACTTTTGATGGCTGCGACCAGCACCATCACCACCGCTGCGGAATACCCGAGCCGACCTATTACTTTCATGACCATGACCCAGCCTGGCGCACAGATCGACCGACTAACGCGTGGCCTGGGTCAGCGTATGAGCAAGATCATGGGACAACCCATCAACGTGAAGAATGTGACCGGTTCCCACGGCACCGTAATGGCGACCGAACTGAGCAAGGCCAGGCCTGACGGTTACAATATTGGCGTAACCTCGCTGACCGCCTATACCTACGCGCCGCATCACGCCAAGCTGGTCTACAAGCCTGAAGACTTTGACTACCTGACTCTGGTTGCATTGAACTCCAGTGGTTTTATCTCAAAGAGCGACAAACCCTGGAACACGTTGAAGGAGGCGTTCGCCTGGCACAAGAAGAACAACAAGGCCATGGTTGCCATGTTCCACGGGGCCGATGACCGTGACGCTATTATACGTATCGCAAAGAAGGAAGGCGTGAAGCTGTCATTGATTCCGTCTAAAGGCGGTCCTTCTGTGATCAAGGCCGTGACGGGTGGTCACGCTGATGTCGGCTACGTAGGCGCCATTCTTTACAAGCACGTAGAAGCCGGTTCGATCAAGTTGATTGCTGCAGCACTGGGTGACCGTCTGCCACCGATTCCGAGCGTGCCGACCTTGCGCGAACAGGGCTACGACGAACAGGTGGAAATGATCGTCGCCCTGGTTGCCCCGAAGGGTCTGGATGCGAAGGCGAAGGCCAAACTCCTGGCTGCGGCTGACAAACTGGCGAAAGACAAGGAAACCCAGGAATTCATCACAGGCAACCTGCTGATGCGACCTGTTAAATGGGGTGAAACGCATGCTGATAACACAGCGAAGGAATTGTACAAGACCTTCGGTGACCAAGCGAAAATGAAATAGACCCTATTTGACTGGATTGTTCGTCGGGTCGGAGGTTTTCTCCGGCCCGTCGGCATTGCTCCGGGCGCAAGGCCGGGAGAGAGGGAATGCAAGTGACAAGAATAAAAAGGGATTCGATCGCTTACCTATTGATCGTCGGGTTTTGCATATTAATGCTCGCCTGGGCTATTCCTATCTATACACCGGCATATCCCGGTTATGGCGCCTCGGCGGCACTGGTTCCGATTGTAGCTGTCAGCGTCATGCTGTTTATGGCTTGCCTTTCCCTGATGTTTATCGGTGTGTCTTCTTACTTGAAAAAGCCGATGCCAGTAGAAGAAAGAGAATTCCCGGAGGACCTGGAAGGGGGCGGTGGTTTCACGCAGGTTGGAAGGATTAACCTGCCTCACCTTGCACGTATCATGATTCCCTGCGTGCTGCTGGTGGTAGCGATCGAATACATCGGCTACGTGCTGGCCTCATTCGCCTTCCTGATGATTCTCCAGTATGCCATCGGAAGTCGTAAGTGGCTCCAGTCGATAGTGGTGTCTATCATCCTGACGGCGGTGCTCTACATCGTCATGCGCTATGGCTTCGGCGTTCCTGTGCCTGGTCCTCAGATTTTCGAATAACAAAAACTAAAAGCGGAATACATAAACCTTATGGAAATGATTATTGCGGGATTGCTGGATTCCATTTCACCTGCCAGCCTGATGTTTCTATTAGTTGGTGTTGCTGTGGGAGTGATGATCGGGGCTATCCCGGGCATCAATGGCCCGATGGCCATCGCACTATTCATTCCGATTACTTACTATATGACGCCGCTCACGGCCATCGGTTTTTTGGTGGGTCTGAATAAAGGGGCGTTTTTCGGTGGAGCAGTATCGGCGGTGCTATTACGTACGCCAGGTACACCAGAGGCGGCGGCGACCTCCTGGGATGGATATCCGCTAACCCAGCAGGGAAAGGGTGAAAAGGCGCTTCGTATGGCGCTGTACAGTTCAGTGGCCGGCGACTTTATTTCTACGATGGTGCTGATCGTGATTGCCGCACCACTGGCTGCAGTTGCCTTGTTCATGGGGCCGTCGGAAATCTTTGCGCTTATATCACTGGCACTGACGGTCATCGCTGGGATCGGCACCAGTTCCATTGGTCGTGGTTTGATGGCGGCCGGATTCGGTATTTTGGTAGGGCTGATCGGCACAGAGCCGGTCACTGCATTGCCCAGACTCACCTTTGACGTCTATCAGCTTGGTAGCGGCTTGTCGTTGATTCCGGTGGCCATTGGTCTGTTGGCATTCTCGGAAATCCTGCTGCAGTTGGAACGGTTTGCGGGCAAAGGTGATGGTGAACACTCAGCCCACGTGTTCTCATCAAAGCCTGAAGACAGATTCCTGCCGATCAAGGAATTTTTTAAGAACATTAAGACATTACTGCGCGGCAGCATGATTGGTATAGGTGTTGGCGCCATGCCGGGGCTGGGCGCACCGGTGGCGTCGTTCATGTCATACGACCAGGCGATGAAGCGGTCCGAGCACAAGGATGAATTCGGTAAGGGCCGCCTGGAAGGTATCGCAGCGTCCGAGTCCGCCAATAGCTCGGTGGTGGCCTCCAGCCTAATTCCATTGTTCGTTCTGGGTATCCCCGGTAACCTCGCTGCAGCCATGTTGATGGGGGCATTCATGATTCACGGCATGCAACCCGGCCCACTTCTGTTCAAGGAGAACGCCCAGCTGATGTACGGCATTTACGGCAGCCTGGTACTGGCCAGTCTGTTCTTGCTGGTGATCGGGCGGTTCGGGCTGCGCCTGTTCTGTAAGGCGGTTGATATCCCTGCGATGATCCTGTACCCGATCGTGATGTTTACCTGCATTATGGGCGCCTACCTGGGCAAATCATCCATGTTCGACGTGGGTGTGATGCTGGTATTCGGGTTCATTGGTTACTTTATGCGCAAGTTCGACTACTCCTATGTGGCTTTCCTGATTGGCTTCATCCTGGCGCCGGAATGGGAGCGCGCTTTGCAGCAGGTGGTCATCATTTCCGAGCATGATACCTTCATGTTCTTCCAGCGACCCGTTGCTATGGGGTTGATGGCGCTTGCCTTCTTCGTGATTGGGCGTACCTTCTGGACCAGCTTCAAAGAAGGACGGAAGAAACGGGCGGAAGCCGTTGTAGCCGAGGAACAGGCAAAAAATGGCTGAGGAATAGAACGGCCTTAACAAGACTTAAACAGGGGAAGGGGTTCAGTGAGCGTGTCAACTGAAGCGCTCTATCAGGCAGAACCGCGACATAAAATAATTTTTTAAAATAAGATCAAGTAAAGAGGATATATCCATGAAGAAGATGACGGATGCCGAACTAAAAGAAAAACTCGGCGATTCATATACTGCGCCTGTGGGGCTATATGCCAAGACCAAGGACATGCCATTTCTTGGCTCGGTGACTTGTAATGTCGAAGAGATGGTTGCCGGTTCATGGCAGGAAGTCATCATTGTGTACACACTTGGGCAGTCCGGCATGGCGGATGGCTCATGGTTTAAAGCAACTTTTCGTTTCTACTCTGATTGGGAGTTATTCCAGACAACTGATCCTAAAGGCGCAAACTATGTTTCAGCTGAGTACCATGCATCACCAACAGTAGAAGGGCAAAGTCCGGCATCAGTCCAGAAACTTTCTGTTCGATTTGACCAGAAAGGTCATGAGCGGCCTTTCCAGAAGGCTGTGATCGTCGATACCTACGATGGTTACTTAAAGGCAGGTGATCAAATTGTTATACGCATGGGCGATCGCCGTTTTGGTGGACCCGGTACACGTGTGCAAACATTTACAGAAGAGTTCTTTAAATTCCGCTGCTATGCAGATCCTCTCGGGACATCACGTTTCGCCGCAGTAGAGCCTGATTTAACAATCAATATTAAACCGGGGCACCCTGCTTTGTTACAGTGGGCCGGGTCGCGTTTAGTTAAACAGGGCGAAAAGATACCATTACGTATTCGTGCAGAAGATGAGTGGGGGAATACCTGCTGGAATCGTGCTGACAAGGTGCACATAAAAGCGACGCTCGATGGTGAAGACTGTTACGAAAAAGAGATAACGTTACCAGAAGAGGGTTGGTCTGTGCAGTTGCTGGAAGATATGCCAACCGACAAACCGGGTGAGTTGGCGATTACGGCAACCATGCCAGGTCATCCTACAGTTCGTCATCATACTTTTTACGTCACAGTTGACAAGGACCTCGACTTTCCTCGAATTTATTACACTGATTTACACGTGCATTCAGAAGACACTGTTGGAACCAACTCGACGACTTATAATCTGACATACGGACGGGATGTAACAGGGCTTGATGTACTGGCTTTTGCCCACAATGACTTCAACATCACCACCGAGCGCTGGAAAAAAACCGTTGAGCTGATTCGGGAAATCACCAAAGATGGTGAATTCGTCGCTTATCCGGGAACGGAATGGTGTGGTAGTTCCTGTGCCGGTGGTGACCATAATGTCATTTTCCTGCACGATGATGAGCCTGAATTCCCGTTCCTGAAAGATGGCACGCATGTGCGATCAGTAGACTGGAACGAAGATTCAGGAACAACCGAAGCAATCCCGGGTACCTGGCCGCTAGAAGAACTATGGGCGGCCTATATTGATGATCCAGAAGGTCATTTGTTAACCCCTCACGTCGGTGGCCGTCGATGCATCATGGACTGGCACCATCCCGAGTTAGAAAAATTAATCGAGATTGGTTCTGCCTGGGGTCACTTTGGTTGGTTATATGAGGATGCGATGCAACGTGGTTACAAGATCGGTGCCAGTATGGCCGGTGACGAACACCGTGGTCGTTGCGGTGGTGGTGTGCCGGGCACGGCAGTATTTGGGACCAAGGGTGGTATCTCAGGGGTGATCTCACCAGAGTTATCGCGCAAGGCCATTGGCATAGCCCTGCGTGAACGTCATACCTTTGCCTCCACCGGTGAACGGACCTTTGGTTTTACGAGTTGCGGTAAGCACATTATGGGTGATGAATTCGAACATAAGGGTGCAGCGCAGATTAATTACCGTTTCCTCGGTGATGCGGGCTGGGATGAAATCATTGCCTATGACCAGGATGGTGAGATCTGGAGGCGTGACCTGCAGGAAGAGCTTGGTTATTCGGAACGTAAAATTCGCTTCCGCTGGGGTGGTGCGCGCATCAAAGACCGTTATCGTTGGGCAGTTTGGAAAGGCAAGATCACGATCACCAATGCGGTCATTAATGAATTCGAAGGACTTGGCTTTGAGCATAAAGAAGAAACCTGCTGGCGTGAGAACCCGACTGCGATAGGATTCAAGAGTGATACCTATGGTGATGTCGATGCCATCGAGATGGACGTCTCGCACCTGGCGACAGCAAAAATCAAAATCGAAGGTACTATCGATGGTTATGTCAAAGTCGGTGATCCTCTAAAAGGCAATCCATTTGTACACTGCCCAACCTTTACCTGGGAATTTACCGGTGAAGAGTTACTGGAAGCAGCACGAATGAAGAAGGACTTGCCGGGTGTCGATATGTTCCTGGCTATGGAGCGGATGAGTGATTGTGATGCACCGCGCGAAGTGACGGGTAATTTTGAAGTGGCGCCCAAGAATGGGCCACATGGCCATCGTCCTGTCTATATGGTTGCTCGTCAGGTTGATGATGCAAAAATCTGGACATCATCGCTGTTTATGAAATTCAAAAAATAATAATCATTCTAGACTCGTTATACATGCCACCTTCGGGTGGCATTATATACGGATTTCATTTTGCATCATCCATCTCGTTTTTGTCTTTGTAAAACGAGGTGTTAATTATTATAGGGCAGGTTAAGCCAGGATGCTTGCACTTGTTAGTCGAAGTCATTCTTAATCCCGCCGGGCGGAAAGGGCCTATGGGGCCTCCAAGGAATTAACATAGGTACTTTGTTCTGGTAGTTACGATAAGTCTTGCCAAACTCAGCAACTAGATCACGTTCTTCAAGGTGCGTTCCAAGCACAATCCAGGTTGTAAAGAGAATATTGAATAGAAGTCGATCCGTTGTAACGTCCGGGCAGCTCCATATAATTACCAGAATAAAAAAGTACAATGGATGACGAATCCACCGGTACGGACCTCGTATTGTGAGTGGTATGCTGACTTCATTTGAAGAACGTATGTGAGCCAGGATTTGTTGATTACCAAACATATCAAAAGAACGCAGCGCTCGCATACCCCAAATCATACCTATCAGGGATGCGAAGAAAATACCATGTGCTACCCAACGAGATTCACCCTGAAGGCTTATTAGTGTTTGACTGGAGTGCTGCCAAAGTAACACCAAGATTAGTAAAGCAGCACTAGAAGCAGTAGTAAACAAAGCCTTTTGATAATGAGGGGGAAGGATTGCCGCCATTCTGCTACGGAAACCCTTGCGGATCATAGTACTGTGTTGGGCAAAGAACATAAGACACAGTAAAATATCCCAAGCATGTAAGCCTATTCTGTTGTAGTCAAACGATATTACGGTAAACGAATTGCCTAACAAAAAGAAGCCGAAAAGGATTAGTGAAAAACTTCCGGCTAGCGTTATGACTACGAGTACCAAGTAATCAATTTGGTTTTTCGAATGTATCTTCATTGGTTGTTTTTATAGCAAACAGTTAAGTTAGCTGAGCGGTTTCTCGTCTGTCGGATTTTTTTGGTTAGGCAGCATAACATTATTTGGTTATTTGGGTTGCCTTGGTTGGAGGACTAATTTTGGATAAAACTTCACTCTTTTCACCCCTCATAACCTTAATTAGCTCCGTTCGTGCAATCTTCGTATCAAGGCCATTTTCATTTAGGAATTTTAGAAGTTCATCAAATTTCTCTCTTCTTTTTATTCCCGCCTCAGAAAAATCTCTTCGATCACTGAAAAAATCCATCAATGTTGAACCACATGGACAATTACGGAATACTTCTACGATTTTACTGCCATCTTCATCTTCTGTTTGTTTTAATCCAGTTGTCGTTGTATTGATGGACTGTGTTTCTAATAAAAACTGATTTGCTGTATCAAACACTCGTCCACAATTTGAACATTTCTTTGGGAACGATGACTCTGCTAATGCTTTTAATCCATTAAACAGCTCACTATAAAATTGATGATTGTCTGTCATAATATTTTATTTCATAAATTAGTAGAAAGTATAACTAGATTGAAGTGTGTACGGGTCTCCCCTTAGAATGATAGACGCCCAGGTACTGATAGTACAGATGTACTCCATAGTATAGCGATAAGAAAATGTATGATTTTATGTTTCATTTCGCAAAAGGCGCCAACCTCCGTCCTAAGCGTGGATTAACGCAGTGCGTCAGAGCCATAATGATTAAGGACATAGCCATTAATTAACAGGATCGGAGGTCGACATGACAACTTCAAACATACTATTTATTGGCATGAATGTACATAAAGAGAGGTCTCTTCGCGGCGTACACAAGTAAGGCGGTAACCAACCCGCGCATATCAGCATGACAACCGTCGTTAATACTGGTGCCGTGCTCACACCCAATCCCGCAAGGTGATGTAATTCTAAATGTTATTTGGAAGGAGGTTGCTGCGGCTGTTGGCAGCGGAAGGTCATATCAACGTTTACTTAAGCTGCCCACGGCAAACTGATAAGGGAGCTGAATAGTGATTTATTATCTATGCACTCTCCATTTTAAAAGGTGCTATGTCCAAGTGG
>CAMYJU010000009.1:138357-141937 GCA_947258795.1 uncultured Gammaproteobacteria bacterium | reverse complement strand
GTCTGACGCCTCTGCTCGATCCGATTACAGCTGTATCGGATTCTGAAGACCTGCCACCATCGCAGCAACTGGCAGTCGACAACATTGTCAAACGCCTGAATGTATCGGATAGCCTCGGCCGGATGCCGGTAATTGAGCTACTGGGGCATGATGCTGAAAGCAAGCGACTGATCGCCGGCCAAGTGGCATCAGAGCTGGGTTTTAATCTGCAATCCATTGACCTGAAAACCTTTCCGGTACAAAGCGGTGATTTTGAAACCTTTACACGTCTTTGGCAGCGTGAGTCCTTACTCATGCCATTGGCCCTTTATATCGATATTGATGGTGCTACAGATACGGAAAAGGCTCTACTAAGGCGTTTTCTGGAACGAACCAGCGGAGTGGTGTTTATAGATCAGGACAATATCGCTAGCGAGATTGTTCAGAATCGTTATTCGGTAGAAATCAGCAAACCGACACCGGATGAACAGGAGCAGCTGTGGTCCAGTTCCCTGGAAGGGCAATGGAGTGATCAGTCACGGCGTCTGTCAGAGCAGTTCTCATTTAGCCAGACGGATATTTCTCGGCTAAGCAGAATCGTGCTGGATCAGCAACAGGAGAGCGAGGTACCTGTTGATAATGAGTTATGGCAGGTCTGTCGGGTGGCGGCTCGTACAGATATGGACCAACTTGCCAGAAGGATCGATGTCAAGGCAGATTGGGATCAACTCGTTCTGCCACCGGAACAAAGGGCCTTGTTGTATCAAATAACTGAGCAGATTTCACATCGCAATCGTGTGTATGAAGAATGGGGTTTTCGCGAGCAAATGAATCGCGGTCTGGGTATCAATGCGTTATTTGCTGGCGAGAGTGGTACCGGCAAGACCATGGCCGCCGAGGTGATCGCAAATGCGCTGGATCTTGACCTGTATCGTATCGATCTGTCCGCTGTGGTCAGTAAATATATTGGTGAGACCGAGAAGAATCTGCGTAGATTGTTTGATACCGCAGAAGATAGCGGTGCCATCCTGTTCTTTGATGAGGCCGATGCCTTGTTTGGCAAGCGTAGTGAGGTAAAAGACAGTCATGATCGCTATGCCAATATCGAGATCAATTATCTATTACAAAGAATGGAGTCATATCGGGGTCTGGCAATACTTGCAACGAATATGAAAAGCGCCCTGGACAAGGCATTTGTCAGGCGCCTTCGTTTTATTGTTGATTTCCCATTCCCGAGTGTGAAAGAGCGTATCGAGATATGGCAGAAGGTATTCACCGATAATACGCCAGTGGATGAAAATCTGGACTATTCACGTTTGGCAAAATTTAATCTGACCGGCGGAAATATCCACAATATTGCTCTGAATGCTACTTTCTTGGCTGCACAAGAGGATAGTGCAGTCACCATGCCGCTACTATTAAATGCTGCGCGTACGGAATTCAAGAAGCTTGAACGACCAGCTAAGGAATCGGATTTCAAATGGCAGGGTCCAACTGGGGTAGTGGTATGAATATTAATTTGCATATTGATCGATTAGTGTTAGACGGGATATCAATTCAACATGACCAACGTGCCGGATTGAAGACTACCATCGAAAACGAGTTGGAGCGATTGTTACTTTCGAATGGGATTGATTCAGGTATGCAATCGAGCAAGAGTGTACATGCGGTTACGGGAAGTTCGATTTTTATCGAAAAACCAGATCCACTAAAAACAGGCCAACAAATAGCGGGTTCAGTATATCGAGGTATAGGGAAATGAATCAGGATAGAGTTATACGAGCCCGAAATGCCACGACAAATATTGATACATTATTTGGTAGAACGCTTCAGCGCAAGTGTGCTTGTGGATCACATACAACAGGTGGAAATCTATGTAAGGCATGTAGTAGAAAAATGAAATCGGGCTTGATGGCCAAAACTAACATAAGGGTCAGTGATCCAGGTGATAAGTATGAACGGGAAGCAGATCGGGTAGCATCGCAGATAACACAGAATCCAGTTCGTCCTGTCTATTTAAAAGGTCGGCAAAATGAAGGGATTAATATTCAACGTAGTCCAAGCAAAGGTGTTTATAAGTCTAAATCAGTTAATGGTATTAACTTAAACACAAACTCTGGCCGTCCATTGTCAAATCAAACGCGTGCATTCATGGAACCGCGATTTGGTGTGGATTTTAGTCAAGTTCGACTGCATGCAAATAACCATGCTCATGAAATAGCATCACAGATTAATGCAAGAGCCTTTACGCATGGAAACAATATTTGGTTAGGAGAAGGTGAAAGTGAGAAAAATAGAACCTTAATGGCTCATGAGTTAACTCATGTTTTACAACAAAATGACACAGTGAACACTAAAGTTTCCAACATGAGAATTTCTGCTAATCATGGTAGTTATATACAAAGGGCTGTTAGTAATCAGATGTCAACTATCCGTGACAACCTGACGTATGGAATTATTGACTGGGCTATTACAGATGCTGAGGCGCACGAAGTGCTAATGATATTAAAAAACCTGAATGATACTGACTTGGAAGATACTGTGGCCGTCATGGAACAAGAGGGTCTCGTAGAACGATTATTTGATAACGTCAGTGAAGATGATCAGGTTGGAGAAGTGGATACTCTGGAACGTATCCATCGAATGAGAGTCCATACCCGCACGGCGCGGAGTGGAGAAACAGAACTTACCTCGACTGTAGTGGGGCCCTGTAACCAGGAACAAATAAATTTGATCGGCAGCAAGACTGAAATCACGAAGAGTTGGGCACGTAGATCAAAAGAAAGGGTCGATAATTTCGTTAGTAATCCTGCAGCAAACGCTACAGTCGCCAATTTATTGAATACACATTTTCTACACCAAGCGAATGCGGGAAATCTTACTGTTGCACAGCAGCAGGGATACGCTAGGCAAATTAGGGATAATCTCGAAACTGTAGAAAATCAGAACAATCCATTTTCAAATTACTGTGCGAGTCAATTTGATCCTCTTTGTCGTGCAATGGCAGCAGCCTATGTTTCCGGATCAGATCGTCGTGTAACATTCTGTTCATCGTTCTTCGAAAACACATCTAATTGGCAGACCTACGCACTGTTTCATGAGCTTATGCATGCGTATGCTGGTGTTGACGACCGTGGATATGGGAATGAACGAATTTTCGCTTATTTATCACCAGATGATGCAGTAAATAATGCAGATTCATATGCATTATTTGTTGTCGACGTCCTTAGCATAGGGGAAGGAGCAAGCGAGTTTAGGTCCGCTGCACCGGAGGACCGGTATGCAGATTGTGATGAAAATCAGAGGCGAACATTGCAACGTGATTTCGCATTTGCTGTGAGAATGGTTCTTAATGCGCTAAATGTACTTCCAGACACGCCTAGGATCGGTGCGGCGGAGGCATTAACTCACTTCAAGACAGATGACCCTGTGAGACTAGCTCGCTTTATTAAACGACTCAAGAAATTAGATGAGAAGATTTCAGAGCGGATTAATTTTGAGTGTGAAGACAGCTGTGCATCAGGTACTGTTGGGTACTATTACCAGGTTTTTGGATACACTTCTCACGTTTGCCCGTCTTACTTCAATATCTCGTCAGATG
>CAMYJU010000009.1:0-138350 GCA_947258795.1 uncultured Gammaproteobacteria bacterium | reverse complement strand
GATGATGAACGAGAAGATCAGATATTGTTACTTGTGACTACAGAGAGGCTGGGCATGAGAGCGAATCAGCGACCCGGTGCGGCTGCGTATGGTACGCAATCAGAAGACGATGCATACGACAATGCATTTACATATATAGGTTATGCTAGAGATGTAACAAATAGATGGTGGCCATAAACAATAATGCAGATATTTAATAGATATTGGATGTTATTGGTAATAGCGATCGCCATTTTCGTATTTGTACTTTGGGTAAGGCTTACAATGAGAAAGAGACAAAACATATCATTGGGTCATACACATAAACATGGTCTCATGTATTGTTCAGGATTTGATCTATATTTCTCTGCAGAACCAGACGCATCATTAGAGGATATAGAAATCAGTCAAACAATAATATCAGTCGAAGCGTTTCAAACAAGATACGCTGGTGAAAAACAAGATAATCCGCGTAAACTTTTAAAGCAAGAGTTTAACGTTATACATAATAAAATGTATCCAGAAATGTTATCCATAAAGACCGATGATAAAACCCCGATGGGACATCCATGTAACGATAGTATTTTATTAAAATTGGATATTAATAAAGACCTTAAAAGAGAAGCTATGCCATCCGAATTCGAAATTAATGAAACACAAAGTGGTGTTAAGGTTGAATTAAAAAACGCAGAGGGTTGGACTCATACAGTAAATGGGCGTCGGCTTACTCTTTATGGGCCAGATGGAATTAAAGTAGGCTTTGAAAGCCAGCGTGGTTATATTGATTGATGCTTAATATCAAAGACGAAATAAATGGTAACCCATAGGAGCTGCAATGATGCAAGAAATATATTGGATCAGAATATAATTTATTTTTTCTTAGAAAAATACTAATAGAAGTATAAAGATCTTCTAACAATAGGAACGTAGATTAATGAAGATATTCGGTTATTAGCAAAAGGAGGGCGCCAATGATAGAGATTCAAATGATAAACAAGAGAGATAGCGTACCTTTCCTTGCCAACTATCGCCTGGGGTTTTGATTCTGATGGATATTAAAGTGAGTGCGCCATGACTAATTCTCCAAAACTGGTCAAAGGCGGTATCGTATTGATGGATCCGGTAACGACCGCAGTCAGGCGCATTATTGCGCTGCAATATAACCCTGATTCACTTTCCCGTACGTTGCAAGTACAGGGTGCAGGGGGAGATGGCGGAGACCGATCCGATGCGCTGCGTTTGAAGGGCCCTCCAGTGGAAACAATCAAGGTCGAGGCTGAAATAGATGCCACCGATCAACTTGAAATCGCTGATGACACAGTGACAGAGGTTGGTCTACATGCGCAACTTGCAGCACTGGAAGTGATTGTCTACCCCGGGAGTGCTCACTTAGAGCTAAACAAGGGTATGGCGCAGTCCGGGACCCTGGAAATCGCACCGATGGAAACGCTGCTGACCATATTTATCTGGAGCAAACACCGTATTGTACCTGTACGTATTACCGAGTTCAGTATTACGGAAGAAGCATTTGATCAATCGCTGAACCCGTTACGTGCCAAGATCAGTCTCGGTCTTCGTGTCTTGAGTGTGGACGATGTCGGCTTTGCACATAGTACTTGCAAAATAAAGAACAACTTGCTTCGAAAAGTAAGAGCAGTATTTTCGGTGCGCTAGGTATCAACGGAATCTGGTAAAGGAGCGAATGATGATCGATTCCAATCAGGCTTTGTTACAAATGCTGCAACCACCGGAATTAGCGTCTAGGCTGTTTCCTCCGACCAGTCGCTATCACGGTATCGAAACCAAAATACTCAAATCCGTCAATGGTAGGCAGGTGATATATCTTAAGCGTCGCTTTGTGCCATCACCTGAGCGCTTCGAGCTGTTACAAGAACATTTGGTTACTCAAGACGAACGGCTGGACAACATAACTGCCCAATATGTAGGTGATCCAGAGCTGTTCTGGCGTATCTGTGATGCCAACAGGGCCATGCGGCCGGATGAATTAACAGAAATAATTGGTCGTCGGCTAAAAATTACCTTACCTGAAGGGATCCCGGGGGTACCCAATGCTTAAAGGGATCAATCTCACCTTGATGATCGGTCCCGCGGTGCCAGTGCCCGCACCACAATCGGTAATGGATGCACTTACCAGCATACAGGTTAACAGTGGCAGCAATAGAAGTGGTTTCCAATTAACTTTTAGTGTTAGTAAAAATTCACCCTTGCAAACAACACTGCTGCCGGCAGGCTTTTTTGATCCGATAACCACACGTGTAGTCATTGTGGTTACAGTTGGCGGTTTTCCTAATGTCATTATGGATGGCATCGCAACACAGCAGCAATTACAACCCAGCAACGAACCGGGTCAGTCCACGTTGACAATAACAGGCGAAGATTTGAGCGTATTGATGGATGTTATACATATCAAGAGACCATTTCCGGCCATGCCCGAGATTGCACGCATTTACACCGTACTTGCCCCGTATGCCGCCTTTGGGATTGCGCCTGTGGCGATACCACCATTCATCCCGAAATTACAAGTGCCGACCAACGGCTGGGAAAGTCAGGACGAAACGGATCGTGCCTATCTGCAGCGAGTGGCGCGCATGAATGGTTTTGTCTTTTATGTTGAACCTGGACCGTTGCCACTACAAAGTATCGCCTATTTTGGTCCTGACATACGCATACCTGTACCACAGCCTGCGTTAAACGTTAATATGGACGCGCACACCAATACTGAGTCACTCAGCTTCACGCTGGATGGGCTGGCGAAGAAGGTCCGTATTTACTTTGTTATGGACCCGATTACAAAAAAGATACCGATCCCTATCCCGGTGCCTAATATCAACGCATTTAAGCCGCCTTTAGGCTTACGTCCCACGCCTCCAGCACGAGTGGAATTTGCGGATGACGTTGCCAGTGAAGCACCTGATGGTGCAGCTAAAAACATTCTGGCATTCCTGATGAACAACTCGGACGCAATTTCAGCATCGGGCAGCCTGGATGTGTTGCGTTATGGTCGTGTGTTGAGGTCTAGGATGTTAGTCGGGGTCCGTGGTGCTGGTCTGGCCTACGATGGAATGTATTACGTCAATAGCGTGACACACAATATCAAACAGGGAGAGTATAAACAAAGTTTTGAACTCTCGCGTGATGGTCTGATTTCAAATACGCCAAGGGTGGTTGCATGAGTGAAAATAATAAATATTGGGGGAAATACCAGGGTACGGTGTTAAATAATGTGGACCCTGAGCAGCGTGGAAGGTTGCAATTACTCGTACCCGACGTTCAGGCGCTATTGCCAACCACATGGGCAGAAGCGTGTGTACCGTTGGCCGGGCCGACTGGACCGCCCATGGGGGTCTATATGGTGCCACCCATTAGCGCAGGAGTATGGGTCGAGTTTGAACACGGGGACATCGATAAGCCAATTTGGGTGGGGTGTCGTTGGGGATTGCAGTCCGATATTCCGCTTGCAGCCCATGCCAGTAACCCGGCAGATCCAGGTATTGTGATTCAATCGCTTCTGCAGCAGGCAATAGTCGTTAGCGACTTGCCACCATTGGTACCGCCTCCAATTATGCCGCCAGTACCTCCAACAGGTGGCATTATTCTTCGCAGTACGTCAGGTGCTCATATCGTAGTTAATGATGCCGGGGTTTTTATATCCAATGGCAAGGGTGCGACCATCAATATGGTAGGCCCAACTATTACTGTGAACAATGGCGCTCTGGTGGTGGTTTAGAGAAAGGCTGAAAAGGAGAGTGTTATGCCAGGATTTTTACTCCATGTTGGTGCGCAGGTGCTTTGTGCTCATGCCGGTCAGGCGACGCCAACCGTGCCCAATCCGCGTGTGTCAGTTAGCGGTCAGCCCACTGTACTAATGACGTCGCCTTATGTCATTGCGGGTTGTACCTTGCCTCCTCCGACAGCAGCCAATGGACCCTGCGTAACAGCGCAATGGGTGACTGGGACGACACGGGTTACCTCCAACGGGCAACCGTTACTGGTGCAAAGCAGTCAGGCGATCTGTACACCGACCGGTACACCGCTGATTATTGCTGCCACGCAACCAAGAGTAAGTGCCATGTGAGGATGCCATGAATATCGACTTTCCTTATCATTTCGACAGCCGGGGCCGTACTGCAACAACTGATGATAACGATCATATACGCGATATGATCGAACAGTTCCTGTTCACCAATAGCGGTGAAAGGGTAAATCGCCCCGATTTTGGTAGTGGGTTAATGCAATTGATCTTTGCACCGAATAGCCCGGAATTGGCTTCGACCTTGCAGTTCACTATACAAGCTGGCCTGCAACAATGGCTGGGTGATTTGATAGAAGTTCAGGCATTGGAAGTGGTGAGCGAGGATGCCAGCATACGCGTTGACATCAGCTATATGGTTCGTCGCACACAAGAGGTAACAACGACAAGTTTTGTTCGGAGTACGACATCATGACTACGATTGTCTGTAACAATGAACAGCGGCGAGAGCAGGTGCGCCAGCATCAGGAACTGAATGGAATTGATTATGTGGAGGTTGGTGCTGATTTTAAGACGTTACTGGTGTTTTTCCTGGGCAAGGCGCCTGTAGAACTGGACACCGAAAACATCCGTATTGAAGGTGGTCGTCGTGTCCGGGATGTACGTGTCACAGATGTTCAAGTGCATCGTTTCAGCCAGATCGAGTTTGATGATTACATGGAGGTGTTTGTCGACAAGGCGGGTGATTTTTCCACATACAGCTTACGTATAGTCGAGCAGAATGAAGAAGGCGAATGGCAGTCACATACTGGATTTGATGCCCGATATGATCGTATTGACTTTAACTTCAAGGCCGATTGTCCCAGTGACCTGGATTGCAAGAAAGACCTGGTTTGCCCGCCTGAGCCCATTGAAGAACCGGATATCGACTACCTTGCCAAGGATTACGCAAGTTTTCGCCAGCTGATTCTTGATCGTCTGGCATTGCTGATGCCGGAGTGGAATGAGCGACATGTTCCGGATGTTGGTATAGCGTTAGTTGAAATACTGGCCTATGTCGGAGATTACCTCAGTTACTACCAGGATGCAGTAGCCACCGAGGCCTATCTCGATACGGCACGTAAGCGCGTGTCAGTTCGACGACATGCGCGCCTGGTCGACTACCCGATGCATGAGGGCTGTAATGCAAGAACATGGGTTTGTCTGGTAATCAATAACGACCTGAAGCTGTTGAAGAATGACTATTTCTTTACGACCAGCCTGAATGAGGTGCAACCAAACAGTAATGTCGTATTATCGGATGAGGAGTTGCTGCTGATCCCGTCAGATGCCTATGTCGTGTTCGAGCCGATGGCAGATGATGATATTCAGCTTTACAGAGACCACAGCAGGATCAGATTCTATACCTGGGATAATAAAGAATGTTGTATACCACGAGGCGCTACCAGTGCAACCCTGATAGGTGTTCTGGTGGCAGATATCGAAGTACCTCAACAGGATGAGCCCTGTGAACCTGAAGAAGATGTACCTGACCAGGAGCCGGTGCTTGCAAAGCAGCACACAACGACAACTAGTCCTGATACAGGTTACCCGGAACTGCATCTCAAAGCCGGTGACATCCTACTCTTTGAAGAGGTCATTGGTCCCGAAACCGGTCACCCGGGAGATGCTGATCCTACTCACCGGCATGTAGTACGGCTGACGGGGGTCGAAGCTGGTTTCGACCAGCTTCATGAACAGCCCGTCGTCGAGATTACCTGGGCAGAACAGGATGCCTTGCCATTCCCGTTATGTATATCGTCCCTGGGTCCTGCACCAGACTGTGAAATTATCGTGGATGTGAGCATTGCCTGCGGTAATGTTGTGCTGGTTGATCATGGTCAAACCGTCAATGAGGACCTTGGCAGTGTACCGGTTGGTGATGCGGTTGAGTGTTGCAGGGCCGAGGGTGTATTGGCAGAGACGTTATACAGCGCAGGTCCATATACGCCTGTACTTGATTCAGTACCATTGACCTACAGCGTACCTATTGATGATGGCCTGCCTGCTTCAGAGATGTTGCTACAGGATGTTCGACAGGCCCTGCCGGATATTTCCCTCAACTCAAATCATGTGGTAGCAGGTAAAGCAGAATGGGAGCCAAAACGGGATCTGCTGGCCAGTGATGATGAGGAAAGGCATTTCGTTGCAGAAACAGATAATGAAGGGCGCGCCAGATTGCGTTTTGGTGATGGTATATCTGGCCGGACCCCGCAACCTAATACAGGGTTTGAAGCTGAATACCGGATTGGTAATGGTTTGACCGGAAATATAGGACGTGATGCCGTTTCACATCTGGTTATGCGCAATACGCAATTAAGTGGCGTTACGCTTACAGTGCGTAATCCGCTCCCGGCACAGGGAGGGACGGCTCCCGAACCAATCAATGAAGTCAAGCTATTCGCGCCACATACCTTCCGAAAGAAATTACAACGCGCCATTATTGCCGAAGACTATGCCGCTATCGTCGAACGTGAGTTCAAGGACAAGGTGCAACGGGCTGCTGCGCGACTCAGGTGGATGGGCAGTTGGTATGAGATGCTGGTGGCAGTAGATCCGTATGGTGAGGAAGAGGCCGATAAAGCCCTGCTGGATGAGATAAGCGGATGTCTGCATCGTTATCGACGGATTGGTCATGACCTGAGAGTCGTTCCTGCGTGTCGTGTGCCATTGGATATCGAAATGGTCGTATGTGTGTCTACCGACTACTTGCGCGGTCATGTCAAAGCGGTTCTGCTTGACCTGTTCAGTAACCGTATACTCGTGGGTGGGCAGTCGGGTATTTTTCATGTGGACAAGCTTAGTTTTGGAGATGATATCTATTTGAGTCACCTGGTTGCGACCGCTCAGTCAGTGATGGGTGTGGAAAGTGTGCAGGTAACACGCATGCAACGTTTGAATGAATTACCGAACCATGAGATCGAAAATGGTGTGTTGCCATTAGGGCCATTTGAAATAGCCAGACTCGACAATGACCCCAGCCAGGTTGAAAACGGTAAACTGACCCTGGATATGCGAGGTGGAAGATGAAAACTGACTGCCATGATTGTTGCTATCCTGAGAATAAAGACAGCCGAAGTTGTGGCTGTTGTGAAGGTGTAGAGCCGCTAACTCCCTTGTCAACGGCAAACCGGCCGGGGTTGAGCGAGCTTTCCTATCGTATAGGCAGTCACTCGAGTTTTCTGGAAACCATGATTGCGCGCTTGTCGAGCCATGATTCTCCGGAACTGGCCAGACTGTCGACACGAGACCCTGAAGACCCGTCTATCGCACTCCTTGATGGCTGGGCGACCGTTGCGGATGTGCTGACCTTTTATCAGGAACGCATTGCCAACGAAGGCTATTTGCGTTGTGCAACTGAGAGGCGTTCGGTACTGGAGTTGGCCAGACTGGTGGGTTACAAACTACGTCCCGGGGTCAGCTCCAGTGTTTTCATGGCCTATACTATCGATGAAAATACGGAAGGTGAAACCACCATACCAGCTGGTAGCAGGGCACAAAGTATCCCCGGCCCGGATGAACTGCCACAGTCGTTTGAGACCAGCGAGGATCTGAAAGCGCGTGCAACATGGAATAACCTGAAACCCAGACTGGTACAGCCACAAACAGCGACCAGCATTATGAGCGGGTTAGTAGATTCGAACATAACTGGGCCGCGTGTTTATCTAAAGGGTGTGAATACCAATCTGAAAGCGAATGATCTTTTGTTAGTCCAGTTCGGTTCGGCTAACCCATTACCGCATCGCGTCAGGGAGGTTATTACGGATGCAGAGCAGGATCATACGCTGATCATGCTGCATGGCTCTGCAACAACCGACAACAGTGGGGATTCTTATACAATATCGGCAGATCTGATCAAGGATCTTACACTGAAGCCTTCGTTGCAGCCCCGTGATGCGCGAAGACTAAGGAGGAAGCTAGCTAACCAGTTTTCTAGAAAGGCCGATACGGGTTACCGCACACTGGGTAGTTTTACACCAAAGCTGAAAGAAACATTATCCAGGGCAGCAGCAAACACCAAGGCGACGCCGGATACCGATATCAAGATTTATGCATTGCGCTCCAAGGCCTCACTGTTTGGTCACAATGCACCCAGAGAACCGCAATACTCAAAAGGCACACCAATCCCGCAACCCTGGCCAGAATGGAAGACAGCAACGGATGAGGCCGCGAACCGGGTCTACCTCGATGTACGTTACGATGAAATCCTTCCAGACAGCTATATTGTGATTGATCAGTTAGGTAGTAATCCAGCTGTATTTACCGGCGAGGATGTGCAGTTTATATCTAGAAGTGCCTATGGTATGGGCGGTGAAACAACCAGAATTGAGCTGGACGGTGACTGGTGGGCTCCGGGCGATACTGACGGAGATGGCGAAATAGATACAGATATATCACCCATACGGAATAGCGCTATATATGTACAGTCTGAACTGATGGAACTGGCCGATGAGCCAATTAAGAATCTGGTTTGTGGTGGCATCAAGGATGAAATCGAGCTTGATGGATTCTATGAAGGTCTCGAATCGGGTCGCTGGGTGATCGTCAGTGGTGAACGGGATCTTCCAGGTACCAGTGGAGTTCGTTTCAGTGAACTGGCGATGCTGTCATCCGTTACCCAGGATATATACAAAGAATTCAGTGACGGACAGACTATTGAGCGTCTAGGTGAAAAAATCCACACGTTTATCAAACTGGCCGAAGAACTCGAATACTGTTTCAAACGCGATACCGTCAAGATCTACGGTAATGTAGTCAAGGCAACGCATGGCGAGACACGGAATGAAGTGCTGGGCAGTGGTGATGGCAGCAAGTCACTGCAGTCATTTGACTTGAAACAGTCGCCAGTGACGTATGTTTCGGCGTCCAACCCTGCCGGGGCCGAAAGCAGTCTGAATGTTTATGTAAATGATATCAAATGGCATGAGATGGATACCCTCGCGGGACTGGTGGCAACGGACAGAAATTTCGTATCAAAGGCAGACGATGATAGCAAGACAACGGTTACGTTCGGTAATGGCAGAGAAGGGGCTCGATTACCGACAGGTATGGAAAATATCCGGGCGGTATACCGAAACGGGATTGGCAAGGAAGGTAATGTCAGGGCAGAACAGATTTCCCTGTTGGCAACCAAACCTTTGGGCGTCAAAGAGGTCATCAACCCTTTGCGGGCATCCGGTGGTGCGGACCGGGAAAATCGTGATCAGGCACGCAAGAGTGCGCCATTGGCCGTCAAGGCTCTGGACCGTCTGGTGTCTGTGCAGGATTATAAAGACTTTTCCCGGCTCTATGCCGGTATTGGCAAGTCTGATGCGGTCGAGATCAGTAATGGCCGTCAACAACTGGTGCATGTGACCATTGCCGGTGCAGACGATATCCCGATCGACAAAACATCGGACCTGTTTATTAACCTGCTACAGGCGCTCAGGGATTTTGGTGACCCCCACCAGCCGGTTCAACTGGCAGTCCGGGAACTTCTGTTTATTGTTATCAGTGCCAACATAAAAATAAAAACGGACTACCTGTGGGAGCCAGTGGTCACGGAACTGCGTACAACATTGCTGGAAACATTTGGCTTTGAACAGCGTGAACTGGGACAGGACGTAGTTTTAAGTGAAGTGATTAGTGTGATGCAGGCTGTCCCCGGTGTTGAATATGTTGATATCGATGCATTTGTCGGTATTCCTGAAAAAATTCCTGTCCAAGAAGAGGAAGGTGGCCGACGCCTGTTAACACCTGACGAGGTATCAGAGTACGTGACTTGTATGACGACCGAATGGAGCCGGCCTAATATGGATGTATTTTGCAAAGTTAGCCTGATTAGTAGCTCTGATCATGGTGTTGGTTCTGAGTGCGAAGAATATTTAAGCTGTAAAAAGTTCAGCAACTTTGTACAAAAATATGGTGTAGATCAGAGAATACCTGTGAATATGGCTGACTATGAGCAGGGTACTATACGGCCGGCCCAGATAGCAATACTGTCGCCTGATGTACCCGATACATTGATTTTGAATCAGATCAAGTGAGTAGACCATGAATGAACTGAATGAAGATCGTCTGTATGAATTGCTGCCCACGATCTATCGCATGCGGGATGTGGAGCAGGGAGAGCCGCTAAAGGCATTGTTACGGGTTATTACCGAGCAGGTCAACCTGGTTGAGCAGGATATCAACCAGTTATACGAGAACTGGTTTATTGAAACATGCGAAGACTGGGTTGTACCCTATATTGGCGATCTGGTTGGCTATGAACCAGTCCATGATGCTGGAGAACCATCCTCAGTCGAGACATTACAAGGCCGGCAACGCAACAGAATACTGATTCCACGCCGGGAAGTGGCCAATACAATACGTTATCGACGCCGCAAGGGTACGCTCTCCCTGCTGGAGCTGCTGGCCAATGATGTCGCTGGCTGGCCTGCTCGTGCTGTGGAGTTTTATACACTGCTGAGTTGGACACAGGCGCTAAACCATATGCGTCTGGAGCGTGCACGTACCTCCGATATGCGTGATGGAAATACGCTCGATCTGATTGACAGCCCATTTGATCAAGCAGCCCATACTGTTGATGTGCGGCGTATCAACTCCAGTCACAGCAGAGGCTACTATAACATCCCGAGCGTCGGTCTGTTTGTATGGCGGTTACGTTCCTACTCAGTGACCGGGACTGCAGCGTATTGCACTGAATCAGAAGGCCCTCACTGTTTTACATTCAGTGTGCTCGGCAATGATAGTCCACTGTATATGAATCCGGTAACTGAGTCCGACCCGACTCATATTGCAGATGAATTTAACCTTCCAGTCCCAATCAGAATGCGGCTGTTTGAGGATCATAAAGCGCGTTTGTATGGTGCTGATAAAAGTATGCAGATTCTTGTCGGTGAAAAGCAGGGAGATAAAATCGTACGTAGCCCTGTTCCGGCAGACCAGATAATCCCGGCAGATCTGAGTGACTGGAGTTATATTCCACGCCGCGGGAAAGTGGCAGTTGATCCGGTGCTTGGGCGTATCGCATTTGCTTCACGACACTGGCCGAAGAATGGTGTCTGGGTGGACTATCATTATGGGTTTAGTGCAGATATGGGTGGTGGTGAGTATGCACGGGAATTACCTCAACCATCCGACTTCAAGCTTTACCGGGTCGGGCAAGATGGCGACTACCAGGCGATTAATGATGCGCTGCAGCATTGGCAACAGCAGGGTACTGAGCATGCCATTATTGAAATTACAGACAGCAATGTCTATGTAGAACAGCTTAATATCGCAATTACGAACGGAAAAAAGAGTCTGCAGATATGCGCCGCGAATCGACAGCGTCCGATCATTCGTCTGCTTGACTGGCAGACTGAGGGCCCAGATTCGATGACGATAAGCGGTGATTTGGGTACACGTTTTATACTCGATGGCCTACTCGTAACCGGACGTGGTCTGCAGGTATCCGGTGACATGGCTGAGCTGGTCATTCGTCACTCAACACTTGTGCCTGGCTGGACACTGGATGTTGAATGTGAGCCACAGCGATCAACCGAACCCAGTCTGGAGGTTTTTTCACCAAATATATGTGTAAAGATCGAGCATTCCATACTGGGTGCGATCCAGGTCGATCCGGCTATTCTGGTAAATCCTGAGTATCCTGACGATCAGCCAGAAGATCCGTATGATGATCCAGACACGCAGACTGATGATGTTAATGAGCCGGATAATGAGGATATTATCCCACCGCGTTGTCAGGGACAGGGTGGTGAGGTCTGCCTGGACCCGATCCGTATGTGTATTAGTGACAGTATTCTCGATGCAACGGATCCTGAGCTGGAAGTGCTGGGTATGCCGGGGTGCCCGGTAGCGCATACGGTCCTGAATATTGTACGCAGCACGATCATAGGCCAGTTACATGTTCATGCAATAGAACTGGGTGAAAACTGTATTTTCCATGGTCGTGTCACTGTCGCCAGGCGTCAACACGGGTGTATGCGATTCAGCTATATCTCACCGGATTCACGTACGCCAAGGCGTTATCGCTGTCAGCCAGATCTGGTGGTAAGTGCAGTAGAGCAATCCCTGATGCAGGCACCGTACAGTCCATCAGATTTGGAACTGGAAGAGGCCAGGCAAGCCGAGATACTTCGCGTCAGGCCACGATTTAACAGTCTGCGTTACGGTACACCCACTTACTGTCAGTTGGCCAGATTATGTGCCGACGAGATCAAGACCGGTGCCGATGATGAATCGGAAATGGGTGTATTTCATGATCTTTTTCAACCTCAGCGTGATGCAAATCTTGCAACCCGTCTTGAGGAATATATTCCAGCCGGAGCTGATGCCGGTGTGATACATGCCAGTTAGGAGGGTATTATGAAAGGCGATTTTTCCCGCTTTATATATGACGAGCGCAAACACTATTCCCTGGTGTTGATGCAACAGGGCAGAGTGCAGCTGGACTCTGACTGGAATGAGCAGGCCCTATTGCAATGGATCGGCATGCAGAATCTGGCCGAAGACATTATTGGGGAGCATGGTGGTCCGATTGATAACCATGGTTTCGATATACGAAAAAGTGGCGAAAAAGATAATTTCCTTATAACGAAAGGTAAATATTATGTGAATGGCAATTTTTGCCGTAATGATGATGAGATTCCGTACAAAATGCAGGAGGCCTATCCATTTCCTGATAGTGAAGTAATAGAACTTAGTGGGACGAACAAATACGTGGTTTATCTTCACGTTTGGTGGCGTCATATCACTAGTCTTGAGGATGATCACCTGCGTGAAGTAGCCCTGGGAGGTCCAGACACGACAAGCCGAATTCAAACGGTTTGGCAAGTAAAAGCGGTTAAAGTCACTGCTGCTGAAGCAAAAGGGGACTATAGAAAGGAATACGAGGATTTCATAACTCTACTAGAAAATAAGGGAATTATTCATCCAACAACGGGTAGACTGCAGGCGCAGGCTCTAAAGCCAGATACTGCAGATCAGCCATGTATCACTTCACCTAGGAGTGAATATCGAGGCAAGGAAAACCAGTTATACCGGGTAGAGATACATCATAGCGGCCCTGGCTGTAGCCAGGATTCGAATAATGAAACTACTGGTACAGTATGTGCGACGTTTAAGTGGTCAAGGGAAAATGGATCTGTCGTTTTCCCAATACTGGAATTCAATAATGAGGTAGTTACGCTCGAGCATCTTGGTAGGGATGATCGTTTCGGGCTGTCAGTCGGTGACTGGGTAGAAGTCGTAGATGATATTTACGAATTACGACGCAAACCAGAGAATCTATTGAAAGTGATAGAGATAGATTCTGATACGATGAAGGTTACCCTGTCTTCTTCATCAGTACATAATATTGATCCCCAGAAAAACGCATTGTTACGTCGTTGGGATCATTCCGGTGAGACGCAAGATGATGGTGCTTTACCAATAGAGGAAGGAAAGTGGATAGAACTTGAAGATGGTGTTCAGATTCAATTTACAGAACCATCAGACAATGAGCTTGCGCATTGGTATCAAAGCGGTGCATGGTGGTGGATTCCGGCTCGAACAATCACAGGTAATGTGGAATGGCCACAGGAAAATGGACAGCCTGCAGCAATAGGCCCACTGGATGCAGGGGATAGCTATGCACCACTTGCATTACTTGATCCTAAAGTAGCTAATCCTAAAGATTATCGTCGCAAGTTCAACAAACTTGCGAAATAAGAACTTTGTAATAACTTGAAGTCAGGTCAGAGAGGTTAACATGCGGTATGGGTTCTAGTTATGGTGTTACAAGATCTGGTTATATTTAAAAACGAACCAGTGCTTAACTGGCTTTCCAGCAAGCGCCTTTTTGCAAAAGATAGAAAAACTGCGCCTATAACAGTCGGAGTAGCTTTCCTACTTGTCGTATCTCTACCATTGACAGCAATAGCTATATTATTTGACTCTATCGCGCACGATAAGTTAAGTGATGCAGAATATATCTCATATTTGGAAAATTTCAGCTGGTCAATCTCGATGATATATCTTTATCCGCTTATCGTTGGATTGATCTACAAGTACTACCTTTCTGTTCCACATGTTCTGGGTAAATTACTGGAGTCTCTGGTATCTGGAATAAGTAAAAATAGTATTGAGGAATATAATAAATCTCTGGATAAGCGATTTAACAGGCCATACATATGGTTAGCTATTTTGATCGCTGTTTTTGCTGCTAATCTTTTATATTTTTATCAGATTATTGAAAATAGTGCTTCTGCGAATGAGTGGATGACTTATTCAGAAAATACTGTAAATATTCTGGTAGATACAGGGCTGACACCAGCGGGCATGATCGCCTTTTTTGTCCAGGGATTTTTATTGTATTTTGTTTTTACCTTTGTCGTTAAAACGATTGGCTTTATATATACGCTATATGAATTCTTTTCCAGTAAGCATTTTAATGTTGAGCTGGACCCGCTTCACTTTGATGGTGTATGTGGTTTAAGGCAGATATCAAAAATTGATACCCAGCAAGCTTATATATTATTTTTGCTTGGAATTTACCTCTCGTTTAAAGTTATAGATAAACTGATTGTACAGGATAAAAGCCTGTTTTGTGATATAGGCAATCCGGCCTTGTTAGGCAGTTATGCCTTATTGGCCCCTTTTATGTTCTTTTTACCACTTGCCTCGGCTCACAATAAAATGGAACAGGCCAAGGACAGGTTTCTGAAACCCATTAGCGATAAAATCAGTCAGTTGATGCATGAGATATCAGGCATACAAAATCATAAAGAGAGTGCGCAATATCTCGATATTGTAAAAGAAGTCGAAGGGCTGCACATGTTGTATAAGCGAAAAATTCCTGTATGGCCCTTTGATGTTAAATCCGTTCAGGGATTTTTTTCTATGGTAGTTATGCCACTTTTACCAGTTCTTATTCCTATCCTGTTTAACTTTTTCAAAACATGATGCTTAAATAATGTGATTTCATTTATGCGCAGGTCTTTTTTCGGTTGTCCATTGGTAGCTTAATCCAGAAGGTTGATCCTGCATCTACGTTGTTCTGAACACCGATTTCACCACCAAGTAGTGTAACCAGTTCCTTGCATAATGCCAGGCCCATGCCTGTGCTATCCTCGTTTCCTGTAGGTTGGTTACTCAGCTTTGCATGTTTGATAAACAGATTTTCTATATCATTATCAGTCAATCCGGGTCCCTGGTCCTGGATTGATACGATTAAACATGATTCTTCCAGCTTAGAAGATATGATCGTACCAGACCCGATTGAACTGAATTTGATTGCATTGCCTACCAGATTATCAATCACCTGCCGAAGACTGAATTGATCGGCAACTAGTTCTGGCAAGTTTTTCTGTAATTCACAATGCAGAAAATGATGTTTTTGATTGGCATAATGCAGATTGTTTCCGACAGCTTCCTTGATCAGTTGATTGATATTGACATGGGTATCGCTGGAATCCTGTAGTAAGTCCCGCTTACTCTGATCCAGAAAGCCACTGATGACTGTCTGCATGTTCTTGCAAGTATCCAGAATTGAATGGATATCGCTGTCAAATCGCTTGTCGTTGAATGTTTCCGAAAAATCCTGTTGTAGCACCTCAGCAATATCCTGGATAAACATCAGCGGTTTCTTGAGGTCGTGGCTGGCAAAACGCAGGAAATCGTCTTTCAGCGCGGCGTACTGGGCCAGGGCCAGTTGGGTCTTGATGCGTGCAGCGGCTATATTAACCTTTATTGGTTTTACCAGGTAATCATTGGCACCGGAATTCATCGCGGTGATCAGGCTTTCATCCTGATTATTGGCTGTTAGCATGATAATCGGTAATTCCAGCATACTATACCGTTGTCTGATAAGCCTGAGCACGTCAATGCCATCCAGATCAGGCATGTCAATATCGAGTAGTACCAGATCGTATTGATTATTGTTTAACAGGCTCAAACCGGTACGTCCATCAACTGCTTCGTCAACAGTATGACCGTATTTTCCCACTTGTCTTACCAGCAGTTTGCGGTTTAGTTCCTGATCATCAATATAGAGTATGCGTCCCATGTGATTTAAAGATGCCCTGGTTGTTATTGATGTGCGTCTTCGTCACATTTTTATCGCTATGAATAGAAATAACTTAAGCAAAACTACTCGAAAACTTTCCAAAATGTGATGCATTTGGCGTCCCCATCGAGTGGGCTCGATTTAAAGTTTCCGACCAGACTGGATGACAAGGAGGTGAGGCAGCTGTTGCCTTTCTGCGTTCACTAAATAGCGTAATAGGACACGATTGAAACACATGGATTATATAAATTAATTATTATTCATTAAGTTAAATGTTATATAAGGTGTGTCTTATATGTAGTGTACTATAGCAATAGCGTTATCTTTTCAGGTATACTTTTTGTAAGTAATTTACCGGGTTTACTAAAACAACTATTACAGGTAAGCGGTAGTCCTGGTCTGAAGTGTGTTAAGGGAGGAAGTTCGATGGCGGAATCACGCTATGTCATGGTTGGGATTGTATGTCTGACCTTGTTGCTGGGCGGCTGTGTGGCCGGTCCAGGGCACAAGCTTCACTATACCTTGAAGGAAGATCCGAAGGCGCGCCCGATACAAAGTGCTGCACTCCTTCCTGTCGATGTAGAAGTTTCGGAGTTGTCGCTGGGCGGCAGTATGGAAGAAGTGCCTGAATGGAGCGAAAAGGCGGAAGACAATGTTCGGCAAGCCATGTTGTTTGTTCGTGATCCGGCCAACAAGCAGGTGTTTTCACGTCAGGTGGACACATCAAGCCTGAACCCTGTTGAACAGAAGCAGCTTGAAGAACATTTGAAACTATTTAATGTAGTGGCCAGCAACGCCCTCTGGACAGGGTTACCTGTCAATGGTTCATGGAACTTCAAGCAGGCTCACTTTGATTATACCATCGGCGATGGATTGAGTTTTCTGAAAGACAAGTACGATATCGATGCCGGACTGATTGTGGTGGGAGAAGATGTGATTTCATCTTCCGGACGCAAGACCGCAGCAGTTGTAGGCGCGGTTTTCGGGGTCGGAATACAAATGGGTCATACCATCCTTATTGGTGGTCTGGTGGATTTCAAGACCGGTGATATTCTTTGGCTGAATCATGTTGTGCAGACCGGCGCGATTGATCTGCGGGAAACGGATGATGCCAAAAGCTTTGCATTAAGCCTGATGTCCGGTTTTCCAGGCCTGCCTGATCAAACATCCCAGCTCGCCAGTAATGAAAATGAAGACGACGGCTGAACATGCGTTGGTTGTTGTACATCGTGGCGGGGTTGCTGGTTGCCTGTAATAATTCGGCAATAAAGCCTTTTGAAGACGCTAATCAGACAAAACGGCTAAGCGGTGAAGAAAGCCGGCTCTGGCATGCCGCCGGTGAGCTGGATCATAGTCTTGAAGTTAGTGACAATCTGTATGCGGATCATAAACTCCAGGATTATGTGCAGCAGGTCATGGATAAACTGTATCCGGAGTACAAGGGTTCTATTCTAGTCAGGGTACTGGACTCACCCAGCCTGAATGCATTTGCATTGCCAAATGGTAGTATTTATATGAATACCGGCCTACTGGCACGTCTGGATAACGAGGCCCAGATGGCAACAGTGCTTGCTCATGAAGGTGTGCATTTTATCAGGAAGCATGGCTGGCAGCAGAGACGAAATGTCGAGAGTTACAATGTCCTTTCAATGGGAATAACTATTGCTACTGGCATCCCTATGATTGGTGAGCTGATGGCTGCTTCGTCAATTTACGGTTTTTCACGTGACCTTGAACGCGAGGCCGATGCGGACGGTTATAATCGACTGTTAAATGCGGGGTATGATGTCAGCCAGGCCGCTATTACATTCCAGTATTTACTTGCCGAAGTTGAGGCGCTGAAAATAGAAGAGCCTTACTTCTTTTCCAGCCACCCGGATCTGGTCGAACGCATCGACAGCTTTACCGAACTATCAACGAGTATGCCAGGCAGGCAGGGTTATACGGGCCAGACTGCTTACCAGAAAATGGTATCAGGCTTGCGCCTGAAAATGCTGGAGGATTATCTGGCTATTGGAAAATATCAGAGCGTACTGTTGATGTTGACAGTCAACAGTGATGTCAATCGCTATCCGCCTGAAGCCAGGTTTTATCTAGGAGAGGCATATCGTTTGCGTGGTGAGGATGGCGATAGTGAACGAGCTGAAAAAGCCTATCAATTCGCTGTCACGCACGCGCCACACTTTGTTGCATCCTACCGGGCGCTTGGCATCCATCATATGAAAGCCAAACAAACACAGAAGGCCGAGAAAATGTTCAGCAAGTACCTGCGACTTGCACCGGACGCGCCTGACCGTGCCTATATAGAAAATTATCGCGCCAGTCTGAATAGAAATTAGAGGTAACCAGAAATGTTTTATATTCGCATTATATCAATTTCGCTGAGTCTGCTATTACTGTCGGCCTGCGGCGGAGGCTGGGTCAAGGTTAACGAGCAGGGTCGTCTGTATCAGAATTCCTATTTTGCGTTCAAGGCCCCGACTGGCTGGATGTTGCAGGATGACGGAGAAAGTATTCAGCTTTCCAAGGACGGCCCCGATCTGCAACGAATCGGCGTTATCTACAGTACATCCAAAGAGGCCTTTCCAAAATTAAAGAAAGAAGCCTCTGTTGATATGTTGCCGTCGGAACTGGCCGAACTGACCATAGCTGAAATTCGTGCTTCACAGGATAACGGCATGCCCGGTATGGAGGTTGTCAGCAACCAGCCTGTGACTATAGACGGTCACCAGGGTTTTTCTGTGCATATTCGTTACAAGCTTGAGTCCGGTCTGCGTTATGAAACCAAGGTAAACGGATTTGTTACTCAGCAGGGTCTGTATGCGCTGTACTATCGAGCCCCTACCTTGCATTACTTCAATCGCGATCAAGAAGCCTATCAGAGTCTTGTCGAAACCTTTAGTATCAAGAGGAGTAGTTGATATATTAAACATTATTTTAAAAGGATGTCTCTGAAAACCAAAAGGGTTAGACTCGATTTGTTCTTGAAATATCTTTAATAATAGAAGCAGAGACCCTAACTAAGCCCTGCATTGCAGGGCTTACTATTTTGTGTAGTACAGGGCTGGTATCAATCTTTTTACAGTTAGAGAAAGCCTGTTTAAGACGAAAATTAGTGGAATTCTTGGACCTGCTGATAATAAAAAATCAGCGACCAAGTTTTGACCGAGATCACATTAAAACCCGATCCGCCCTCCGCGACTATGAATCCATATCCCTTCTACTCGCTAAAGTATTTGACTTGTCCTTCCATTGGGCACTCCTTATTCACATTACATGGTCATTGGATTGATGTAGTTGGTTCGCGGATGGTGAACCCTGGCCTTGTTCTGGCTGCTGTTCGGCTTGAAGGAAGAATTTGGCTGGCTACTTTGCGGTGCTTGTAGAATAATGCCGAGGCTAATATAACCAGATTCAGGGTGTGGAAGGGCGTAAACCAGGTACGTAAAAAACGTGTTATCGGCCATCCCGCCATGTAGCCGGTCAAAGAAAAAAGGGTTTCAGAATAATATTGTAGGAAATAGTGGAATATATCCCCAATATTCGCAAATATTGACAAGTAGCGTACTGGCCGATGCCGCATTTTTGTCAGTCCCAGTGTGTTACACCGCCCCTGAAACCTGCCCGCTTGTTGTGTTGTTGGTGGTCAGGGCACTGTTGGTCCTGGTTTACCTTCAAGGTTATCTCTGACCAGAGTGGCAAGAAAGTCAGTGAAAGGACCAATATCCTCAGCGGTACTGGCGGCTTCGAGTGCTTCCATATAGGCGTTGCGCTCTTCTACGGGTATGACCGTCCACGGATAGCCGCCAGCGGCTAGCATGACATTCATTAAAAACCGTCCCATGCGCCCGTTGCCGTCCATATAAGGATGAATATACACAAACATGAAATGTCCCAGTACAACCCGGACAGCCGGGTTATTTTCTTCTTTGATAAGATCAAAAAGCGCAGGCATGAGGTCACGTACCGCTTCCCGCTTTGGGGGGGTGTGCAGGGAGTAGCGGATATAGACCTGGTCATTTCGGTAGCCTGCAAGGTCAGCAATCTGCAAAATACCTGCTGTAACGCTGGGCGCAAACAGCTCCCGGTACCATGTGCCGTGATCGTCATCGACAACGATGCCGGGGTTGTCGTTCTTGAGGACCTTTGTGATGCTTTCTTTGACGGCCTGGAAGGCCTGATAGTAGCCGCGCGCTGCCATGGCATTGCGCTGTTCCCGGTCATCTTCGTCTTCGTCCGGGTTCCAGCTCTGATTTCGCACCCGCTCAATCAATTCAGCACTGACACGATAACCCTCAATTGATAAAGAGTGATAGGCATCGGTGACATAAATATCCTCAACATGTTGTATATAAGTCTTGATGTCTTTAGGAATACCCGGTGCTTCCGGGAAGCGTTCTATGATTGGTTCGCGCATCGCATGCCACATTAGACGTATGCGATTTACATAAGGAGAAAGTTCTCTGCTGGATAGGATGACAGGCAGTTTTGTATCAAACGGATCAAATTTCCTCACGTCAAAATCGGCAGCGCGCATAGTCTTTACAATATCGTCCGCAATGCGATCACGACCAATATTACGAAATGCGCCAGCTAGCCGCCCGGCAATGGTGGTATGCCCGCCCTTAAGTAGTTTTGCAAGGACTTCTGAGGCATCAGGAATGATAGATAGTGCAGCGCGAATGTCGGTCGGATTTTGCTGAAATAATCTGGGCGTACAATCAATCAAGGCTGGAATCAGGGCATACAGGTTCAGACCTTTTGTTACTTCTATGTCCTGCTCATCCGGCATGTTGTACCGGACAGTCAAGAGTGATGTGTCATGCGGGAGTCCTGTGATCTTGTTATCACCTTTTGGCGAGCGGACCAATAGCTGGCGTGGCACTGTTCGGTTTCCGGCATGCAATAGCAGGGACTGTTCAGGTGACAGGCACCAGTCTGTCCCAAAACGCTCGTTCAGATATGAGCCGCAAAAATCCCAGAATGAGGCATACCAGGCTGTGCTTTCACCGGCCACCTCATCAGGACGGGAAGGGATGTACCATCCCTTCATTACAGATTGCAGAAAACCGTTCTTAACAAGACGTTCCCGGTCGAGACGTTCCAGGTCGCTTGAACGGATAGCGACCACGCCACGATCCTGAAGCGATTTCAAAGCTTCAAGAGATCGGGCCAGTTTTTCTGAAGGAGCTACCATGTTCTACGTTCTCTTCATTGGTTTTTACAGCGTGCCAAACCTAGGTTATTAGGTTGTACCATTAATAGGTTATTGTGTCGAGTGTAATATAGGTTTTTCTGCGCAATTTTTCAGGGAAGGGGGTTTTGGCTTAATGGCGGTTATTGCTGTCTGCTCTGAAGCAGGCTGACAGGATTGACCCTATAGAAAATGATTCATTTCTGGACTTTGAGCGATGATTTCCAATAAAACTCAGAGTGAGCCATAGGCATATTGAGGTGCGTACTGGTGAATTTCGTAGTGCTACACCATTGCAAAAAAGTTGACCAAATTTTGACCACGCTATGCCTAAATATGCCAAAAGTTGACCAAATTTGGTTAACTTTTAATTTTGGCAAAATTATAACTTATTGAAATATATATAAATGTAGCTTTTGGTTGGTGGAGGCGGCGGGAATCGAACCCTCCGAATTTTTATATTTAGATAAATGTTGGCTTTGTCTCAAGAAATTTAGAAATAAATTTATCTCTTTCCATATGTAGATCTTCCGTGTATTTGCCATTCCGAGGCGTCAGGCGTAGATAGTCTGCTAACAATATTTTCGCTCGTTTTCTCTTATAGGTACGTAAATATGGTGTGATTTGTTCGAGCAGATCAAGCGCTTGTCGATTACTAACTATGTAAGTGGCACTAGGTGTATGTTTGTTTGAATAGACCTTCTTTCGGGTTATCCGTCCAGTTCCCACGCACTCAAGTACAAATTTCAGGAGTGGTATCTCGGTATTACTGATACTAATTTCAAGTTGACGGTTTTCGTTCTTGTGTCTTCGTGTAAGCGAAATTGTACCTTCGCCATCGATAAGTCCCGCAATATAGGCAGCATCAACAGAATTGAGTTGGTTGGTTTTTTTGTAAGTGGCCATCCTTGCTCCTTACGCGATAATATAAAACCCCGGCTGTTTTACCAGCCAGGGTCTATATTGGTGGAGGCGGCGGGACGGCTGTTCCTGAATTTTCATTCAGGGCCGGACTATTCCTTCACCTGCATAATGCAGGGGAGGGCGTGTTGTGAGCGAAATGCCCACCCTAGTACTCCATAACACCATGTGCTTTAGGAGCCTATGAGTCTCTAGCCGGCTTACTGGTTTCCCATTCACCGGACGGCGTTGGCATAGGATAAATCCCTTAGCGTTCACCGTATGAGCCCTCTTTTTCCAATGGGGATCACTCCCCATGGCGACCATTTCCAATCGAACCCGCGTCCGCAAATCCTCTGCCTTTGGCTCTACATGCTTATACCGTTAATTAATTTAACCTGCTGCTACCCAACGGGCAGGGATCACAACAGGCGGTTCCGGTTAAGTTTTAACGAATCCACCCCGAACGTGCTTCATCGCGATTCTATGAGGATGACCCCTGAAATCTGAACGCATAGACACGGCTTCAGCCAGAGGGCATTACACCGGTTTTTAAGCGGCTAATGCGTAGTTGTCGTCGTTGGCAACTATAAGTGTTACAGCTGGATTAACGAGGTAGTCTGTTCCTCGGCATGCACCTCAGGTTTCGTAACCCACGTCGAAGCCAGGTCGCCCCCTTGGTACTAGTCAATATATAGGCAGTTCAGGCCTGTTTCAATCCCGCAGGCCTGAAATTTGGCAATAATTACCGGAAACCGGCTTCAACAGCCTGCAATCACCGCGTGCAGGTTCTGTCGATGCAGTTCCTTAACGATATCCTGTGCCCGCAGCTGGAAGCGGTTATATTTGGCGACCAGCAGGTGTTGGCGTTCCGGATTGAAATGGGCCTCTTCAACGCCGATCATGGAGTTCAGTTCATTGACAATATTGGCCTGGCGTCCCTTGTCCAGCGAGTTCTTGACATAAATGATTGCAAAACATTCAGTTGCAACCGCATGGCTGTCGCTGTAGGACTGGATGGGTAGTTCAGTGTCTGATTCGGTATATGTGTACATGGTGGCTCTCCGCAAATAATTCGAATGCAATATGGACAATTACATCATCACGCAGACAGGCTGTTTTTTCTGTGAAAGTTTGGCGGCAAACCTGTGCAATATTACCCGGGAGCGGGCTTGTGCGGAGGCTTTATCCGTGTTTGAGGATGCGCTGTTTGGTACGCTGCCAGTCGCGGTCCTTCTGCACAGCACGCTTGTCATAGTCTTTTTTACCCTTGGCGATGCCGATATCGACCTTGACGCGGCCCTTTTTCCAGTACAGTGACAGGGCCACGACTGCGTAGCCCTTGCGATCGACCTGGCTGATCAGTTTGGTGATTTGATCCTTGTGTAACAATAACTTACGGGTGCGGCTCGGGTCCGGCTCGACATGGGTGGAGGCGGATAACAGCGGTGAGATGACACAACCGAGTAAATAGGCCTCACCGCCCTTGAGCAATACATAGCTGTCAACCAGCTGGCCCTTGCCCTCACGCAGCGATTTAACTTCCCATCCCTCCAGCACCAGCCCGGCCTCGAGGTGTTCCTCGATGAAGTAGTCATGCCGGGCTTTTTTATTCGAAACGATGGTATTACTTGATTTCTTGGGTTTTTTTCGTGCCATGCCGGGATTATACCGGAATGCGTCAGGGCCGTGTCATTGTTGTGATTTGGCGGTTGATCTGCATAATAAGTAGCAGTGATCTTTGTACGGCTTTTCCTGTAGGCCTTATATTAAGGTATGTCGCTTGCACAAAAACCTGAATCATGCAAAGGTCTTTACACTAAAAAATAACATTCGGCGTATTGCTGCGCATAGGGAACACGCATGAACAAGAAAACGTGGCTGTATCGACTCCTGGTACCGGTTCTATATTTTTCCATGGCCTCCACCGCCTTCGCCCAGGCGGAAAGTGAGACCACGCAAACCCTGAATGACTGGTTTGGTGAAATCAACGGTTATCTGGCCAACGTGTTCTTTTTTGATGTGATACCGGGTGAACAAACCATGCCGTTTATTGTGGCCTGGCTGGTGGTCGGCGCCGTGTTCCTGACCGTGCGCATGGGTTTCGTCAATCTGTTCATGTTCCGTCATGCCTACCGGATCCTCAGGGGTAAATACCAGTTGCCGAGTGCGAAGGGTGAGGTCAGTTCGTTTCAGGCGTTGATCACGGCGCTGTCGGCAACGGTCGGGCTCGGTAATATTGCCGGGGTCGCGATTGCGATCATTATCGGCGGGCCGGGTGCAACCTTCTGGATGATTGTTGCCGGGCTACTGGGTATGACCTCCAAGTTTACCGAGGCCACGCTGGCGCAGATGTATCGTGAGGTACGTCCTGATGGTCACATCATGGGTGGGGCGATGGAATACCTGTCGCGTGGCTTTGGCGAGAAGGGCTGGGCCGGGACCGGCAGGGTACTGGCGATGCTGTTTTGCGTGTTGGCGATCGGCGCTTCGCTCGGTGGCGGCAATGCCTTCCAGGTCAACCAGGCGATGAATGCAGTCAAGCAGCAGATCCCGATCATCGCAAATGAGCCGTGGATCTTCGGGGTGATCATGAGTTTCATGGTCGGCATTGTGATTATTGGTGGCATCCGCCGTATTGCGCATACCGCGGAGGCGATCGTACCGACCATGGTGCTGATTTACCTGCTGGCCTGTGTCTGGATCGTTGTGACCAATGCCGATCAGGTACCGGCTGCCATAGGCAAGATTTTTACCGAGGCCTTCACCCCGGCTGCCGGCATTGGTGGCATGATCGGAGTGCTGGTGCAGGGCTTCAAACGCGCCGCGTTCTCCAGCGAGGCGGGCATCGGTTCAGCGGCCATTGCGCACGCAACGGCGCGAGTCAAATATCCGATCAGGCAAGGTATCGTGGCTCTGATGGAGCCATTCATAGATACCGTCGTTATCTGCACTATGACCGCGCTGGTGATCATTATTACCGGTGTCTATAACGCACCTGAAACCGCCACCATGGTGGCGAACAAGGAAGGCGCCGCACTGACCTCTTATGCCTTTGGTACGGTCATCTCCTGGTTCCCGATCGTGCTGACTGTGTCGGTCGTGTTGTTCGCCTATTCAACCATGATTGCGTGGTCATACTATGGCGAACGTTGCTGGACTTATATGTTCGGTGAAAAATCGTCCATGGCTTACCGGGTGATATTTGTATTGTTCGTTATCGTCGGATCCATGACCAGTGCAGGGAATATTCTCGAGTTCAGTGACCTGCTGTTGCTTGGTATGGCCTTTCCGAACTTCATTGCATTGTACCTGCTGCACGGCAAGGTGCGTACTGCACTGAAGGACTATCTGGCCAGGTTACGCAGTGGTGAACTGGATCGTGAAGTCACTGCCGAGACCGGGGAGGGTCGGTGACCACCGAGCGGGATACCATACACGGCGAGTGGGCCGGCAGATTTACCTTTTTTCTGGCTGCAACCGGATCGGCGGTCGGGCTCGGCAACCTGTGGAAGTTTCCGTATGTAGCCGGTTCCAGCGGCGGCGGATCTTTCCTGCTGGTCTATCTGTTATGCCTGTTCCTGATCGGTCTGCCATTGATGATGGCCGAGATTATGCTTGGGCGCATGGGGCGTCGTTCACCGGTCAACGCACTGCGCAGGATTTCGCAGATTCATGGCCATTCCCGGTTATGGAAATGGCTGGGAGTGGTGGGCATGCTGATCGCCTGTCTGATCCTGTCGTATTACAGTGTGATCGGTGGCTGGGCTTACGCCTATACCGTGCGCGCTGCATCCGGCCTGTTTATGGGTCAGACCATGGATGGTGTGGTCAGTCTATTTGCCCGGTTTGCGAGCGACGCTGAGCACCTGCTCGCCTGGCATACCCTGTTTATGCTGACCACGGTAATGGTGGTGTCACGCGGTGTCAAAAGGGGTCTGGAGTTCGCGGTCACATGGATGATGCCTGTGCTACTGGTCATCCTGGTCGTCCTGGTGATTTATGCGGTACGCAATGCCGATGTTTATAACGCGATTGCGTTCCTGTTTCATCCGGATTTTCACAAGATAACGCCGGACGTGGTACTGACCGCGATGGGGCACGCGTTTTTCACGCTGAGCCTGGGTATGGGGGCTATCATGGTATATGGTTCCTACATCGGCCAGCGTTCGTCTATCTGTGGTTTGAGTTCAGCCATTATTATTACCGATACCATGATCGCGATCCTTGCCGGTCTGGCTATTTTTCCGCTGGTATTCAGCTTTCAGCTGGAAGGAATTATGATCCGCTCGGATCCGGGGTTACTGTTTCGCATTTTCCCGTACGTGTTCGGGCAAATGCCGGCCGGCATCCTGTTGGGAACACTGTTTTTTGTATTATTGAGTATCGCGGCGCTGACCTCGGCCATATCGCTGCTGGAACCGGCGGTGGCCTGGCTGGTGGAAAGTCGCGGCATGACCAGGCCTCACGCCAGCGCCTGGGCCGGTTTTTGTGTGTGGTTGCTGGGGCTGGTCAGCATGCTGTCGTTTACCGGCCTGAATCTTCGCGATATGTTAACGGCGGTGTCTGCCTGGCTGGGGCATTACAGCCCGATGTTTGAACATAAATTCTATAGCCAGAGCTTTTTCACACTGATTGATTTCATGACGGCCAAGCTGCTGTTGCCTATATCCGGGATCCTGATAGCAATCTATACAGGCTGGTTATTGAAAAGTGATGTCAGCAAACAGGAATTGTCCATGTCAAACTGGTCATATCAGTGCTGGCGCGGTTTAATACGCTATGTTACTCCGGTCGCGATCTTTGTCGTGTTGCTCAACGCAACCGGTGCACTGGCGTGGATCATCCGTTTAATCAATAATTAGATCAGGTTAGTTCAGGCGGTATATAAAGTGCCAAGTGTAAAGAAAAGTGCCCTGGTTATGCACAAGGCCAGCGAGATGTATCATCTGGTAGACGATATTGCGTCTTATCCGGAGTTTCTGCCCTGGTGCAAGTCCACGATGGTACTGGAACGCGATGAGGACCATGCCAAGGCGAGTATCGAAATCGCCAAGGGTGCGGTGAACAAGAGTTTTACCACGGTTAATCGTATGCAGAAAAACAAGATCATCGAGGTAAAACTGGTGGAAGGGCCGTTCAGGCATTTGCAGGGCTTCTGGACCTTTGAGGAACTGGAGGAAAATGCCTGCAAGATATCGGTTGATATGGAGTTTGAATATGCCAACCGTATGATGGGCATGGTGATCGGTCCGGTATTTGGCAAGATAGTCGATAGCCTGGTTGATTCTTTCTGTAAACGGGCGGATCAGGTATATGGGAAAGGATGACAAAATAAAGGTGGAAGTGGCCTACGCCCTGCCTGATGAGCAACTGATCCTGGAGGTGGAGGTGGAGCCTGGTACGACGGTTAAGCAGGCAATCCTGAGATCGGGTGTCAGTGGCTATTTCCAGGACCTGGATGCAGAGCAGAGCAAGGTCGGTATATTTGGCAAGCTCACCAAGCTGGACAAGGTGTTAAAAGACGGAGATCGGGTGGAGATCTACCGGCCCCTGATCGCAGACCCCAAAGAGGTCAGAAGGCAGCGTGCCGCGGCGGGCAAGGTGATGAAAAAAGGCGCACGCGAAGCAGATAGTCAATCAGATGAAAAGTAGGCGGGCGTTGAGCACGAGCCTATTTGAGTTGCGTGGCTAGATAAACAGCCGGTCCGTATAATGCCATGTTTATATTCAGGATGACCTTGACCGGCATCGCCCGCATCAGCGCTTCCATACGACCCTTTGCATTAAAGGCCTGCATGAATGCCGGTTCCTGCAGTTTGTGCAGAATGCGTGGTGCGATACCGCCTCCGATATAGACCGCCACCGTGGCCTTGGTCTTCAGCGCGAGGTTGCCTGCCTCGGCACCATACAGGCGTACAAACAGGTCCAGGGTCTCAGCACAGATTTCATCGGTACCGGATAGCGCCGCATTGCTTATCGATGCCGCACTGTCACCATTTTCCATGTCATCGACCAGCCAGCGCGGCGGCGTAACACCATGGTGGTCACACAGGAACGCGTGAATATTCACGATGCCCATGCCTGACACGACTCGCTCCCAGCTGACGTGATCATGGTGTTGCTGCAGATATCGCAACAGGGCCATGTCCAGTTCTGTTTGCGGCGCAAAGTCGGTGTGACCGCCCTCGGTCGCATACGGGCGGTGCTGACCGTTTTCGACAATCAGTCCGGCCTGTCCGAGTCCGGTGCCGGCCGCAATTATGCAGGCGTTACCGTTCGGGTCCGCCTGGCCCTGGTTGAGGATACAGAAATCCTGTTCACCGAGGACATTGATACCCCAGGCATGGGCCTCCAGGTCATTTAACAACCATAGCTTGCGCAGACCGGTAGCGTCAGCCAGTTTGGTACTATCGATATGCCAGGGAAGATTGGTGGTTATACAGACACCGTCACGTACCGGACCGGCAATACCCAGGCAGGCATATTCAGGCGCAGAATGTTGTGTCTCGATAAACTGCCGGACGATATCATCCAGTGATTCATAATCCTGGCTGACAAAGGATGCGGTTGCCAGGATCTCCGGTATCGGCCCTGTGATATCAATCAGTGCCAGTGCGGTCTTGGTGCCGCCGATATCACCAGTGATGACTTTCAATGCCGTTTCTCCTTTGTCTGCCTTGTTGTCGTAGTAGTCCTGCCTGACTGGATATTCCCGCAGGACCCGTCACGAGTCAATGCCGGGACAGTCAGCGTTACTGATGAGCAGGCAATCATCCAGTCGAAGTATGGTTGCTGGAATGTGTTAACGCGACTACGATAGTTTGTGTAATGATCGATAGTGGCCATTAACAGGGAGTTTGTGATGCAAATAGGTATGCTGGGTCTGGGTCGTATGGGTGCCAACATGGTGCGCAGGTTGATGAACGATGGTCATACCTGTGTGGTCTATGATCGCGATGGCGATGCCGTTACCGCATTGGAACAGGAAGGGGCAAGCGGTGCTGCCGACCTGGGCGGGTTTGTCAGTCAGCTTGAGACACCGCGCGTGGTCTGGGTGATGGTGCCCGCGGCAGTGGTCGATACCGTGGTGGATGAACTGGCAGGCCTGATGCAGCAGGGCGATATCATTATCGATGGTGGTAACTCCTACTACAAGGACGATATCGTCAGGGCCGAAACCCTGGGGGCCAGCGGCCTGCATTATGTAGATGTCGGTACCAGTGGTGGCGTATGGGGGCTGGAGCGCGGTTACTGCCTGATGATCGGCGGTGAGAACGATGTGGTCAAACACCTGGAGCCGGTGTTCAAAACCATTGCCCCCGGTATTGGTGATATCGAACGCACACCCGGGCGTGGCGGTGAGCCGGCCAGTTCGGAACAGGGTTACCTGCATTGTGGTCCCAGTGGTGCAGGGCACTTCGTCAAGATGGTTCATAACGGCATTGAATACGGCATGATGGCCGCATTTGCAGAGGGTATGAACATCCTCAAACATGCCAATGTCGGCAACCTGGATCGACAGGCCGATGCCGAGACCTCGCCGTTACAGCATCCGGAGCATTTCCAGTTCGACATTGATACGGCCGAGGTCGCGGAGCTCTGGCGGCGGGGGAGTGTGGTGACCTCCTGGTTACTGGATCTGATTGCGATCTCGCTCAGGGAGGATCCTGAACTACATGATTTTTCAGGCCGGGTGTCCGATTCCGGGGAAGGGCGCTGGACCAGCATCGCGGCCATCGAAAGCGGAACCCCGGCGCATGTGCTGACAGCAGCCTTGTTCGATCGTTTTACATCCCAGCAGGAATCGGATTTCGCCAACCGTCTGTTATCGGCGATGCGTTATCAGTTCGGTGGTCATCATGAGAAGAAATTGCCCTGATCCATCGGACATCGCGCCAATCTCCTGATCAGGGTGTAGAGGCGTCCTGTTCGTCTGTGTCTGGCTCAGGCTGGCTCGCTTCGGCCGGCTGGGCCTCGTCATCATCGTCTGAAAACACGTTCATCATCGAACTGAAGATACCGACCTTCTCCTGTTTCGGGGTAATGGTAATGACTTCACTGCGTGACCCGGAAGCACGCTGATCCGATTGCGCTTGCGGTTGCAGGTCACCCTCGATGCTGACCAGTCTGTCATCCTGAAACACCAGGGTCATTTTACGGTTTGACTCCAGTTTGTGCTGGCGTTCCATGGTATAAACATAATCCCAGCGGTTGTGATGAAACGGGTCCTCGATGATCGGGGAGCCCATCACAAACAGCACCTGTTTTTTATTCATACCAGGCTGGAGCCGATTGACTCTTTCCTGGGAGATGATATTGCCCTGCTGCACATCGATACTATGTGGCTGTAGCAGGCTGCAACCGGTGACAAACAACACGGTTGGGAATATAATAGTAATGAGAAGCGTTTTCATTTACATTGTCCGCATATACAACGCGACAATGATAACGCATGTAACAAGCACCTGACTACTAGCTAAGAAAAGGTTTACCGTGGAATCCAGTGATATCAAGAAGGCAGGCCTGAAACTGACCCTGCCACGGGTAAAGATCCTTGAAATACTCGAAAAGAGCGAGCGCCGTCATTTCAGCGCGGAAGACGTCTATCGCAACCTGATCGACGAGGGCGAGGAAATCGGTCTGGCCACGGTTTACCGGGTACTGACCCAGTTCGAATCCGCCGGTCTGGTCTCACGCCATCATTTCGACAGTGGCCACTCGGTGTTTGAGCTGAACCAGGGTGCGCATCACGATCACATCCTGTGCGTGCGCTGTGGCAAGGTCGATGAGTTCGTCGACGAGACCATCGAAAAGCTGCAACACGATATCGCCGAACGTGCCGGCTATCAGATGACCGACCATGTGCTGTATATCTACGGGATCTGTGCGGACTGTCAGAAAGACACCGGTTAATTTTCTGCCAGCGCGATCATTTCCTCGGCATGCGCCCGGCTCTGGCTGGTGATTTCCATGCCACCCAGCATGCGCGCGATCTCATCGATACGATGATTACGGTCCAGCGGCTGGATACGGGTATGGGTTTGCTGATCATGGCTGGATTTGCTGACCTGTAAATGGTGATGCGCCATCGACGCGACCTGGGGTAAATGGGTCACGCACAGGACCTGGCGTGAGTTGCCGAGACTGCGCAGGCGCCGCCCGACCACCTCGGCGACACCACCGCCGATACCGGTGTCCACTTCATCATAGATCAGGGTCGGGATATGGGTATTGTCGGCCGCGATTACCTGGATAGCGAGACTGATGCGTGACAGTTCACCACCTGACGCGACCCGACTGATCGACTGCATGGCCTGGCCCGGGTTGGCACAAACCTGAAATTCGATGCGCTGTGTGCCATTCGCGCTACGGCGGGGTGGGTCGAATTCTTCAATAGCGATCTCGAAGCGGGCCTCGGGCATTCCCAGTTGCTGCAGTTCTGCGGTTACAGCCTGGCTGAAAGCACTGGCGCTGTTGCGGCGTTGCTTGCCGATGCGGGCGGCGAGTTTGTCATACTCATCCTGCAATGTCTGGATCTCGCTTTCCAGCCTGGCCAGGGTTGCATCACCACTGTCGATTTCATCCAGTTCTGCGATTAGTTGTTGCTGGCGTTGCAGCAGTTGTCCGGGCTCACAATGGTGTTTGCGTGCCAGCTCGTGGATCAGGCCGAGACGTTGATCCAGCCATTGCAGACGTGACGGGTCCATATCCAGGTGATCATGGTAGTGCCTGAGCTCGTTCACGGCCTCATTGACCTGGATGGCCGCCTCATTCAGCAGACTGACTACCGGTTGCAGGCGTTCATCCAGTTCACTGTGCCGGGTCAGATCTGCGGCCAGTGTTTCCAGCTGCTGTTGTACGCTGCCCTGGTCTGCTTCATACAGCAGAGCCAGGGCCTGCTGTGTGCTTTGCATCAACTCACTGGCATGGGCCAGGCGTTTGTGTTCATTACCGAGTTCATCCCACTCGTTTTCCTGCAGGTCCAGTTCGTTCAGTTCCTGTACCTGGTAGCGCAGCATGTCTTGCCGCTGCAGGCGTTCGTCGGAATCGCTTTGCAGTTGCTGCAGGCGTTCGGTTTTGGTTTTCCACTCGCTATAAAGTCCTGACAGGCGGGATACCTGTTCATCCAGACCGGCATATTCATCCAGCAATGTACGCTGGATGTCGCGTTGCAGTAGCGACTGGTGGGCATGCTGGCCATGGATATCGACCAGCATCTCACCCAGTTCCTTCAATGATTGCATGGTCGAGGCGCGGCCGTTGATATAGCCACGCGAACGGCCCTCGCGGGTAATCACGCGGCGGATGATACACAGGCCATCGTCATCTAGATCATGCTGCGCCAACCAGTCCCGGGCGTCAGTAACCTGGTTAACTTCAACGGTCAGGCTGATTTCCGCACGTTCGGCTTCCTGGCGGATAACATTACTATCGGCGCGATCCCCCAGTACCAGGCCCAGGGCGTCCACCAGGATGGATTTACCGGCACCGGTTTCACCGGTCAGCGCGGTCATGCCGGACTCGAGTGACAGGGTGGCGTGCTCGACCACGGCAAGATTACGGATTTCTATCGATGTCAGCATGAGCAGTAAACCGGTTCCTGGCAGGATCGCCTAGTGATGGCTGCCCCAGCCCAGCTTGGCGCGCAGGATATCGAAATAGTCATAATTATTCGGGTGCAGCAGTTGCAGATGACGGGCGCTGGCCTTGATACGCACGATATCACCGCTGTCCAGGCGAGTATGGATCTGGCCGTCACAGGTCAGCTGGCCTTCGCTTTCGCCGCCGTGGGTAATCACGATTTCGATCGCACTGTCGGCCTGTACCACGATCGGACGATTACTGAGCGTGTGCGGACAGATGGGCACGATCAGGATGGCCGCTACCTGCGGGTGTACGATAGGTCCTCCGCCTGACAAGGCATAGGCAGTCGAGCCGGTCGGGGTGGCGACGATCATGCCATCGGAACGCTGGGTGTGCACATGCTGGCTGTCTATCAGGGTCTGAAACTCGATCATGCGGGCAATTTCCCACTTGTGCAGGACCACATCATTCAGCGCGTTACTCGAGAAGATGCATTCATCGTCGCGCAGCACATCGACATGCAGGAGCATGCGGTCATCGACCTGATAGCGGCCAGACAGGATATCGGTCAGCTGTTGATGCATGTCCGGGGCGGAGATATCCACCAGGAAGCCCAGACGCCCCAGATTGATACCCATCATCGGGATATCGTAGTTGCTCAGTGTGCGCGCAGCATGCAGCAGGGTGCCGTCACCGCCAACCACAATGGCCAGGTCGCATTCCTGTCCGATCCGGTCCAGCGACGCCAGGGTGGCACTGCAGGCCTGTTCCGGCAGGGTGGAATCCTGGTCGAGCAGTACCTGCAGGCCGCGCTGGCACAGGTCGTCATCTATCAGCACCAGGGTTTCCGAAATACTGGGATCGCCGTATTTTCCGATCAGGCCAATTGTGTTGAATGACTGCTTCATGCTGTTGTTATCATATTTCCGCTATTCGGCAACGTTACCATGAGCGATACACGACTCCAAGTGTCTGCATTCCCAGACCTGCGGTGACAGCAATCCGATCAATATTGACGCTGTCAGACTGGCACTCTAACATAAAGAGTGCCAGTCAGCCCGCGAGCCAAGTATCAGTACAGATGTCAGATAAATCTCAAAATGAGCTTAGTGAACGCAACCAGGCCCTGTTAAAGGCCCTGGTGCAACAGTATATGCTCGACGGTCAGCCGGTCGGTTCCAAAAACCTGGCGCAGGCGGCCAATCTGAAGGTCAGTCCGGCGACCATACGTAATGTGATGGCCGACCTGGAATCGTTGGGGCTGGTCAGCTCGCCGCATACCTCGGCCGGTCGTGTGCCCACCAACCAGGGTCTGCGCTTCTTTGTCGATAGCTTGCTTACGATCGAGCATATCAATCAAAAGAAAATCAATGATATAAGAGATACATTTGAAGCGGTTTCTGATACACAGACCATGGTCGCCAGCGCCTCCGAGATGTTGTCAGGTCTGACCAGGCTGGCAGGCGTGGTGATGGTGCCGCGCTCGCAACGCACTGCGCTGCGCCATGTCGAGTTCCTGCCGCTGTCTGATTCCAGGGTGCTGGCGATACTGGTTACCAACGAACAGGAAGTGCACAACCGGGTGATCACACTGAATCGTCAGTACAGCGAAGCTGAGTTGCAGCAGGTCGCCAATTATCTGAACGAGAAATTCAGTGGTGCTGATATCTCCACCGTGCGTCAGAGCATCATCGATGAAATGCAGCTGGCCAGGGAGAACATGGACAACCTGATGGCACGCGCGGTCGAGATGGCCGAAAAGGTGTTTGAAGAACCGGCCGGGCAGGAGGACAGCGTGGTCATGGCCGGTGAAACCAACCTGATGCAGTTCAAGGAGTTGTCTGACATCGACAACCTGCGCAAGCTGTTTGCGGCATTCAATGAAAAGCAGGAGATCATCCATCTGCTGGACCAGTGCCTGCATAACGAGGGCATACAGATATATATAGGTGATGAATCGGGCTACCAGGTGCTTGGCGATTGCAGCGTGGTCACCGCGCCCTATTCGGTCGATAACCAGGTAGTCGGGGTACTGGGTGTGATCGGTCCAACCAGGATGTCCTATGACAAGGTCATCCCGATCGTCGATATCACCGCAAAAGTATTGGGCGCGGCCTTGAATTCCAGGGGTTAATCCCACATATCAACAACACCCGTCCTGCGGGACGTGCACACAGTTTAACAAACAGAATGAATAAGTCAGGGTAACTACATGACAGACATGGAAAAAGACCTTAATGAAAGCATCGAGTCCGAGCAGGCCGATGAGGCACCAGAGCAGGCCGGGGATGAGGCTGCACCCGATCATCAGGAATTGACGGGGCTGCTCGAGGACGAGCGGGCCAAGGCCGATGAAAACTGGAACAAGGTAATGCATCTGCAGGCGGAACTGGAAAACGTCAGGAAGCGCAATGCCCGTGACCTGGAAAACGCGCACAAGTTTGCACTGGAAAAGATCGCGCTGGAGCTGTTACCGGTGCGTGACAGTATGGAACTGGGTATCCAGGCCGCCAGTGGCGAACAGGTCGACCCGGAAAAACTGATGGAAGGTGCCGAGCTGACTCTGAAGATGCTGAGCAGCGCGCTGGAGAAATTCGAGATCATCGCGGTCGATCCGGGCGGTGAAAAATTCAATCCAGAACTGCACCAGGCCATGTCGACCCAGGCAGTGACAGATATCCCAAACAATACCGTCGTCACCGTGGTGCAGAAGGGCTATACCCTGAACGGGCGCCTGATTCGTCCGGCCCTGGTCATCGTATCGACCGGCGGACAGGAGGCGGCTCAAAACGGTGGTTCCGGGCAACAGATTGATGAACAGGCTTGAAAAGGCCGCTGGCCGACCATACATAGTTCAGTAATCAGTTAATTCAAAGAATTTTTACATATAACAGAAGCTTAATAACGGAGATTTCAGACAATGGGTAAGATCATTGGCATCGACCTGGGTACCACCAACTCCTGTGTTGCAGTGATGGAGGGCGGTAGTCCGAAGGTCATCGAAAACAGTGAGGGTGACCGTACCACGCCATCAATCGTTGCATTCACCGATGACAACGAGGTGCTGGTAGGCCAGTCAGCCAAGCGTCAGGCGGTCACGAACCCGCAGAACACCCTGTTCGCGGTCAAGCGTCTGATCGGCCGCAAGTTCGCTGACAAGGAGGTACAGAAAGACATCGACCTGGTGCCGTACAAGATCGTCAAGGCGGATAATGACGATGCCTGGGTCGAGGTCAACGGCAAGAAAATGGCTGCGCCTGAAATCTCTGCTCGTGTATTGCAGAAGATGAAAAAGACCGCAGAAGATTACCTGGGTGAAGAAGTGACCGAGGCGGTGATTACCGTTCCGGCCTACTTTAACGATTCCCAGCGTCAGGCTACCAAGGATGCCGGCAAGATTGCCGGCCTGGTTGTTAAACGTATTATCAACGAACCAACCGCTGCGGCACTGGCCTTTGGTATGGACAAGCAGGAAGGCGACCGCAAGGTCGCAGTCTATGACCTCGGTGGTGGTACTTTCGATATTTCCATTATCGAGATTGCGGAAATCGACGATGAGCACCAGATCGAGGTACTGTCCACTAATGGTGACACCTTCCTCGGTGGTGAAGACTTTGACCAGCGCCTGATCGATTACCTGGTCGACGAATTCAAGAAAGACCAGGGTGTGGATCTGCGCAATGATCCACTGGCATTACAGCGTCTGAAGGAGTCCGCGGAAAAGGCCAAGATCGAGCTGTCTTCCAGTCAGCAGACCGATCTGAATCTGCCGTATATCACCGCTGATGCATCCGGTCCTAAGCACATGAACATCAAGGTGACCCGCGCCAAACTCGAGTCACTGGTCGACGAACTGATCGTGCGTTCGATGGAACCTTGCAAGCTGGCATTGAAAGACGCCGGCCTGTCTGCTTCCGAGCTGGACGATATCATCGTTGTTGGTGGTCAGACCCGTATGCCCAAGGTGCTGGATACCGTGAAGGATTTCTTTGGCAAGGAGCCGCGTCGTGACGTGAATCCGGACGAAGCCGTTGCAATGGGTGCGGCTATCCAGGGTGGTGTACTGGGTGGTGAGGTCAAGGACGTACTGCTGCTGGACGTCACGCCGCTGTCACTGGGTATCGAAACCCTGGGTGGCGTGATGACCAAGCTGATTGACAAGAACACCACGATCCCGACCAAGGCCAGCCAGGTGTTTTCAACTGCCGAGGACAACCAGGGTGCGGTGACCGTACATGTCTTGCAGGGTGAGCGTGAAATGGCCACGGCCAACAAGTCGCTGGGTCGCTTCGACCTGGCCGATATTCCACCAGCACCGCGTGGTGTACCGCAGATCGAGGTGAACTTTGATATCGATGCCAACGGTATCCTGCATGTGTCTGCGAAAGACAAGGCCACCGGCAAGGAGCAGTCGATCACAATCAAGGCCTCCAGTGGTTTGTCGGATGATGAAATCGACAACATGGTCAAGGATGCCGAGGCGCATGCGGATGAAGACCGCAAGTTCCATGAACTGGTCGAGGTGCGCAACCAGGCGGACAACCTGATCCATGCGACCAAAAAGTCGCTTGATGATCTGGGCGACCAGGTCGAGGCGGAAGAGAAGACCCAGATCGAGGCTGCGATCGAGGCCTTGCAGACCGCACTGAAAGGTGAAGACAAGGAAGAGATCGAGGCCAAAACCAAGGATCTGACCGAAAAGGCCGGCAAGATAGCCGAGCGTGCCTATGCCCAACAGGCACAGGCCGGGGCCGGCGAAGCGGCTGCAGAACAGCCTGCTGATGATAATGCGGCAGCTGACGATGTGGTTGATGCCGAGTTTGAAGAGGTCAAGGACGACAAGAAGTAAGTCGGAATCAGGGCCTGCTGCGGCAGGCTGGCATCACACAACGACAGCCGGGTATCCCGCCTGTCGTTGTGTGCTGTCTGGCAGTACAGAATAGAATGGTCAGGCCTGTTCTGGCCAGTCATGGTCGTAAACGTTACCAGGCGAATAAAACAAAATGGCAAAACAGGATTATTACGAACTTCTGGGCGTCGCAAAAAATGCCTCGGATGCAGAGATCAAAAAGGCCTTCAAACGTCTGGCCATGAAATATCACCCGGACCGCAATCCGGATGACAGCGAGGCCGAAGCCAAGTTCAAGGAGGCCAAGGAGGCCTACGACGTACTGAGTGATGCACAGAAACGTGCCGCCTACGACCAGTTCGGTCACGCCGGTGTGGATCCGTCTGCCGGTGCCGGCGCCGGTTTCGGTGGTGGTGCCAACTTCAGTGACATCTTCGGTGATGTGTTCAGTGACATCTTCAGTGGTGGCGGTCGTGGTGGCGGCGGAGGTCAGCGCGCCTATCGCGGATCCGACCTGCGTTACCGACTGGATCTGGATCTGGAAGACGCCGTTGCCGGCACCACGGTCAAGATCAAGGTGCCGAGCATGGTTCCCTGTACCGAGTGTGATGGCTCCGGTGCGAAGAAGGGCAGTTCCCCAAGCACCTGCACCACCTGTGGTGGTCACGGCCAGGTACGTATGCAGCAGGGCTTTTTCTCGGTGCAGCAGACCTGTCCGCGTTGTCATGGCACCGGCAAGATGATCGGCGATCCGTGTGGCAAGTGTCACGGACAGGGTCGGGTCAAGGAAACCAAGACCCTGTCGGTCAAGGTGCCGGCCGGTGTCGACATCGGCGACCGCATCCGTCTGTCCGGTGAGGGCGAGGCCGGTGAAAACGGCGGACCACCGGGTGATCTGTATGTCGAGATCAACGTCAAGCCACACCCGATATTCACACGCGAGGAAAGCAACCTGCACAGCGAAGTGCCGATCAGTTTTGTGGCCGCGGCGCTGGGTGGTGAACTGGAAGTGCCGACCCTGAATGGCAAGGTCAAGCTCAAGATTCCACCCGAGACCCAGAGTGGCAGTGTGTTCCGACTGCGTGGCAAGGGGGTCAAACAGGTGCGTGGCGGTGCCACCGGTGACCTGATGTGCCGGGTCATGGTCGAGACCCCGGTGAAGCTGACCGGTCAGCAGAAAGAGCTGCTACAGCAGTTCCAGGCATCGCTGGATCAGAAACACCAGCACCACAATCCGAAGGCCAGTTCCTGGATTGATGGTGTGAAGAGTTTTGTTGATAAAATCAAATTCTAGTCACTGCCTCCTGACCGGGTGAATCGCAACCCCGATTCAAGGCATGATTAGATTGAATAACTCTGTGCTATGAATTGAGAACCCCTTCTCCCCGGGGAGAAGGACAGGATGAGGGGATAATTAAGATTTACTATTTTCTTTCTGATCCCCTCACCCCAACCCTCTCCCTGCGGGAGAGGGGGAATACAAGACTACATTGATAAAAAATATTAAGAGAAAAACAATCATGACAAGAATCGCAATCACCGGCGCCGCCGGGCGCATGGGACGTGCCCTGATCGAGGCCTGTCACCAGGCCGAGGGACTGGAACTGGGTGCGGCAATCGAACACCCGGGCAGCAGTTTGCTCGGCAGCGATGCCGGTGAACTGGCCGGCATCGGCAAACAGGGTGTCGAGATTGTGGCAGACTTGTCAGCAGTCGCCGATAAATTTGACGTACTGATTGATTTTACCCGCCCCGAAGTGACGCTGGCCAATCTGGAAATCTGCCGTGTGCATAACAAACGCATGGTCATCGGTACTACCGGTTTCGATGACGCCGGTCGCGATGCGATTGCCGGCGCGGCCGGGCAGACTGCCATCGTGTTCGCGCCAAACATGAGCGTCGGTGTGAACCTGTGCTTCAAATTACTGGACATGGCCGCACGGGTACTTGGTGACCAGGTCGATATCGAGGTGATCGAGGCGCATCACCGCCACAAGGTCGATGCGCCCTCAGGAACAGCGCTACGCATGGGCGAGGTGGTCGCCGATGCACTCGGACGCGAGCTGTCTGAATGCGCGGTCTATGGCCGTGAGGGCCAGACCGGCGAACGCGATCGCAACACCATTGGCTTTGAAACCATTCGTGCCGGCGATATCGTCGGCGACCACACGGTCCTGTTTGCCGATGTCGGCGAACGCGTCGAGATTACCCACAAGGCCTCCAGCCGCATGACCTTTGCGAACGGTGCGATGCGCGCCGCAAGTTGGTTGATGTCCCATCAGCAAGGCCAGTACGACATGCAGGATGTGCTCGGTCTTAGATAATGCTGTACGCTGATACGCAACGGTGAACCGGATACGTAGGTGCGATTGCACTGACGCTAAAAGCGTAGCGTACTCACAATGAAGCCCGAAGGGATTCGGCGAGATAAACAGGGCATTGCGCCGACAGGGCTGATCTACTTTGGCGGTCCAGTCTGTAGAGCTTGGAGCCTGTCGTGGAATGTTGACGTAACTTTGGCTTGTTGATAGCTTGAAATCTTGCCGCCTGTCTATCATTATTAGCAGGAAAAAATGGAACATCAGCACAAGGAACAGGTGCCATGAGCAAGTCAATCAAGAGCGTACCCGATCAAGCCTTTTTTCATCCGGTCACACGCGCCCAGTCAATAGACAGCCTGATTGCGAGTCTGTACCAGAACCCTGACCCGGCCACCAAAGACCACTTCCTGAGCGTTAACCAGCATATTCAAACATCGGTACTGCCGGGTCAGGTGGTGGTCGTTACCCCACCCGGACAGACGGTGTGCACCGCATTCGAATATGATCTGGCAGCAGTGGCGGCGGATATCGAGCGTATGCAGGTGCAGTTGAGCCCGAAAGAAGCAAGCTTCGTCGCCGAGAATTATGAATTGATTAACAATATCCTGGCCCACTCGGGCACGGCGATCGGTATTTCCACTACGTTTTTCAATCATCATAAGAAACGACTGGAGGGATTGCTGAAACGGCTCGAACGCCTGTATGTGGACACCTTTAACAGCAACAGGAAACTGAATCAGCAGCGCTTTTATCAACAACGCAAGGCCATTTTTGACCAGATGAATGCGGTTTTGAGGCGCATGGTGGGGCAACAATTGGCAGGCACCAACCTACAGGTCGGCAACCTGAAAAACAGCCTCGGCCTGAGCACCAAAAGCATCCTGCACCAGTGGAACCGGCTCCCGAGTCAGGTGCAAACCATTCCCGATTTTGCCGACAACTACGCCCGGGTCGGCAAATATGGCAGGCTGCTCAGCCGCATTGGTTATGCCGGTGTGGCGCTGGATATCGGTCAAAGCGGAGTGCTGATCCATAAGGCATGTATCACGGGCCGGGAACAGGAATGCACCAAAAGCAAATATGTCCAGGGCGGACGGCTTGGTGGTTCGCTTATTGGTTCAGCTTTTGGAGGTTGGGTAGGTGCTCCACTGGGCTATGCTACTTGCAATCTGGTCTTTGGTCTTCCATCAGGTGGTAGCAGCTTGTTCTGGTGTGCTCTGGTTGGGGCGGGTGCAGGGGGCTATGTCGGGGGGGCTGCGGGAGGTGGGTTTGGAAAAAACAGGGGTGCTGTCTTATATGAGTCTATATACTGATACGCATAGTAGTCATTATGACTTGAGCTGGCTCATTTCTGAAAATATTTTATTATTATGGCTGGATGACATGGATTTATGAATACTGCAGATCTGTTATCGTTGATTACATTTTTTGCGTTCATTATTTGTGGGATTGTATATTTGGTGATGGTCATCATAATTGGTCGAACCCGCATGAAAGAAGTAGATAAATACTATTATGGGTTTAATGTAGATAACGATAGCATTTTCTATCAACTTGTCCGATTCCCGATATATGCAAATATTTTTGCTTCGCGCTGGTACGCCAGACTTGTTGGGCATCTTGATATGTATGAGCACTTTGACAAGAAATTTAAACGCCCTTTTCTTCTTGCATCTATGTTTGTGTTATTAGGTCTTTTTTTGTTACTAAGCGGTTTGTTTATTGACAAGTATTATTTGTAATTATCAAGAGCCTGCGGGGTGCAATAACCAATGGATTCTGCACCCTATGATTGACCCGCTTTAATATATGGAAACAGCAGAACTGCTATCGTTAGTGGCGTTTATTTTAGCCATGCTCTGTGGGCTGATTACGTTTGTTATGCTGATTGTACTGGGACGAACGAGAATGAAAGAAATCGATAAGTACATATATGGACATGAATTTGAACACGACAGTATTTTTTTTCAAATGGCGCGTTTACCTCAGTACATCTCAGTTTTTGCATCACGTTGGTTTGCCAAACGTACCGGGCAGCTTGAATTCTATGAGCATTTTGACAAGAAGTTCAAACGCCCCTTTCTCGTAGCTTATATGATTGTAATACTTGGAGTCTTGCTCATGGCTTTGTCATGGGTAATTACTGAGTACTATACCTGAGGCTGTTGCCGGGTCGTAGCCATACACCGTTGACGGGGCCGCTGGCCTTCTACAGGGTGGTTTGGAATAGACCTGGGCTGTCGGATACCGTATAATTACCGTCCAATCTGGTATAGGTGCTTTGTACCTCCAGCTTCGCAGTTTTCCTAGCGGGATGATCCATCGGGCTCTCCCGCTTTTGTGTGTCTGAATGAGGAGGTTTCCTTGCGCAATGCGGCGCTACTTGCTCTGGCTGATGGCAGCCTTTTTCATGGTTTGTCCATAGGCATTGATGGTGAAACCACCGGTGAAGTGGTTTTTAATACCGCTATTACCGGTTATCAGGAAATCCTTACCGACCCTTCCTACAGTCAACAGATCGTGACGCTGACCTATCCGCATATCGGCAATGTCGGCACCAACCCCGAAGACGAGGAAAGCGATCGTATCCATGCCGGTGGCCTGGTGATACGTGACCTGCCGATGCTGACCAGCAACTGGCGTAGCCAGCAAGCCCTGTCTGACTATCTGACTGAACACCGGCTGGTTGGCATCAGCGATATCGACACACGCCGGTTAACCCGTATCCTGCGTGAAAAGGGCTCACAGGCAGGTTGTATCGTTGCCGGTGACCAGATCGACGAGGCCGCTGCACTGGCCGCGGCGCGTGCTTTCCCGGGCCTCCAGGGTATGGACCTGGCCAAACAGGTAAGCTCGGCGCAGGCCTATGACTGGCACCAGGGTAGCTGGACCCTGGAACACGGCCATCAGGATGTCGGCGCGGACCGCCCCTGGCGTGTGGTAGCCTACGACTTTGGTGTGAAGCGCAATATCCTGCGCATGCTCGCAGACCGTGGTTGCCAGGTGCATGTGGTCCCGGCGCAGACGCCGGCGGCCGAGGTGCTGGCGATGCAGCCGGATGGCGTTTTCCTGTCCAACGGACCCGGGGACCCGGAGCCCTGTGACTACGCGATCAGTGCGATCCAGGAGATCCTCGCCGCGGCGGTGCCGGTGTTCGGTATCTGTCTGGGTCACCAGTTATTGTCGCTGGCCAGTGGCGCCAGCACGAAGAAAATGAAATTCGGCCATCACGGTGCCAACCATCCGGTACAGGACCTGGCCAGTGGCGTGGTCATGATCAGCAGCCAGAACCACGGTTTTGCAGTCGACGAGGCGAGTTTGCCTGACAATCTGAAGGCTACCCATCGTTCATTGTTTGATGGTTCGTTGCAGGGTGTGTCGCGCAGCGATGTGCCGGCGTTCAGTTTTCAGGGGCATCCTGAGGCGAGTCCCGGGCCGCACGATGTTGCGCCCTTGTTTGACCAGTTTATTGAAATGATCCAGCAGTACCGGGGTAAGCAGGGCGAGTAGCCTGGATTTCAAGCTGATTGAAGCTATTCAATGATATGTATTGGTATAGCCCGATCATAGTGGTTATTCCTTCTCCCTCAGGGAGAAGGCTAGGATGAGGGTATAAAATATGACGAGTTATCTTATTGACCCCCTCACCCCAACCCTCTCCCGGGAGGAGAGGGGGGTAACAGAAAATAGTTAGAGTTATATGCCAAAAAGAACTGACATCCAATCCATCCTGATTATCGGCGCCGGGCCAATTGTAATTGGTCAGGCATGCGAATTTGACTACTCCGGTGCACAGGCCTGCAAGGCCCTGCGTGAAGAGGGTTACCGCGTCATCCTGGTCAACTCCAACCCGGCCACGATCATGACCGATCCGGAGATGGCCGATGCGACCTATATCGAACCGATACGCTGGCAGACAGTGGCCAGGATTATCGAAAAAGAGCACCCGGATGTGCTGTTGCCGACCATGGGTGGCCAGACCGCACTGAACTGTGCGCTGGACCTGGTACGCGAGGGAGTGCTGGAAAAATCCGGTGTCGAGATGATCGGTGCAACCCGTGAAGCCATCGACAAGGCCGAGGACCGTGACCTGTTCCGCCAGGCGATGCGCAAGATCGGTCTGGACATGCCACGTTCGGCGATTGCGCACAGTATGGAAGTGGCGTTACAGGTACAGGCATCGATCGGCTTTCCGACCATTATCCGTCCGTCCTTTACTATGGGTGGTAGCGGTGGCGGGATTGCCTATAACAAGGAAGAGTTTGTCGAGATCTGTGAACGTGGCCTGGACCTGTCACCGACCACGGAACTGCTGATCGAGGAATCCGCGCTCGGCTGGAAAGAGTACGAGATGGAAGTGGTGCGTGACCATAAAGACAACTGCATCATTATCTGTTCGATCGAAAACTTCGACCCGATGGGTGTGCATACCGGCGACTCGATTACCGTTGCGCCGGCGCAGACCCTGACCGACAAGGAATACCAGATCATGCGCAACGCCTCGCTGGCGGTATTGCGCGAGATCGGCGTCGATACCGGTGGATCGAATGTCCAGTTCGCGATCAATCCCGAAGATGGCCGCATGATTATTATCGAGATGAACCCGCGTGTGTCGCGCTCATCCGCACTGGCCTCCAAGGCCACCGGCTTTCCGATTGCGAAGGTCGCTGCCAAGCTCGCGGTCGGTTACACCCTGGATGAATTGCAGAACGATATTACCGGTGGCGCAACCCCGGCATCATTCGAGCCGTCGATCGACTATGTGGTCACCAAGGTCCCGCGTTTCACGTTCGAGAAATTCCCGCATGCCGATGCACACCTGACCACGCAAATGAAATCGGTCGGTGAGGTGATGGCAATCGGCAGAAACTTTCAGGAATCCTTGCAAAAGGCGTTACGCGGTCTCGAGACCGGCGTCGATGGGCTGACCCCCAGGATCGATGTCACCCAGGAATCGGCGAACCAGTTACTGACCAAGGAATTACGGGTGCCTGGTGCCGAACGCATCTGGTACCTTGGTGATGCATTCCGTAGCGGCATGAGCATCGAGGAAACCCATCAACTGACCGCTATCGATCCGTGGTTCCTGGTGCAGGTCGAAGACCTGATCCGCGAGGAACAGGGGTTGGCGAACAAACAGTTGTCCGACCTGAACGAGGCCGGCATGCGCGCACTGAAGGGCAAGGGTTTTTCCGATCATCGCCTCGCAACGCTGTTGCAATGTACAGAACAGGAAGTACGTACACATCGCCAGTCACTCGGCGTCAGGCCGGTGTACAAACGGGTTGATACCTGTGCGGCCGAGTTTGCGACGTCTACCGCCTATATGTACTCGAGTTATGACCAGGAATGCGAGGCACAGCCCAGTGACCGCCAGAAAATCATGGTGCTCGGTGGTGGCCCGAACCGAATCGGTCAGGGTATCGAGTTTGATTACTGCTGTGTGCATGCGGCACTGGCCATGCGTGAGGATGGTTACGAAACCATCATGGTCAACTGTAACCCGGAAACGGTGTCGACCGACTACGATACCTCGGATCGCCTGTACTTCGAACCGCTGACACTGGAGGATGTACTGGAGATCATCGAGCTGGAACAGCCGGCCGGTGTGATTGTGCAGTATGGTGGCCAGACGCCGTTGAAACTGGCGCGTGATCTCGAGGCGGCCGGTGCGAAGATTATTGGTACCAGCCCGGATTCGATCGACCTGGCCGAAGACCGTGAACGTTTCCAGCAGCTGGTCGAAAAACTCGGCTTCCTGCAACCGCCGAACCGCACTGCGCGTACCGAGGAACAGGCGATACAGGCGGCCAGCGAGATCGGTTTTCCGCTGGTGGTGCGTCCGTCCTATGTACTGGGTGGCCGGGCGATGGAAATCGTTTTCGACGAGGAAGGCCTGCAACGCTATATGAAAGAGGCGGTGCAGGTATCGAATGATTCACCAGTACTGCTGGACCGGTTTCTGGATGACGCGGTGGAAGTCGACGTCGATGCAATCTGTGACGGTGAACAGGTGCTGATCGGCGGCATCATGGAACATATCGAGCAGGCCGGCGTGCATTCCGGTGATTCGGCCTGTTCACTACCGCCTTATACCCTGAGCGAAGAGATTCAGGAACAGTTACGCGAACACATGCGCCAGTATGCGTTGGAACTGAAGGTGGTCGGCCTGATGAACGCCCAGTTCGCGATCCAGGGCGATACGATATATATTCTCGAGGTCAATCCACGTGCATCACGTACCGCACCGTATGTGTCGAAGACCACCGGCCTGCCATTGGCGCGTATTGCCGCGCGTTGCATGGTAGGCCAGAGCCTGGCGCAGCAGAACGCGACTGCGCCGGACAGGCTGGACTATTTTACGGTCAAGGAATCCGTATTCCCATTTGTGAAATTCCCGGGTGTCGACCCGTTGCTCGGTCCGGAAATGAAATCTACCGGCGAGGTCATGGGGGTCGGCAGGGATTTTGCCGAGGCATTTGGTAAATCCCTGCTGGGTGCGGGTGTATCCCTGCCTGACAAGGGCAAGGCCTTTGTCAGTGTGCGTGATAGTGACAGACAGGATGCCGTCGAGATTGCCAGGAACCTGGCCGAACTCGGTTTTGATATCTATGCCACAAAAGGGACAGGCAAGTCTATCCAGGAGGCCGGTGTTGACTGTACCCTGATCAACAAGGTGGCCGAAGGCCGCCCGCATATTGTGGATATGATCAAGAATGAGGAAATTGCACTGATCGTGAATACGACCGAAGGCAAACAGGCTATTGCTGATTCATACGCCATTCGCAGGGAGGCATTGAATCACAAGGTCACCTATGCCACGACCATGGCCGGCGCCAGGGCGACCTGTATGGCCTTGCAGAAGCAGGATCTGGATGAAGTCAATTCATTACAGGATTTGCACCAATTATTGAACAAGGGGAAATCGGCATGAGCGGGAAAATACCGATTACGGCACAGGGTGCTGAACGACTTCGTGAGGAACTCAAGGAACTGAAGAACGTGCGCCGTCCTAAGGTGATTGCGGCCATTGCCGAGGCGCGTGAGCATGGTGATCTGAAAGAAAATGCCGAGTATCATGCCGCACGCGAGGAACAGGGCTTTATCGAGGGGCGTATAGCCGATATCGAAGGCAAGCTGTCCCATGCCCAGGTCATTGATGTAACCAAGATGAATGCCGGTGGCAAGGTGATTTTCGGCGCCACGGTAGAACTGCTGGATATCGATGAAGATACTGAATTGACCTACCAGATCGTTGGTGATGACGAGGCCGACATCAAGCACGGCAAGATCTCGATCAGTTCGCCGATCGCGCGTGTGCTGATCGGCAAGTCCGTTGACGATGTCGTGCAGCTGGATGCCCCGGGCGGGATCCGCGAGCTGGAAATCACCGACGTCAAATACATCTAGTATATGTCGATTACACGTGACCTGTTATCCGGCTCCACGGCTGCTCGTATCGCGCTGACGCTGTGGGTCGGCGGCATGTGGGTGACCGGTTATCTGGTCGCGCCGGTGCTGTTCAACATGCTCGACCGGCAAACCGCCGGTGAAGTGGCCGGGCGTCTGTTCACGGTCATGTCCTATATTGGTATCGGCTGCGCGCTGATCCTGTTGCTGGATGCGATGACCGGCAGTCTGCCGGTCTGGAAACAGCTACGTGCGTGGTTGATTCTGGTAATGGTAGTGGTGATCGTGATCGGTCAGTGGTACCTGCAGCCAATGATGGTCGAGCTAAAAATGCAAGGCCTGGACCAGATGGCAAACAAGGCCCAATTTGGCCGTCTACATGGCATCTCGCAAGTGCTGTTCATGACCAATAGTCTGCTGGGGCTGGTGCTGGTGGTGTTTCCTAGACGTCCTGACCTGTTGTAGCTAGATAGGGTTGTCTCGACCCGGGACGGGTGGGGTACATGCAATGAAGTACGAAGCAATTTCCTAAGGCTGGTAGCGAAATCAGAAAGATGGCTTCACTGGCGCTCGCAATGACTACATAATTCGGTTTTCGCTAGTCTTTCGGTAAAGTGATGACCGGTTTGTCTGCCGGCCTGTATAATACCGCTATATGACCAATGGTCTGGGCGCATTCGCAATTCAGGGTGTCACAGATTTCCTCGATCATGGCCTTACGCTGATCGCGGTCTGCGGCCTGTATCTTGACCTTGATTAACTCGTGATGGGCCAGCGACAGATCGATTTCGCGCATCACCGCCTCGGTCTGTCCGGCACCGCCGATAATCACCACTGGTTTTAAATGGTGTGCGAGGCTACGAAGGTGTCGTGTTTGTTTTGGTGTTAGTGACATACAGTGAATTTTGACCATGAACGAAAAGGACGACAGTCTACCACAATCAGGGCCTGAATCAGCGGGTCGCAGCGGCATGCGTGTCGAGGCCAGTCCTTTTAACGGGGTCAAACTGGATCTCGGCATCATCATCGTGGTGCTGCTGCTGCTGTGGCTGGTGCTGGGCAGAACCCTGGCGGACGATGGTTGGCTGCAGGCAGGCATCCTGTTCCTGTGCAGTGCGCTGGCGGCTGGCTGGATTATTTACCGGGTACGGCGCATCCTGCTGCAACACGCCGGCGACCGACATGGCTCGCAGTAAAAGTTCCGGGCGCTGGTTGCGCGAACATTTTGATGATGCCTATGTGCGCCAGGCACAGAAAGACGGCTATCGTTCGCGTGCAGTGTACAAGCTGATCGAACTGGATCAGAAAGACCATTTGCTCAAACCGGGTATGACCGTGGTCGATCTGGGTGCGGCCCCGGGGGGATGGTCACAATATGCCGCCGACCGGGTTGGTGATCAGGGCAGGGTGGTGGCTCTGGATCTGCTGCCGATCGACAGTTTTGCCGGGGTCGAATTCATTCAGGGGGATTTTCGCGAACAGGCGGTGCTGGACCAATTGTTGCAGACGCTTGGAGAAAGCCGGGCAGACCTTGTTTTATCCGATATGGCCCCCAATATAAGTGGTATGGCGGTGGTTGATCAGCCGCAGGCAATGTATTTATGTGAACTCGCGCTGGATCTGGCCAGACAAGTGCTAAAGCCCGGCGGGTCTATGGTCGTCAAGGTATTTCAAGGCAAGGGCTTTGATGATTATATACGCGAGATGCGTAAGCATTTTAAAAAAGTGGTCTTTAGAAAACCCAAGGCCTCCAGGCCGCGTAGCCGCGAGGTCTATGCACTGGCCACGGGTTGTAAACTATAGTAGGGTAAATGGCATACGTGCCGTATTCAGAGGATTTTGACGTTGAACGACATGGCTAAAAACCTTGTGTTGTGGGTGGTTATTGCGATCATCCTGATGACCGTTTTCAACCAGTTTGGCCCCAGCAGCAGCAGTCAGCAAAAGGCGACCTATTCCCAGTTCCTGGAAGAGGTGAAGGGCGGCCGCATCAAGAAAGTGACCATGGATGGGCATACCATTCATGGTGAGACCAATACCGGTCAACGCTTTGTCACCTATGCACCACTCGGCGATGAGTCCGGGCTGGTCAAGGACCTGATCGAGAACGGTGTTTCGCTGGAAGTCATGCCACCGGAACGCCCGTCGATGTGGCAGCAGATCTTTATCTCCTGGTTCCCGATGTTGTTATTGATCGGTGTGTGGATCTTTTTCATGCGCCAGATGCAGGGCGGCGGCGGTGGCCGTGGCGCGATGTCGTTTGGCAAGAGCCGCGCGCGCATGCTCGGCGAAGACCAGGTCAAGATCAATTTCAGTGATGTCGCCGGTGTCGACGAGGCCAAGGAAGAGGTCGGTGAACTGGTCGAATTTCTGCGTGATCCGGGCAAGTTCCAGAAACTGGGTGGCAAGATTCCACGTGGTGTATTGATGGTCGGTGCCCCCGGTACCGGCAAGACCCTGCTGGCCAAGGCCATTGCCGGTGAAGCCAAGGTGCCGTTTTTCACGATTTCCGGTTCAGATTTTGTCGAGATGTTTGTCGGTGTCGGTGCGTCCCGTGTGCGTGATATGTTCGAGCAGGCCAAGAAGGCCTCGCCCTGCATTATCTTTATTGATGAAATTGATGCGGTCGGCCGTCATCGTGGTGCCGGTCTTGGTGGCGGGCATGATGAACGCGAGCAGACCCTGAACCAGTTGCTGGTCGAGATGGACGGCTTTGAAGGTAATGAAGGCGTAATCGTGATTGCGGCAACCAACCGCCCGGATGTACTCGATCCGGCGCTGCTGCGCCCGGGCCGTTTTGACCGCCAGGTCGTGGTGCCATTACCTGATGTACGTGGTCGTGAGCAGATCCTGCGTGTACACATGCGCAAGGTGCCGCTGGCTGATGATATCAAGCCGTCCATAATCGCGCGCGGCACACCCGGTTTTTCCGGCGCCGATCTGGCCAACCTGGTCAACGAGGCCGCGCTGTTTGCGGCACGCGCCAACAAGCGCCTGGTCGATCAGGACGATTTCGAACACGCCAAGGACAAGATCATGATGGGCGCCGAGCGCAAGTCCATGGTCATGAGTGATGAAGAGAAGAAGCTGACCGCCTATCATGAGGCCGGACATGCGATCGTTGGTCTGCTGGTACCGTCACATGACCCGGTTTACAAGGTCACCATCATCCCGCGTGGTCGAGCGTTGGGTGTAACCATGTTCCTGCCGGAAGAGGACCGTTACAGCTACAGCAAGCAGCGTCTGGAAAGCCAGTTGTCCAGTCTGTTCGGCGGCCGTATTGCCGAGGAACTGATATTCGGTGCGGACAGCGTGACCACCGGTGCCTCGAATGATATTCAGCGTGCGACGGAAATCGCGCGGAACATGGTCACCAAATGGGGGCTGTCCAGCCGCCTGGGTCCGTTGACCTATAGTGAAGACGATGGTGAGGTGTTCCTCGGTCACTCTGTGACCCAGCACAAGAATGTGTCAGATGAAACGGCGCATACGATCGATGAAGAGATACGCAGCTTTATCAATCGTAACTACAAGCGTGCTGAAACCATACTGACCGAGAATATGGATATTCTGCATGCGATGGCAGATGCCCTGGTCAAATACGAAACCATCGATACGGCCATGATCCAGGACCTGATGGCGCATCGTACGCCGAAACCACCGGCAGACTGGGAAGATACCGATGAGCCCGGTCCCGGCAACCCGGTTGACAGCAGTGAGGCCTCATCCGACAAGGACCAGGGTTCCACCATCGGTGGCCCGGCAGGCGAACACTAATCTATAACTGGTAATCAACGGAAACGGCGGACCTGGTTCCGCCGTTTTTCGTAGTATGGCTGCAGTCAGTCTGTTTGATTCTGAAAGATGTCTATGAACCTGGTGTGTAACAATCAGACCCTGGATTTGTCACGACCGGTTGTGATGGGGGTTTTGAATGTCACACCGGATTCGTTTTCTGATGGCGGTCGCTACGCCAGCCTGGATAATGCAGTACAACATGCCCGGCAGTTGTTTAGCGAGGGCGCTGCAATCCTGGATATCGGCGGTGAATCCACTCGTCCGGGCGCCGAACCGGTGAGCCTTGATCAGGAATTGCAACGCGTGATCCCGGTGATTGAGGCGATCAGGCTGGCCGGCATCACGACGCCCATCTCGATTGATACCAGCAAGCCCGAGGTCATGCGCGCGGCGGTGGCGGCCGGTGCCGGGATGATTAACGACGTGTGTGCACTGCAGCAGCCGGGTGCGCTGCAGGCTGCGGCGGATGCCGGGGTAGCGGTTTGTTTGATGCATATGCAGGGTGATCCGCAGAAGATGCAGGACAATCCGCAGTATGACAGCGTGACCGGCGATATCATGCATTTTCTGGAACAACGCATAGCGGCCTGTGTCGAGGCCGGCATACCTCGTGAGCGCATCGTGCTCGATCCTGGTTTCGGTTTTGGCAAGACGCAGGAGCAGAACTACACTTTGCTTGCAGAGTTACAGCGCATCGGCACGATGGGGCTGCCTGTACTGGTGGGCCTGTCACGCAAGAGCATGATTGGTGCCGTACTGGATGCCGGGGTGGACCAGCGCCTGTATGGTAGCCTGGCCGCCGCCGTGATCGCGGTGATGTCAGGTGCCAATATTGTGCGGGTACACGATGTCGGCGCTACAATCGATGCGATAAAAGTATGTATGGCGGTTATGATGGCATAACTCACTACACACCAGATTATTGTATGGTGAAGCTGTGGGTGTAATTGCATTGAAGAGAGCTATCATGGCAATAGCTGGATGAGATGCCTTGTACTAGAATGTCAGGATTGGTTTCTAAAACCAATCGCTAGCAAAGCGTTTGAATGGAGATTGCCGGTAGTATGAGTAAAAAATATTTTGGGACAGACGGGATACGCGGCCGTGTCGGTGAAGAACCAATTACCGCAGAGTTCATGCTGCGCCTGGGCTGGGCCGCCGGCAGAGTGCTTGCGCAACAGGGCAGCGGGCGTGTACTGATTGGCAAGGATACCCGTATATCAGGCTATATGTTCGAGTCGGCACTGGAGGCAGGTCTGTCCGCGGCCGGTACCGATATAGGCTTGCTCGGTCCGATGCCAACTCCAGCCATTGCCTATCTGACCAGGACCCTGCATGCCGATGCCGGGATCGTGATCAGTGCTTCGCATAACCCGCATTATGATAACGGTATCAAGTTTTTTTCATCGGAAGGCACCAAGCTGCCTGACAGTATCGAGCATGCGATCGAAGCAGAGCTGTCCAACGCGATGAAAACCGTCGAGTCTGACAAACTGGGCAAGGCGGAACGGGTCAGCGACACCGCGGGTCGGTATATCGAGTTCTGCAAGAGTACCATGCCGTATCGCGTCGATTTGCGTGGCCTGAAAATCGTGGTCGATTGCGCAAACGGTGCAACCTACCATATCGCGCCGATGGTGCTGGTCGAACTGGGTGCTGAAGTGATTACCATCGGCGACCAGCCGGATGGGCTGAATATCAATGACGGCGTTGGTTCGACCATGCCACAGCAACTGGTCGATACGGTACTCAAGAGCGGTGCCGACCTGGGTGTTGCGCTGGATGGTGATGGTGATCGCCTGATCATGGTCGATCATAAAGGCGAGATCGTCGATGGTGACGAAATCCTGTTTATCATTACGCGTGACCGACTGGCGCAGAACCAGCTGCAGGGCGGTGTCGTGGGCACCCTGATGAGTAACCTGGGACTGGAACATGCATTGAAGGACCTTGACATCGAGTTTCAACGTGCCAAGGTGGGTGACCGCTATGTAATGGAAATGTTATTGTCATCGGGTTCTTATATTGGCGGCGAATCATCCGGTCATATCATTTGTCTGGACCGCACTACCACCGGTGATGGTATGGTCTCAGCTCTACAGGTTCTGTCGGCGATGGTCTTGCAGCAGAAGACCCTGCATGAAATCAAATCCGGCATGCAGAAATACCCGCAGACTATGATCAATGTGAAAATGCCCAGGCGCATGGATATCGACGGCATGGAGCCGATACAGCAGGCCGTTGCCGAGGCCGAGACAGAGCTCAGTGACAGTGGCCGGGTGCTGCTACGGGCGTCGGGCACCGAGCCATTGATTCGGGTCATGGTCGAGGGCCGCGACGATGCGCAGGTCAGCAAGCTGGCCCGGCAACTGGCCGATGTGGTCGAGACCACGGTTAGTGCCTGCGCCTGATTCCAACTGGCCAGTCGGCCTTTAATTTTATGATATTGCACTGATTTATCAGCGACCGACCGGTATCGGCATTGATTTTTTGCGCCATGACCGGTAAGCTTGCCGCCTTGATTTTATTGGCGAAAGCCGGGTCCCGGGCTCATTCCAGGTTGGCCGGGCAGCTGTTTTAGGAGAATAAATATGCGCCGCAAGCTGGTAGCTGGAAACTGGAAAATGAATGGATCGCTGCAAAGCATCTGCACACTGATGGAAGGCCTGAAGGCCGGTGCCAGCAGTATTACAGGTGCCGATATCGCAGTCTGCCCACCCGCCCTGTACATCCCGAAGGTAGTCGGCCTGGCAGATGGTTCAGCCATCGCGGTCGGGGCACAAAATGTCTGTGACCAGGACAGTGGCGCTTATACCGGCGAGATTGCCGGCTCCATGCTCAAGGATAGTGGCTGCCAATACGCGATTGTTGGCCATTCCGAGCGCCGCAGCCTGTATGGCGAAAGTGATGAACTGGTGGCTGCGCGTTTTGCCGCGGCACGTCGTGCCGGCATTACACCTATACTATGTGTTGGCGAGCTGCTGGAAGAACGTGAAAACGGTACCACCGAAGCGGTTGTGGCCCGTCAGCTGGATGCGGTGATCAATCTGGAAGGTATCGCTGCATTGGCTGATGCGGTGATTGCATACGAGCCGGTCTGGGCGATCGGTACCGGCAAGACCGCGACACCTGGCCAGGCACAGGAAGTCCATGCCTTTATTCGTAACAAGCTGGCCGCTACAGACAGCACAGTCGCAGAAAAGGTCATTATCCAGTACGGCGGCAGTGTCAAGGCCAGCAACGCGGCAGAGCTGTTTGGTATGCCGGATATCGACGGCGGATTAATCGGCGGTGCGTCGTTACAGGCCGGCGAGTTCCTGGCGATCTGTGACGCGGCCCAATAACACAGGCTGTTACTATGCAATCAATTTTACTGATTTTACATCTGTTACTGTCCATTGGTCTGATCGTGCTGATCCTGTTACAGCATGGCAAGGGCGCTGATGCCGGTGCCGCGTTCGGCAGTGGGGCGTCGGCCACCGTGTTCGGTGCCAGTGGCAGTACTTCGTTCATGAGCCGTACCACGGCGATACTGGCGACGCTGTTTTTCACCGTGAGCCTGGCGCTGGCAATACTCGCGCATCGCAATACCGCTGAAAGCACCGATCTCGCGGACAAGTACCAGGAGCAGCCGGCCAGCCAGACCGAGGTCCCGCAGGTTCCGGGTGTGCCAGCTACCGCGGCGCCCGATACCGATGTCCCACCGGTACCGGCCATTGAAACCGCCCCGGCGACAGAAGTCCCTGCCGTACCGGCGGAACAGCCAGCAGCGCCCACTGTCGAAAACAGCGGCGAGACCGATAAGCCTGCAGTACCGGCGCAATAAGAATAAGTACTGCATGAGATATGCCGATGTGGTGGAACTGGTAGACACGCTGTCTTGAGGGGGCAGTAGCGCAAGCTGTGCCGGTTCGACTCCGGCCATCGGCACCAACCCATCCCCAAATCCCTGAACGTCCCTGAATCCGTCGACTGATTGACCGAGAACTGACCCAGGTCATGGCCGATTCATTAAAACCTATTTAAATTAAGTCATTAGCCGGTATCCATGGACCGATACCGTTTTTTTATACACGCAAAAAAATGTTTTAAGTTACTGAAATTATTATTATAAATAATATTTCATTAACTTGACAGTTTGTGCGTAACTGGCCTAGACTGCTGCGCACACTAAAAAATAACGAACATAAAAAAAATAATATTATGTTTTGCTTTACTAAGCACGACCGGTCGGGGGAGTTAATGAAGTAATGCTGGAAAATTACCTGCCTATCCTGGTGTTTATCGGTATCGGTATCGCTTTCGGGATCGGTCCCATTGTCATCGGAGCCATAATGGGTCCGCATCGTCCGGATGAGGCCAAGACATCTCCTTATGAGTGTGGATTCGAGGCGTTCGAAGATTCGCGCATGACTTTCGACGTGCGTTATTACCTGGTCGCTATACTGTTTATTATTTTTGATCTGGAGATTGCCTTCCTGTTTCCATGGGCCATTGTGATGAACGAAATGGGCTGGTTCGGTTTCACCTCCATGATGATCTTCCTCGGCATACTGGTAATCGGCTTCATCTACGAATGGAAAAAGGGTGCGCTGGAATGGGAATAGAGGGCGTACTTGAAAAAGGGGTGATCACCACCTCGGCCGACAAGCTGATCAACTGGGCGCGTACCGGCTCGATGTGGCCGATGACCTTCGGTCTGGCCTGTTGTGCGATCGAGATGATGCACGCCGGTGCATCGCGTTATGACATGGACCGGTTTGGCATGCTGTTCCGGCCGTCACCACGCCAGTCGGATGTCATGGTTGTGGCCGGTACCCTGACCAACAAAATGGCCCCGGCCTTACGCAAGGTCTACGATCAGATGGCGGAACCACGCTGGGTGATTTCGATGGGCTCCTGTGCCAATGGTGGTGGCTATTACCATTACTCCTATTCCGTGGTGCGTGGTTGTGACCGCATCGTGCCGGTGGATATCTATGTCCCTGGCTGCCCGCCGACCGCTGAAGCCCTGCTATACGGTGTTTTGCAATTACAGAACAAGATCAGGCGCACCAGTACCATCGCGCGTACCTGACAGGATCACACAAAACATGAGCAATGTAGAACAACTGACTGACCTGATCAGGGCCCGATTTGGAGATGATCTGACCAGCTGCGAGCTGTCGTCGATCGATCAGGTGATCATAGAGATACCGGTCGACAAGATGCTGTCGGTGTTTGAGGCATTGCGAGATGAACCTGCGTTTCGTTTCGACACCCTGATTGATGTCTGCGGTGTGGATTATCTCGCCTATGGCGTCGCCGAGTGGCAGACCGATGACTCGGTCAATACCGGGTTCAGCCGCGGTGTGGAGCGTATCACCAATATGGCAGATGAGCTGCAGGCCAGACCGGGTCGGCGTTTCGCATCGGTCTATCAGCTGTTATCCACCGAGTTGAATTATCGTGCGATTGCTCGCGTATACGCACAGGATAACGATTTTCCGACTGTGCAGTCGGTCACCGGTATCTGGAAGGGCGCCAACTGGTTCGAGCGCGAGTCCTTCGACCTGTTCGGCATCGTGTATGAGGGACACCCGGACCTGCGTCGTATCCTGACCGATTACGGCTTTATCGGGCATCCGTTCCGCAAGGACTTCCCGCTCAGTGGTCAGGTTGAAATGCGCTATGACGCAGAGCAGAAACGCGTGATCTATGAGCCGGTCAGTATCGAGCCGAGGGTGCTGGTACCGCGCGTGATAAGAGAAGACTCGCGTTACAGCGGGGATGACGACGCAAAGGAGGCCTCCAACGATGCCTGAGTTGCGTAACTTGACCCTGAATTTCGGTCCCCAGCATCCGGCTGCGCATGGTGTATTGCGTTTGATCCTGGAGATGGACGGCGAGGTCATCCAGCGTGCCGATCCCCATATTGGCCTGTTGCACCGGGCTACCGAAAAGCTCGCCGAAAGTAAGCCCTATAACCAGAGCATCGGTTATATGGACCGGCTCGACTACATGTCGATGATGTGTAACGAACATTGTTATGTGATGGCCATCGAAAAACTACTTGGCGTAACGGTACCGGAACGCGCCCAGTACATACGTGTGATGTATGACGAGATCACCCGAATTCTGAATCACCTGTTGTGGCTCGGAACCCATGCGTTGGACGTGGGCGCAATGACCATCTTCCTGTATGCATTTCGTGAGCGTGAGACCCTGATCGATGCCTATGAGGCGGTATCCGGTTCACGCATGCATGCGACCTACTACCGTCCGGGCGGTGTCTATCGTGACCTGCCGGATTTCATGCCGCAATACCAGACCGGCAAGTTCCGCACTGAAAAGGAAGCGTCACGCCTGAACGAAAATCGTCAGGGTTCCTTGCTGGATTACCTGGAAGACTTTACCGATCATTTCCCGGGCTATGTCGATGAATACGAAACCCTGCTGACCGATAACCGTATCTGGAAACAGCGTCTGGTTGATATTGCGATTGTGTCACCGGACGAAGCAAAACAACTCGGCTTTACCGGACCGATGTTGCGTGGTTCAGGCATTGAATGGGATCTGCGCAAGAAGCAACCCTATGAAGTCTACGAGCGCATGGATTTTGATATTCCGATTGGTGTAAATGGCGATTGTTACGATCGTTACCTGGTGCGTATGGAAGAGATGCGTCAGTCCAACCGTATTATCAGACAGTGCATCGAATGGTTGCGCGAAAACCCGGGCCCGGTAATTGCCGAGAGTCACAAGTTCGCGCCGCCAAAGAGGGCGGACATGAAAGGTGATATGGAAGCACTGATTCATCACTTCAAGCTGTTTACCGAAGGCTTCTGTCTGCCGGAAGGCGAAGTGTATACGGGAATAGAACACCCCAAGGGTGAGTTCGGGATTTATCTGGTATCGGATGGTGCCAACAAGCCTTATCGTGTGAAAATCAGGGCGCCGGGCTTCGCCCATCTGTCCACTATGAATGACATGGTGAAAGGACATATGCTGGCGGATGTCGTCACGGTGATCGGTACCCAGGATATTGTATTCGGAGATGTCGACCGGTGAGTTCCGAACAGCAGAAAAGATTTGGAAATGTACTGACCGCCCCGGTCTGTGCGGAAATAGACAAGTGGGTGGCTAATTATCCGCCTGAGCAGAAACAGTCGGCGGTAATGTCAGCTCTGCGTATCATGCAGGAAGAAAACGGCGGCTGGCTGACCAACGAGCTGATGGACGCCGTGGCTTACTACCTGGACATGCCGCGTATCGCTGTTTACGAGGTCGCTACCTTCTATTCCATGTATGAGCACCAGCCGGTCGGTCAGAACAAGATCTGCATTTGTAACAGTATCTCCTGCATGCTGAACGGATCAGGCAAGCTGCTGGATTATCTGCAGGAAAACCTGGGTGTCAGTCTGGGTGAAGTAACAAAAGACGGAAAGTTTTCCATCAAGGAAGTTGAGTGCCTGGGTGCCTGTGTCGGCGCACCGGCGGCAATGATCGGTAAGCAATATTATGAGCATCTGACTCCTGAAATACTGGACAAGATACTCCAGGACCTGGACTGAATCATGGCAAACGAAGTCTGTTTCAAGAATATACATCTGGATAAGTCCTGGCAGCTGGATGCCTACCAGCTGGGTGGCGGTTATGAGGTATTGAAAAAAATACTGAAGGAAAAAACCCCGCCGGCAGAAATTATCGAACAGCTTAAACAGTCTGCGTTGCGTGGCCGTGGTGGCGCCGGTTTCCCGACCGGTGTGAAGTGGAGCTTTATGCGCCGCGACCTGCCCGGACAGAAATATATCGTTTGTAACTCGGACGAAGGTGAGCCGGGTACCTGCAAGGACCGTGATATCCTGCGTTACAATCCGCATGCCCTGATCGAAGGGATGATTATCGCCGGCTATGTGATCGGCGCCACGGTGGGTTATAACTACATCCGCGGTGAGTTCTGGGAACCCTATGAGCGTATGGAGGCCGCGATCGAGGAGGCACGTAAGGCGGGCCTGCTGGGCAACAATATCCTGGGTTCAGGCATAGATTTTGATCTGTACAATCATCTGGGTGCCGGCGCCTATATCTGCGGCGAGGAAACCGCGCTGCTTGAATCCATCGAGGGTAAAAAGGGGCAGCCAAGATACAAGCCGCCATTTCCGGCCGCCTACGGTTTATATGGCAAGTCCACCACCATCAATAACACCGAATCGCTGGCGTCCGTGCCCGAAATTCTGCGCAACGGCGGTCAGTGGTTTCTGGATATCGGCAAGCCGAACAATGGCGGCACCAAGATCTTCTGTGTATCCGGGCATGTGAATAACCCGGGTAACTTCGAAATACCGATGGGCACACCGTTTTCCGAACTGCTGGAAATGGCTGGTGGTGTCCGCGAAGGGCACAAACTCAAGGCCGTGATCCCGGGGGGGTCGTCTGTCCCGGTGGTTCCGGGCGAGGTTATGATAGATCTGGATATGGATTACGACTCACTGGCATCTGCCGGTACCATGCTGGGTTCCGGTGCGGTGATCGTGATCGATGAGACCGCCTGTATGGTCAAGGTACTGCAGAACCTGTCGCATTTTTACTATAACGAGTCTTGCGGTCAATGTACGCCGTGCCGTGAAGGTACAGGCTGGCTGGCCCGTGTTATCCATCGCATCGAACACGGGCAGGGCAGGCCGGAAGACCTTGATCAGCTGGATGATGTGGCTGGAAAAATAGCCGGCCGGACCATATGCGCGCTGGGCGATGCGGCAGCCATGCCGGTTCAGAGTTTTTTGAAGCATTACCGTGATGAATTCCAGTATCACATCGATCATAAGCGCTGTATGGTCGAGGCAGATGTTTAGGTGTTGTAGGGACCATATTGTCAGATGAGCGATAATTCAACATTCGAAATTGAGATCAATGGCGTCACCCTGGAAGCCCATCCTGATGAGATGGTCATTCAGGTAGCTGATCGTAACGGTATCAACATACCGCGTTTCTGTTACCACGAGAAACTGTCGATAGCTGCCAACTGCCGCATGTGCCTGGTCGAGGTTGAAAAGGCACCCAAACCCTTACCTGCCTGTGCCACACCGGTCATGGAAGGTATGAAGGTATACACCGATTCACCGCTGGCGCGTGGTGCACAGAAAGGCACGATGGAATTCCTGTTGATCAATCATCCGCTGGATTGCCCGATCTGTGATCAGGGCGGCGAGTGTGAGCTGCAGGACGTCGCCATGGGTTATGGTGGCGACGTATCCAGCTACACTGAAGGCAAGCGTGTGGTCATGGACAAGAACCTCGGTCCACTGATTGCGACCGAGATGACCCGCTGCATCCATTGCACACGCTGTGTGCGCTTCGGGCAGGAGATCGCCGGTCTACGTGAAATGGGTGCGGTCGGACGCGGCGAGCATACCCTGATAGGTACCTATATCGAGCAAGCGATCAGCTCCGAAATGTCAGGTAACATCATTGATGTGTGTCCGGTCGGCGCGCTGACCGCGAAACCATCCAGATACTCAGCCCGGGCCTGGGAGCTGAACCAGTCAAACTCGGTTGCCGCACATGATTGCGTGGGCTCCAATATCAATATTCATACCTTTCGTGACCAGGTCAATCGCGTGGTACCGCTGGATAACGAGCATATCAATGAATGCTGGTTATCTGACCGGGACCGTTTCAGCTATGAGGGGCTGATGCATCAGGACCGACTGGGCGAGCCCGCGGTTCTGGACCATGGTGAATGGACCAGGCAGGACTGGCAGATTGCGCTGGCACGTACCGCAGAGATCCTGCAAACCGCTGTCGCCGAACACGGTGAAGACCAGGTCGGTATACTGGTATCACCGAATGCAACACTGGAAGAAATGTACCTGTTGTTCCGGATTGCCGATCATCTGGGTATCAGTAATATCGATCATCGACTGCGTCAGACCGACTTTTCCGATCAGGACAACGCGCCGGTGTCACCCAGCCTGGGTGTCGCCATCGCCGAGCTGGATGAACAGAACGCGGTGCTGATGATCGGTAGTAATATCTGCAAGGAGCAACCGATTATTGCGCATCGCCTGCGCAAGGCCAGTCTGAACGGCGCAAGCATCATGTCACTGAACATGCGTGACTATGACACGCACTTCGAGCAGGATGAAAAACTGCTCGGTTGTCCCAGCGGCGTGATCAATCATCTGGCGGCGGTAACCCGTGCCGTGCTGGAGCTGAACAACCAGCAGGCACCGTCTGATCTGAGCGATATCCTTGCACATAACGAACCGGGTGATGAACACAAGCGCATTGCGACTAAACTGATGGATGCGGAACAGGGTAGTGTCATCCTCGGTGTACAGGCTATTTCTCATCCGCATTATTCCGTACTCGAGGTACTGGCGACACAACTTGCAGAAACGGCCGGTGTGACGCTGGGTTACCTGACTGACGGGGCCAACACGGCCGGCGCCTGTCAGGCCGGCATCCTGCCGCATCGTAAAACGGCCGGAGAAGATCGGGCCGACCCAGGTATGGATGCGGGCCAAATGCTTTCCGGAACACTGAAGGCCTACGTCCTGTTCAACCTTGAACCTGAATACGATTGCTGGAATGCGGAACAGACCATCAAGGTGCTGACCGCAGCCGAACATGTGGTTTGCCTGACACCATATGTGACCGACACCATGCGTGGCTATGCCGATGTGCTGCTGCCGGTCACGCCCTACACCGAGACATCCGGCACCTTTGTCAACATAGAAGGCAACTGGCAAAGTTTCCAGGGTGCGGTCAGCGCGCATGCCGAATCCCGACCAGGTTGGAAGGTGTTACGCGTACTGGGCAACCTGCTGGACCTGTCGGCATGTGATTACATGTCTTCCGAACAGGTCAGGGAAGAACTGGCAAGCCACGTGATTGATGTGGCAGCGGGCAAACCACCTGTCGACAGGGTGCCGGTCAAACTGTTCGACCAGCCCGATGCCGGCCTGCAACGACTGACAGGTATCTCGATATACGGCGTTGATAACATTACCCGACGTGCAGACTCACTACAGAAGACACCGGTCGCGCAGGATCAGATGATCAGGATAAACAGCAAGCTGGCCGGCAAAATGCAGCTACGTGACATGGACCGGGTTTTTGTAAAACAGGCAAACAACCGCATTCGCATGGAACTCGTCATCGACGACGGGGTTCCTGATCAGTGCGTGTGGATACCGGGTGGTACCGAGCATACTGCACAACTGGGTGACCTGTTTGGCGATATAGAACTGGAAGCGGATTAATGTACGAACTGGCATACGACTTGATCATTATCTTGTTGAAGATATTTGCGATTCTGATACCGTTGATGACGGCGGTCGCTTATCTGACCTATGCAGAACGCAGGCTGATCGGCTTTATGCAGGTCCGTATAGGACCGAACCGTGTTGGCTTCTTCGGTTTCAGGATGTTCGGCCTGGGTCAGCCGATCGCGGACGCGGTCAAGCTGATGTTCAAGGAAATCGTCATGCCGGCCGAGGCCAACCGTTACCTGTTTGTAATTGCGCCGATCCTTGCAATCGCGCCGGCGCTGGCCGCCTGGGCGGTGGTGCCATTTGGCGATGGCCTGGTATTGGCCGATATCAATGCCGGACTGTTATATATCCTCGCGTTGACCTCACTGGGTGTATACGGCGTGATTATTGCCGGCTGGGCATCGAACTCGAAATATGCCTTCCTCGGCGCAATGCGTTCCGCGGCGCAGATCGTTTCCTATGAAATTGCGATGGGTTTTGCACTGGTTGGTGTGTTGATGGCCGCACACAGCCTGAATCTGCGTGAAATCGTGTTACAACAGTCCGGTGGGTTCTGGCACTGGTACTGGTTACCGTTGTTACCCCTGTTCATGGTCTACCTGATATCCGGTGTGGCCGAGACCAACCGTGCACCGTTCGATGTCGCGGAAGGCGAGTCGGAGATCGTGGCCGGCTTCCACGTTGAATATTCGGGTATGTTGTTCGCGGTATTCTTCCTGGCCGAATATGCCAACATCATCCTGATTTCTATGTTGACCGTACTGATGTTCTGGGGTGGCTGGCTGTCACCATTTGAAGGCATTCCGCTGCTGGGTGCGGCGACGGCCTGGATACCGGGTATCTTCTGGCTGGTGATGAAGACATTTTTCTTTATGTTCTGCTTCCTGTGGTTCAGGGCTACCTTCCCGCGCTATCGCTATGACCAGATCATGCGCCTGGGCTGGAAGGTTCTGATACCGGTAACTATTGTGTGGCTGGTTGTACTGGCCGTAGCCATCGTGGCCAAGCTGCCACCCTGGTTTGGATAAGCGGACAGGGGATATCGAATGAGTGGTTTGACCCATTTTATAAAGAGTATGACCTTGTGGGAGTTGCTGAAAGGTATGCGACTGACCGGGCGTTATCTGTTTGTACGCAAGATTACCATCCAGTACCCGGAGGAAAAGACCCCGATCTCAAACCGTTTCAGGGGCCTGCATGCACTGCGGCGTTATCAAAACGGTGAGGAGCGTTGTATTGCCTGTAAGTTGTGTGAAGCGGTTTGCCCGGCATTGGCGATCACAATCGATTCGGAAGAACGCGAGGACGGAACGCGTCGTACCACCCGTTACGATATTGATTTGTTCAAGTGTATCTTCTGCGGGTTCTGTGAAGAGGCCTGCCCGGTTGACTCGATCGTGGAAACTCAGATTTATGAATACCATTTTGAAAACAGGGGCGAGCAGATCATGACCAAGGAAAAGCTGCTTGCAATTGGTGACAAGTACGAAGAACAGATCGCAGCGGCCAGGACAGCTGATGCCAGGTACCGCTAGCACGTCGATGAGTTTGGAACAGAGATAATCATGGGTTTCGAAAAAATTATTTTTTACTTCTTCGCGGCAATATTGGTGGTATCCGCGCTGAGAGTTATCACCGTACGTAATACCGTGCATGCGGCTCTGTTTCTGGTGCTTGCGTTCTTTACAACGGCTGCCTTGTGGCTGATGCTGGAGGCGGAATTCCTGGCCATGACCCTGGTACTGGTGTACGTGGGTGCGGTCATGGTGCTGTTCCTGTTCGTGGTGATGATGCTGGATATCGATGTTTCCGTGTTGCGCGCCGGCTTTACCCGTTACCTGCCGGTAGGCGCGACCGTGGCGGTCGTGGTGATTATCGAGATGTCCTACTTCCTGCTTGGCGGTTTTGATAACAGCAAGTTCACGCCGGTCAAGCATGGTGTTGAGTACAGCAACACACGCGCGATCGGAAACGTGCTGTATACCGACTACCTGTTTGTGTTCGAGATCGCGGCCGTGATCCTGTTGCTTGCGATTGTAGCAGCGATATCGTTGACCTTGCGCAAGCGCAAGGACACCCGTTACCAGACGCCGGGCAATCAGGTGAAGGTCAGAAAGTCGGACCGTATCCGTATCGTCAAGGATATGGATACAGAGAGCTAGTTTTATGTGTGATATGAAAAACGACAAGGTGATGCCATGCTGTTGCTGACCGATTACCTGATTCTGGGAGCGATTTTGTTCTGCATCTCGATTGCAGGCATCTTCCTGAACCGTAAAAACGTGATCATCCTGCTGATGTGCATCGAACTGATGTTGCTTGCGGTCAATATCAATTTTATTGCGTTTTCTCATTTCCTGAATGATATCGCGGGGCAGGTGTTCGTGTTTTTCATTCTGACGGTTGCCGCAGCTGAAGCCGCCATCGGGCTGGCAATACTGGTCGTATTGTTCCGAAATCGCAGTACGATCAATGTGGAAGAACTGGATACGATGAAGGGCTAGCATGAATATGGAAAACATATATTTGGCAATCCCGCTTGCACCGCTGTTCGGTGCAATCGTGGCTGGCTTGTTCGGGTGGAAAATCGGCAGGGCGGCTTCACACTGGGTGACCATACTCGGTGTTGCGGTTGCATTTGCGCTATCCATGCTGGTATTCAAACACATCGTTATCGACGGGGCGGAGACCTATAACAAGACCGTGTATGTCTGGATGATCAGCCAGGGTATCCAGTTCGAAATCGGCTTCCTGATTGACAAGCTGACCACGGTAATGCTGGTCGTGGTCACCTTTGTATCGCTGATGGTGCATATCTATACCATTGGTTACATGAAGGAAGATCCCGGTTACCAGCGCTTCTTCAGCTATATCGCACTGTTCACGTTCTCGATGCTGATGCTGGTCATGTCCAACAACTTCCTGCAACTGTTCTTCGGCTGGGAGGCGGTCGGGCTGGTTTCCTATCTGCTGATCGGTTTCTGGTTCAAACGTGAAACAGCGATTTATGCGAACCTGAAGGCGTTTCTGGTTAACCGCGTCGGGGACTTCGGTTTCCTGCTCGGCATCGCGGCGATTGTCTATTTCACCGGTTCACTGGATTACATGACCGTGTTCGGTCAGGCCGATACGATCGCATCACAGAACATCGAGATCTTTGCCGGTGTGCCGTGGTCGGCGATGACCGTGGTCTGCATCCTGCTGTTTATCGGCGCGATGGGTAAATCGGCACAGGTGCCACTGCACGTGTGGCTGCCTGATTCGATGGAAGGCCCGACCCCGATCTCGGCATTGATCCATGCGGCGACCATGGTTACCGCAGGTATCTTCATGGTTGCGCGCATGTCGCCATTGTTTGAACTGTCGGCGACCGCACTGAGTGTTGTGATCACGATAGGAGCGATTACGGCCCTGTTTATGGGGCTGCTGGGCCTGGTGCAGCATGACATCAAGCGTGTGGTGGCCTATTCGACGCTGTCACAGCTGGGCTATATGACAGTTGCGCTGGGTGCCTCGGCGTATTCCGCCGCGATCTTCCACCTGATGACCCACGCCTTCTTCAAGGCGCTGCTGTTCCTTGGTGCCGGTTCGGTCATAATCGCGATGCATCACGTACAGGATATGCGCGAGATGGGTGGTCTGAAAAAATACATGCCGATCACCTACTGGACCTCACTGATCGGTTCGCTGGCCCTGATCGGCTTCCCGGGCTTCTCCGGGTTCTTCTCCAAGGACGCCATTATCGAAGCGGTGGCGCATTCCGATATTGCCGGTTCGGGTTTTGCCTATGCCGCGGTACTGGGTGGCGTGTTCATCACCGCTTTATACAGCTTCCGCATGTTCTTCCTGGTATTCCATGGGCAGGAGCGCATGGACGAGCATACCCGTGAACACCTGCATGAAACACCGGCCGTGGTTACCGTGCCACTGATCCTGCTGGCTATCCCGTCGGCGATCGTCGGCTGGTATACGATTGGGCCGATGCTGTTTGGTGACTATTTCGGAGCATCAATCTTCGTGTTGCCTGAACATAATGCGCTGGCTGCGGTTGGCGAATCCTGGCATGGACCGGCTGGCATGGTTACCCATGGTGTGATGCAACCGCCGTTCGTACTGGCGATGCTGGGCGTGTTCACGGCCTGGTTCCTGTATATGAAACGACCGGATATTGCCGAGAGTATCAAGAACAAGTCTGGCCTGTTATATACCATGCTGGTCGAGAAATACGGTTTCGACCGTTTTAACGAGATTGTGTTTGCCGGTGGTGCAAGAGGTCTCGGTAATCTGTTCTGGCGCAACGGTGATGTGCGCCTGATTGACGGACTGATAGTAAATGGTTCAGCCAAAACAGTCGGCTGGATCTCGGGCATTATTCGTAACGTACAGTCCGGTTATCTCTATCATTATGCATTTGCCATGATCCTGGGCCTGCTGGGTCTGTTGTCATGGGTAATTTATTCGTCGTAAAGGGGCGCTGAATGTCTTTGGAATGGCCAATCCTGAGTGTTGTAATCTGGTTGCCCGTGCTGGGTGGTCTGTTACTGCTGATCAGCGGTGAACGGGCAGCTCGTCCAATTGCGCTGATCACTTCTGTAGCAACCTTCATCCTGACACTGCCGCTGTACAGCCATTTTGACTCAAGCACTGCCAAGATGCAGTTCGTTGAGAAAATGCCCTGGATCGACCACTTCAATGTTCATTACTATCTGGGTATAGACGGCATCTCGATGCCGCTGATCCTGTTGACCTCGTTTACCACGGTACTGGTCGTACTCGCAGGCTGGGAATCGATCAAGTCCAGGGTTAGCCAGTACATGGCATCCTTCCTGATTATGGAAGGCATCATGATCGGTGTGTTCAGTGCGCTGGATGCGGTGTTGTTCTATGTGTTCTGGGAGGCCATGCTGATCCCGATGTTCCTGATCATCGGTGTCTGGGGCGGGCCGCGCCGTGTCTATGCAACCATCAAGTTCTTCCTGTATACCTTCCTCGGCTCGGTGTTCATGCTGGTCGCGCTGATCTATATGTATATGCATTCTCAAGGAATACAGACCCAGGGAACCTTCTCGATACTGGACTTTCATGCGCTGTCACTGGGTCGGGTCGAACAGATCTATATCTTTTTTGCGTTCCTGCTCGCATTTGCGGTCAAGGTACCGATGTGGCCGGTGCACACCTGGTTGCCTGATGCGCACGTGGAAGCACCTACCGGTGGGTCAGTGATCCTGGCCGCGATCATGTTGAAGATCGGTGGCTACGGCTTCCTGCGTTTCAGCCTGCCGATTACTCCGGATGCGAGTAATGAACTGAGCTGGTTGATCATCCTGATGTCCCTGGTCGCGGTGGTTTATATCGGTTTCGTCGCGCTGATCCAAAGCGATATGAAAAAGCTGATTGCATACTCATCCATTGCCCATATGGGTTTTGTTACGCTGGGCTTTTTCATCGCATACGATATTTTCGACAAGACCGGTGGCTGGGAAAAGGCCGTACTCGGTGTCGAGGGAGGCTTGGTACAGATGATCTCCCATGGCTTTATCTCGGGTGCACTGTTCCTGTGTGTAGGGGTGCTTTATGATCGCATGCATAGCCGGAATATTAATGACTATGGCGGTGTAGCCAATACCATGCCGGTGTTTGCGGCACTAATGGTATTTTTCGCGATGTCCAACGCCGGCCTGCCAGGCACCTCGGGATTTGTTGGCGAGTTCATGGTTATTATCGGCAGCTTTCAGGCTAATTTCTGGTATGCCTTCCTGGCTGCAACCACGCTGATACTGGGCGCGGCCTATACCCTGTGGATGGTCAAGCGCACGATATACGGTGAAGTGGCCAATGACAATGTCGCTGCACTGAAGGATCTCAATGGCCGGGAGTTTGTTATTTTATCTACGCTGGCAGTCGCAGTACTGGTGCTGGGCCTGTGGCCTGCGCCACTGGTTGATGTGATGCATGCCAGTGTCGCCAACCTGTTACAACATGTATCGGTAAGCAAGTTGTAGAGCCAGGATTATGATAGACAGTCAGCAGACAATGCGTTCAGGTGTAAAGCAATGATCAATTTTACGATGCCGGATTTCACCCAGGCCTACCCGGAAATGTTTGTTCTGGCCATGACATGTGTGATCCTGATCCTGGATCAGTTTCTGAGTGATGCGCGTCGCAGCATTACCTACTACCTGACGCAGTTAACCGTTATTGTCGCTGCCGTATTAACTTTCAATCAGTTCGGCACGGATACCGTGGTGACATTCTCGGGCATGTTTGTCAATGACAGTATGTCAGTGTTACTGAAACTGGCCATGTATGTCGTGATGATTGGTATATTCCTGTATTCCAGGGCCTACCTGACCAAGCGTGGCCTGCTGAAGGGCGAGTATTATGCGCTCGGCCTGTTCGGCATGATGGGTATGATGGTGATGATCTCGGCACATAATTTCCTGACCATCTATCTGGGTCTGGAACTGCTGTCCCTTTCCATGTACGCGCTGGTCGCCTATGACAGGGACTCGATGGTGGCATCCGAGTCTGCAATGAAGTATTTCGTACTCGGTGCGATTGCATCGGGCATGCTGTTATACGGAATGTCGATGCTGTACGGTGCCAACGGTACACTGGATATCTCTGCAATCAACGACAGCATTAACTCCGGTACAGCCAGCAAACAGATCCAGGCATTCGGACTGGTGTTTATTATCGTTGGACTGGCATTCAAACTGGGTGCGGTACCTTTCCATATGTGGTTGCCGGATATCTATCATGGCTCACCGACTTCCGTGACCCTTTACATCGCGTCGGCACCGAAGATCGCCGCTTTTGCAATGGTCATGCGCCTGCTGGTCGAAACCATGCCGGGCCTGCAGTCAGACTGGCAGACCATGCTGATCATGCTGGCAGTCCTGTCTATGGCCATCGGTAACGTGATTGCGATCGCACAGACCAATCTGAAACGTATGCTGGCCTATTCAACGATTTCACATGTCGGTTTCATCCTGCTGGGTATTATCGCAGCTGACAAGGCCGGTTATTCAGCTGCGATGTTCTACACCATTACCTATGCGATCACCTCGCTGGGTGCATTCGGGGTAATTATCCTGATGAGTCGTAACGGCTTTGAGGCAGACCAGCTGGATGACTATAAAGGCCTGAATCAGCGTAATCCCTGGTATGCGTTTGTGATGTTGATCCTGATGTTTTCCATGGCAGGGGTGCCGCCAACCGTCGGTTTCTTCGCCAAACTGTGGGTATTGGAAGCTGTGATCAACAATGACATGACCTGGCTGGCTATCGTTGCAGTATTCTTCTCGGTGATCGGTGCCTTTTACTATATCCGTATGGTTAAACTGATGTACTTTGATGCACCTGAAGACGAGCAGGTACTGGAAGGCAGCGCAGATATGCGCCTGGCACTGAGCCTGAACGGCATCGTGGTGCTGGGTCTGGGGCTGTTCCCCGGGTCGCTGATGGCGCTGTGTGTTGCGGCCCTGGCCTGATCCTGGTTTGTGTCATTCAGGGTCTACGGCTAATGAGTACTATTAAAATATCCTAATATTCTAAAAATCCTCATAAAAAGTACGCTGCAATTTGCACCCTGTGCTAATATGTAGGCATGCTGTTACGTCAAAAACTGTTTCTTGTGATCAGCCTGATGGCCATCGTGCCATTGCTGGTATTGTTGTTTGGTGTGGTCAACCATATCGAAAAGGACCTCGAACAACGTACCAGCCAGGAGTTGTACACCACTCTGTTCAAGATGGCTGGTGAGATCGACACCTTGATGAATAACCAGAAATCCCTGGTTCGGGGGCTGTCCAAGGTGCCGGTGGTCAGGGACTTTGCGCAAATGCTTCATAACCGCGACTATGAGCGTTATGAAGAGCGCGCTACCCAGCTTATGGCCTTTTTCCTGAACTATCAGTCGACCGTCCCGAGTATACAGGCCCTGCGTTTTACTGATGTCGATGGCAAGACTCTGGTCAAGGTGAAAGAAGGTCGCTTGATAGCAAACAAGCACAAGAACCAGTCGGGCCTGCCGTTCGTTGAAGATATCGCCTATAAACCCTTTTTCAAGCAGGCGAAAAAATCAGACGACGAGATCAATATCTCGAATTTCGAACGAGGCAAGGTGTCCGGTGAGGTCGAGTTCTGTCCGGCCATGGTGCGCTATACTGCGCCGATACGGGACGAGCTTGAACTGAACCTGGGTATGCTGATCGTCAATATGTGGGGCAAGCGCTTCGACGATGCGGTTGAGGCGGCGCTAGGCGCGTTCCAGGGCCAGGCCTATATCGTTGAACTGAACACGGATGCGGAAAGGGACGGCATTTTTCTATACCATAAGAATGCTGACTGGCGTTTTGCGAACCAGGTCGGGACAGACTACCGCTTACCCCGACTACTGAAAACCGGTCAGTGGTCATCGATCAAGAAAGGCTCCGACCAGGGTGTTGTGGTAACAGACGATGAACGCATGTTTTTCTACCACAAATTTTATCCGTATCAGGACAGGGACACACAGTGGCTACTGATTATCGACAGTAATCGTGACACCATACTCGCGCCACTTGGTAACCTGCGCAACTGGGTAACCGGACTGATTATTGTCGGTATGATATTCAGCCTGTTGATTGCGCGCTGGGCATCGGCAAGATTGGCAGAACCGGTCCATGAACTGGCGCAGATCATCACCCGGTTTGCCGATGGTGAGAGACAAACCCGTTACCAGGACCTGCGCAGCGACGAGATTGGCGTGGCCGGCAAGGCCTTTAACTACCTGTGCGACAAGTTATCGAGCGCCAGGGATGAGCGTGACAAGGCTGAGATAGCGGCCAAGCAGGCAGACCGACTTGCCGCAGTAGGGCAGATGGCAGCGGGTATCGGTCATGAAATCAATAACCCGTTGATGAATATCATGTCACTGGCCTCACTGATTGATGACGCGATACCCGATCATGACGTCCAGGCGAAAGCCGATCTCAAGGCGCTAACCGGTGAAGGTAAACGCTGTGCCCGTATCGTACAGGGTATCCTGAATTTTGCCCGTGAAACCGAGCCCAAGTCAGAAGCGTTCGATATGGCTGAACTGCTGGATAACACCCTGACGGTATTCAATCACCGGCTCGAGACTTCCAGCATCAGGATGGATGTTGATATTGAACATCCGTTGATGATGTTCGGGGATGCAGCGCAATTGCAGCAGGTATTGATCAATATCCTGATCAACGCAATTCATGAGTCACATATCGATTCGGTGATTGGCGTGCTAGCACGCCTGGATAACGAACAGACTGTGCATATCGAGATTACCGATCAGGGTAGTGGTATCAGTCAGGAAGACCTGTCGCGTGTGTTCAGCCCGTTCTTCACCACCAAGCCGGAGGGCACTGGTACCGGCCTGGGTCTCTCTGTCAGCTATGGTATTGTCAACAAGCATGGTGGCACTATTTCATTGGATAATCGCCCGGAAGGCGGTTTGTTGGTTTGTATCGAATTACCTGTCAATCATGGAGCGGAGTCAGGTGAATCCACAGATTTACTTAATACGGCCTGATGTTCCGTAACATGAATTATGAAATTATTATTTGTAGATGATGATCCTGTAACCTGTTCAGTTATGCAGCGGCATTGTGACCGCTGTGATATCCAGTGCAAGACCTACCAGTCCGGGCAGGAAGCCATTGATGAAGTCAACAATACCGGTGCGGACCTGGTGATTACCGATTTACGTATGCCCGGTATGACCGGGTTCGAGCTGCTGGGGAAACTGCGTGAAATCGACGAGGACATGCCGGTGTTGGTCATGACCGGTTACTCATCGGTGGAGAACGCGGTTGAAGCCATGAAACTGGGCGCAACCGACTTTATCAAGAAGCCGTTCGACTTCAAGGAACTCAAACTGATCATCGAGCGTACCCAGCAATCGGTCAAGCTCAAGGACGAGAATCGCCTGCTTAAACGCCAGCTTAGACAGGACCGCAACCGCTTCGGCATGATCGGTGACACACCGGTCATGAAATCCCTGTTCGCGACCATCGATAAGGTCTCCGATGTGCGTTGTAACGTTATCATCGAAGGAGAGTCCGGTACCGGCAAGGAACTGGTCGCCCGCGCCCTGCACGACTGTGGTCCTGACAGTGATGCACCCTTTGTTGTCATTGATTGTGGTGCACTGACCGAAACCTTGTTGGAAAGTGAATTGTTCGGGCATGAAAAGGGCGCGTTTACTGGCGCCAGTCAGCGTAAAAGGGGATTAATGGAGCAGGCCAGTGGTGGCACCCTGTTCCTGGACGAGATCAGTAATATCTCGGACGCGATGCAGGTCAAGCTTATGCGTGCCATCGAAAATCAGCGCGTAACCCGTGTCGGCAGTACTGAGCCGATCGCGATCGATATACGCATCATCGCGGCCAGTAACCGCGATCTCGCCGCAATGGTCGCTAACGGGGATTTCAGGCATGACTTTTATCATCGACTGAACGTGGTCAATATTCATGTCCCCCCCCTGAACGATCGGCGGGAAGACATTCCTTCACTGGTTGAACATTTTCTTGGCGAGTTTTCGGAGCGCTATGACCGACGTGTGCAGGGTTTTGATCCGGTATCCATGCGCCATCTGTATGAGCATGACTGGCATGGCAATGTACGTGAACTTCGCAATGTGGTTGAACGCTGCATTATCCTTGCTGACAGTCCGGTATTAAGCTGGCCTGAGGCCGGGCGCCTGCCAAGTATCCCGAAACAGGAAGAAAGTGACGGCATGCGTTTCCCCGAGGAAGATTTTGTCTCGCTGGAGAAGCTCGAGCAGGAATATATCCGCCATGTGCTGGAGCATGCCGGCGGCAAAAAGACGCGTGCCGCACAAATCCTGGGTATCGACAAGACCACGCTGTGGCGCAAACTAAGGCGCTATGAGGAAGTCGAATGAGTATTGCAAAAAACAATGATATTTATAGCTGAAATACTGCAACATGCATATAAAAAGGAGGTAAAAATAAGCTTATATATATAAAAACACGTACTAATATACCGGTAACTATATGATAGTTATAGGAAATAAAATAAATATATCCATCGGTAGTTTATGGAATAAGACTTGCAATATTAACTATTGTTTACAATTACATATATATGTTGGAGGAGTGTTGTATGAGTCACATTAAACGTATTTCCCTGATTGCGGCTACAACTGTGCTGGGAGCCTCACTGGTAGCCTGCGGTGGAGAGAACCTGAAGCCAGCGAAGAATGGCTATATGCAGCAGAAAGTTGCGTACCACGTAAATGACATCAATAGCGCATTTGGCGCATTCCGTAACGTTAAAAACCACCTGAACGCGCTGGGCGACAAGAATGTTGAAATCATTATTGTTACTCACAGTAAAGGTGCTTTCTCACTGGTTGATGGCAGCAAGGATAAGAAAGGCCGTGGTTTCGAAGAAACCATCCAGAAGCTGGCTAACCGTGGTGTTAAATTCCAGATTTGCGCCAACACCATCCGTGGCAAGAAGATTGACAAGAACAAAATCAATCTGAATGCCAAGGTTATTCCATCAGGCGTTGCTCAGTTGGCTGATCTGCAGCAGAAAGGCTACTACTACATCAAGCCTTAATAGCTGACTAGATACTAAAAATAATAACTATTAGCAATATTAGCGGGCGCTAGTCGCCCGCTTTTTTGTGGCTTAGTATGCGCACACCAGTTGCGGGGTGGAGCAGTCTGGCAGCTCGTCGGGCTCATAACCCGAAGGTCACAGGTTCAAATCCTGTCCCCGCTACCAATTTTTTCAATGGGTTATACTCCTAAATCCATACTTAATTAAGGTTATCCGCACTCTCCGCCAAGTAATTGGCGGGTAGGCTAACTTTAAGTTTCACCATATCAATGCTTTTCAGGCCATTCGGTTGCTATAACAGCTGGAGTAGAATGGCTGGTAGATCATCATAGTTCGTCCAGGTATGGCGCAGGCCATGAAAGCTGAAATCAGCGAGATCAGTCCGCAGTAATACTTAGCGTCGCGCTTTTGTCTATTACGTGAAACTAGAACAATCTGCCAAGAAAGAAATAAAGGCTGTCTTCGCCGCCCTCTGCATGGCCATAGGCAAAATAAATCGGACCAACAACGGTATCGACGCCGAGAAAGATACTGCCAGCGGCCAGGGCATTATCCAGATCGATGTCTTCCTCGTCTTGCCAGACATTACCATACTCAAGTGATGCACCGAGATAGGTGGGCAGGAGTTCGAAGTCGTTTATTCGACGGAAATAAGCAAGCGCCAACCTGCCATAGTGTTGCCCGGAGAGTTCATTCTGTTGAAAGCCGGATAGATTAAAGAATCCTCCGGCACGGAATAAACTTTGAATAGGCGCATCATCATCCAGGGTGGTTTGGTAAGTGGCACCACCAAGCAGGGTATTACGGCCAAAACTTTTTGCGTAAGTATAACTCGCCAGTATCTGATCGAAGTCAGTATCCGCACCCAGGCTGTCGCGCGATGCAATCCACTCCAGGCTGGCGTGGGTACCGTAATGAGGAAAGTTGGCATTGTCGAAAGTATCCACCTCAAACAAAATGAAGCCTTCACCTGTCTCAAAATCAAATTCAGGATTGGATGGGTCGCCGACGCGGACTTCAAGGTCACCGGTTGTGCGACGCAAGCCGACCCGAATATCGCCCCAGGTACCTAGCGTGCGACCGGCGGCAATCGAGGCGCCGCCACGTGTGGCCCGAAACTCTGCTACCTGATCGCCATCTGCAAAGACATTGATATTACGTCTCTCCAGGAGTGCCTTGGCGGTGAAAAAATATTTCGATCCGACATCCAGTGGCTGATAAATTTCAGTAATCAATAGTGGATCTTCACCGAGTTGTATGGCACTACGCCATTCGCCACCGAGTTTATTGATCGCAGTACGCGTGTAGGCAACACCCACGTTGAAGCTGTTTTCACCCTGCATGTTGCCTGAGATAGCGGCACCAAACTGTAAGTAGTTTGGACCCCATGATTTTGCTTTGGCATCAATGACCACGCCAGTTTGGCCTTGTTCTTCTTCGATTATGTAAGTGACATTTTGAAATATATCCAGTGCATAGATCTGATCGATATCTTTTTCGAGTTGTGTGATGTCCAGCGGTTTCCCAGTCTGTATGTTGATGCGCGCAGCCAGAACATCATCACTAAGATTGGAATCGTTCTCGATACGTATAAAGCCAATGATCGGGGGTGACCGTTTTTGTTCTCCTTGTTCCAGGAGATATTGTCTGTATTGAGCTTCCGACAGAGATAGACGCGTTAATTCCTTCTGCATTTTATTTGCCGCGTCAATACCAGTGGGAACCGCTTCGTTTGCACGTTTAAAATCGCTGGTCGTGATATTGCCAAGATCCGGCTGAATTAATATATCCTTATCAGTTAAAGTGCTCAATTGTTTCTTGGTATTGCCCTGGGTCATAAGCCCGGTAATTTGCTCAGCAATGGAAAAGACGTTCTTTATCTTATCGCGATCAAGTAAAGGCGTGCTGATATCCACTGCAATAATCACATCAGCCCCCATTTCCCGGGCAATGCTTATGGGCAGGTTATTAGCAATACCTCCATCAACCAGCAACTTGCCATCAATTACTGTCGGGGAGAATATGGCAGGAATCGACATACTTGCCCGCATTGCCTTTGCCAGGTTACCTGATCCGAGTACAACAGCCTCGCCAGTCTCGAGATCAGCAGCGACTGCACGATACGGAATTCGTAAGTTATCGAAGTTATGGATATGTGCTACCGGCAGCGTGATCTTCTTGAATATCAGATCAATGGTTTGTCCTTGAAGTAGACCGGCAGGGAATTCCAGTTTGCCGTCATTAAAGCCTGGCTTGTGTTCGACCAGATAAATGTCATCGTCTCGCTTGCGTCGCATCGGACGCACTTCTCGCTTTGGATCGTCATCAAACGCGCTATCCCAATCAATACTTGTAATGACCTGTTCAAGTTCATCGGTGGACAGACCTGAGGCATATAGTCCGCCCACAATCGCACCCATACTGGTGCCAGCGATATAGTCAACCGGTATACGTAGCTCTTCAAGTTGACGCAGGACACCGATATGCGCTGCACCGCGAGCACCACCACCACTCAGGACTAAACCGATCTTTGGCCGTTGTTTGGATATTGGTTTTTCGGCCGCTGGGCTTGCTTGCGAGATCGCGACAGGTAGACATGAAACAACAGCGCACAAACATAAGCTGATTATTCTTATGGTTGAGCATGAATGTGCGTACGTGGACATCGGATCCCCCCCAAGTGATAGATCACCAATCAATCCGTTATCTAGCTGTGCCAGCAATCGCTGGTATAGAACAAACTGGTTTATTTTGATTTTCTAAGGTAAACCAGTTCGTTCCCTTGATTATCATAGATTCGTACAAGCACCAAATAACATAAAGGCCACCTCATCACTGGCAGCGGCCGCGGTCATCTTTCCGGTAGTTTCAGAAATCGTAATACTCCAACCGCGGCCATTCTCCACGCCTTGCAGAATAAGTTTTCCATCCATGCGTTTCACACTCTGGATTTTAGTGGTCTGCTTCTCACCTGCGCTACGTTTGACATTGATCAGTTTTTTATTGACATCAATGCGGGCGAACTGGGGAGCATTAATTTCTTCCGGAAGACCGCCCAGACACTCACCACCCACAGCACAGGCATTGGCCTCGATGGAGGCACAAAGCATCGGAACAGTACCATCAAATTTATCTGCAGCAGCCGGTAGAGACAGTAAGCACAACAATGAGGTTATATAGACAATCGCTAGCTTTTTCATAGTTATTCCATCCATTTCATTATTTTACGGTGTAGCCACGTCCTTCCAGACAAGCAGCATAGGCCCGGTTATAGCTATTACGTTTTTGGCTATATTGTGCCGCCTGATCCTGTTCCCATTGTTGTCGTTGCTGTTGTTGTTGTTCCTTCTGGCGTTGCCGGCGCATACCGCCAAACATGCCCCCGGCAACAGCGCCTATAGCGGCCCCCTTGCCGGCATCATCACTAGCAATTTCACCAATGATGGCGCCGCCGACGGCACCACGAACCATCCCACGGCCAGCACTGGACGTAGGTTCGGAGGTGCTCGGTGGTGGGGTGGTCGCGCGTGGTGTGGCCATTGGATCAAATCCGGTGTTATTTTTTGCCCAGACGTAACATTCAGATTCGTCTTTTTGCTGCTGTTGTTGATTTTGACCTTTAGTCGGATAGACAAAGAGGTCACTCGCAGAGGCAATGCCTATGGAGAACGTGTTTAATAATATTGCAACAAGTAGGGACTTTACGTGAACCATCATTATTATTCTCCTGCCGTTGGGAAAATTCCATCGTTAATGTGATATTAGTAACCCGGGTCTGTACCGGTTGTCAATCGAACACTGTCGTGATTTGGATAGTGATAATTCGTAGGATGCGTCACACTTAAATCACCCTGTGGTATGAGGACCTATCTGATTGGTCATTTCGCTTCGGGTTGAGAACGGTCCAAAACGTACTAAAGTAAGTGATAAATAGTAAAAACAGGCGCTATAACAATATCTTTTCTAGTGTTAATAAATATTATGATTTCCACAGCAATCTTTCGGTAATATGCAAAGGGAAAGCAGATGGAATCCGTAGCGTTATAAGTAAACTGGATACAATAATTTTAAAAGTGGTTTAGATTATGGCTAACTACATCCGCTATGCAGATTTTGAACGGACCATTGGTGCCGGACAAAAACAAGTTAGTCTGAATCAATTGGTTCCGAAATTAGAGCGGGATGCAGATGGCACTTTGCTACCTGTCAAATATAAAAAAATAGCATTGTCATTTAATGAAACGCTGCAATTGTTGAAACCATATTTTTCATTACGTTTTATGGATCAATTCAAGGCAGTTGTTCCTTTGGCCGCTTACCTGGCCCTGTTTCAAATATTGTTTTTGCGCCATCTGATAGAAGATTCCTGGATCGTTACCGGAGGCTTGTTTGCCGTCATTATCGGCCTGATGTTTTTCATGGAAGGATTGAAACTGGGTTTGATGCCATTTGGTACCATAATTGGTAGCACCCTACCAAGAAAATCGCCTTTGCCTTTGGTGCTGTTTATCACCCTGTTGCTTGGCATAGGGGTGACCTTTGCCGAACCGGCTATCGGCGCACTTAAGGCCGCAGGTCAAAACGTGAGTGTGGAACGCGCGCCTTATTTATATGCAATATTGAATCAATACGCAGATCAACTTGTATTAGTCGTGGGTTTCAGTGTGGGAGCCGCTGCCGTACTTGGTACCCTGCGATTTATTTATGGTTGGAGTTTAAAACCACTAATTTATGTTTCCCTCGTGCTGGTATTGAGTATGTCATTATTTTGTGCGCTAAATCCTGAACTGAATAAAGTCCTGGGTCTGGCGTGGGACGCAGGTGCGGTCACTACCGGCCCTGTTACTGTGCCGTTGGTATTGTCCCTTGGTATAGGTATTGCCGCTGCTGCCGGTAAAGGGAGCAATCAATTGTCGGGCTTTGGTATTGTTACCCTGGCATCCCTGTTTCCTATCCTCGGCGTGATGTGTTTACTGGTTTATGTTTCTTTCAACGTTTCACCCTCCGAGATCATCCAGGCCGCCAAGCTGGCATCGACCCAGGTTCCGGCAGCACAGACCTGGTATGAAAGCAGTCCAGGGCAGGAAATCATAGTTGGTGTTCGCGCTATCTTACCCCTGGTCTTGTTTTTGTTTTTTGTGCTTAAAGTCATTTTAAAAGAGTCTTTAAAAAAACCCGCCGAAATCTTTTTAGGTATTACGCTCACCATTATCGGTATGTGTATATTTAATATTGGTTTAACTTACGGTCTATCCAAACTGGGTGGCAGTGCGGGCAGTCTGGTTCCGATTGCCTTTATGAAAATTGATGGTATCGAGATATCACCCGTATATATGTACATGGTCGGATTGATTTTGGCGTTGGCCTTTGCCTGGGTGTTAGGTTTCGGCGCCACCTTTGCCGAACCGGCCCTCAACGCCTTAGGGATTACTGCTGAGACATTGACAAATGGCGTGTTTAAAAAGAAAACCTTGATCTATGCCGTATCTACCGGCGTTGCATTTGGCATCGCCATCGGGCTGGCAAAAATGATATTTGATTTACCGTTAATCTGGTTAATTGTGCCTGGTTACTCGTTGGCGGTCATATTAACCTTTTTCTCAAGCGAAGAGTTTGTCAACGTTGCCTGGGACAGTGCCGGGGTAACTACAGGGCCAATCACTGTACCATTAGTCCTGGCGATGGGCTTGGGATTCGGTAACGCCACCGGTGCGGTAGAAGGTTTTGGTATCTTGAGTATGGCCTCCATCGGTCCAATTATCACGGTGATGCTGACAGGCTTATGGTCTAGATACAAGGTTCATACACAGACAAAAATAAAAACATCAGCCTTATCCCGTGTTGAATTGGAAGCCGGAGCCAGTCTATGACAAAGAATGACATAACTTATATTACCGATGCCAGCCTGATTACCTGCGTGGTGTCAGCTGGCAAGGCAGACACGGTGCTCAAAGCAGCCAGAGATCTGGGTGTGACGGGCGGAGTGGTAGTGCAAGGCCGGGGTACCGGTGTCCGTGAGCGTTTGGGTATTCTTGGTATTGCCGTGGAAGTGGACAAAGAGATTGTCATGATGATGGCCGCTAATGAACGGCGAGACATCCTGATTGAGAGTCTATTTAAAGCCGCTGAATTGAATACACCTGCAGCGGGATTTATCTATACCATTCCGGTTGATAAAGCTGCTGTTTATCTGCCGGAAACCATGATTGAACAAATAAGTTTACGGTAGCCACTATGTCTGAAACTAACTTGGAAATTGAAAGCGTCCAAATAGAGTCAGCCAAGTTGATTGCCTTTATGTTGCCCGATGATGGTACTGACATTAAATTAATGCGTCAGCTGAAAATTGAAAAAGGAGTTATTCGTGCGGAGAGTGTTGCCTGTCGCGGGGTACACAATTTGCAAACAGTTAAAATACGGCGAGGTAAATTACCTGAAGCTACTTTTTATCGCATGTTATCAGTCATCGTTTCCGAACAGCAAGCCGAGGAGGTATTTGATTTTATCTATGACAAGGCCGGTATGGGGCAATCTGGTAGCAGCATGATTTTGCAGATAAGCCTGTCAGGTGCAACAGCTTATTCTGTACCAAGTGACATTATGGATGAGAATACTTGAAAAGAGATAAGCAACTACTAATAGGTAGTCAAGAGTTCTGAGATACAAAAAGTTTAAATATCTACGATTTTGTAGTAAACGTTAATAAATTATATAAATTGTAAGGAGTTAGCTAGAACCAGAACGAGGAAAAATAAATGAGCAACAAGATAAAGATATTGGTATTAATCATTACAGCAGCGTTTATATTTAATGTTGCACAGGCTGAAGGTGAAAATCTGCAAGATAAGTTATCAAAAGGTGTCATTGTGATAACTGCTCAGATTAAAGGTTGTGATGCCGATGCTAAGCAATACTGCCCGGGTCTGGATCCGAACGGTGAAAAGGCATTCTTGTGCATGATGGCGTATGAAGACAAGCTGTCCGAAACCTGTAAGCTCGGTATCGCGGAAGCTGCCATGGCAATCAAGATGGGAGCCGCTGCCATCGATTATTCGGTTCGAGCATGTGAAGTCGATGCCGACAAGTTTTGCCTGGATGTCAAAGCGGGTGAAGGTCGAATAGTGCGCTGTATCAGGAAAAACGAGGCCAAGGCCAGCAAGGCGTGTATAGCGGCATTGAAGGAGACCGGTCTTTGGGATCTGGGTGCTAAACAATAAGAAAAACTGGTCTAGATGAGCAACCAGGATTCCGACATTACATAGTTTAGGGAGTATACAATGTTAAAGATCCTTATAAATAGCATTCTTCTTCTTACATCCTTAAGCATGATGATGTTATCGCAAGTATCAATGGCAAATGCCAAATTTGATAAACTAGTAGAGCCCGTGGCATTGTACCCTGATGCGCTACTTGCGCAGATTTTGCCCGCGTCACAAAATCCAATACAAATTGTAGAAGCAGCACGTTATCTGCGAACTCAAGGAGATGATATCAACTTGAATCCGGACACTGAATGGCATCCATCCGTCAAGGCCTTGCTTTCTGTTCCACCAGTTCTGGAAATGATGAACACCAATTTATCCTGGACTGTTGAACTGGGTGAGGCAGTTAAAAATGATCAGGAGGCAGTTCTCGAGGCGATTCAAAGGGTAAGAAGCGCTGCCTATGAGGCAGGCGAACTAAGTAGTAGTGATAAACAAGTCGTTATCGTGGAAAAGGAAGTGATTAAAATTGTTCCGGCTGAACCGGAAGTGATCTATGTTCCGCAGTATTATTCTTATCCATCAAGTACAACGGTTGTATATCAAGATGATCCATATGAGGCAGCCTTTGTTGGTTTTGCAGTTGGTCTATTTATTGGTGCCGCGATAGCAGATGATCATTATTTTGACTGGCATCACCATCATTTTCATTATAGCGATGATGTATACGATGATATTCGCCGGATACAGGAGGATCGCCAACAGTTTATCAGGGAAAGACATGATGAGGCACAACGTAATATAGAAGAACGACAAAAAAGTCGTCGAGAGGACCAGTCAGAACGTCAAACAGGACGCCGAGAAGGAGCCACAGAGCGTCAAACAGAAAGGCAGAGTACATCTGACTCACGTCGTAGCGAGCGTAGTCCAGCAGCAGCTCAACGGCAAACGAATCGACAGCAGCAATACCAGGGTTACCGTTCAAGTATAAATCAGTCAAATAGAGATATTAATAGACAGCGACAACAGAGCCTGTCTCGTCAAAGTGGATACAACCGTAGTGGCTCAATGTTTGGTGGCTCCTATGCTAACAGTCGCTCTACTAGAATGAGTAGTCAGCGAGGATTCAGTAGTCGTGGTATGTCTGGCCGCGCTGGTGGTGGTCGTAGACGTTAACCAATTATCATTTTGCGATTCTGTGTAACCGGTGATGATTATGAACAAATATATCGATTTATATAAATTCGTATTGATCGTGCTGGTAGCGTTTCATACTGGATTTTTATCAAACTATGCTTGCGCCAAATCAGATAAACAAGCCATGTTTTCGAAACCAGAGCGCGCTGTTGAAGCGTTAAAAGCGGCACTAAGGGAAAATAATATCCCTGCGCTATTAAATCTTTTCGGGCATCAGTACGAATCTAATATAGATACTCAAGATAAGGCGGCAGAAAAAGTACGTCGTAAGCTGCTTTCTAATGCTATTTCTGAGCAATACAAACTTGAATCAACTGGATCAAATAAAAAAACGATATTGGTAGGTAAAAATGATTGGCCATTTAGTATTCCATTGATTAAAAATGAAGATGGCTGGTACTTTGATACTGAAGCGGGTATTGAGGAAATACTTAATAGACGCATAGGTCATAATGAACTCGCTGCTATTTCGGCATGTGATGCCATATACGATGCGCAAGTAAAATATGCAAAATCAGACCATGATAATGACGGTGTGCTTGAGTTTGCCAGGGAAATAAAGAGTAAAACAGGACAACGAAACGGCCTATATTGGGAGATAGCGGAGGGTGCAGCCAGAACAGAAATAAGCCCGCTTAAAGAATTTGTTACGGATGCTGGAGACTTTATCGATACAAAAAGTAGCTCGAAAGTACCCTACAAGGGCTATTACTTCAAGGTGTTTTTATCGCAAGGAGAAAATGCAGCAGGTGGAAAATACAATTATGTCATCAATAATAATATGATTTCAGGATTCGCTGTTATCGCCTGGCCAGCCGAATATGCCAATACAGGTATTATGACATTTATGATGAGTCATGAAGGAACGATCCTTGAAAAGGATCTCGGTATCAATACGAATGAGCAGATAATAAAAATGGATTCATTCAATCCTGACAAGAGCTGGAAACCAGTTCGTCTTGAAGGTAATTGATATATGAATATCTTGGTTGTCTGTTATCAAGTTTTATTAATTATTAACATGGGGCATATTCAATATGCCAGTTAGTTGGAAATTAGGTACAAGTAACCTGGGAGTATTTACTGTGTCAGGTAAACTCAGTATAGATGAGTTACAACTGGCCCAGAATCAGGCAGATCTTGTAATTCAGAAACTAGGTGGAATAAAGATACTCATTATCCTGGATAATTTTAGCGGATGGGAAAAGGCAGAAGGCTGGGATGATTTCTCATTTGCCGAGAGGAATGACAGGTATATAGAAAAAATAGCTATCGTTGGTGACAGAAAATGGGAAGATCTTGCTTATGCCTTTACCTTAAAGGGTTTACGCCCATTTCCTATTGAATATTTCAAGGATGGCGAATCAGAAGCAGCAGAGCATTGGTTATTGACCGGGTAGATTTAGTTTTTATGTGCGGTTAATCAAAACGTATGTAGGCCAGTATATGGATGAAACAATATTGCGAACTTTAGGATCAAGGGACAAGGCATTAACGGTAGAAAAATTCGGCGAGGTCTCACTAAATATATTACTGAGTATGAGCCTGATTAGTATACAACTATGGACGTTAGCAAGCGCATTTGGCCAGATCACCTTTGTATTTATTATTCAAATGCTGGTGATGACTGTATTTGCAATTCATATTGTTTTCTGGGTAATGGGGAGGGAATATGTTACAGCCGTTATTGTATCCGGATTCGCCGGACTGGGGCTGGGTACAACTCCAGTTGCAATCGCCAATAGGCGTTCTGTTACTTCACGATTTGGTCCATCAGCAAAAGCATACCTGGTTGTACCATTAGTGGGTGCATTCTTTATTGACTTGTTGAATGTGGCAACAATCAAATTCTTTATTGGCGTGATTAAAAAATGGTTATTATGATGTGCAGCACAATTAATGGTCGCTATTACTTGATCGTTATCATCCTTTTAACGCCAATAAGACCAGTACATGCAACTGAGCCAGAGTATCTCAGCGGAGAGCAGCCGGTGGCACCATCAGTTGAGCAAGCTCTGGGGCCTATCGAGGAGGCATTTACACCAGAAGTTAGACGCCCATCAATTTTCCCACAATTGAGAGAGCGCATGAAAGTGGCGCCACCATTCTGGCGTGATACCGAGCTGATTCTGTTGCCACGACTCTATTCTCTTAATCGGATACGTGATGGCGCTACAGATATTGGTGCAATAGCGCTGGGAGGACAATTTCGCTATCGTTCCGGATGGTGGCATGATCGCATTAAGATTGGGGCAGCCTGGTTTACATCACAAAAATTGCATGGATCAGATGATAAGGATGGGACACTATTACTGCAGACGGGACAACAAAGTTTCAGCGTGACTGGAGAGGCCTATCTGGAGGCAAAGATAAGCAAAGACATAAGAGCCCGTCTTTATAGACAAACCTTCGATGTTCCATATGTGAATCGACAGGATTCGCGCATGCTGCCGAATACTTTTGAAGCATATACGCTAATAAATGATAGGTTGAAAAATATAGCATTTGGCATATCACATGTCACAAAAATGAAACGTCGTAATGATGACAAGTTCATCTATATATCTGAAGCGGCCGGTTTTCCTGGAACTAAAGAACCGCTCACCATGCTTGGTGCACGTTATACCCTACAGGAGGGCATTACGATTGGTGCGATTAACCAGTATGCATGGGAATTCATGAATAACTTTTATGCGGAAGGGAGCGCTGTCTGGAGGTTCAGTGACGACCTGGCGTTAAAACTCGCTGCTCAATATACTGATCAGCGTAGTGTTGGTAATGAGTTGGGTGGTGATTTTGATACATATGTTTATGGCATCAAGGCGGCGGTAAGCTATCGTTATGCCACTTTGACATTGACGCATACCTCGACAGATGATAATTCCGGCATTCGTAGTCCATTTGGCGGCTATCCGGGATATTTGTCCATCATCATAAATGATTTTAATCGTGCAGAAGAGCAAGGATGGTTATTGGGTTTATCATATGACTTTACCAAAGTTAGGTTACCGGGATTAAGTGGTTTTATTAATTTCGCAAAAGGTAATACACCGGACAGCGGTACCAATGTTTCACCTGACCAGGATGAGCTTAACGTTACAGTTGACTATCGGTTTCAGGAAGGGCCGTTTGAAGGACTATGGCTTCGTGCCCGTGCCGCATTTATAGACCAGGATAATGATGTCATTGGTGCAGTGGATCTGGATGACTATCGTATAATCGTGAATTATGAGGTCCCAATACTTTGAGATGTTGATATTGAAGGACTATTAACTATTTTGATTAGATGAATTTATTACATAGATTACTAACTATATATGAAGTTTATCTATGAAATATAAATTATAAAAGCCATTGGCTTAGCCAGTAATATAAAGTACATATAATTAAGGGATAAATACAATGCGAGTAAGTAGATTAGTTTCTGGTTTTGCATTAATGACTGCCCTGGCAACACAGGGCTGCGATAAACAAGAAGATGCACCCTCGAAACCTTTAGTTAGACCTGTCAAGGTTATGATTCTGAAAGGCGGTGAGAGTATTGCGCGTCGCCAATTTCCTGGTAAGGTGCGAGCATCAGATCGTGTTGACTTATCATTTCAGGTACCTGGCCAAATTGTTGAGCTACCAATCAAGGAAGGTCAAAAAATGAATAAAGGTGATTTAATTGGTCGACTGAATGATAAAGACTATCGAAGTACAGTTAGCGCATCACAAGCCAATTTTACTAAAAGCAAGGCGAACCTGGAGCGTGCCAACGAATTAATAAAAAAGAATTATATATCGGAACTGGATTATGACAGGATTAAGGCGCAGTATGGCGTTAACAAGTCAGAGTTACAGAAGGCTAGAAAAGCATTAAAAGATACGAAACTGATTGCACCGTTCTCTGGGGTGATTGCCAAGCAATATGTGCAGAATTTTCAGGATATACAAGCCAAAGAGGCCGTTGTCAGTTTTCAGGATCCATCCAGTCTCGAGATAGTCGTTAATGTGCCTGAAAGGTTAGTAGCTGGGAGTAAAGGCAAAGGTGTATTGGAAATTTATGCCATGTTTGAAGCGGCTCCAGATAATAAATATGAGCTGCAAATTAAGGAGTTTTCGACTGAAGCAGATGAAAAAACGCAAACTTTTGAATATGTACTTGGTATGCCACAACCGGATAGTGCCAATATATTGCCCGGGATGACGGCTACTGTATTTGTTGAGAGGCAATTATCAGATGAAGACAGTCAGCAACGCGGCATCATTATCCCTTATGTCGCAGTCTTTTCGGACGATAATGGTGAAGCGCATGTATGGGTCGTTGATCAAAGTAGCAATAAAGTCAAAAAGCGTAAAGTGATAACAGGCGAATTAACTGGCAGTGGTGATATCCGTATAAGCAGCGGCCTGCAACCAGGCGAAATAATTGCGATAACCGCTGTTAATACACTACGTGAGGGTGTAGAGGTTAGACCAATTGAGAAGGTTGCATTCTGATGAATATTGCCGAATGGAGTCTTAATAAGAGTGTTATTACCTGGGTAATGACCATCCTGATGTTGGTCGTGGGCATTAGCTCATTTGGAAAGTTATCACGACTCGAGGACCCGGAATTCACAATCAAGGAAGCGGTAGTTTTTACCCCATATCCCGGTGCATCTGCTGCAGAAGTCGAAGAAGAGGTTAGCAACGTTATTGAAAAAGCAGCTCAGGAGCTTGGCCAGCTTGATTATGTCGAATCACGTTCTTCACGTGGTCTTTCTATTGTTAAGACGTATATCAAGAAAAAATACGATAAAGATTCTCTTCCGCAGGTATGGGACGAGTTACGTCGTAAGGTAAACGACGCGCAGAGTAAACTACCGCCTGGAGCTGGGCCTTCTTTGGTCAATGATGATTTCGGTGATGTTTATGGTATTTATCTTGCCTTGACAGGTGATGGCTATAATCAGAAAGAGATGCATGAGTTTGCCAAGTTCCTGCAAAGAGAGTTGCTGACCGTCAAGGATGTCAAGCGTATTATTCTGCATGGCGTACAAAAAGAAGCCGTATATGTCGAGATGAGCCGTGACAAGATGGCCGAATTTGGTATTTCCCCTGAGGATATCTTTCGGGCATTGTCCTCTAAAAATCTGCCTGTGACATCCGGTAATATTACTATTGGCTCTGAATATATTACTGTCAGTCCTACCGGTGAATTCAAGTCTGAAAAAGAGTTCGGTGATTTGTTGATTAGCAGCCGAGGTCCAGGTAAACGTCTGGTTTACCTCAAAGATGTAGCAGAGATAAAGCGAGATTATCAGCAGCCAGCAAAAAACCTACTCCGCTATGATGGAGATCCCGCTATTGGTCTTGGCATTTCGACGGTCTTTGGTGGTAATGTGGTTACCATGGGGGAAAAGCTGAAGGAGCGGTTACAATCGTTAACGCCGGTTATGCCCCTTGGAGTAGAATTTCATGTTATCGCATTGCAATCAGATGCCGTCACAGTAGCTATTAAAGGATTTCTGGTAAGCCTGATCGAGGCTGTTGTTATTGTTGTTGTTGTATTGCTATTCTTTATGGGGCTACGAAGCGGCCTGATTATAGGCTCCATCCTGTTCATTACAATATCCGGCACCTTTATTTTTATGGATATGCTGGATATCACCCTCGAGCGTATTTCACTCGGCGCTTTGGTTATTGCCCTGGGTATGCTGGTCGATAACGCGATAGTCGTTACAGATGGTATTCGTGTGCGTATGCAGCAAGGTATGGATGCCTTTACAGCCTCATCTAAGGTTGTAGGGCAGACAGGGATACCCTTGCTAGGCGCAACTGTGGTAGCGGTAACCGCCTTTGCCTCAATAGGTACCTCACCGGACAGTACCGGTGAATATACCAGGGCTTTGTTTACCGTCATCCTGATTTCACTGATGCTTAGCTGGCTGACAGCAGTGACAAGCACGCCACTGTTTTGTAAACATTTTCTTATGGGTAAGAAAGCCAGTGCTGGTGGAAGTCAGGATCCATATGCTGGTAAATTTTATGTCTTATACCGTCAAATTCTGGGTCGCAGTATCCGTAATCGCTGGGCTACTCTTGTTGTTGTAATCGTGATATTTGCTACGGCACTTTTTGGTTTTGGTTATGTAAAACAGAGTTTTTTCCCTGATTCTACCCGACCACAATTCTATGTTGACTACTGGTTTCCTGAAGGCACGCATATTGATGAAACCACTCTTCGCATGAAGGAAGCAGAGGAACATCTTCAATCTAAAGAAGGTGTAACTGGGGTGGCTACTGAAATTGGTGGAAGTAACCCGCGTATGCTGCTGACCTATTCAGGTGAATATCCTTATCATAGTTTTGCACGAACTCTCGTCAGTGTTGAAAACTACAGCATCATAAGTGATATGACTGAAGGCCTGCAGACAGAACTCGAACAGCGATTTCCTGATGTCAATGTCTCCGTGCGTATGTTTGTTAATGGCCCATCTACGGGTGGAAAAATACAGCTACGCATATACGGCCCAGATGCAGAAGAAATACGTAAGTTTGGCACAATAGCTGAACAGGTTATGCTTGACGAACCAAATGCCAAGGCAGTTCGGAATGAGTGGCGCACCCAGGTTAAAGTGGTTCGGCCGCAAATGTCAGAGGCACAGGCACGGCAGGTCGGTATCGATCGACCACAATTGGCACACGCCCTGGAAGCAGCCGTCGAAGGTACTGCGGCGGGAGTGTATCGGGAGCGTGATGAGCTGTTGCCCATTATTGCGCGTTCACCTGAGCATGAAAGGGTGGATCTGGATAATCTCGGCGGTATCCAGGTATGGAGCCCCGCTGCACAAACCATGATTCCTGCAGATCAGGTTGTCACAGGCTTTGTCACGGAATTTGAGAATCCACATATTTGGCGGCGTAATCGTGCCAAGATGCTAAAAATACATGCTGATCCAAGAACGGGCCTGCCCAGCGAATTGATGAAAACGTTAAAACCCAGAGTAGAACAGGCGTTAAATGTAGATCTCGAGGCAGTCCTTGGTCGACAACCAGAACAACACACTCATACAACCCTGACTGTTACGGAAGACAACAAATGGCCAATTAAAGGCAAACCTGGGTACTACATGGCCTGGGGTGGTGAGCTAGAGGACTCTGCCAAGGCTAATGCTAGCCTTGGAGAGCAAATACCGATCTTTTTCGGGCTAATGGTTATCATTGTGTTGTGGTTGTTTAACTCAATTAAAAAAACGTTAATTATCTGGTTGACTGTACCTCTGTCATTGATTGGTGTCACCGCAGGCCTGTTATTACTGAATCAACCCTTTGGCTTTATGTCGGTTCTGGGACTGATGAGCCTTTCAGGGATGTTGATAAAAAATGCGATCGTTTTGATCGATGAGATTGATACCCAACTGGCATCTGGGAAAGAGGCTTTCCACGCTATTGTGGATTCTGGTGTCAGCCGTTTGATCCCGGTCGTGATGGCTGCTGCCACAACAATACTGGGTCTGATTCCATTGCTAAAGGATGCGTTTTTTGTATCAATGGCCGTTACCCTGATGTTTGGTTTGGGCTTTGCTACGGTACTGACTTTGATTGTCGTACCAGTATTATATGCCACTTTTTATAAAGTACCCAATGCATAGGATGATAGTGGTATTCAGGAGTACAGATATGTACATGGTTAGAATATTGCAACTCTTTTCATGTTGTTATAGTAAAAAAGAATTAAATATTAAGGAGAATATTATGAGTATTTGGAATAAATTCTTTACATTAATCGCGCTTGTATTCGGCATCTTATTTTTAACGGCCACAGCAACTGCAGGCGGTTACTCCGGCTTTTTAGATAAATATCCAGATCTTAAGCCAGATAAAGATCGTGCAGGTGCTCATATCTATGAAAAACCTGGCTATGATCTATCTGCTTATACAAAGGTTATGATTGATCCGATCACCATCTTTATTGACCCAAATTCCAAGTATAAAGGGATTGACCCGGATGAGTTAATGATCCTGGCGCATAGTTTCCGTGAGACAATTATACAAAATCTTGAGCCCGAATATCCTGTTGTAGGCCAGCAAGGCGCAGGCGTATTACGTATGCGAATAGCAATTACCAATGTGAAACTAAAGAAGAAGAAAAAAGGTTTATTCAGTTATACGCCAATAGGCATGGTCGCGTCCGGTGTTCAGTCATCAGCTGGTAAAAATATCAATCTGGTGAAAGCCAGTATTGAAGCAGAACTCATCGATGGCAAAACAGGCGAGCAAGTCGGCGTATTGGTAGATACGCAACCACATAAAGGTGGTGAGGATGAAAAGCCATCATGGGATACGATACAGAAAACCTTTGAATTTTATGCCAAACGCTTTCGTCAGCGCATGAATGAAGCACGTAAATAGTAGAGATCAGTTTGTTTGAAGTGTCTTGATAATATTTATGTTACAAGTCGATATAAATGAGTAATATATCAGTTCAATCAGCGATGGGTGGATTAAGCTAGATTGATTGTGCCAATGCTGATCAGTAAGCCTGTGGGAACAAGAATAATGATTATATGTGTTCCCACAGGCAATATTCTGTATCACAGTATGATGTGTTTTAGTTTGAATATAGTTTGATAGTAATAGTGAAATTGTTAAGAGTATATGGGGGCAGTATGAAGTATATTGCATTATTGACTACGTTGGTGTTCACATTACTAATGATCGCTAGCACCAATGCAGCCGAGTCAATCATGTTTGAAGATAAACGTACGGATATAACCGGGGATGCAAATACTAACAACTTAGAGTCTGAGCAGCAGCGTGAATATTGTAAGAAATTATATCGTAAATACCAAAGCTTGAAAGGTAAACCACAACGTCGATCTGCAGCTCATGAAAGATATAAGGCAGAATGTCTGTCACAGGACCGTTAGAAAATAGGTTTCTGAGTTCACGTTTTCAAGGAGAGTAAAAATATCAGATAAAACAACATTTCAAAAGTCGTCAATCCATAGACTATTAATCAGGCGGTTGATGTTCGCCGCGTTGGCAATCATCGTCGTTCTGTCCCTGATTGTCATTTTCACCGAACGTGGCAAAGTTGGTGAGGATGTACTAGCGTATGCCCTGCAAAGTGCTAACCATTTTAATACTCAAGCCAGTCACATATTGAACCAGCCTGGCCTGCCTGATCATGACGGTATAAAGAATGAACTAGAGGCCTTCGCCGCGCGTAGTATAAGAATGAAGGCAGGGCATTTTGTCTATATTATCGTTTACGATGCCGAAGGTAATGAAATCGTTAAACAGAGTGACGCTAACTATGCAGAATTGAATGCCGTCAAATCATTTATACAGGAATCAGGTCATGGCCTAACACCTGGTAATAACAATGATTATGAGGTTGTCAGGCTGCAAGGCAGGCCGCATATCAAGGTCAAAGTCCCACTCCGTAACATTGAAGGTAATATCGTTGCTTATGCGGATGGGGTTTTTGCCGTCTCTGATGAAGCAATTACTGCCGTCGCCTGGCGTGTGATGCGCACCGTACTGGCGGTGGTGGTGATAGTATTAATCACCACTGCATTATTATACCCTGTGATCCTTGGCTTGATGCGCAGATTGACGAAATTATCGTTAAATTTACTTGATTCCAATCTGGAAACCCTGAAGGTGTTGGGCAGTGCCATTGCCAAACGCGACAGTGATACGGATGCCCATAATTACCGCGTTACCATCATGGCGGTTCGTCTTGCGGAAGCCGTCGGCTTGAATGCCAACTCGATCCAGTCTCTAATCAAGGGTGCTTTTCTTCATGATGTTGGCAAGATCGGTATCCCGGATTATATTTTACTCAAGGAAGGCAAGCTCACTGAGGAAGAATTCGAGGTCATGCGTAATCATGTCCAACATGGGTTAGATATCATTATACGTTCAGATTGGTTGAGCGATGCAGCGGATGTGGTGGCTTCTCATCATGAGAAATATGATGGTAGTGGTTACCCGGCTGGTATCAGTGCAGACAACAAACCCCTGAATGCGCGGATATTTGCGATTGCCGATGTGTTCGACGCCCTGACATCACAACGTCCATATAAGCAGCCATTCTCATATGATGACACGATGCAAATCCTTAGCGAAGGCCGTGGTAGTCATTTTGATCCGGCACTTATCGATAAATTCTTTACTATCGCACCACGTTGTTATGAGGAAGTAGCTAACCGGGATGACGAGGGTCTGAAACACGAGCTTGAAGCTATTACGAATCGGTATTTTACCAATAATATCAATAGCATGTTATAAATGGACAATCAATCGTCTGGAATATTTTATTATGCCTGGCATTGGGTGTTGAATACCGAGGAAGAGATGAAATGGATATCGCTGTCAAAAAAGTAGAACAGTTAGTGATCGTAATGAATCAGCGCGAAGTCATATGCGGGTTAAAATCGGAGATGTTGTATAAGCTGCCATTAAAGAAGTATTGCTAATATCATAATTAAACACGTGAGCACATTAAATCACTTCTTTTTAGTACTGGAAATAATGTGTATATAAGACAGATTATTCGTTGGTCGGTCATTGTTATAGTACTTGTCTTACTCGTGCTTACGATTATTGTGTTGACCTTTGACGCAAACACCTACCGTGATCAGTTGCAGGCGTATGCGAGTAAAACCCTGGGCCGGCCAGTCACATTTGAAGGCAATATTTCATTAGGCCTTTCATTAGTACCGACGATTGTGGTTGAGGATGCTGCGATTGCCAATCCAAACTGGGCGTCAAGGAAACACCTGCTTAGGGCAGGACGGGTGGAACTGAATGTAGCACTGATTCCGTTATTAAAAGGCCAACTACAGATACCCAGGTTTGAAATGCAACAGGCTGATATTCTGTTCGAAATTGGACCGGATGGGAGAGGGAACTGGCAATTCGGTGATCAGGACAAGGCCGTCACGATACCTGATCTCGAAACAATTACTGTATACGACTCACAGTTAAGCTATCGTGGCAGTATTGTATCAGATTTTTCACTATCAATTAAGAAGGTCGACGCTAAGATTTTGGCAGCAGAACCTGTATTGATTCAGGTGGAAGCGAGATATAGGGAGGAACCTGTAACGATTGCGTTAGTTGGTGACCCTCTGAATGATTTGATGTCCGCTAAATCATTATGGCCGTATCGGTTATCGATATCAGTTGCCGATATGGTATCTGAGTTTAAAGGTAGTATTGACAGAAAACGAGAAATACCTCGTCTCGAGGGGGAAATCAGTATTCAAGGCAAACAGTTTGCATCCATTGGTAATATTATTGATATGCAGCTACCCACAGCAGGACCATATACAGCATCCGCCAACATCAGTGCAAACGCAGATGAAATCATACTTAGTAAGACCAATATTAAACTGGATGCTGAACAAGCGTATCTGCAATTTAATATTACTGATGGGCAATTAACGGCAGGACGTGTAAAGCCTGTTTTAGTCAATTTGTCAGGTCAATATGCAGACAATGTGATTACAACCAGCGTAGAGGGCGGTAGCTTGGATGATTTATTGAATGACAAGCCATGGCCAGTGAAAGTGGCAATGTCGATGACTGATGCTACCCTAGAAGGGGAGGGTATGATACTTCACCCGTTGACAGGTGATGGTGTTGATATGGATATATCCGTTCAGGGTAAGCAGCTTAGCAAATTGCCATTACTGTCCACACATCTGATCCCGTCCGTCGGTGCCTATAAGTTGTCAGCGAAAATCACGGGTAACAGGGATGCATATAAGTTAGCTATTCCCGATGCGAAAGTTGGCAAGTCAAGTGTGAAGGGTGAGCTATCATTTCGCCAATCTGATCCAAAGCCGCGCATAGCTGCAAAACTAGCTGTAAATATGCTGGACCTAGCAGCCTGGATTCCAAAGGCGACTAAAAAGCAAGATCCAACTCAAAAAATAGATCGTCTGGATATGAAATTACCATTTATGTTTCCAGAAAGCTATCAGTTTGATCTTGATCTTCAGCTTGGCAAGCTGCTTGGTGCACCCTTTCCAGTAGCTAATATCGGTCTTTCCGGCAAGTTTCGGCATAGTCGATCAAGGATTTCTACCTTCTCTGCCACGATACCAGGCGCCATTGTCACGGGTGATCTTGAGTTTCTTTTACAACAGCAGTCTCAACAAATCACAATCAACCTGTCTAGTAAAAAACTCGATATTGCTAAGCTGACTAAAACATGGAACGATGATGCGATTGTGAGTGGTTATTTTCGTAATTTGAAATTAGGAATGCGAGGGCGTGGCCTGACAGTGCGTGATTTGCTTGAGCAAGGTGATATGCATCTATCGAGTGGAACAGCATCGCTCAACTTCGAGAACAAAAAGCCCAGGCAGCCCAAAGTGATTTTTTCAAAATTGACTGCGGAATCTAAAGCTCAGCAACCGCTTAATATCACTACCCATGGTAAATTAAACGATACCCCCTTTAGGTTCGCGCTAACGACCGAGCGCTTGGTAGAGTTGATTTCAGAAACAAAATCCATCCCCATTGACATGAGTCTTGATGTATCCGAAACATTTGTAAAAGCAAATGGATCTATCGAATCTCCACTAAAAGACATGGGGCTTAAACTTGATGTTGATATAAGGGGAAAACAGCTTGAAGCGCTTGAACCGATACTGGCAAAGAATTTATTGAGAATTGGTCCCTACCATATTAAGGGCCAATTATCAGGTAATACCCCACGCTATCATCTATCCTCATTGACCGGCACGATCGCTAATACTGACCTTGCCGGCGATATGACTATATCCACTAAGGATCAGCGCACACTGATCGAGGCTGACCTAAAATCCAAAAAATTATATTATCAAGATATCTTTGCCAAGAAAGTCAAGTCGCAAGATCCAGCGAAGCCGAAACGATTACTCCCTGATAATGAAATACCTGTTGAATTATTACGTGTCGTTGATGTCAGCCTGAATCTACAGGCAGAGCAGCTTTTTATCGGTACTGTAAAATATGACCAATTTGTGTTACAGGCATCGTTGAACAATGGCCATCTGAAGCTAGACCCATTTAGCGCAAGACTGCTCGATTCACCAATCACTACACAATTGGATATCAATGTGATAGATATGATCCCAACAGTTCATCTCAAGAGTTATGGCGAGGAATTGGATCATGGTCAGTTGCTTCAGTCACTGGGTATCACAGAGCAGATTGAAGGAAAAGGCAATTTTGATCTGGATCTCAAAGGCGAAGGGGCTACACTGCATGAGCTTTTTAGCAGTAGCAATGGTGAGATTAATGTCGTAGCCGGTCCTGGAAAGATCTCTGGTACCAAGATAGATTTGTGGGCAGCAGATGTCATGACTACCATGCTGTCTCAGGCCTGGGAACAGGAAAGGGTCACAACTACTAACTGTGTCGTGGGGTATTTTGATATAAAGGACGGTATCGTCAGCACTGATTCAGTATTGTTAGATACCATGCGCATTACAGTTGCCGGTAGTGGTACGCTTAATCTCGATACAGAGGAGATTAATGCCATATTCCACCCGGCCCCGAAAAATCCGAGTTTTGTGAGCCTGGCACACCCGGCTAAGGTAAGTGGTACTTTGGCTGAACCTGTGTACGAGCGGACATCGATTAGTAATAAATGGACCCTGGGAGGCATACTCGCAGGACTCGCCAGTCCAGCAACCTTGATTCTGATGTATAGTGACTTAGGCACAGGTGAGCAAAACCCGTGTGTGTCTGCGCTGGACAAGCGCGAGACAGCTGAAGCGGAAGGAGAGACCCAATTTAGTATCCGTGACTTACCAATGGGTATATTCAGAACTATTAAAAGACCTTTCCGTGAGCAGCCGGATGCATCAGAATAGTGCCCGCTAGAATTTTGTTTATACTGTGATACCAGTAACCAGCTGGTAATATTAGTATTTAGTAAAATCAGACTATAAAGGAGAATAGTATGAAATTTACTCTATCGACTAACTTGATCATGGTTGTACTGCTAATGATGGCGTATCCGGTGTATGTATCGGCGGAAGAAGAAAGTGAAAAGGATAGTAGTGGGCTAGTTTCTGATGTAATGGCAGACAATAAACCTGCAGATCTGGATGAAATCAGTTTCTCTGGCTTTCTGGAAGACTATTCACAACTTAAGCCAGGTGGTAATGGTAAGGCGGCCTATCTGTGGTTAAAGTCCGATGCTCAATTTGGCAATTATAAACGCTTTATTATTGATCAGCCTCTTATATATCTGAAGCCCGGATCTGCCTCGGAAGGTGAAACGGTTGCTATTAATGCCGATGATATGAAGGAACTGGCTGATTATCTTCGCAATGCGTTGATTCAAAGTATAGATGAACAATACGAAGTGGTGAACGAGCCAGGGCCAGGCGTTTTACGTGTACGTACCGCGATTACTGACGTAGATCCGGTCAGTTCTGGCAATGCTGCTGTGAAACTTCTACTCAGTATAAACCTGGATGTTGGTGCAGCCGCACTGGAGGGTGAGTTGGTTGATACATCTACGGGTGAGCGCCTCGCCGCAATGGTCGATCGTCGTGTTGGCACCCGCGTAGGACCAACTGGCGGCTATACCCGCTGGAGTCACACCAAAGCAGCATTTCGCACCTGGGCATCTCGTTTTCGCAATCGCCTTGATGAATGGCACGGAATTAAACAAGCCAAACAAGAAAAACAAGAAAGTAACTAGTTGAGTGTATATTCACACTATCGAATAGAAGCTACGAGAAGGGGCTATGTCAGCTATTCTGCGAATAAGCGTTTTGTTAGGCTATTTTCTTTTAAATGGCTGTGCGACTGCGCCAGTCAGCTACACACCACCACCAGCGCAACCCATACCGGTCGCATATGCAGGATTGACTTGCCCTGAAAGTGACCCAAATCGCTGCAGTATTTCGTCTCCTCTGCATAAACTGGCTGATCAGGCTTTCTCTGAAGCTGATAACGGTTCATCAACCCAGTATGTGAATATAGTGGATATAGGTGATGATGCGCTCGAATTACGTGTTCACCTTATTCGCGCAGCCCGTAAGTCAATTAATATTCAAACATTCATTTGGGCAGATGATGAAGCGGGTCGCCTGATATTGAGGGAGCTGATTGCCGCAGCACAACGTGGTGTCAAGGTTAGAATGATAGTTGACCAGCTATCATCGGTTAGTGATCCGGTATTGGGGGCAAGATTGGCTATCACCCATGAAAACCTTAAATTTAAACTATTTAATCCCTTATTGGGTAAAGCGACAGCAACCAAAGCGCAAATAATACAAGGGTTTATGGTTGACTTTAGTGTTGCGAATAGACGAATGCATAACAAACTTATGCTGTTTGATGAGCGCATTGGTATCGTAGGGGGACGAAATATAGAGAATAAATATTATGACAGGGATACTGAATATAATTTTATCGATCGTGATGTAATAGTAGTGGGGCCTGTTGCAATTGATATGAAAGAATCATTTGAACAATATTGGCATGATCCGATTACAGTGAGTCTGGATCAGCATAGCGATATTAGTGCTCAATTGTTTGATAAGGGAAAACAGAAACCCTTGGAACCCATTTCTGTATCCGATATTAAACTGCCAGTGTTTAAAGAACTGATTGCGAATGCTGTTGATGAAAAACTAATACAGAAAAAATTTATAGATTCCATTTATCCGGTAAATCAAATCAGCTTTGATGCGGATATACCACGTAAAGGTTTTATACAAGATAATGTAAATGAATCGGAATCAAATGAATCAGAGCCAAATGAATTGACCAGTAAATCGGTAACTGCAGGTTCATTCAAATCGCTTAAAGCTATCATCGAGAATGCGAATCAATCATTGTTAATTCAGACGCCGTATTTATTATTGAGTAAACCAGCACAGAAAGTTATCAAATCACTGCGCGACAAGAACCCTGGCTTTAATGTAACTATTTCAACCAATAGCCTGGCTGCGACGGATGCCTTCTATGTCTATGCCTTGACGATGAAGCATAGAAAGCGTTATATCAAGAAGTTAGGATTACAGATTCATGAAATTATGCCGGTACCTGGTGATGTTGAGACATTTATACCAAGATACCCGCTTTTGACGGAAAATTACCAGAAGCCAGACGACTATGATCATATAGAGGCGGGTGAGCCATTGCCTTTAAAAACCCCACAATCGCGGATTGGGATCCATGCCAAGTCTATTGTCATTGATGGTAAGGTGGCAGTTATTGGGTCACACAATTTCGATCCTCGATCGGCCATGATTAATACCGAACTGACTTTAACCGTGCTTGACGAAAAATTTGCCAATGCGATAGTGAAAAGTATCAAGCGCCACACAGAACCGCAAAATAGTTGGATCTCAGCACGCAGACAAAAAGTACCGTTGCTTGGCCATGTTAGTGAAGTGCTCGCGACAATTTCCCGTATGCTGCCCGTATTTGATATCTGGCCGTTCCGCTACACCTCTAACTATGCACTAGGCGAAGGGATGGCGCCGTTACCTCTTGGCCATGCAGACTTTTATGAACATTACACGAATGTCGGGCAGTTTCCAGAAGTGGGCGCCCCTATAAAATCGATTCAGACTTTGTTGATAAGTGGTTTTGGTGGCGTCGCGGAACCGCTTTTGTAAGATCGAGGATTTCATAGTCGCAGATGTACTGTGCCAGTATTCGCTCTTACTCTGATGCAGGAGCATTATTATTTAAAATTGATTCGATGTACTGTTTAATTGCCTTTGCTGGCCAGTCTCTGGCACCGACAAATCGGGCGATAAACTTTCCGTCTCTGCCGATTAAATGAGCTGGGTTTTCCCTGAATTGTCTGTGTCCCATAGTGGAGTTGTATACGGTGACGCAGGGTTATTTTGCATTACGCGTCCGGAGAGTCCGCTTGCGGCTTCGTCCATCTCGCCTTCGATTAGCTGGTATCAATATCGTCCTGTCAGAACATGATAGCAATATCTCCGCGTCAGCATGAGCACTGGGTATGCATCGCCGCACGTTGCAGCGAAAACTGAGCAAGCACCCGCGACGCAGCTAGTCGATCGCCTGGCCCCGGTTTGGCCATGCGCACCCGCACCCGCACCCTTCAGCGTCTGCCCCTGCGACTAGCTGGCCAGGGATAGATGCCGGTTTTTGCTGTTGTTTTTGTTGCCAGTGGCATGCCTGCATCGGTGACGTGTATGATGGGAACAACTAACGGATAAATTAACCTACAAGACTTGCCACTCCTGACAGCAGATGATTGAACAGCAGGCTATCAGCCGTAATGAACTGATATCGGAAATCGGTAAAGACGCGACGCTGATTACCGGAAACAGTCGTCTGGCACGTTCCATTCTTGCAGACTATGACCAGCATCAGTTGCGCGGTGGTCAACTGGCCTGGCAGACGCCTGACATCCTGTCAGTCAGGTCCTGGCTGAGGCGGACCTGGGAAGACCTGCTGATGGCGGGGGAGTTACCGAATCCGCCGGTACTGCTGAGTCAGGACCAGGAACTGCATCTCTGGTATGAGATTGTCAGTCAGCATCCCGAATCTCTATTACGCACACAGGCCACTGCGCGCAAGGCGCGTGATGCCTGGCAGCTGATGCTGGACTGGCGTCTGCGCCGAGAACAGGCAACGTTTTCTGTTAATGAGGATAGCCAGGCATTTTCAGTCTGGGCAGAGACGTTTGAACAACAGTGTCATGCCCGTCACTGGATCAGTGAATGCGAGATACCCGGCCGCCTGATTGAGCGGTTCAGGCGAGATTATCCACTGCCTGCGAAGGATCTGGTCTGGGCCGGTTTTGAAGAACTCAGCCCGGTGTTGACGGAATTGCAGCAGAGCCTGTCAGCGGCGGGGGTCACGCTACGTAACCTGGACCTTAACCAACCACCCGCCAGGATCGGCCGCTTTACGGCGAAAGACAGCCGTGCGGAGACCGAGGCGGTCGTGCGCTGGACCAGGCATTGTCTGGACCGGAATCCTGATGCCCGGATTGGTATTATTGTGCCGGACCAGTCCGCTGTTCGTAGCATGCTGACCGACAAGCTGACCCGGGTGCTGGTGCCGGATGTACAGGTTCCCGGTCAACAGATGCAATCGGTGCCATGGAATTTTTCACTTGGTCAGCCACTGGCGGCATATCCTGTCATCCGAATTGCGTTCAGGCTGCTGGACCTGGTGGTTAACCGGATTGAGGTTCGCGATACCGGCGCGTTATTGCGAACACCGTATATTGCCGGCGCAGTCGAAGAGTTCAGCGATCGCTGCATGCTGGATGTGCAATTGCGCCAGTCCGGAGAACCCTGGCTTTCCCTGTCGGCACTGGCCTACCAGATTGGCAGATACCGGGGCGTGGCACAGCGGGATGATGCGGAAGAGGGGCCTGCTACCGAAACCCTGTCTGAATTGTCGCGACGCATAGCCGGCCTGCTCGAGTTATATAAGACAATACCAGAGCAGGCCGGTGCCAATGCCTGGGCGGTCTGGTTTGGCAAGTGCCTGACGGTAGCAGGCTGGGCCTGTGGCAGAACCCTGTGCAGTGATGAATACCAGGCAGTGGAGGCGTGGAAGAAGCTGTTAATCGATTTCGGTGCACTTGAAAATATTGCCGGGGAGTTTTCTGTCGAGCAGGCACTGACCAGGCTGAAACACATCGCTGCGGCGAGGATCTTTCAGCCGCAGTCCGCTGATGTGCCGGTACAGGTGCTCGGCTTGTACGAGGCCATCGGGCTGGAGTTCGATCATGCCTGGGTGATGGGTATGCATGACGCCGTCTGGCCACCTGCGCCGAGGCCCGATCCGTTCATTCCATTGGTGCTGCAACTCAAGCACGACATGCCGCATGCCAGCCAGGAACGTGAACTGTCAGTCGCCGGCGCCATTACCGAACGCCTGTGCGGCTGTGCACAGGAAGTGGTATTCAGTTATCCGCAACACCATGCCGAAGAGGAACTGGGCCCCAGTCCGCTGATCCTGGATTTTCCTGTTGTCGAAATACAGGACCTGCAGCTGTGGCCGGGGTTGGACTGGTGTGAACGGGTGCGTCAGTCGGCAAAGCTGGTGCGGCGTGATGATGACCAGGCACCGCCTGTCTCCGAACGCCACGCCAGTGGAGGTAGTGCCATATTCCGGCACCAGGCCCTGTGTCCGTTCCGTGCCTTTGCCGAACACCGGCTCGGGGCGGTGCCGATGGACCAGCCCCATCTGGGCCTGGATGCAAAACAGCGCGGACTGCTATTGCACAAGTCACTCGAACTGCTGTGGCAGCGACTGCAAACCCAGCAGCGCCTGCTGCAGCTGACAACGCAGGATCAACAGCAATGGATCACTGCAGCCGTCAATGAGGCGATCGAACAGAACAAGGGCAGGCACCCGCATCTGTTCCAGGCCCGCTTGCGACAGGTCGAGACCAGGCGGCTGGTTGGAATACTGACGCAGTGGCTGGAACTGGAAAAGCAACGGTCGCCGTTCAGTGTGACGGATTTCGAAAAGGATGCCGAGGCCACCATCAATGGTATTGCTGTCCGTCTCAAGATAGACCGTATCGATGAACTGGCTGATGGCAGCAAACTGATTATTGACTACAAGTCGGGCAGGGTGAATCCCGGTGACTGGTTTGGTGAAAGACCGGCTGACCCGCAGCTGCCCTTGTACAGTGCGGTGGAAGGTGGCGATATTGCCGCAGTGCTGTTTGCGCAGTTACGCGCCGGCGATCTGGCATACAAGGGTGTCGTAAAGGATGAAGACATGATACCCGGGCTACCACCTGCACGCGGTAACAAACTGTTAAAGGAAGTCATGCAGGACTGGCCTGCGATACTGGAGCAATGGCAACAGGAAATTAAAAGACTGGCCGGGGAGTTCAGGGGCGGTAATGCCAGCATCGACCCGAAAGACGGCGTGATCACCTGTCAATCCAGTTACTGCAAGCTGGCCGCGTTTTGCCGTATCAATGATCAACGCTGGTTTGATCCGGATGCACAGGAAAACGGCAATGAATAAGCACGTCGGACTGGCGGACGCCAGGGCACGCGAGACGGCGCTCAGGCCGGACGCGTCGTTTATCGTACAGGCGCCCGCAGGTTCGGGCAAAACCGGGCTGCTAAGCCAGCGCTATCTGCGCCTGCTTGCCAGTGTCAGTCATCCTGAAGAGATTGTCGCAATTACCTTTACACGCAAGGCGGCCAGTGAAATGCGTGAACGCATCTTGCATGCATTGGTCATGGCCAGGGATGAACCGGCGCCCGGTTCAGCCCATGACCAACTGACCTGGCAACTGGCACGGGCGGTGCTGGACCAGGACCGTGAGCGTAACTGGAAGCTGCTCGACTGTCCGGGCCGGCTGCGTATCCAGACGATCGACTCGCTGTGCATGGAACTGGCCAGGCAGATGCCGTTGTTGACCGGGTTTGGTGTTGTGCCCGGCATTACCGAGGATGCCGGCAGGCTGTACCGCGAAGCGGCAGCTGCGATGCTGATGGAACTGGAGTCCGGTGATGAATGGGCCGATGACCTGGCCTTGCTGCTGGGTCATCTGGATAACCAGATGGACAAGTTACAGGGCCTGATCGCCGCCATGCTGGCACGCCGTGATCACTGGTTGCGGCACATGGTCGAACAGGATCATCCGCGGTTGATGCGTCACGAGATCGAGCAGGTCCTGAGCGGTATCGTGGAACAGGCGCTGGCGGAAATCGTATCCAGTCTGCCCGAACAGCCGGGACAGGATATACCCGGGCTGGTACGTTTCGCGGCAGCGAACCTGCCAGAGCATCATCCACTCAGGGCATGCGTCGATATGCGCGAGCTGCCAGGGGCCAGTGTGAATGAACTGGCGCAATGGCTGGGGCTGCGTAGCTTGTTGCTTATTAAAGATGGCGCATGGCGCAAGCCGACTGCAATCAATAAAAAAACAGGTTTTCCCGCTGAGAAGGATGCGCCGGACGAAACCTTGAAAGCGGTATACCGGCAGATGAAGCAGGACATGCAGTCCCTGTTGGATACACTCGCGAATAATGACGCGCTCAGGGCCAGCCTGTTGAAGCTGGATAAACTGCCCGACCCGGTCTATGCGGATGGCCAATGGCAGATTATCGATGCGCTGTTCAGGATCTTGCTGCGATCCGCCGCCCACCTGACGCTGGTGTTCAGTGAGCATGGCAAAATCGATTTTGCCGAAATGGCCTTGCGTGCCAAACAGGCACTCGGTGACGAGGATAGTCCAACCAACCTGGCGCTGAAACTGGATTACCAGATAAGACACCTGCTGGTCGACGAGTTTCAGGATACCTCGCAAAACCAGTCCGACCTGTTCCACCGCCTGACCGCCGGTTGGGAAGCCGGTGATGGCCGCACGCTGTTTCTGGTCGGTGACCCGATGCAATCGATATACCGGTTTCGTGAAGCGGAGGTCGGCCTGTTTATCGATGCGTGGCAGGGCAGACTGGGCCAGGTCGCGCTCGAGCCACTCAGTCTGTCTTCGAATTTCCGTTCACAGCAGGGCATTATCGACTGGGTCAATCAGCATTTCACGGATATTCTGCCTGCGCACAGCGACAAGGTCAGCGGTGCGGTCAGCTATGCCGCTTCCTCCCCGGTCAAGCCATCGGAGCCCGGTCAGGCGGTCAGTGTTCACCCGTTTATCGGCAGGGACGATCAGGCCGAGGCGCAACAGGTCACGACACTGGTCAATCACGCCAGGCAGCAGGATCCTGCCGGCACCATAGCCGTGCTGGTGCGTAGTCGCAGTCACCTGGTGGAAATTATCAGTGAGCTGAAAAATGCAAAACTCGCCTTCCGGGCGGTCGAGATCGAGCACCTCGCACAAAGACCGGTGATACAGGATTTGCTTGCTTTGAGTTGTGCGTTAATCCATCCCGGTGATCGCATTCACTGGCTGGCCCTGTTGCGCACACCATTTTGTGGTTTGTCGCTGAAGGATTTACACGCACTGACCGGCGATAACCGCGAGGATTTCAGATCGACCCTGATTGATCTCCTGCATCACACTGATCGCATAGAACGCATGAGTGAGACGGGTCGTGCACAGCTAGAACGTATCCTGCCGGTACTGGATGCGGTACTGGCCGAGCGTGATCGACGCCCGTTGCGGGCCTGGGTGGAAACGGCCTGGATTGCGCTGGGTGGCCCGGCAACCGTTGAGGATGAAACAGACCTCGAGGATACCGGGGTGTTTTTCCAGTTACTGGAAGGCCTGCATGACAGCGGAGAAATTATCGAGCCGGAAACGGTGCTGGAACAGCTTGTCCGGCTTTACGCATTGCCGGATGTGACGGCAGGTGAGTCATTGCAATTGATGACCATCCATAAGGCCAAGGGTCTGGAGTTTGACACCGTGATCATGCCGGGCCTGGGCAAGCAGCAGAGACCTGATGACGTGCGCCTGCTGTACTGGCAGGAACGAACCGGCGTGGACGGTCAGCCTGAGCTGGTGTTTGGGCCTATTGGTTCGGCCGGAAATGAACGCAGCAGGACCGCTGACTATATTAAAGGTCTGGAAAGCGACAAGGCTCAATACGAAAACGGCCGCCTGCTATACGTTGGTGTTACCCGTGCCAGGCGCTTTTTGCACTTGCTGGGTCATGTCGAGGAATCCGGCAGTCATGGCATCAAGCCACGCAAGGGTAGTATGCTCGAAGACCTGTGGCCCGCGGTCGAGCAGGATTATCAATCACTGTATGAACAAACGGATGTTGATCATCAAGGCAGCCTTGCTGATCAACAAACGCAGCCATCGATCAGCTACACCTACCTGAGTGATGACTGGCTGCGACCGGAACCACCGGCCGGGGTGAGTCTCATGTCTGTGGTACCGGAGTCGACCGAACTGGATGTGGAGTTTGACTGGGCCGGCGAGTCAGCACGTATGATCGGTATCGTCGTCCATCGCCTGTTACAGCAGCTTGCGGTCGAGACTTCCGGGCGGGAAATCGACTGGAACCTGTATGAAGGCCTTGCAGATCGGTTGCTGATCAGTCATGGTATTCCTCAAAACGCACTGGCTAACGCCCGCTCGCGTGTGATGACGGCACTGAAAAACTGTGTATCCGATCAGCGTGGACGATGGATACTGTTTGGCCGGCATCAGGATGCACAGTGTGAATTCCCGATCACCGGTGTCACCGGTTCCATCATCAGGCATATGATTATCGATCGAACCTTCATCGACAATGAAGGTACACGCTGGGTGATCGATTACAAGACGGGTTCGCATGAAGGTGGTAATCTTGAGGCGTTTCTGGACCGGGAACAGGAACGTTACCAGGAACAGCTGGAACGCTATGCGAATACCATGCAGCAACTGGAAGATCGACCGGTGCGCAGAGGACTGTATTTTCCGATCATTAATGCCTGGAGAGCTTGGTAAGGACAGGGAATGACATGATAACGCTGTACTGGCATGACTATGAGACCTTCGGTGTTGATCCACGGCGCGACCGCCCGGCCCAGTTCGCCGGCCTGCGTACCGATCAGGAGCTGAATGAAATCGGTGAGCCGCTGGTGGTCTATTGCAGGCCGGCCAGTGACATGCTGCCGCAGCCGGAGGCCTGTCTGCTGACCGGTATTACTCCGCAATTGGCCTACAGCAAGGGTGTCAACGAAGCGGAATTCATCGCCAGTATTCATGCGCAACTGGCGCAGCCCGGGACCTGCGGGGTGGGTTATAACACCTTGCGATTTGATGATGAGGTAACGCGTAACACCCTGTACCGCAATTTTTTGGATCCTTACGCCCGCGAGTGGCAGAACGGCAACTCGCGCTGGGATATTATTAGACGGCCGTCCTAGCTTCAAGCTGGAACACCTGACCGAGGCCAATGCGATCGGTCATGAGGCGGCCCATGATGCGCTGTCCGATGTGCGTGCCACGATTGCGATGGCCCGGCTGCTGCGCGACAAACAGCCACGCCTGTATGACTGGCTGTTTCAGTTGCGAAACAAGCGCAAGGCAGATGCGCAACTGGACCTGGTCGGACGCAAGCCGGTACTGCATACCTCGCGCATGTATCCGGCCGAATGCGGTTGTACCACCCTGGTCATGCCGATGTTGCGCGAAACCGGCAACCAGAACAGCGTGTTGGTCTATGACCTGCGTATCGATCCGCAACCCTTCCTGGAACTGGATCAGCAGGCCTTGCAGGAACGATTGTTCTCCCGCGCAGATGAATTGCCGGCGCATGTCCAGCGTCTACCGGTCAAATCGGTAAAAATCAATCGCTGTCCGGCCCTGGCGCCTGCGGCAACGCTGGACGAGGCATCTGTAAAACGTATCGCGATCGACACCGAGGCCTGCAACCGGCACTGGCAGTTACTGCATCAGCAGGAAGTCTTCATGCAACGTGTTGCCGCAGCATACAGCAGCAGGGAGTTTGCCCCGGCCGACGATGTTGATCTGGCCCTGTATGACGGTTTTTTCAGTGACCGCGACCGGGCCGGCATGGAAAAAATACGGACGATGAATGCACAGGGACTGGCGTCAACCCATATGGATTTCCAGGACCCGCGTCTGCCGGAGCTGTTGTTCCGCTACCGTGCGCGGAACTGGCCGGACAGCCTGAACGAACAGGAGGCACAGCGCTGGCAGAATTTCTGTCAGCATCGCCTGCACGACCAGGAGGCTGGGGGCAGCATCACGATTGATGAATATATTGATAAAATCAATATGCTATGCGATCAACATCAGGGTGATGCTGAGGCCATGAAAATACTGGCAGAGTTACAGGCATGGGTAGCGGGTAGCGTATAAGCGGATCATAACACCAAACTTGTAAAGGACTAAGGAAGCAAGCATTAATGATGTACAAAATGGATATGCCGGGCCTGTTGACCATACCAACGTGCGTGCTGTGTTTTATCAGTAGCGGACTGTTGGCCGATGTCTTTGTCCGTGATGACATCATTACCAATCCGGATAAAGGGCGATTTTCGATCTGCTTAAACCATAGCTGCGACACAGTGGTAACGCAGTCATTATCCGAGACTGAATGGTCGCAAATACAGGAGATCTTTAACCAACCGGCCACATCTGCCAGACAGGAGCGTGATAAAATAGCCCTTGCGATTGCAATACTGGAACAACTGGTCGGTATCAAGACAGATACCAGCGGGGACAAGGGAAAAACGCTGACTGGGCTGCTCAGTGACGGTCAGATGGACTGTATCGATGAGTCAACCAATACGACCAGCTATCTTCGTCTGCTGATATCTAACGGCCTGATTCGCTGGCATAGTGTAGAAGACCGCCGATCACGATATCCCTCACTATTCTCCTGGCCTCATACCACAGCAGTGATCAGGGACATGCAGTCAAAAAGGCTGTATGCGGTTGATTCATGGTTCTACGATAATGGTCAGCCGCCAGTGATCATTCCACTAGATGTATGGAAAGCGGGCTGGGATACCGATAATGATTGAAAATGAAAGGCTTATTCAGCATTTACGTGTCCGGGTTGTTGGCAAGTCGGGAAGCTTAGGGTTATAATTACGCGTTACAATTTCCGTAGTACTGGAAATGGGCCATCGGCCCTTTTTTTGTTTTTGGCGAAGGTGTTATGAGTCGATTACCGGATAAATTGGAGGGTATTATTGAGCCAGTTATTACTGCGATGGGTTATGAATTCGTCGGTGCTGAGTTCAATAAAAGCAGTAAAAACAGTGTATTAAGGATTTACATCGATAACGAGGACGGTATCCAGCTGGATGACTGTTCACGTGTCAGTCACCAGGTATCCGGTGTACTGGATGTAGAAGATCCGATACCGGGTCATTACACACTGGAGATTTCTTCGCCTGGATTGGACCGACTGCTGTTCAGGGCCGAACATTTCCAGCGGTTTTCCGGACACAAGGCGCACATCAGGCTGTATGCGCCGCAGGACGGCAGAAAAAAGTTTACCGGCGAATTGCTGGGTATGGATGGTCAGGATGTATTGCTGTCAGTGGACAGTGAAGTCTATCGGCTACCTTTGAATGCAATTGAAAAAGCACGACTGGTTCCTGAATTCGAATCAACTGGTCGGAGGCATTGAGGATGAACAAAGAGATATTACTGGTTGTCGACGTCGTATCCAACGAGAAAGGCGTGGAAAAGGAAATTATATTCGAAGCGATCGAAGCGGCGCTGGCCTCCTCTGCGCGCAAGAAAAGCGGCAAGGATATCGAGGTTCGCGTGGCGATTGATCGTGAGTCCGGTGACTACGAGACCTTCCGGCGCTGGGAAATCATCGAGGACGATGAGCCGATGGAATTCCCGTTGCGTCAGATTTCGCTTTCTGCAGCACAGATTGATGAACCGGAAAAAGCCACCGGTGAGTTTACCGAAGACCAGATCGACAATGTCGATTTCGGCCGCATAGCAGCACAGACAGCCAAACAGGTTATCGTACAGAAGGTGCGTGAAGCGGAACGCAAGCAGATTATCGAGGCATATCAGGACCGCGTTGGCGAGCTGGTAACCGGTGTGGTCAAGCGTATTGAGCGCGGCAATGTTTACATCGACCTGGGCGGTCGTACCGAGGCCATCATCTATCGTGAAGAACTGATTCCGCGCGAGGCGCTGCGACCGGGTGATCGCGTACGTGGTTTTCTGTATGAAGTCAGTTCGGAAACACGCGGGCCACAGCTGTTTATCAGCCGCACACGGCCAGAGTTTCTGATCGAGTTGTTCAAACTCGAGGTGCCGGAAGTCGGCCAGGACCTGATCAACATCATGGGTGCGTCCCGTGATCCGGGCCTGCGCGCCAAGATCGCCGTTAGATCAAATGACAGTCGCATCGATCCGATTGGTGCCTGTGTCGGTATGCGTGGATCGCGAGTACAGACCATCTCTAACGAGCTGTCAGGCGAACGTGTCGATATCATCCTGTGGGATGAAAACCCGGCACAGTTTGTGATTAACGCGATGTCCCCGGCCGAGGTCGAATCCATCGTGGTTGATGAAGATAGTGAGAGCATGGATATCGCCGTTGCCGACGAGCAGCTTTCCCAGGCCATCGGGCGTGGTGGACAGAACGTTAAGCTGGCCAGTGAGCTGACCGGTTGGGAACTGAATGTAATGTCTGAAAGTGATGCCGACGAGAAATCCGAGGTTGAGCTGGAAAAAATTCAGAAGAACTTTGTCAAACAGCTTGATGTTGATGATGAGGTCGCGGCTATTCTTGCACAGGAAGGCTTTACCTCGATCGAAGAGATCGCATACGTACCCGCGGGCGAACTGGCCGAAATCGAGGAGTTTGATGAAGTTATCGTCGAGGAGTTGCGTAACCGAGCACGTGACGTGCTGCTGACCAGGGCCATCGTGGCTGAAGAGGTCATCGAGGGCGCGGAACTAGAGCAGCTATTGAAAGAGCTGGAGGGCATGGACGAGGAACTGGCCGGGGTATTGCTGAAAAACAAGATCCTGACGCTGGATGATTTTGCCGGACTGGCGACGGATGAGTTGCTGGAGATATACCCGATGGATGAGGAGCGTGCGGCCAACATGATCATCAAGGCGCGTGAGCACTGGTTTGAAGAAGAGGCCCAGGAACAGGGTTAATACCGGGCTGATGATTATATGGCAGCTATTTATACAGTATATATATTGGGTTATACCTGCACAGGTAGACGAATTTAGGGGACATGAATGTCAGAGGTAACAGTAAAACAGTTTGCTGAAGTAGTAGGTATTCCCGTAGAGCGCCTGATTGTCCAGCTGGGTGAGGCTGGTCTGCCGGTTGGAAAAGAATCAGACTCGATCAGCGATGAGCAGAAAATGCAGTTGCTCGAGCATTTGCGTAAACGTCATGGTACAGACAAGGAAGCAACCACCGGCAAGACAGTTGAAGAAGGCGGGCCGAAGAAAATCACCCTGCGCAGAAGGACCAAGAGCGAGATACATGTTTCAACCCGTCAGGGTAGGGGCAAGAGTGTCAACGTAGAAGTCCGCAAGAAGCGCACCTATGTAAAACGCGGTGATGTCATTGATGAAGAGAACCGCAAGCGCGAACAGGAACGTCAGGAAGAAGAGCTGCGTAAAGCGGCAGAAGAGGCCAAGCTCCGGGAAGCGGAAGAGCGTAAAAAGGCAGAGGAAGAAGAGCGTGCCCGTGAAGAGGAAGAAGCGCGCCTGAAGGCCGAGGAAGAAGCCCGTCTGGCCGAAGAGAAACGCCAGGCTGAGCTTGCGAAAAAACAGGCTGACAAGCAGGCAAAACCGGCCGAGAAACCAAAGGCGAAACCGGATATTGCCGGGCAGCAGGTTGCAGAAAAACGCCAGGAACGCAAAGGCAAGCGTTCAGACCGTACTACACGTTATGGTCGTGAAGAGTTGCATGTTTCGACGGACAAGAGTGGTCGTCGCGGCAAGAAAAGAAAGGTGCACGCACGTCAACCGGCCGCAGCCGGTTCACATGCGTTCGAGAAACCGACTGCACCGATTGTACATGATGTAGCGATCCCGGAATCCATTACCGTTGGCGATCTGGCCCAGAAAATGTCAGTCAAGGCCGGCGAGGTCATCAAGATCATGATGAGCCTGGGCAGCATGGTGACCATCAATCAGATCCTGGATCAGGAAACCGCGTCAGTTGTGGTCGAAGAGATGGGCCATAATGTCAAACTGCTCAAGGAAGATGCGGTCGAAGAGGAAGTGGTCAGTGTTGCAGAGATAACGGATGCCGAATTACTGTCGCGTCCACCGGTTGTAACAATTATGGGTCACGTCGACCATGGTAAAACCTCGCTGCTTGATTATATTCGCAGCAGCCGCGTTGCCGACGGTGAGGCGGGTGGTATTACCCAGCATATCGGTGCCTATCATGTCGAAACCGACAAGGGCATGATCTGCTTTATCGACACCCCGGGACACGCCGCCTTTACCGCCATGCGTGCGCGTGGTGCCAAGGTAACTGACCTGGTTATCCTGGTCGTAGCGGCTGACGATGGTGTGATGCCACAGACCCGGGAAGCGATACAGCATTCCAAGGCGGCTGGTGTACCCCTGGTGGTCGCAATTAACAAGATAGACAAGGAAGACGCGCAGCCGGACCGGGTTAAGCAGGAACTGGTGGCTGAAGAAGTCGTTCCGGAAGACTGGGGTGGCGATGTCATGTTTATGCCCGTGTCGGCAAAAACCGGCGAGGGCGTTGATGATCTGCTGGATGCAGTGCTGTTGCAGGCCGAAATTCTGGAACTGAAAGCACCGGTGGATGCGCCAGCCAAGGGCATCGTGGTCGAGTCTCGTCTGGACAAGGGGCGCGGCCCGGTCGCCACCATCCTGGTACAGAGTGGTACCTTGAATAAAGGTGATACCGTCCTGATTGGTAATGAGTACGGACGTGTTCGTGCGATGCTGGATGAGAACGGCAAGTCAGTCGACAGTGCCGGTCCGGCCATCCCGGTCGAAATACTCGGTATGTCCGGTACACCCAATGCCGGTGACGAGGCCATTGCGGTGGCTGACGAGCGCAAGGCACGAGAGGTGGCGAGCTTCAGACAGGAGAAGTCCCGTCAGGGCAAGCTGGCCAGAGCGCAGGCAGCCAAGCTCGAGAACATGTTCGCGCAGATGGAAGGCGGCGAACTCAACGAACTGAACGTCATTCTGAAGGCCGATGTACAAGGCTCGCTGGAGGCGATTTCCGATGCGCTGACCCGGATGTCGACAGATGAGGTGGCGGTCAAGATAGTTGCCAGCGGTATTGGCGGGATCAATGAGACCGATGTCAATTTGGCCGTAGCCTCCAAGGCAATTCTGATCGGCTTTAATGTCCGTGCGGATGCGGCGGCGAAACGCGTGATCGACGAGGAAAGCGTTGATCTTCACTACTACAGTGTGATCTACGATGTCATCGAGGACGTGAAGAGCTCATTGTCAGGTATGCTGGCACCGGAGTATTCGGAAGAAATTATCGGTATGGCCGAGGTTCGTGACATATTCCGCTCACCGAAGCTGGGTGCGATCGCAGGTTGTCTGGTAACCGAGGGTGTTATCAAGCGATCCAATCCGATCCGTGTCCTGCGTGACAATGTGGTTATCTTCGAGGGTGAGTTGGAATCATTGCGCCGCTTCAAGGACGATGTGAACGAGGTTCGTTCCGGTGTTGAATGCGGTATCGGCGTCAAGAACTACAACGACGTCAAGCCCGGTGACCAGATCGAAGTCTACGAGCGCGTGACCGTCGAGCGTAGCCTGTAAGCATCTGCCAAGCGGAAACCTTCTGATCCATGCCAGCTGAATTCAGCCGAACCCGGCGAGTTGGAGAACAGATTCAACGAGATCTGGCTGAACTGATCCGTTCTGAAATTCGTGATCCACGCCTGGGGATGGTGACTGTCAATCATGTAAAGGTATCACGTGATATGAGTCACGCCAGGGTCTATGTCACGATGCTGGGCGAACAGGAAGACCGCGATGTTTCACTGTCTATCCTGAACAAGATGGCAGGCTATCTGCGCGGCCAGATCGGTAAACGTATGAAAATCCGCATGATTCCCGAGTTAAAATTTTTCTATGACGAGTCCATTGACCGTGGCGCGCGCATCGAGTCCCTGCTCAAGGGGGTCGCACCAGCCGACAAGGCTGAAGACGACCCGGAGGACTCCTGATTCCGGTCACAGCAGGGCAGTCACTTTTTTACGAACAGATTTGAGATAGTTTATGGCACGTCGACAAAAAGGCCGAAATGTCACCGGGATATTGTTGCTGGACAAGCCGACCGGCATGACCTCCAACAAGGTATTACAGGAAGTAAAGCGGCTGTTTCATGCGCGCAAGGCCGGCCACACCGGCAGTCTGGATCCGCTGGCGACCGGTATGCTGCCGATCTGCTTTGGCGATGCGACCAAGATATCAGGGTTTTTGCTGGACGCCGACAAACGCTACAGCATGACCTGCAAGCTTGGTATCAAGACCAGTACCGCGGATTCGGAAGGCGAGGTCCTGGAGCAGCGACCGGTGCCGCAGCTGGAGGCCGATCAGCTGGAGGCCGTGCTGGACGATTTCCGGGGCGAAATCGAGCAGATCCCGCCGATGCACTCTGCGCTGAAGCACAAAGGCGAGAGGCTCTACAACCTGGCCCGTCAGGGGATCGAGGTGGAGCGCGAGGCCAGGCCGGTTTCGATCTACGCATTGACGCTGGTGTCGCTGCAGGACGATGAGCTCGAGTTGGAAGTGCACTGCTCGAAGGGCACCTATGTCCGCACCCTGGTAGAAGATATAGGTGAATCAATAGGTTGCGGCGCACATGTGACCCGGCTTCGACGTCTGAGCGTCGGCGCCTATGGCGACCCGGCGGAAATGGTCACGCTCGATACCCTGCGTGAGATGGAGCGCGCAGATCGCGAGGTGCGTGGCGGTTATGTCGAGCTGGACCGGCTGCTGAAACCGCTCGAGTCGGCGCTGGATAGTTGGCCGGATGTGCAACTGTCTGAAGATGCAGCATATTATTTACGCCAGGGTCAGCCGGTGCTGGTCAGAAACAGCCCGCCCGAGGGCCTGGTGCGGCTGTTCAACAAGCAGTCACAGTTCATCGGAGTCGGCGAAATTCAGGATGATGGGATGGTCGCGCCCCGGCGTCTGTTTGGATCGGGAAAAGTCTGATCTTTATGGTTTTTTTACCTGTTCGGCTTGTTACGGCGGGCCTGCATAGGTACAATGTGCGACTTGAATTTACGGGCAGTCAGAACTCAGGAGTTTTACATGTCACTCAGTGCAGAACAGAAAAATGAAGTGATCAAGGATTATCAGCGCGATACGTCTGATACCGGATCACCGGAAGTGCAGGTCGCCTTGCTGACCACGCGCATTAACCATTTAACCGAACACTTCGGTACGCATAAACACGACCATCATTCACGTCGTGGCTTGTTGCGCATGATTAACCAGCGTCGCAAATTGCTGGACTATCTGAAGAAGAGCAGTACATCCCGCTATCAGGATCTGATCAAGCGTCTTGGCTTGCGTCGTTAAGAATCTTTCTTCCTCCATTATCGAAACAACATACAACAGGTAACTATCCGTGGCAGCCATTAAAAAGACCTTTCAGTTCGGTGATCATACTGTAACCCTGGAAACCGGAGAAATTGCACGACAGGCTTCAGGTGCAGTAATGGTAAATATGTCGGACACCGTCGTGATGGCTACAGCCGTCGGTATGAAGTCCGCTGACGAAGGACGCGACTTCTTCCCGTTGACAGTCAACTACCAGGAAAAGACCTATGCGGCCGGCAAGATACCGGGCGGTTTTTTCCGTCGTGAAGGTCGTCCGAGTGAAGGCGAAACCCTGACATCCCGTTTAATCGATCGCCCTTTACGTCCGTTGTTCCCGAAAGGCTTCACCAACGAAGTCCAGGTAATCATTACTGTCATGTCGCTGAACCCGGAAGTTAATCCGGAAATTCCCTCGATGATCGGTGCCTCAGCAGCACTGGCGATATCCGGTATGCCGTTTAACGGTCCGGTACTCGCGGCACGCGTCGGCTACAAGGATGGTCAATACTTGTTGAACCCGACTGCAAGTGAACTGAAGGATTCCGACCTGGACCTGATGGTTGCCGGTACCGAACATGCGGTACTGATGGTTGAATCGGAGGCGAACGAGCTGTCTGAAGAAGTGATGCTGGGCGCAGTTATGTTTGGTCACCAGCAGGGCCAGACCCTGATCAAGGTGATCAAGGAGCTGACAGAAGAAGTCGGTACCGAGGCATGGGACTGGCAGGGACCGAAAGGCAATGAAGCGGCGGAAACTGCCGTAAGTGGTGCCATCAAGTCAGACCTGGAAGCTGCCTATAATATCGCCGAGAAGCTGACTCGTCAGGACGCTGTCAGTGCTGCACGCAGTGGCGCAGTCGAAAAGCTGGCTGCAGGAGACAATGCCGCGTATTCGGAAGCTGAAGTTCAGGGCGCTTTTGGCAAGCTCGAGAAACAGATTGTACGTGGACGCATCCTGGATGGTGAGCCACGTATCGATGGCCGTGACACACGCACCGTTCGTCCGATCAGTGTCCGTACCGGTGTACTACCGCGTACCCATGGCTCAGCCCTGTTCACACGTGGCGAGACGCAGGCAGTGGTCGTGACCACGCTGGGTACCGAGCGTGATGCACAAATTATTGATGCACTGGAAGGCAGCTACAAAGACAACTTTATGCTGCATTACAATTTTCCGCCATACTGTGTCGGTGAAACCGGTTTTGTCGGCAGCCCGAAGCGTCGTGAAATCGGTCATGGTCGTCTGGCCAAGCGCGGTGTAAACGCTGTTATGCCGGCGATGGACGAATTCCCGTATGTCGTGCGCGTGGTTTCGGAAATCACCGAATCCAACGGTTCCAGCTCCATGGCCTCTGTGTGTGGTACCAGCCTGTCATTGATGGATGCGGGTGTGCCGATCAAGTCACCGGTTGCCGGTGTGGCGATGGGTCTGATCAAGGAAGGCGACAAGTTTGCTGTTCTGACCGACATCATGGGTGATGAAGATCACCTGGGTGATATGGACTTCAAGGTTGCCGGTACAGAAAACGGTATCAATGCCCTGCAGATGGATATCAAGATTGACGGTATTACCGAAGAGATCATGACTATCGCGCTGGAGCAGGCCCGTGAAGGCCGTTTGCACATCCTCGGTGAAATGGGTAAGGTCATCTCCACACCGAGCACTGATGTGTCTGCCTTTGCACCACGTATCGAATCCTTCAAGATCAACCCTGACAAGATCCGTGACGTGATCGGCAAGGGTGGCGCGACCATCCGCAGTATTACAGAAGAAACCGGTGTCAGCATCGATATCGACGATGCTGGTGTGGTCAAGATCGCTTCCGTCGACAAGGCGGCCGGTGAAGAGGCCAAGCGCCGTGTTGAACTGATCACCGCTGACGTTGAAGTCGGCACAATCTACGATGGCAAGGTGGCCAAGCTGATGGACTTTGGTGCGTTTGTCAACATACTGCCGGGTAAGGACGGTCTGGTCCATATCTCGCAGATCTCTGAAGAGCGTGTACAGAATGTCAGTGACAAGCTGAGCGAAGGCGACATGGTCAAGGTGAAGGTTCTGGAAGTCGACAAGCAGGGTCGTATCCGCCTGAGTATGAAAGGTATTGATCAGGGGTAATTGCGTTAAGTCAACCGGAAAAAAGGAGCCTGATGGCTCCTTTTTTTATTTCTAAACCTTTTTATCATTCAAAAAGTTATCAATAAACTCCGGTATACGCTGTTCCAGCCAGCAGACCGGTCGTAACGGTGAGCCACTGACAAAGCCGACATGGCCACCATCCGGGCTCAGGTCCATCGTGACTGCATCGGCAAGATCAGTCTGCAATGGTAAGGTCGATGGCCACATGAATGGATCATCGCGGGCATGCAGTATCAGGGTGGGTGTGCTGATCTTTTTCAGATACGGAAAACAGGAGGCGCTGTCATAGTAGTGATCGACATCCCTGAAACCATGCAGCGGCGCGGTCACCTGGTCATCGAAATCGCGAATCGTACGAATACGGTTGATCATTTCGAGGTCGACTTCATTGCGGTCAGCATATTTTTTCCGTGTTACGTGCAACAGCCTGTCGAGCAGGATCTTCTGATAAAAACGTGAAAAGCCCATGTTCAGGCGTTCAGCACAATCGGCCAGTTTGTATGGCACCGATATCGACACCGCTGAGGTGAGCGGATTGTTGTCTCCCGTCTCTCCCAGCCATTTGAGCAGTACATTGCCGCCCAGCGAATAGCCGACTGCGAATACCGGTTTGTCCGGAAAGCGTTTTACCAGTAAAGACAGTACGGTTGCGAGGTCGCCGGTATCTCCGGCATGATAGCGCCTGGCAAGGCGATTGGGTTCACCGCTGCAGCCGCGAAAGTGCATCATCACCGCCGTCCAGCCACGCTGACTGAAGCTGCGCAGTATGCCGGCTGCATAGTTGGATTCACTGGAACCTTCCAGCCCGTGCAGGACCAGGATTAATGGCCCGGTTTGCCGGTCATTCCAGTCCAGGTCGATGAAGTCACCGTCATCCAGCTCAATACGTTCACGGATCAGCCTGACGCGTGGTCTGGGCCGGATCTTGTTGGCCCAGATGGTCTGTTGATGTGCGCCCGACAGCCACCAGGCGGGTTTGAACGGGCTGCTATTGATCACAAGTACAGCTATTGTATCCATGCATCCATTTGATGACCCTTTACCGGTTTACGCGGTTTTCAATCAGGTCTTCGACCACGGCAGGGTCGGCCAGCGTGGAGGTGTCACCGAGATTATCCAGTTCATTGGCCGCTACCTTGCGCAGGATACGTCGCATGATCTTGCCCGAACGGGTCTTGGGCAGGCCGGGCGCCCACTGGATGATATCCGGCGAGGCGAACGGCCCGATTTCTGAGCGTACCAGCTTGACCAGTTCGGTACGCAGTTCTTCAGACGGTTCACTGCCTTTGATCAGGGTAACATAGGCATAAATACCCTGCCCCTTGATGTCATGCGGGTAACCGACCACGGCGGCCTCGGCCACCTGGTTATGCAGTACCAGTGCGCTTTCAACCTCGGCGGTACCAAGACGGTGGCCGGAGATGTTCAGCACGTCATCGACACGCCCGGTAATCCAGTAGTAGCCATCCTTGTCACGGCGTGCGCCGTCACCGGTGAAGTACATACCCGGATAGTTTGAAAAATAGGTGTCGACAAAACGCTGGTGATCACCATACACAGAACGCAATTGAGCGGGCCACGGGCGCGTGATAACCAGGTTGCCGGAGGCTTCGCCTTCGAGCAGATTGCCTTCGTTGTCGACGATGCCGGGGACAATGCCGAAGAAAGGTCTGGAGGCAGAGCCCGGTTTCAGATCGGTACTGCCGGGCAGTGGTGTAATCAGGTGGCCGCCGGTCTCGGTTTGCCACCAGGTATCGACGATCGGGCAACGGCCGTCACCGACAACATGGTAATACCATTCCCAGGCCTCCGGGTTGATCGGTTCACCGACCGTACCCAGTATACGCAGGCTGTTACGTGAGGTGCCGGTCACCGGCTGGTCGCCTTCACGCATCAAGGCGCGGATCGCGGTCGGTGCGGTATAGAAAATATTGACATTATGCTTGTCACAGACCTGCCAGAAGCGCGAGGCGTCAGGGTAGGTCGGGATGCCTTCGAACATCAGTGTGATCGCGCCGTTATTCAACGGACCATAGACGATATAGGTGTGTCCGGTTACCCAGCCGACATCGGCTGTACACCAGTAGATTTCACCATCATGGTAATCGAAGGTGTACTTGTGGGTCATCGCGGCAAATACCAGGTAGCCACCGGTGGTGTGCAGGATGCCCTTGGGTTTGCCGGTAGAGCCGGAGGTGTACAGGATGAACATCGGATCTTCGGCATCCATCTCTTCGACCGGGCAATCGGTGCCGGCCGCTTCGACGGCTTCGTGATACCAGACGTCACGATTGTCATGCCAGGCGATATCACCACCGGTGCGTTTTACGGTCAGTACGGTATGAACGTTCGGGCATAGTTCCAGGGCCTGGTCGGTATTGGCCTTGAGCGGAATTTTCTTCGCACCGCGCACCCCTTCGTCAGCGGTGATCACGGTCTGGCAATCGGAATCCAGGATACGGTCCTTCAGCGACTCCGGAGAAAAACCGCCGAACACCACCGAGTGTACAGCGCCAATGCGGGTACAGGCCAGCATAGCGTAGGCGGCTTCCGGGATCATCGGCATGTAGATACAGACGCGGTCGCCTTTTTTCACGCTGCGTGATTTGAGTACATTGGCCAGTCGGCAGACCTGTTCATGCAGCTCGCGATAGCTGATGTGCTTGTCGGTAGTCGGGTCGTCACCTTCCCAGATGATCGCAGTTTGGTCTGCGCGTGTTGCCAGGTGCTTGTCGATGCAGTTATAACAGACATTCAGTTTGCCGCCTTCAAACCACTTGATGTACAGGTTGTCGGCGTCGTAACTGTAATCAAGCACCTTGTCCCAGGGTTTGCTCCAGACGACGTGTTCACTGGCCTGTTCAGCCCAGAAGGAATCCGGGTCATCGACTGATTGCTGGTACATTTCCTGGTATTGGTCTGCACTGATCAGCGCATTATTGGCAATATCGGTCGGGACTTTATAAATCTTGTCAGACATGTGTCTGTCTCCTTGTTATATCCTGTTGGCGACGTGTCTGTAGTGATGCTTGTAGTCGTCAGGTTTTATTACTTATTGAAGATTTTTTATTACCGATGCCATTCTAGGCGTATCAATTGATTGTACACTAACAAATATGTGTACAAAAATCCCGTCTTGAATGCTGTTTTATTGATGTTTATCAAGAATATATCAATTGTTGGGTCGCGTCCTGTCAGCCGCTGTGAAACAGTCGTTGCCACCAGCGTCGTCGGTTGCCGGGCAAGGGCAGGGCATTGGGCAGGTCTATCGGTGCCAGTGTCGACATGATCCAGCCGGGCAGCGGGGGTGGTGTACCACTGCTGCCACACACTGAGCCAAGATTATGTGGATCATAAATCTTGATCATGTCCGGTTCGTCCGGCTGATCCGCATACACGATACCGCAGTAGTCCTGGTCGTGGTCCTTGTGTAACAGACTGTCGATCTCGCTGATGAATTTTTCCAGTTGCTGGTCTGATAACGGTTCCGCTGGTGGTTGTTCACCGGGAGCATAAACATACCAGCGTTTTTGCAGTGTTCGGACTGTCTGCCACAGCTTATCGAGCTGATGCCAGCGCAGCATATTGACGAAGCTGCCATTGAATGCGGCAACAAACTCGTGTTCCTGTTTTGACTGTGCGGTTTTGGTCATGGCTATTCCTCCTGTCGTGGATCAGGAAGTTGCGGTTTTGGGCACGGCCTCGATATGCCAGCGCCTGATCGCCCAGGGCCAGATTTCCTGTGCCGGTGCACCGGCCAGATCCTGTGGTAACGGGTGTCCGAGAAAGGCCAGTGCCGAGGACAGGGTTGCTGATACCTGGTCACATGATACCGGGGTGGCACCGGTTTGCTTACTGAGTTTCTGGCCTTCACGGTTCACCACCACCGGCAGATGGGCATAGGTCGGTTCGGCCAGTTGCAGATAATGCTGCAGTAGTATCTGCTTCGGGGTCGTGGTCAGTAAATCCGCGCCACGCACAACCTCGGAGATATCCTGCCAGGCGTCATCGACCGTGACCGCGAGCTGATAGGCAAAAAAGCCATCGGCACGCAGCACGACAAAATCATCCGCATGATGTTGTCGGTCAGCGATGATTTTACCCTGGATCAGGTCAGTAAAGTCGATGTGGACATCATGCGCACGGACACGCCAGCTGCGTGCATTACGTCCTTCCGGCAGACCATAGCGACAAGTGCCGGGATAAACCGGTCCGGCATTGGCGACCGGTGCCAGCGCCCGCTGTGGCTGTTTGTCCAGCATGGCCTGGATCTCACTGCGCGTACAGGCGCATGGATAGACCTGATCCTGATCGCGTAAAACGTCCAGTGCCGCTTCATAGGCATGGATGCGGGTGCTCTGGTAGAGAACGTCCTCGTCCCACTCGAAGCCGTAACACTCCAGGGCGCGCAGTATCGAGTCAGCCGCACCGGCCTGCTCACGTGGCGGGTCGATGTCTTCCATGCGCAGCAGCCATCTGCCCTGCTGACTGCGGGCCTGTAGATAACTGCCGACCGCAGCGACCAGGGAACCGAAATGCAGCTCACCGGTCGGTGAGGGTGCGAAACGGCCCCGGTAGCTCATTTATCAATTACGGATCAGCCGCGCTGTTTTTCGCGTATCTCGTCCAGCGTCTTGCAGTCGATACATAAATTTGCTGTCGGTCTGGCTTCCAGGCGACGAACGCCGATCTCGATTCCGCAGGACTCGCAATACCCGTATTCATCATTGTCTATTGCGATGATGGATTCATCGATCTTCTTGATCAGTTTGCGTTCCCGGTCGCGGGTGCGTAGTTCAAGGCTGAACTCCGATTCCTGGGTGGCACGATCATTCGGATCAGGGAAGTTGGCTGCCTCATCCTGCATATGATGGACGGTACGATCCACTTCAGCCATCAGTTCCCGTTTCCACGCCCTGAGCAGATTCCGAAAGTGCTCATGCATGGTATCATCCATGTACTCGCCACCTTTCTTTTCCTGATAAGGCTCAATACCCTTGATAAGGGTTTTGGGTATAGCGGATTTCCTGGCTGCAGGTTTTCTGGCCGCTGCCTTTTTGGCGGATGTTTTATTCGCCGCCGCCTTCTTGGCCGGTGCTTTTTTTGCTGCCGCCTTCTTAGCGGGTGCTTTTTTAGCTGCCGCCTTCTTTGCTGGTGCTTTTTTAGCTGCTACCTTCTTTTTGGCAGCCGGCTTTTTAGCCACTGTTTTCTTGCTGGCAGTCTTTTTGGCTACGGTTTTTTTCTTGGCCGCGGTTTTCTTTGCCGCCGGTTTTTTCTTAACCGCTGCCTTCCTGACCGGACTCTTTTTCGCTGTGGCCTTTGCCTTCTTGGCGGTGGCCTTCTTTTTTGCCTGCGGCATGTGCACAACTCCTGCCATTTAATAAAATAAACACGCTTCTATACCAGATACCGTCAAAACCTGCAAGTTTTTGGGCTAATTAGTGCCTGAAACCAGGGTCTCTGGTAACCAGATTACATCATATCAGGTTTCCTTCAGAACCCGTATTTATGGTATAAAAGCGGGCCTTATGCAATACGAGATAGAGTTTATGAGAGAGCTGCAAGCCTTGTTATTTGATGTGGACGGCACCCTGGCCGATACCGAGCGTGATGGTCACCGGGTCGCATTCAACAGGGCATTTCAGGAAGCCGGGTTGGACTGGGACTGGTCGGTAGCGCTGTACGGCAAACTGCTGGCCATAACCGGTGGCAAGGAGCGCATCCGCTATTTCATCGACAATTGGACGCCGGTGGTGCCGGAAGTTAATGATCTGGATGGTTTTATTGCCGGTTTACATGCCCGCAAGACATTCTTTTATACGGAACTGCTCAAAACCGGGGCCATCCCGCTACGGCCGGGGGTACTGCGGCTGCTGGAACAGGCGCGTCAGCAGGGCCTGCGCCTGGCCATCGCGACCACCACCACACCGGACAATGTAACCGCCTTGCTCAGACACGCGATCCATCCGGATGCGGTATCGTGGTTTGAACTGATTGCGGCCGGGGATATCGTACCGGCCAAGAAACCGGCACCCGATATCTATACTTATACCCTGGATGAGATGGGACTGGCACCGGAACAGTGCCTGGCGCTGGAAGATTCCCATAACGGTGTGATTGCGTCGACCATGGCCGACATCCCTACAATTGTTACGGTCAATGACTATACTCGTGAACACAGCTTTCCGGGAGTCGAACTGGTGCTGGACCAGTTCGGTGAGCCGGATCAGCCAGTGGAAGTCCTGCATGGCGATATCGGTGCGCAAAGCTACGTTGATCTGGATGTGTTGCGACGACTGCACCAGCAGTCCAGTCTGGCCAGGAAGGCCAGCTGAGCATCCGGGCTGCCAGTGAAACCGGTCTCCCGTCGTGTACAGCAGATTGAACCGTTTCATGTGATGGCGCTGCTCGCGCGGGCGCGTGAGCTGGAGGCCAATGGTCGCGATATCGTACACATGGAGGTTGGTGAGCCGGACTTTGCGACGCCGGAAGCGATCCAGCAGGCCGGTATTCGGGCACTGCAGGCACAACAAACCCACTATACTTCGGCGACCGGGCTGCCGGCGCTGCGCGAGGCGATCAGTGCCTATTATCAATCGCGTTACCAGGTCGAGGTCGCACCCGAACGGATCATCATAACCCCGGGTGCGTCCGGTGCCCTGCAACTGGTCATTGCCCTGCTGACCGACGTCAACGATACTGTGGTGCTGACCGACCCGGGTTACCCCTGTAATCGCAACGTAGTGGAATGCCTCGCCGCCAGCGCGGTGTCGGTCCCGACTGCCAGTGAGGCCTATACCACACCGTCCGCGCAACTGTTTGAACAGCATGTGCAAGGACCGGTTGCGGCGCTGCTGATGGCCTCGCCATCGAACCCGACCGGCGATTTACTGGAGTTACCGGTGCTGGCCGAGCTGGCGCAATGGGTCAGCGGGCGCGGCGGGGCGCTGGTGGTTGACGAGATCTACCAGGGCCTGGAGTACGACCATGCCTCACAGACAGTGTTGTCACTCGACAATCCCGAAATCTATGTGATTAACAGCTTTTCCAAGTTCTTTGGTATGACCGGCTGGCGCGTCGGCTGGCTGGTCGCGCCGGAACAGCGCGTGCCTGATCTGGCCAAGCTGGCCCAGAACCTGTTTCTGGCCGCGTCGACCCCGGCGCAGCATGCCGCCATTGCCGCCTTTTTACCGGAAACCCTGACAGAACTGGAACGCCGTCGCCAGGTGTTCCAGCAGCGTCGCGATTACCTGCGGCCAGCGCTGGAACAGCTCGGTTTCAGGATGTTGTCCGAGCCACGCGGTGCCTTTTACCTGTATGCCGATTGCAGCGCGTTTACGCATGACAGCATGGGTTTTTGCCATGACCTGCTCGAGCAGATCGGGGTGGCAATAACGCCCGGTGTGGACTTTGGCCAGGACCATGCCAATACCCGGGTCCGGTTTGCCTATACGACCTCGCTGGAGCGTTTACAGGAAGGGGTCAAACGCCTGTCAGGGCATCTGTCCTGATGCGAGCAGGGCGGTGCCATAGGCCGCCTGTGACTGCCTGACCGCCAGCACCGGTACCTGCAACTGGCGCTCCCTGATCTGTCGCCAGCCCTCATTGGCCGCGCCACCACCGATACTGAACACGCGTTGCGCTGCCGGGGCGCCGGCCTGTTGCAGGCGTTGATAGCCCAGCGCCTCGATCATAGCGATGCCTTCGAGCAGAGCCTGAAAAAACACCACATCCTCATCCGGTCTAGGCGACAGACGAGGCTTCATGTCCGCATCGGCATACGGGAAACGCTCACCGCAGGCCGGCAATGGATAATAGTCCAGCCCGGTCGGCTGGTGCGGCTGTAATGCCGGCGTCATCTCGGTCAGTTGCTGCCGGGTAAAATGTTGCAACAGCACGCGTCCACCGGAGTTGGACGCGCCACCGACCAGCCAGTAACGGCCAAGTGGCTGACTGTAGATACCGTGGTGCGCATCGACCACCGGCCGGTCGGACAGGATCTTCAATACCAGCGTGCTACCAAGCGAGCTTACCGCGTCACCGATGCGACTGGCGCCACTGGCCAGTACCGCTGCGGTACTGTCCGTGGTGCCACTGATGATCAGGGTGGTGTCGGGCAGCCCCAGTTCCGAGGCGACGGCCGGGACTATTGGTCCGATCTCGCTGCCGGCCGGCTGCACCTGTGGTAGCAGGCGTCGTTCCAGGCCGAGTTCGTCCAGCCATGCTGGCCACTCGCGTTTCAGCGGGTCGTAGCCGAGTTTCAGCACATTATTTTCATCAGCCAGCTCAAGGCGTCCGCTCAGGCGGGCCAGTATCCAGTCGCACTGGTGCAGTGCATGCGCAGCCCCGGGTGCCAGCTGCTGCAGGCTCAGGCATTTGGCCAGGCTGGATGCCGGACCGTGCGCAGCATGCTCGCGCGGACTCAGTTCGGCAATCCGTTCAGCGGCCGCACGGCTGCGTGTGTCGTTATACATCCATGCCGGGGTAAGGGGCTTGCCGTGGTTGTCGGTCAGCAGCAGTGTTGCCGAGGTGCCGTCTACCGACAAGCGGCTGCAGTGTTGCAGGTCGGTTTGCCGGGCAAGCAGTGGCAGCAGCTCGCAAAGCGCCTGCCACCACAGCTCAGGATCCTGTTCCTGGCCGTAGTTGCCATGCGCTAGCGGATCGGGCAGGGGAACATGGGCCTGTGCAACAATCTGCTGATCATCGTTTATCGCGATCGCACGGCAACCGGAGGTGCCAAAGTCGATGCCGATATAAATCGCGTCCGTCACCGCCTGTGCCGCGCCCGGGCTCAGGGCAGAGTAACCGGATCGGGCGGGCGCCAGTCATCGGCCTTGTGTTCGGCAACGACCGTGGTATAGATACCGCCGCGTACATTGAACTCGGCCTTGACGCGCATGAAGCGCGGCGAGCAGGCCTGGACCAGATCGTCGAGGATGCGGTTGGTGACCGCTTCATGGAACGCGCCTTCGTCACGAAACGACCATACGTACATCTTTAGTGACTTCAGTTCGATGCAAAGCTGGTCCGGTACATAGCTTAATTCGATGGTCGCGAAATCCGGCTGACCGGTTTTCGGACACAGGCAGGTGAACTCCGGCACACTGATCTGAATACTGTAATCCCGACCGGGATCCGGATTTTCAAAGGTTTCCAATTGCTTGGATGGTTGACTTGGCATAATACCTCAACTTGTGAAAATTTTACTTAGTGTTAGGACAAAAATACTTTACACTAGATCGCTAAATTGAACACAGGTGAGCCTGCGTTCCGTAACAAACAATCATTATAACATACTGAAATATATTGTAAAAAATGCGTCTGGACCGAATAAAAATTGCCGGCTTCAAATCATTTGTCGACCCGACCACCATCCACCTGACCAGTAACCTGATGGGCGTGGTGGGTCCGAACGGTTGTGGTAAATCCAATATTATCGATGCGGTGCGGTGGGTTATGGGTGAAAGCTCAGCCAAACACTTACGTGGCGAATCGATGGCCGATGTAATCTTCAATGGCTCCAGTAGCCGCAAGCCGGTCGGTCATGCCACCATCGAACTGATTTTTGATAACACCGACGGTACGCTTACCGGTCAATTCGCAAACTACAACGAGGTATCGATCAAGCGCCAGGTGTCGCGCGATGGACAGTCGCAGTATTCTCTGAATAACACCCGTTGCCGACGCAAGGACGTCACCGATATCTTCCTGGGTACCGGTCTCGGGCCACGTAGCTACAGCATTATCGAACAGGGCATGATCTCACGCCTGATCGAGGCCAAGCCGGAAGAACTGCGTGTATTCCTGGAAGAGGCGGCGGGTATCTCCAAGTACAAGGAGCGCCGGCGCGAAACTGAAAACCGTATCCGCCATACGCGCGATAATCTCAGTCGTCTGAATGACCTGATTGAGGAAGTCGACAAACAAATCGAAAAATTACGACGCCAGGCCAAGGTCGCAGAAAAGTACAAGGATTACAAAAAGGACGAGCGTCGTCTGCAGGCCGAGCTGCTGGCTCTGAAGTTACGTCGTCAGGAACTGGAAAGCGAATCACACGTCCGTCAGACTCAGGAACGCGAAACCGCGCTCGAGGCGGCCAGGGCGCAGCAGCAAAGTATCGAGACCGCACTGGAGAAAGACCGCGATCAGCACATCGAGGCGACCGACCAGTTTAATGTCGTGCAGGGGCGTTACTATGCAATCGGTGGTGAGATCGCGCGACTGGAACAGTCTATCCAGCACAACAAGGAACTGCGCCATCGCCAGGAAAATGACCTGAAAGAGGCCGAACAGCATACCGGCGAACTGTCCGAACATATCCAGGCCGACAAGCAGATACAAAAGAACTTGCAGGCCGAACTGCAGGAACTGGAACCGCAGCAGACTGAATCCGAGCAATCCAACCAGCAGGCACAGCAGGCACTGACCGAGGCCGAACAGGCCATGCAGGCCTGGCACCAGCAATGGGATGCGTTCACCAGCCGTGCCAGCGAGGTATCGGAAACGGCCCAGGTCGAGAAGACCCGCATCGAGCATATGGAACGTTCCATCGTCAAGCTGCAGGGGCTGATGGAAGGCCAGCAGGACGAGCTGAAACACATCAGCGATTCCGACCTGGAAGGCAAGATTGACGAAGTTGTGCAGCATGAGCAGACCCTGGCGTCACAGCAGCAGGACATGCAGAGCAGTCTGCAGGGTCTGACCCGGCAACTGGACGAACTGCGTGAGCAGTACCGGCAGCGGGGTGACCAGTTGAATGAAACCCAGGAGCTGCAACAGACCGAGAAAGGACGTCTGACCTCGTTACAGGCATTGCAGCAGGCCGCGCTGGGCAAGGCCGATGACCGTCTTAACCAGTGGTTACAGGATCAGGGTCTGTGGGAAGTACCGCGACTGGCGCAGTCACTGCAGGTCGAATCCGGCTGGGAACGCGCACTTGAAACCGTGCTGGGTCTGAACCTCGAGGCCCTGTGTGTAAACGGTCTTAACGAGATGATGGATGTCCTGTCCAGACTGGATGACGGGGCGTTGGCGATATTCGATACCGCGACAGAAACCGCCGCAACGCGATCGGCTGATGCCGGTAAACAAAGTCTGGCCGACAAGGTACAGGCACCGTGGGACATGGGCCCGTTGCTGGATGGTATCTACACGGCGGACAACATCCAGCAGGCCATGAGCATGCGTGGCGGTCTGCAGGCCGGCGAGTCGGTTATCCTGCCGGACGGTATTTGGATAGGCAGTAACTGGTTGCATATCGCGCGTGGTGAAGATCAAACCACGGGTGTGCTGGAGCGTGAGCAGGAAATCAAGCAACTGGACGAGCGAGTCAAGGCGCGTACCGCGGAACTGATCAGCCTGAACGAGTCACAGCAGTCTGATCGTGAACTGATCCGCAACCGCGAGGATGAACGCGAACAGGCCCAGGCAAAAATGAACGATGTACATCGTCAGCACGCACAGTGCCAGGCGGAACTGGATAACCTGCGTCACCGCAATGAACAACAGAAACAGCGTGTCGAAAAACTGCAAAACGAGGTACGCGAACATGATCAACAGTTGCAGCAGGAAGGCGAGACGCTGAAAGCTGCACGTCATGAACTGAATATGGCGCTGGAACAGATCAATACCTTCGCCAATGAACGTGATCAGCTGAACGAACAGCGCAGCAGTCTGCAGGGCCGGCTGGATGAAACACGTCAGGCCGCGCGTCAGGCTGGTGAACACGCGCACCAGGTCAGCCTGGATATACAGACCCGAAACAGTCAGCTGGAATCGATTCGTCAGAACCTGGTGCGTATGGAATCGCAACTGGAAACCCTGGCGTCCAGGCAGCGCGAGATCCAGGAGGCGCTGGAATCCGGCATGGATCCGATCCAGGTGATGGAAACGGAACTGGAAAAGAATCTTGCCCAGCGTGTCGAGGTCGAGACCGAGCTGGCCGACGCGCGCAAGGCGCTGGAGGATGTGGACGAGGCCGTACGTCAGCATGAACAACAACGTTCAGAAGCCGAGCAGCAGGTCCAGGTGATCCGTGAGCAACTGGAACAGGAACGTCTGCAATTACGTGAATACGAGGTTCGCCGCACCACCTTGCAGGAACAGCTGGATGAAACCGGCTTTGACAAGGACGGCCTGTTGCAGCAACTGGAAGAACAGGCCAGTGTCGAGGAATGGGTGGAGAAGGTCGAGCAGATGGCGCGCCGTATTCAGCGCCTGGGTTCAATCAACCTGGCCGCGATCGACGAGTTTGCCGAACAGTCCGAACGCAAGGTCTATCTGGATTCCCAGCATGCCGATATCACCGAGGCGCTGACGACACTGGAAAATGCGATACACAAAATCGACCGCGAGACCCGAACACGTTTCAAGGAAACCTTCGACAAGGTCAACAACGGTCTGAAGGAAAAATTCCCGAAGGTATTCGGTGGCGGTCATGCCTATCTGGAACTGACTGGCGAGGACTTGCTCGACACCGGCGTGACCGTGATGGCGCGCCCACCGGGCAAGCGTAACAGTACTATCCATATGCTCTCCGGCGGTGAAAAGGCACTCACCGCGGTGGCGCTGGTGTTCTCGATCTTTGACCTGAACCCGGCACCGTTCTGTCTGCTGGATGAGGTGGATGCGCCACTGGACGACGCCAACGTCGGCCGTTTCTGTGAACTGGTCAGCACGATGGCGGAACAGGTGCAGTTCCTGTTTATTACCCATAACAAGGTCACCATGGCAATGGCAAACCAGCTGATGGGTGTCACCATGCACGAGCCGGGTGTATCTCGACTGGTGTCAGTCGATGTCGACGAAGCGGTGGAACTGGCGGCCGTATAGATAGAAAAACGATCACGATAACTGCTGCAGCACAGGCAGCGGGATTTCGAGGGGTTTTTGTTCATGGATTCATTTCGCTGGATATTGCTGATAGCCGCCGTCGTTATCATTGCGTTAATCTACCTGACCGGCCGTAGCCGTAAAACCTCCATTTCCAAGTACTGGGAAGAACAACCGACAGACGGTATTGCCGTGGATAACACCGAGTCAAGACACATGCCGACAGAAGGTGTCTCTGTGCGGTCTGGCACACCTATGCAACCGGCTCTGGATGAGGATGATTTACAGGAACTGGGCGGTATCGTTCCACGGGATGCGGGAAAGCCACGTGACAGACAGCTACCGGAAACCGCACCGATATCGACAGTCAGCACGGACGGCGAACTGCCCGCAGTCGATGTCAATGCCACGGAAGAGCGCGAGATGCTACCCAAGGCTGAGGCAGAACAGACGCTGATTACCCTGTCGGTAATGGCCACAGACGACGGGCAATACACCATCAAGGAGATACGCCGGGCACTGGACAACGAGGGCCTGAAGTTCGGAATTCACAAAATCTATCACCGCTACGAACCGGCGGGCAGTCACCAGATTACCTACAGTATTTCCAGTCTGGTTGAGCCGGGCACATTGGGGCCGGAAGATGCAGATACCACGAAGTCGCCTGGTGTCGCGATGTTTTTACAACTGCCAGGTGATTTTGATCCGGTCAGGGCCTATGATGACATGGTCGATACCGCAACCCGGTTGAAGAATGAACTGGGTGCCGAATTATGTGATGATAAAAGACAACGGTTGAGTATGCAGACCATGCGTTACATGCGCGACCAGTTGATCGAGTATACCCACAAGAACTATATCCAGAGCAGTTAAGCAGATAATCCCGTCAACATGAGTGTACCCAAGAAAGACCTGCAGCGCATAGAGAAGTTGCGTGATCAGATTCGATATCATAATGCCTGTTACTATGTGCACGACAACCCGGAAATCCCGGACGCCGAATATGATCGTATGATGCGCGAGCTTCAGGAACTTGAAGCCCGTTACCCTGATACCATTACCATCGACTCGCCGACACAACGTGTTGGTGCGGAGCCGATGGAGGGTTTTGAAACCGTCAAACACGAATTACCGATGCTGTCGCTGAACAACGCCTTCAGTGAGGAAGAGGTGCTGGAGTACGATCGCCGTATACACGATCGTTTACCGGGGCAGAAGCAGATCGAATATACCGTAGAGCCCAAACTGGATGGTCTCGCGATCAGTCTGCGCTATGAGAAGGGTGTACTGGTTCGCGGATTGACCCGTGGTGACGGCAATGAAGGAGAAGATGTTACCAGTAACGTGCGCACCATTGAATCCATACCATTAAAGCTGCTGGGCAAAGATTATCCTGATGTGCTGGAAGTACGTGGCGAGATCATTATGCCGAAGGCGGGCTTTGCGGCGCTGAACAAAAGACAGATCGAGAAAAACGAGAAGACTTTTGCCAATCCGCGTAACGCCGCGGCCGGTTCGCTGCGTCAGCTGGATCCCAAGGTAACGCGTACCCGGCCGTTGGAGATATATTGCTATGGTGTTGGTGTTATTAAAGGCAAGGACACCATGTCGACACACCATGCGACACTGGAAAAGTTGCAGACCTGGGGCCTGCGTGTTAACCCGGAAACCAGCGTGGTCAAGGGCGTGAAGGCCTGCCTTGCCTATTACCAGGCGATGCTCGATAAACGCGCCAGGCTGGACTATGAAATCGACGGTGTGGTGTACAAAGTCAATGATCTGGCAGACCAACACACCGTCGGTCAGGTGGCCCGTGCCCCACGTTGGGCAGTGGCGCACAAGTTTCCGGCCGAAGAAGAGCTGACCAAGCTACTCGATATCGATGTACAGGTGGGTCGTACCGGCAAGCTGACACCGGTCGCGCGACTCGAGCCGGTCTATGTCGGTGGGGTCACGGTAACCAACGCCACCTTGCATAACCAGGATGAGATCGACCGCAAGGGTGTGCGCATTGGTGATACCGTAATTGTCAGGCGCGCGGGTGATGTGATCCCGGAAGTGGTCGGTCCGGTATTGTCCAGACGACCGAAAAAAACCAGGGCATACAAAATGCCGGAGCTGTGCCCGGTCTGTGACTCAGACGCAATTCGTCAGGAAGGTGAGGCCGACCTGCGTTGCACCGGTGGCCTGTACTGTTCGGCACAGCGCAAGGAGGCGATCAAGCACTTTGTCTCACGTCGTGCGATGGATATCGACGGCCTGGGTGAGAAACTGGTTGATCAACTGATCGATCAGGGTTTGATCGATACCGTAGCGGATATCTACAGTCTGGATAAGGATCAACTGGCTGCACTGGAGCGCATGGGAGACAAGTCGGCCGCTAACCTGGTCGAGGCACTGGAGAAAAGCAAGGCAACCACGCTGGCCCGGTTTTTATTCGCGCTGGGTATCCGCGGGGTAGGCGAGACCACTGCGCAAACATTGGCCACCCACCTGATGAGCCTGGAGGCACTAAGCAGGGCCGATGAAGAAACACTGCAGGCGGTACCGGATATCGGACCGGTGGTCGCACAGAACATTATCGTGTTTTTCCAGCAACCACATAACCAGGAAGTCATCGATAAATTGCTGAAAGCCGGTGTGCACTGGCCAGCCATTGAGGCTGTTGATGAATCAACCCAGTCATTGCAGGGCAAGACCTTTGTGCTGACCGGCACGCTGACAAAGATGACGCGTAATGAGGCCAAGCAAGGTTTGCAGGCCTTGGGCGCCAAGGTCAGCGGCAGTGTTTCAGCCAAAACCGATTTTGTCGTAGCCGGTGACAAGGCCGGTTCCAAACTGCAAAAAGCGCAGGCGCTGGGTATCAAGATAATTGATGAAGCGACACTGGAATCTTTGTTAGAATAAACCCCAGATATGGCAGGGATGCCCTGAGACTATTACCTGGAAATCAGAGCATAGAATGACTGTAGTCAAAGCCCTCATACTGCTGGCCCTGAGCTTTTTATTACTACCCGTGATCGCGGGTATGTTTATCGCTATACCGGATCAAATTAGTATTACCAGCAATGTTATTGCGGCCTGCAGCATGTTCGCAGTACTGATACTGCTATATCGACAGAAACAACAACCACTAAGCCCGGAAACACCCTCCATCCAGTTACAGGGCGATATGACATTGCATTCCATTGCCGATGCCGTGGTCAGTACAGATCTACATGGTTGTATCTGGTACATGAACCCGGTTGCTGAAAAAATGACCGCTCTGGATATCCATACGGTACGCAGTACACCGGCCAACCTGGTCATCCCGATCGAGAATACGCGTGGCGAGTCTCACAAGATCCCATTCGACCAGGTGATACGGACCGGTGAGACCATCGCCGGTGATACCGATCTGGTGCTGTTGACTGGCGACAAGCGTATTTCGATCAATTATACCCTGTCACCATTACGTGATCATGAAGACACCATTATTGGCTGTGCAATGGTGTTCCAGGATGTTAGTCAGCTTAGAAAACTGACCCAGCTGCTCGCTTACCAGGCGACCCATGATGAAATCAGTGGTCTGATCAATAGGCGGGAGTTTGAACGCAGACTCAAGCAACTGATCGACAACAACCATAAAGAACACGTACTGTGTTTTATGGAGGTCGATCAACTGGTACTGGTCAGTGATACCTGTGGCCAGGTCGCCACCGGACGCCTGATCAAACAGATCGCGTCGCTGATCAAGACCAAGATCCGGGAAGGAGACAGTTTCGCCTGTCTGGACGGCAGCTATTTCGGATTGTTGCTGTTCGATTGTCGAGTGGAATATGCAGTAGAGCTGACCAGTGAGTTTATCGAACTGGTGCAGGATTACCGTTTCCGCGAGGGTACCAAGGTCTTCGAGCCCAGCCTGAGCATCGGCCTGGTCAGTATCACCAGTCGCACCAGTGACAAGATCGAGGCGATAAACCATGCCGATCTGGCCTGTCATATCGCCAGGGACCGCGGAGGTAACCAGGCCTATGTATTCCATGAGGCGGATGACGCCAGCCAGACACGCCAGGGTGAACGTGACTGGGCAAAACTGATTACCCATGCCTATTCCGAAAAGCGTTTTCTGTTATATGCACAGCACATCATGCCGGTCAATCCGGACAACCGGGACAAGTCGCATTACGAGATCCTGTTGCGGATGCTGGACGACGATGACAATATTGTCACACCGGCCAAGTATATCCATGCCGCCGAACGCTATAACCTGATGGCAGATCTGGATCGCTGGGTATTGATGACCGCCTTCCCGATGATTGCCGAGTCCTTGACGAACAGCAGGGAAGGGGATCATGCAAACAATAAAGCCTCTTTCTCACTGAACCTGTCCGGCCAGTCCGTCGGCGATGCGCGCATGCGTGAATTCGTCGAGGCCCTGCTGGATAAATATCCGGCACTGGCATCCAGCATTATTTTCGAGATTACCGAAACCGCCGCGATCACCAATCTTTCCGAGGCGGTCGTGTTTATCGAAACCTTCAAAAAACAGGGCGTACGTTTCTCACTGGATGACTTTGGCAGTGGCCTGAGTTCGTTCTCCTATCTGAAAAACCTGAAAGTGGACTACCTGAAAATCGACGGTGAGTTCATCCGTAACATGCCCTTCGACCCGGTTGACTATGCGCTGGTCTCATCGATGAACTATATCGGCCACGTCATGGGCCTGCGTACCATCGGAGAATACGTCGAAAACGAAGACATCAACAAGCGCCTGGAAGAACTGGGTATCGATTACGGACAGGGTAACTGGCTGGCAGAACCGATACCGCTGGTTGAGGTACTGGAGTCAGTGTATCAGCCTGTGCCGGCGGACCAGCAGGCAGCGCTGGATAGCCAGGCCTGATTGAAAATTCAATTTTCAGTAGCTTGCTATAAATTGTGATTAAAAAAAATTTCTGGTATTCACAACAATTTTTACCTGCCCCGTTTTTTCATTGGTTATACGTATCCAATAACAACTATAGAACTGCTATAACCATGAAAAAGTATCCTGGTGTTCGTATTTTCCATTTTATGTATTGAGCCACATGGCAAGCTTTCAACGATTCTGAGTGCAGATTCTTGATCAGCGTAGTGTGGTCGATACAGGATAAGAATGAAAAAGTACGGCGGTAAAAACCCATACGTGATATATACCTTTGAATTTTATAAATTAATTATTAATGTTCCAGAGATAAAAAATGCCAGGGTAGTGGGGGATTAATGAATGTTAAGTGAAAAAAAGGAATAACCCTGATAATCTAGGCTTATTAGATGTGAAATGTTAAAAAGAAATAGCCGAACGTTCGGCTAGTACTGTAAATTACGAACGTTCGGCTAATGCACTGTTACATGATATGGAAACATTAGAAAACGCACTACAAGATGTGGAATACGCATTTCGTCAGTTGGAGTTTGCAATCAAACTCATGTGTTATTGTGAGCTTGGTCATGTAGACGTAGAAAAATTTGATACTGACGTTACGATTCTGCTCGAAAGAGAAAACGTAGGTTTTTCTAGTGGTGGATTTGCTAATCAAAAATATAAATGGACATCCATAATAATAGATAGATACAAAACAATTACACGTCCCCAACAAGGATCAAATATTCCTCAAAATACGGTTTAGTGGCGCAACGATGTCATTCGCAGACATTCATATGACATGAATAATCAAAACCGGCCCTCAATACTGAAATACAAAATAGCCTTCGTCCTCAGTTTTTCACTGATAAAGGATTGTTTGTATAGAGAGGTCGTTTAATGCTTACGGGAAGAACAGCTCACAGCTACGGCGCCCAGGCATGCGTTCATAACCCAACGCACGACAGGCCTGTTTGAGTTGGTGAGCGGATCCGACTAGCCCCTTAAAGGGTGACTCAAAGTGTTTACTCAGGTAAAGCCAGTGTTTAGTCTCGAAATTCAGTCTATCGAGGATCGGTGGTAATTGCTCAGCTATCGAACCGCGTTTATCTTCTCTCAGGATCCTGCCAGTCCAGTCAACCAGTTCCAGGTAATCCGTTAACCGGAAAGGTACACCCTTAGGCATATTCTCTCTTGGGTACCCGACAAACGGCATTAACCCGGTAACCTGCTGCTTTGGATGATTTGGTTGGGATACCTTTAGGGTGTGTTGGATACGCCGTTTAATACTCGTGTGATCAGCAGTTTCCGGTGTTTTCGCCATGTTCGCACGAATCGGGTTAAGGTCCACATAAGCTAGACAGGCAGCCAGGGCCGCCTCATCCAGCAAAGCCTGGGATTTGAAGCGACCTTCCCAGAAGCGCCCCGTACATTGGTCTTCTGTATTGGCCTGGCGGGCAATGGCTTCATTTAACACGCGCATGAACCAGCTGATATCTATCAAACGTTCACGCCAGAGATTGACTGATTTTTTAAGTAGTTTCGTCTCTGTCTTGGATAGGGCCTCACCGCAAGCAAAACGTTGTGAGAGCAGGTTACCAGCAAATAGCCGGTGCCAACGCACAATGACCGCTTTTTCAGTCCAGTTTTCGGCCTGTTCTGAGTCGATATGTAGTACAACGTGATAGTGATTGGACATCACGGCATAAGCGCACACATCGAGTGCAAAGATATCGGCCAATTCCAGCATCTTGTCTTCGATCCACTGGCGTCGGTGTTCGTAGTTCTGGCCGGTTTGCACATCAGTACCACACAGAAAGGCGCGACGGACGCAACGTGAGACGCAATGATAATACGGGGTGGCCGCCAGTGAGACCTGGGTATAGCGAGGTTTGGGCATGGTTAACTCCTTTAACCAAAATAGTGATCTTTGACTGAATAATATAGTGAGCCTGTGTTGATTGCTTGTCAAATTTGGGGTGGGTGTCCATACTACTTGGGCCATACACGCGGCCAGGGCAGCTTCATCCAGTAAGGCTTGCGATTTGAAGCGTCCTTCCCAAAAGCGGCCGCTACATTGGTCTTCAGCATTGGCCTGCCGGGCAATGGATTCATTGAGTGCGCGTATAAACCATCTGATATACATCAGTCGCGCACGCCAGAGTTGGACTGTTTGGCTATTTTTTTATGATGGGTGTCCTTGCGTAAAAGCATTTATAGAGTTTCATGTGTGCATATCAAGACGTTTTCGCCGAATGCGGCAACAGCTAGATTTTCTATCTTTTCATACGCTAATGATATTTGCATGATATCTTCAGCACAATCCGCTTGTTCATCTTCATCCGCGTCAGAATCGTCTATAATTTTTTGACATTGCGCTTCAAGCTCACGAAGTGCGTGCAGTACATAACGTACATTTCCTTCGGTCAGCTCAATGTTAATTGATTTTAAAACAGATTTCATTTTTATACCTTTTGTATGAGACCATCTTTTTTAACTTTCATGTACTTTGCGCAGCTAACACCCATCCTCTCTAAATGACCTTTGTATTCATCCAGTGGCATATTTTTATCTGGGCAGAGCATGTAGTGACCAGGCTCATCATTTACCAAAATTAAACCCTTAACGACATGAGTATGTTTTTCAAATTTCCATGCAAACCCTGTCAATCCCTTTTCTAGTACCTTTTCCCATGTGTACAAACTAACACCCTTACCGTTTGCTCTAATCATTGTAACGCCATTAAGCTCGAATGTATTTACCTCACCGACTTTTATGTTTGTTAATCGGTGTGATCTAGAATTACCCATGCGGTGAACTTCTTCTGGAAAAATTAAGAACTCTTGATTAAAAATAGTCATTTTATTAACTCCATATATTAGTTTTAGTATTTCCTAATAGACAAAATAACTGGATATCATTCAACTTCTGCTGAATCGATAATACAATACCACTATTGAATCTAATGAAAACAGGTATGGGTGTCCATCTCAAAATTCAGTAAGATCTGGGTATAGAGGGGTTTGGGCATGGTTAACTCCTTTAACCATCTGGGTTCCTTATTCAAATAATATGATGAGATTTAGTCGACCGGTTGTCAACCTTATGTGGGGTGTCCATGCATATATTACAGCCGACCCCAAAAAGCACCGCTGCGCTGCTTTTAGTGTCGACTGATTTGCGACGTTAATTGCCTTTGCCGATGTCGGAAATATTCAATAAATACTCCTGAACAAAGCTTAGTCTCAAGTTTTAACTTGGAGTAAAAGTATGATTGCGTTCCTTGAGCGTCATTCAGGAGGCGCATACAATTGATGCAATAAGTGATGACATTCAACTTAGTCAACGTCAACTTGAACGTCAATTTCAAAAATAGGTTGGTATGTCACCAAAACGGTTTCAGAGAATTTTAAGGGTTAATAATACGATTAGCTTGCTTAAGAGCAATCCTAATACTGACTTGCTGGAGTTGGCGCTTGATAATGGATTCATAGATCAAGCTCATATGACCAGAGAGTTTAAACAGATCGCTATAATCACTCTGAAACGTTTCAGTAAAAAAATAGTATGTCGAGCCAAAAAAATAAGCATTCCTATTGAGGTGGTGTGTTGAATAGAAAAGTAACAAAATTCCTGAAGATCGTTGTCACCATTCTAATCCTGGTGATCGTATTGTCAGTACTCGTAAGTTACCCCAGCTTCAAGCGTGATATGCAGGCCGCACATGATCGAATCGCTGGCGACAGCAAAATCCTGCGTACCGACAAATACACAATTGAATATTCCGTGAAAGGAGACGGCATTCCGGTGCTTTTGTTACACGGTGCTGGGGGTGGTTTTGATCAGGGCCTTTGGGCGGGAGCAGGCCTTCTGGGTGATGGCTACAAAATTATATCGGTCTCACGTTTTGGTTACCTCAATTCACCCATCCCACCTGGAGCATCCATAAAATCCCAGGCCGCTGCATACGCAACTCTGCTGGATCACCTGAATATCGACAGCGTCGTAGTCGTAGGTGGTTCTGCCGGCGGATCTTCCGCAATGCAGTTTGCAAACGATTATCCAGACAGAAGCCAGGCATTGATACTATTAATGGCAGTCAGCATGGCCGATCATTCGCTGGATGATCTGCCTGTTCAAGTTCGGATAATTCATCTGACCCAGAAATCTG
>CAMYJU010000008.1:129538-203090 GCA_947258795.1 uncultured Gammaproteobacteria bacterium | reverse complement strand
CCGATGTGCAGGCCAGGCCGGTGACCGGTTATCCGTATTTACGCGCCAATCGTTTCCTCGCCTCATTCCGCAACCAGCCACTGGGCGCGGCTGGCTGGCGGCAGTGGCTGGAACTTATGCGCGAGCAGGATCTGCGTGCCCGCCGGATTGAATGGGGGCATCTGGATACGGACTGGCAGGTGTTTGTGACCCGGGTTAAACCGGACCAGCTGTCAAACCTGGGTACCATGGAGGCGGTCAGCCACTGCGGGGAGTTACTGGTCGAACAGGGACCGGCCGGGCCGGAGGCGCGCAAGTTGAGGCAGGCAGTCCTCGTCGAGGACAACTACCAGGACTGGAAACGGGTTTTTGGTCTGTATACCCTGACCCGCCATGCAGCCCTGAGAGGCATCAACGAGCTTGCGGCATTTACCCATCAACAATACCGGCTTCCAGTGGATGATTTAATCCCGTCAGGGGCGCGCATGGTCTATGGTCCGCAAGCGGATCACTATCTGAATGCCGGCCAATTGCGTTCTCTGATGCAGGAAAGCAGCCGTAATCCCCTGCGTATTCCATTGCCGACTGCGCAGCAGGCCCAGCAGCTATTCCGGAACTATGCGCCGATATGGATCATAGGCCAGACAACGGACAATGACCTTATGGATCATAGGCCAGACAACGGACAATGACCTGATCGGCAGGCCGTACTGGCAAGATGATCATGAGTTTCCATCGGTCGATACCGGACATCCGGTTGTGTATACCCTGCTCAGTCATACACGTTTTAATGGAGAGAATCTGCTGCAGCTGGTGTATACGATCTGGTTTTCGGGGCGTACGGCCGAGTCAGCCGTGGATACCCTGGCAGGACATCTGGATGGGATTACCTGGCGAGTGACTCTGGACCGCGATGGCCAGGCGCTGGTGTATGACAGTATGCATAATTGTGGCTGCTATCATTTGTTTTTTCCGACGGACCGCTTGTTTAGGTCGAACACCGAGTCATCAGGTTCAGACGAGCTGGAAGAGGCGATTCTGGTTCCACAGCATGTAGCAACACTAAAGGCCGGACAACGCATGCATTTGTACGTCACGGCCGGTTCACATGACTTGGTACGTGTGCGGGCACAGGCGGTCAGTACTGATATCGAGCGCTATGTGCTGCATGATTACGATGAGCTACGGCGTCTTCCTGGCAGTGATGGCTATACAAACAGTTTGTTTGATTCCCAGGGGCTGGTTCCGGGTAGTGAGCGGCTCGAGAGTGTTTACCTGTGGCCGATGGGGGTGCTCAGGCCCGGCGCGATGCGGCAGTGGGGGCATCATGCGACGGCGTTTGTCGGGCGCCGGCATTTTGATCAGTCTGACCTGATGGAGCGTTATTTTGTCAGGCGCAAACAGAACTAGTGTGATCAAATGGTTGACTATGTTGCTGCTGATCTCGCCCGCAGTTGCGTCGGACAGAAATTTTGTTGGCAAATTCAGCAGTGGTGAGCTGGCGGATTGGCAGGAGAAAAGTTTTTCCGGTCATACCGGCTATCGCATTGTTACCGAGCAGGGACGCCAGGTGTTGCGTGCCGACAGCCATGCCGCGGCATCCGGTTTTGTCAGGAAAGTGCGTATAGACCTGTACCAGACGCCGTACCTGAACTGGAGCTGGAAGCTAAAGGCGCCACTTACGGGTCTGGACGAACAGACCCGAAATGGTGATGATTATGCGGCACGCATGTATGTCATCGTTAATAGCGGATGGCGATTCTGGAAGTCGCGGGCACTGAACTATGTCTGGTCCGGGAGTCAGCCGACCGGGTCAAGCTGGCCGAATGCCTTTTCAGGCCAGACGGTGATGTTGGCGGTAGAAAGCGGTGCCACGCATGCAGGCCAATGGCGTAGCTACAAACGAAATATACAACAGGACCTGAAGACCTATCTCGGCAATACCCCGCGCTATATTGATGCGGTCGCGATCATGACTGATACCGATAACTCAGGTAAAAGCGCGATGGCCTGGTACGGGGATATCTGGTTTAGTTCTAAATAAAAAAGTCGTCATTGCGAAATGGCCTGAACCGCCGGGACGGCGGTTAGGTTATGCATAATGAGACCCGAAGAGGTTCTATGCTGTAAGTGAAGCAATCTACCGCCGTCAGGCAACCAGGCAGATAGATTGTTTCGTCGCTGTCGCAGAGAACGCTTTCAGCGTTCGTCATCCGTACCTTACCCATCTCCGATGGGTCAAGGCATCCCGCAATGACTGCAAGTTAGTGATTAGTCGCCTGGTTGTTTTGAAAATACTCCTCCAGCGCTTCCCGTGTCGTGAAAGGTGGCAGGCACTGTATGCCCTCGCAGACATAGGCGATGGCCTGGTCTGCCGGTCTGCGTTCGGCGAGCAGGGCGGGCAGGTTCTGCGCATCATCCGGGATAGCAAATACCATGCGCCCGGGGGCGTAGTCCCGCTGACACAGTTGTTGCCATAGTGCCAGGGTGTCCGGGGTTCCGCGCAGGACGATAAGTTGTGGCGGCGTCAGGTATTCTTCCAGTGCATGTAGTAGCGAGCTGTGTGCATAGGGCAGGTTCATGATCGATGACCAGGCGGTGCGCAGCGTATTCTCGGCGGCTTGCAAATAGCGTGGCTCGCCGGTCAGGTGGCCAAGCCTGCCCAATACCAGTGCGGCAATACCGTTACCGGCCGGTGTTGATTCATCAGACAGTGGTTTGGAACGGTCGATCAACTGCTCGTGATCGCTGGCGGTAAAGTAGAAACCACCACGTTGCTCGTCTGCAAAACGTTCCAGCACCTGGTCGGCCAGTTGCAGTGCAAAATCCAGCTCAGCGTCTCGCCAGCGGGTTTGCAGGCATTCCAGGATCGCGTCGATCAGGAATACATAGTCATCCAGGTAAGCGTCCAGATGGGCGCGGCCATCCTTGTATGTTGCCAGCAGGCGATTGTTCTGCCACAGCGTGGCACGGATGAAGTCCAGCGCCCTGAACGCGGAGTCGATCAGTTCCGGTTGTAGCAGCCGGCGGGCCGCAATGGCCAGGCCGCGAATCATCAGCGCGTTCCAGGAGGTCAGGATCTTGTCATCCCGACCCGGCGCTATGCGCGACTGACGTGCAGTGAACAGCTTTGCCCGGGCCTGGTCGAGTAGCTCACCGGCCTGATCGGGTTCAAGGCCGGTTTTCCTGCACAGTACCGGCCATTCCGTAAAGCTGTGCGGGTACCACTCGCCTTCAAAGTTGGGTTTGCGGTCGAAACCATAGCGCAATGCCGCGACCTGGTATTCCTGCTTGTCCAGCAGTTCTTGCACTTCCTTGCGTGACCAGCTGTAGAATTTGCCTTCCTCGCCTTCCGAGTCGGCATCCAGGCTGGAATAGTAGCCGCCCTCCGGCGATTGCATTTCACGCATCACCCAGTCGGCCGTGGACTGTGCGGTTTGCCGATACAAGGCATTGCCGGTTGCAGCCAGGGCATCGCAATAGATGGCCAGCAGCGGACCATTATCGTAAAGCATTTTTTCAAAATGCGGGATCATCCATAATTCATCGACCGAGTATCGGCAGAAGCCGCCGCCCAGCTGGTCCTGCAGACCGCCCAGTGCCATTTTATCCAGTGTCAGCGTTACCATATCGAGCGCCCGCCGGTCCTGCCCCCGGGTTGCAGACCAGTGCCGCAGCAGTCGTTCGATATTGGTCGGGTGTGGAAACTTCGGCGCCTGGCCAAAGCCGCCGTGCTCCCAGTCCATACTGTTTTCCAGTTGCTTGCGAGCGATATCCATTGGCGCAGAGGTCAACTGCAGGTCATCCGCCGGTGCCGGTAGCTGCAGTGATGCAAACGCATCCATCAGCGAGCGGTTCTGTTTGTCCAGCTCATCGCGGTGCTGGTGATAATAATCACTGATGCGCTTTAACAGCTCACTGAACGCCGGGAGATTGTAGTGCGGGGTTTTCGGGAAGTAGGTGCCGGCAAAAAACGGGACCTGGTCGTCAGGCATCAGGAACAGGGTCAGGGGCCATCCACCCGGGCGTTGGGTCAGCATCTGGTGTGCACGTTGGTAGATCTTGTCCAGGTCCGGCCGCTCCTCGCGGTCCACCTTGATGTTGACATACAGCCGATTCATCAAATCGGCGGTGTCCGGGTCTTCAAACGACTCATGGGCCATGACATGGCACCAGTGGCAGGCGGAGTAACCTATCGACAACAATATCGGTCTGTTTTCATCGCGTGCCTGCTGCAGCGCCCGTTCGCCCCATGGCTGCCAGTGCACCGGGTTGTCGGCATGTTGTAGCAGATAGGGGCTGGTTTCCCTGGCCAGTTTGTTGGTCACGTTTTAGCCGTGCGGGGAGGGCGGACTAACGTCTACGCAGCGAGCTTGACCAGGACTCGTTTACCACCCCTTTGGCCAGCTTGATGTAGTTGCTCATGTCGCTCTCGATCCATCCCTGTTCGGTGCGTTGCGGTTTCGCCTCAAAGCCCCACCAGTAGCCGCTGGCGTCCTGCGCAAACCACTTGATGCTTTCCGGGATCGGCAGGCGGTTGAGTAACTCGCTGAATTCGTCGGTATCGGCGGGTTTGGCGCTATTGTTGATCTTTTGCTTGAAGCCCTTTTTCTTGAGTTTTTCTTCCTGAATGAACTTGATTGTGACAGAGCTCAGGGTGATGATGTCACCATCCAGCAGGGTGTGCTGCCTGACGCGCTCACCGTTGACATAGGTGCCATTGGTACTGTTCAGGTCCTGGATATAGGGTTTGTTGTACAGCCAGACGATGCGGGCATGACGGCCGCTGATTTTTGGATCGAGCAGGCGCAACTGATTATCATGACGGCGACCGATGGTGACGGTGCCGCGACTCAGTTCCAACCTTTCGGTATGGTCATCATCATAATCAATAATCAGTCCGTACATACTATCTACTTTTTATAGCTGGATTATCCCTGAAATACAGCAGCTTGGCATTGATATTTGATGGAGTATCAACTTGTACAGGTTTTATTATACCCTAACACTATACTAGATAAATATATGGATTTTTACTAAATGACTATTAGCAAAGCACCTGAAATCAATGCGAAATTACCCGTTTTGCGACTCAACAAAAATGAGCACAGGCGCCTGCGTTCGGGGCATTTATGGATTTATAGCAACGAAATCAATACCAAATACAGCCCATTGAACGTGTTTAACGCGGGTGATCTGGTCCGGCTTGAGGACAGCAGTGGTCATTTGCTTGGTACCGCCTATATCAACCCGCAGGCCTTGCTGTGTGCGCGTTTGCTCAGCAGACGATTAGACCCTGTACAGACGGTCGAGTTCTGGCGTGAACGTGTCCGGCAGGCCCTGATTCTGCGCATGCGTATATATAAGGATCCGTTTTACCGGTTGATATACGGTGAATCCGATTTTTGTCCTGGCCTGGTGGTGGATCGTTTTGACCAGGTACTGGTTGTTCAGGTGTCCACGGCGGGCATGGAGCGCTTGCTGGATATCATTATCGAGGCCCTGGAGCAGGAGCTGCAACCGGCCGGGATTCTGCTGCGTAATGACGGCAATCATCGTGAGCGTGAAAGCTTGCCTCGCTATCAACGCGTCGCCTCGGGAGAAGTTGCCGACCAGGTACAGATTGTTGAGAACGGTGTGCGCTTCTCGGCGCCACTCAAACAGGGACAGAAGACCGGCTGGTTCTACGATCATCGTGAAAACCGTGCGCGTCTGAACCGTTATGTGTCCGGTTACCGGGTGCTTGATTTGTTCAGTTATACCGGTGCCTGGGGCGTACAGGCGGCCTGCGCCGGCGCCAGTTCGGTGACCTGTGTGGACAGTTCCGCCAGCGCCTTGCAGGGTGTGCATGACAACGCCGCCCTGAATGGCTGCGCGGAGCGGGTGCAAACGCGCCACGGGGATGCGTTTGATGTGCTGCGGGAACTGATAGATGCCGGAGAGCGTTTCGATATCGTGGTGCTGGACCCGCCGGCATTTATCAAACGCCGCAAGGATCACAAGGCTGGTATCGAGGCCTACCAGCGCCTGAATGAACGCGCGATGCGGGTACTGGTCGATGATGGCCTGCTGTTATCGGCCTCCTGTTCGTTTCATCTGGCCGCGAAAGAGCTGACGCGGATATTGCTGCGGGCCTCGCGCCAGCAGGGTGCCTGGCTTTCTGTGCTGGAGCAGGGTCAGCAGGGTCCGGACCACCCGGTACATCCGGCGATCCCGGAGACGGCCTACCTGAAGGCAGTGTTCGCCCGGGTGTTGCGTCCCGGTGCAGCTTGATCAGGACCGGCATGAAAAAGCCCCGGGACGTGGTAAACTGCTGTACCCATGATACGTTATCCTGATATAGATCCTGTTGCGATTTCCCTTGGTCCGATTGATGTGCACTGGTACGGCATTACCTATCTGGTCGGGTTTTTCTGCGCCTGGTACCTGGGGCGTGTACGTGCCAGAAAGGAATTCAGCCCGCTAAAACCGGAACAGGTCGGCGACATTATTTTTTATATCGCCCTCGGGGTGATACTCGGCGGTCGGCTGGGTTATACCCTGTTCTATGGATTCTCCGGGTTTCTTGAAGACCCGGTCAGTCTGCTCAGGATCTGGGAAGGCGGCATGTCCTTTCATGGCGGTCTGCTGGGTGTCATGCTGGCGATGTGGCTGTTTGCCAGGAGGCTGGAGCGCCGCTTTTTCGAGATCACTGATTTTGTTGCGCCGCTGGTACCTATCGGCCTTGGCCTCGGACGTATCGGTAACTTTATTAATGGCGAGCTCTGGGGCAGCCCGTCCGACCTGCCCTGGGCGATGCAGGTAACACCGGCACTGCCGGCATTGCACCCCAGCCAGTTGTATGAAGCCGTGCTCGAGGGTGTGTTGCTGTTTATCATCTTGTGGATGTACTCGGCAAGGTCGCGTCCGACGATGGCGGTATCCGGCATGTTTTTGCTGTTCTATGGTCTGTTCAGGTTCGCGGTCGAGTTTGTACGCACACCAGACCTGCACCTGGGCTATCTGGCTTTCGGTTGGGTCACGATGGGCCAGGTCCTGTCTGCGCCGATGATCCTGTTGGGTATGTTGTTGCTGGTCCTCGCGTATAAACGCGATCGGGTTTCGGCATGAAGGCCTATCTGGATTTGTTACGCGATGTGATCGAGCAGGGCGTGGACATGCAGGACCGCACCGGCGTCGGCACCCGCTCGGTGTTCGGTCGTATGGTCCGGTTTGATCTGCAGGCCGGGTTTCCGGCATTGACCACCAAGCGTCTGGCGTTCAAGACCATGCTGGCCGAATTGCTGTTCTTCATCAGTGGCAGCTCGGATATCCATGACCTGCAGAAAAACAATTGCCATATCTGGGATGCGAACTATGAGGCGGATTACTGGAAAGGGGCGGGCAAGCCCCGGTTTGACGGTGACCTGGGACGTGTTTACGGGGTGCAGTGGCGTAACTGGCTGCGTCCGGATGGCGCCGGTGTGGACCAGTTGCAGAATCTGGTAGATACCCTGAACAGCAATCCGACCGACCGGCGTATGCTGGTCTGGGCCTACAATCCTGGCGAGACCGACCAGCAATGTCTGCCGCCCTGTCATATGGGGTTCCAGGTTTATGCCAACACACGTGACCGTACCCTGTCGCTGATGTGGTCGCAACGTAGCATCGACCTGTTTCTGGGCCTGAGCTTCAATATTGCCAGTTACGCGGTACTGACCCATATGCTGGCACAGGTTTGCGGTTACCGGCCAGGCGAGGTGGTTGGCAGCCTCGGTAATGTACACATCTATAACAACCATTTCGACGCGGTACAGGAACAGCTGGCCCGTGAGCCCAAGGCCTTGCCAAGTTTATGGTTGAATCCGGAGATTACGCGGCTGGAAGACTTTACTATGGACGATGTGCGCCTGCTTGATTATGAACATCATCCGGCAATCAAGGCGCCGATGGCAGTTTAGTAGCGGGTACTGTCAGGCGTAGACATTGACATTCCGGCCTACCGCCGGGTTTGCGTCAGCCGTCGGTGCCGGTGGTATGGCCTCCAGTAACGCCAGGGCTGAACTTTGTTGGATCTCCATGGCCTTTTTCAGCAACAGTACCTCCGCCTGGGTAGCGAAACTGGCCTGGGCCTGGTTGCTGGCGAGTGTTGCAATACTGTTGATTTCCATGCTCGGTACAAGATAGTCGCTGTTACTAATCAGATTATCGACCTGCTGCCAGAATTCTGAAACAATCGGCAAGCTAGAGTATGACGGAATGTCACATTTAATGGAGAGCAGCCTGGTATGAGTGGTCAGTCCAGACCCAGAATCGTTTCGTTAATCGCCGCGATGGATCAGAATAGATTGATCGGCGCCGATAATGACCTGCCGTGGCCGCGCCTGCCGGCCGACATGAAATGGTTTCGCCGGCATACCCTGGGTAAGCCTATATTGATGGGACGCAAGACCTGGGAGTCTTTCGGTTCCCGGCCATTGCCTGAACGTAAGAATATCGTGCTGACCCGCGACAGTCAGTACCAGGCTCCCGGTGCCGTGATGGTCGGCTCGCTGGAGCAGGCGCTGGATGAAGCAGGCCCGGTTGACGAGGCCATGATCATCGGTGGTGCCAGTTTTTATGGACAGACCCTGGACCTGGTTGACCGGCTGTACCTGACCTTTGTTCAGGGTAGGTTTAATGGAGATGCCTGGTTCCCGGAACTGGACCTTAGCGTCTGGCATGAAACGGGCAGGGAGGCATCAGACAAGGATGAAGAAAACGCATACGCCTGTATCTATGTGAGCTATGAACGTCAGGCACCTGGCGGGTATCCCGGAAATGGCTAAAAAGTTATTTGGCTTACGGGGGGTGCCGGAGGACGAGGCCGAGGATGTCCGTCAGCTATTATCCCGTCATGGTATAGACTACTACGAGACCTCTGCCGGTAACTGGGGGATATCCATGCCGGCGATCTGGCTTGATGATGAACACCAGTATGATCAGGCCAGAAAACTGATTGATGATTATCAGGAGGAACGATCGGTCCGTATGCGTCGTGAATACGAACAGCGAAAAAGTACCGGTCAGTATGAAACGCTTGCAGACAGGATCAGGCAGGCCCCACTTACCTTTGTATTCTATATCGCCATTATCATTTTTCTGTTATATCTGTTCATCGGCCCCTTTGTGTCAATTGGACAATGAACGGGGAGTTCAGGGAGACACCTATATGAAAACCTTGTCGCTACCAACTGCTGATACCGCATTGCCAGGACGGGATGAGCGGATGCCGGTGGCGGTACAGCACACAGTCAACGGTCATCGTATGCAGCCACCCTTTCCGGAAGGGTTGCAGCTCGCGTTGTTCGGCATGGGGTGCTTCTGGGGAGCGGAACGGAAATTCTGGGAGCTACCGGGCGTGTACTCGACCATGGTTGGTTATGCAGCCGGTCTGACACCGAATCCCAGCTATCAGGAAGTCTGTAGCGGGCAGACCGGACACAATGAAGTTGTGCAGGTGGTCTATGATCCCGGAGCGGTTGATTATGTTTGCTTGCTGAGCCTATTCTGGGAGTCACATGACCCAACCCAGGGTATGCGGCAGGGAAATGATATCGGGACCCAATATCGCTCGGGTATCTATTATTTTACAGATGAACAGCGTGCCGCGGCATTGACGACACGTGACAGCTTCCAGTCCGTGCTGTTGCAGAATGGCCTTGGGGACATTACCACGGAAATCCTGCCCGCAGCCGAGTTCTATTATGCCGAAGACTATCATCAGCAGTACCTGGCCAAGAATCCGATGGGTTACTGTGGGCTGGGTGGTACAGGGCTTAAGCTACCCGTATAGAAACGTTTTACAGTAATAACAAAAAACCGATCCAAAGAGGTTGTTATATCGATATGTCCGATACTACTTTCAAGGCCACTTCTGTCCTGCTGACCCTTGCCGCGCTGGTAGTGGTGATCGCCGGCATGAAGGCCGCCGCCTCAATCATCGTACCTTTCCTGTTCTCGGTATTTATCGCGATTATCTGCGCACCACCGCTGGCCTGGATGACGCGCCGACGTGTTCCGGCAGTGCTGGCCGTACTGATTATTCTGCTTGCTGTCCTGCTGATTGGTTTCCTGTTAATGTTGGCCGTCGGCACATCGGTGCAGAGTTTCAGCAGCGCGATGCCGGGTTACCAGGCCAAGCTGCAACAGCTGTTCAATGGGTTTATCGGATGGTTGTCCGGTATGGGCGTTGAGCTGTCCAGTACCGGCATCCGCGAGGCCTTTGATCCGGGTTCGGCCATCAAGCTGGTAAACAGGATGCTGGATGGTCTGGGCAATCTGTTTACCAATGCCTTTCTGATCCTGTTTACAGTTTTGTTGATTCTGCTGGAGGCCTCGAGTTTTCCAGGCAAGCTGGAGGCGATCGCAAACTCCGGCAGAGTGAAATTCGATTATATCGATCATTTCCTGGCCAGCGTGCAGCATTACATCGGCTTAAAGACCATGACCAGCCTCGCAACCGGTGTGCTGGTTGCGGTGATGCTGGCAGTGATGGGCGTTGACTTTCCCCTGTTATGGGGCCTGATTGCGTTCTTGCTTAATTATATTCCCAACATCGGTTCGATTATCGCCGCGGTACCTGCGGTATTGCTTGCCCTGATCCAGTTTGGTGTACCAGCCGCGCTTGGCGCCGCACTGGGTTATGCCGTAATCAATATCGTGATTGGCAGTGTGGTCGAACCACGTGTGATGGGGCGTGGTATGGGTCTGTCTGCGCTGATCGTTTTCCTGTCATTGATCTTCTGGGGCTGGGTGTTCGGGCCGGTTGGTATGATCCTGTCCGTACCGTTGACCATGCTGGCCAAGCTCGCGCTGGAAAATGGTGAGCATACCCACTGGATCTCGGTGTTGCTGGGTAGCGGGCAGCCGCCGGCTGATGAAGTCGTCAAGGCAGAATCGCAATAATTACGCTACCTGGCCTTGCGCCATTCCGGACAGTCGATACTGACACGCTTTGTTTTTTTCTTGTCCAGCCGGATTGCGCCCAGGGATCCACCCCACAGGCAGCCGCCATCCAGTGAGTGGATATTCTGGTTATCATGGAAACCCAGCGTTGACCAGTGGCCGAATATGATTCGGTGTTGACGGCTGGCACGTTTCTTTATTTCAAACCAGGGTTTGAATCCACTCGGCTGACTGCCCGGGCTGCCTTTTGCAGAAAGGCATAGCAGGCCGTCCTTGTTACAATAACGTAATCGGGTCAGGCAATTGGTGATATAGCGCAGGCGGTCCCAACCCTCGAGTGATTCTTGCCATTGATCCGGGTAGTTGCCATACATGTTGTTCAGGAATTCGGTGTAATGCGTGCTGCGCAGGATGCTTTCTACCTCGCCACACAGGCTGATGGCCTGATCATGGTCCCACTGGGGTGGCAGACCGGCGTGGATCATGGTGTAGCCAATCGCCGGATCATGATGGATCAGCGGTTGCATGCGCAGCCAGTCGAGTAATTCATCCCGGTCCGGGGCGTTTAGTATCTCAGTCAGGGTGTCTTCTGAATGTTCCGTTGCATAGCCATGTGCAACGGCAAGCAGATGTAAATCATGATTACCGAGCACGGTAACCGCCTGTTCGCCCAGGTCTTTGACGAAGCGCAGGGTGTCCAGGCTGCCAGGCCCGCGGTTGACCAGGTCACCGGCAAACCATAGCTGGTCCTGTTGCGGGTCGAACCTGATCTTATCCAGCAGCTTCAGCAGGGATGGCTGACACCCCTGGATATCGCCTATTGCATAGATGCTCACGACTGTTTGTATTTAATGCAGGACGCCGGGTATCGACAGCGTGAACATCGGTATTTCAACATCAAAGGTTTCGTTGGCATCACTGATCATTTCATAGCTGCCGCGCATACTGCCAACCGGTGTCTGCATCACCGTGCCGCTGGTATAGCGAAAGGCCTCGCCTGGCTTCAGATATGGTTTCTCACCCACTACGCCTTCACCTCTTACCTCCTGAACATCGCCATTGGCGTCGGTAATGATCCAATGCCGGTTGATCAGTCTGGCAGGTGTGTTACCTGCGTTTGATATGGTGATAGTGTACGAAAAGACATAGCGTTCACTCAGCGGATCGGATTGATCCTCGATGTAGCTGGTTTCAATAGAGATGTGTATGTCTTTATCTGTCTGCTCAGTCATGGTGTTCTCATAATGGTGCTGTCTGGATCCTGGTAAATGTATTCTTCAGCATCCGTTTTGTCCACCGTTGGTGGCTGCTTGTGTTCCCGTATTTCCGGCTGTGCTATGCTGTTAGCTGGTTTGGCCCGGATTAATAAAAGGGCATGCTGTCTGACTAGTACAGGGTGGCTGACCAATAATCCAGTTCTGTTCGCTAAGGTAATTATAATGAAAAAATCACTAATTGCAGTTTTGGTTGTGGCGTTGGTCGTGATTCTGGTGGCGCCTTTCGGTCTCAGTTTTGTTGCGGACAAGCGTTTTATTGGTCTGCTGGACAAGTTGTCTGAATCCGGCATGCTGGATTATACAGTATTGCGAACTGAACGAGGATGGTTTTCAACTGAAATGGATGTGGTCATGGAGATTTCCGGTGATCTGGCGGAGGCCTATTCCAATTCCCGTGTACAGGCGGGTAAGCCGGTGGCGGCAAACCCGGGCGTAATGCTCAAGAACAGGCTTTACCATGGCCCTGTTGCAATAGCCTCTTTCGCCGATATGGGTGCATCATTCAGCCCGGTGGTCTCCCGGGTCAATACGCTTGTTTTTGTTGACGAGGTGGATGGTGACAAGGCCAACGAGCTATTGCCGATCGACATCGAAACCCTGTTCAAGCTGGCCGGAGGTGGTCAGAGCAAGCTGTCGATGGAGAACTGGACCGGTGATATCGCCGATGGCGAGGCACAGCTGCAATGGGACGGCATCAGCGGCCAGCTGGTATTCAATAATGGCTATACCCGTACTGCAATCGATCTGAGCGCGCCTTTGTTAAGTATCAATGCCGAGGATGGTGCGGTCAAAATAGAAAACATGGCATTTGAAACAGACACTTATGTCGGCTCCCATGAGCTCGAACTGGGTGACGCAAGTGCCACGATCAGCAAGGTCTCTATCCAGGCGAGCGGGGACAAAGGCAAAAAAAGTGTCACGATCGATGGTATGTCGATGGAGGCCGGGTCAACAGCCTCGGGTGAATCGAGTGAGCTGGTCAACAGTACTGTGACTATGAAAATAGACGGGTTTAATATTGAGGGCGTGAAATATGGCCCGGCAGTGATGAGCCTGGATCTGAATAACCTGGACGCCGCCTCTATCGCCAAAATCCAGAAACAGCTCAAGGAACTGCAGAAAACCGATATGCCTGAGGAGCAGCTATCGATGATGGCTGCGTCGACCATGTTTTCGGTATTACCGGATCTGCTTAAAAAAGCGCCGGAACTGATTATCAGGGACATCAGCCTGGAAAGCCCGTTTGGCAAACTCAATGTGGTTGGCAGTATACGTGTCGATGCCAGTAATGAACTGGCCATGGCAAACCCGTTCCTGCTGGTCGAGGCGATCATCGCTGACCTGAACCTGAATATGCCCGAGTCTTTGCTGGTTGAACTGCAGAAGCTGGAGGTCAGGAAAGAGCTGGAGGCTGAAAGCCTTGAGCACACCCCCGAGATGATCGAGGAGATGGCGAAGAGCAGGGTAACCATGAAAATGTCACCGCTGGTGGCCCAGGGGATGCTTGTCTTTGCTGACAGTGAGTACACCATGAATGTGACGTTTGAGTCTGGCAAGCTGGTGTTGAATGGCCAGGAGATACCCGTGGCTGCGTTAATGAGCGGCATGCAGGGTGGACAGTAGCCGACAAGCCGACAGCAGATTGGTTGACAGACAGAATGTGACACAAGTCACATTTTGTTCATTAATGGCCCATGTATGACTTGGATCAATACGGGTTTCTGCTTATTCCGCCTAATATAAATCCATGAATTAGTGGACGATTCGGCAATACTTTCAGGCCGATACGGCGATGTCCGTGATCAGCCGGATAAACCAGGCTTATTTAGCCGAGTTGTGAGCTTATTCACGGAATTTTGAACAGGTAACAACCATTATTAAATTAAGTTAATGATGTTACCGGGTTAAGAAGGATCTTGATCCACTGAATCGAGTGGAGACTGAGATATGATCTACCGCAAAACACATATTTGGCATCAGCATCCGATCTTGCTGCTAACGGTTTTTGTGCTGTTTAGTATGCTGCTGACCACGCTTGCGCAAGCCGACGAGGACTATGCGGGCAGGTTGTTCATGAATGAATCGGCGCCTGTCCATTCAGGGATCGATCTGAATGTAGACTGGGGCGAAGATAACGATCGTGACCAGGCCGGATTTAACTGGCTGACGCCTTCAAACCTGCATGGCCAGGTACAGCAAGGCGTTTACATGCTGCAGATATCCAATACCCCTTCATCCTCCTCCAGCCTGCTGGATCGGGAAAACTCAAGTGCGATGAAAATGACCCTGGGTGTAGGTTATCGTGACCCGGCTGTTAACCAGGCGCTGGACAGTGGTATGGGTGAAGATGACCTGCTGCTGGGTACCCGTCAGGACCAGTATCGCATTACCGGTCCAATGATGTTTATGTCCATCGGCAAGCGCTGGTAAGCAAGTCAGGCTGACACCGGACTTTCGTTCAAACTGTTTCTGTTATGAGGACTCCGGGTTTTACCCGGAGTTTTCGTTTAGACGGTTTGCAAGCGCGACATAATCCTCCACGCTCACTGTTTCGGCCCGACTTCCCGGTGTAATACCAACTGCCTCCATATCCGCTATCGTGGCAATACCTGACAAGGCATTGCGCAGGGTCTTGCGTCGTTGATGAAAGGCCTTGCTGACCAGTTGTTTCAGTATGGAAATGTTTTTTACAGTGCGTTGTCCGCCTGGTCTGGGTGTCAGCCTGACAAACGCCGAGGTGACTTTCGGGGCGGGGTCAAAACTCTCGGGGCCGATATCGAATAAGGGTACAACTTCACAGTAGTACTGTGCCATCACACTCAGGCGGCCATACTGCTTGTTACCCGGGTTGGCGGCCAGGCGTTGCACGACTTCTCTTTGCAGCATGAAATGCATGTCCATGATGCAATTCTGTGTGAACAGGTGAAACAACAGCGGTGTGGAAATGTTATAGGGCAGATTACCCACGATACGTATTTGTTTTTCCGTCCCCGCCGCCCGGCAAAAATCGTATTTGAGTGCATCTGCCTGATGGATGCGCAACTTGCCACCCGTATCGAGCTGTTCCAGTATCGCGACCAGGTCACGATCCAGTTCCACTACATCCAGCGAGTCCAGGCGCTGCAATAGCGGGCGGGTAATTGCTCCCTGACCGGGACCGATTTCGATGACATGTTCGCTGGCTGACGGATTGATCGAGCCGATGATACGAGAGATGACATTGTCATCATGCAGAAAGTTCTGGCCAAACCTTTTTCGCGCCTTATGTTTCATTTTCGGCAGACATCGTTGTTGCGACATCCTGATGGTGGCTGGAGCAAATCATTTGCATGGCTACGGTCAATGCATAGTCCATGCTGGAGCTGTCGGCCTTGCCTGTTCCAGCAAGATGCAGGGCGGTGCCATGATCAACCGAGGTGCGGACCACCGGCAGGCCCAGTGTAATGTTCACGGCCTGTCTGAAACCGGCGTACTTGAGTACCGGCAGGCCCTGGTCATGGTACATGGCCAGAATGACATCGGTATTTGACAGGGTATCAGGCAGGAACGCGGTGTCTGCCGATACCGGCCCTTGCAAATCCATCCCCTGCTGCTTGAGTTCGGTGATCAGCGGGCAGAGGAAATCCCGTTCCTGGGTGCCTAGGTGTCCGTCTTCCCCGGCATGCGGGTTAAGTCCGCATATCCTGATACGTGGCTGCGCAATGCCGAAACGTGTGCGCATGTCATGGTCGATGATGCGAATAACGCCTTCCAGCAAGTCGTGTGATATATTTTCTGCTACTTCATGCAGGGGGATGTGCGTGGTCGCCAGCGCCACACGCAGACCGGGTGTGGCCAGCATCATCACTACCTGTGGGCAGTGGCAGAGTTCGGCGAGGAACTCGGTGTGCCCGCTAAACGCGATACCGGCCTGGTTGATGATGCCCTTGTGTACCGGGCCGGTAAGCAGTGCCTGGGCCTTTCCGTCCAGGCAAAGCCGGGTTGCCACCCTGATACACTCCAGGACATAGGCGGCATTGGCAGGATTTAGATGTCCCGGAATGGCCGTCGTGACCAGGCTCACATCTACAATACGAACACAGCCGGCACGGGGTGGTTCCTGTAACTGTTCAGCTGCCACGGTTTCCATTGGCACTGAAAGTCCCAGTGTTTGGGCACGCTGTAGCAGCATGTCCCGGTCCGCCACCAGCACGATTTCACAGTCTGGTTTCGATGTAATCAGGGCCAGGCTGATGTCCGGACCGATACCGGCCGGTTCGCCCGGCGTAATAACGATACGTGGTGGTGCAAGGTGTGTCACGGGAACGTGATTTAGCTTTCCAGGCGGTATTCGATATAGGCCTCATCGCGTAAGCGACGCAGCCATTGCTCGGTCATTTCCTGAATCTTGCGGTTGCGCAGAATCTTGCGGGCATTGTTTTCCAGGTATTGTTCGGTATTGTCCCGTACCTGGCGATCAAGTACCTGCACGATATGCCAACCAAACTGTGTCCTGAACGGTTCGCTGATCCGGTTAATCACCGTTTCATTCATTTGCTGTTCAAACTGGGGGACCATGTCTCCAGGGCTGACCCAGCCGAGGTTGCCACCTTCCTTGGCCGACAGGGTGTCGTCTGAATGTGCACGCGCCAGCTCTGCAAAGTTATCGCCACCTTCGGCGCGCAGTTTAAGCTGTTCCAGCCGCAGTTTTACTTCCTGGTCAGATACGACCTCGCTGGTGCGAATCAGGATATGTCTGGCCAGGGTCTGTTCTACCGTATGTCTTTCCGAGGTGCCACGTATTTCGTTCAGCTTCAGGATATGAAAGCCGTTGAAGCTTTGTATGGGCTCACTGATTTCGCCGGCCTTCATATCGGGCAGGACACCAGCAAACAATGTCGGTAACTGGTCTGGCGACTTCCAGCCGTGGGCACCACCTTCCAGTGCCTTGCGCCCGTCAGACATCGATATAGCCAGATCCGCAAAGTCTTCACCGGCCTTGTGTCTGGCCAGTATGCTTTCGGCCTTTTTGCGTTTTTCGCCGATTTGTTCCGGGCTTGCAGCCTCCGGTAATGCAACCAGGATATGTGAGTAATTATACTGCACGTGTGCAGACTGTTTCATGTCCTGCTCACCGAGATAGTCCTGGATTTCCTGGTCGTTCACACGAACCTTGTTGTTGACCTGGCGTTGCTTGAGTTTTGTCAGGATAATTTCTTCACGAATCTGCTGTCTGAATTCCGCGTAATCGACTCCGTCCTGGGTCAGGGCGGAACGCAATTCGTCAATACTCAGCTGGTTTTGGCTGGCGATGCGGCGTATGGCCTTGTTCAGGGTGTCATCATCGACCCGGACACCGGTGCTTTCAGCCAGTTGCAACTGCAGGCGGCGGATAATCATACGTTCCAGTGCCTGTCGTTGCAGGTTTTCCAGACTGGGCAGGCGACTGCCGCGGCTACGCAGTTGCTGGATAATCTTGCGCAGGAAGTCATCCAGTTCGCTGAGCAGGATGACGTCATCGTTAACAACGGCGATAATCCGGTCCAGTTCCGCAGCTGTACCGCGATCCGCTGTGCCGCTGGCGGCACTGACGCCGAGTGCATGTAAGCATAGCAGGGCTGGGATCAGGAAAAATAATGCGGGTTTGAGAATAACGCTCATCAGCTACTCCGGCGACACAGGGTCATCTCCTGGACAGCCTTAACACTTTGAATTAAATGAAAATATAGTTTAAACCATGGTCACAGGAGGTCTATTGTACGCCTTCATCGTCCCGATAGCCAAAAATCGTGCGCTCCAGCAACTCCTCGACCCGGTTGCCAAAGTTGCCCAGCCCCTTGAACTGGATTTGCAGGAATACGGAATTGTTGCGGTCTTCGTCTTCATCCAGCAGGTAGCTGCGACCGACTATCCTGAACAGCCAGCAGCAGGTTTCATATTGCAGACCCAGTAATGCATTCTGGGTACGTTCATCGTCCAGGGCGTAGTTCCATTGTCCTATCCCTGCCCAGTTGTGGCTCAGTTGCCAGATAAAAGACAGGTCTGTTTGCTCAAAGTCATCCTGCTCAAACCGGTACGACAGGTTCAGGATGTGCCTGTTGTCAGAGCGATACTGCATGCGGATCGACGATCGTGTGGTCTGTTCGGCTTCCGGGTCCCATACGGCTGCGGCTGCCGCATTTGTGTGCCGGCCGATTTGCATGCCGACCTCTGCAACCAGCTCGGATCGGGATAGTGTTGCAACCGCACGATTTGGCAGAGTCACTTCACGATCACGAAAATACAGGATCTGCCCCAGGCCGAGACGTAGTATTTCATCACCGGTTTCGGTATCCAGGGTCCGATGGGTCAGTGCCACGCTAAGCTGGTTGGCATCAACCTGACGATCAGGCCCGGTAAAACGGTTTTCGCGGAACATCTGTGCAAAAGTGAAGGTGTACAGACCTGTATCATAAACCGGGAGGTCATCCTGGTCGCGGAAAGGTACATACAAATAGTACAGTCTTGGCTCGAGCGAATGCACCACGTTCCGGCCAAAAACCTGGGCCTGTTTTTCAAAAAACAGGCCGCTATCCAGGCTGGCGATCGGTACGGTACGGGACTGGCTGTCCGGTAGCCGGCCTGCCGGGTCAACGGTATCGTAACGGGTATGGCGCAAGCCGAGTTTGGGTGTCAGAAAATAGGCCGGTTGACGGTAGTCATAGCGTATTGCCGGGTAGATGTCATATCGCCTACCGGTGGTGACATTGTTTTCATGATCAAAGCGGACCAGTTCGGCATGTAGTGGAAATTCCAGTTCGCCTGACCTGGCTGTTGGCGTGCCATCCAGCAGCAGTTGTGGCAGGCGGCGATAGGTTTCGCTGGTATCGCCGACCGGCTGAAAGGCCTGTACGCGGGCCAGCAAGCGCCAGCTGTTACGCCGCCATCCCAGGTCCACGCGTTGTTCGAGGTTGGTAATACTGGAAAGGATTAGATTGCTGCTCAGGTCCTCGAAATAATTCCGGTCCGACGCATGATTCAGGTTGGCGTTCAAAGACCAGTTGCCAGCATAGCGACTGCTATGCTGATAGCTGAATACCCCCCGGTCGTCATGGGTCAGTTCATCGTCCGGCAGGTATTCACCGGCCAGTATGCCTTTGCCGTTTTCATGCAGGTAACGATATTCCAGGCCCAGCTGTGTTCCACGTCGGGCAAAGTGGCGTGGTGTAATGGTAGCGTCGCGGTTAGGCGCAATGTTCCAGTAATACGGGATGGTGACGATGGTACCGCTGTCATCATCATGGCCCAGTCCGGGAACCAGGAAACCGGATTTACGACTGTCATCCAGCGCAAAGCTCATCCTGGGTACGTAAAAAACCGGTACATCCTTGAACCGCATCACCACCCCTTTTGCCCGGCCGATACTCTGTTCCTGATCCAGTTCGATCCTGTCGGCTTGTAATTCCCAGTCTTTCCTGTCCGGCAGACAGGTGGAGTAGGTGATATTTGTCATGGCTGTGTGTTGCGGATCCAACACATGGATAGCATCTGCATGACCCCAGCCTGCCCGTAACGGCAGCTCATAACGTGAACTGTGGATCTCGCCCGCGTGGCTGTTGATATGAAGTTCACCGGAATCTCCGGTGATAGTCAGGTCAGGCTGCTGTATGACCACATTGCCTTGTAAAATGGCGCGCCCGGACTCACTGAAATAGGTAACCTGGTCGGCTAGCAGCCGATTCTCATCCTTCTCGATCAGCACGTTGCCCTGTAACAGCCATTCGGTTAGCGTTCCGCTGCTACTGTCAGCCTGTATACGGGTATCAGTGCCGGCAGCTCCCAGTGGCGGCAGTTTTTCGGTGGTAATGCTGGTTCGGCAGGAGGCAAGACTGTCCGGTGTCGCGTCCTCGGCCAGGGCATGACCAGGCAATGCAAAGGCAATACCTGCCAGCAACATAGTGCCAGGCAAGGACATGATGTAGGCGTTGATCACATTTTTAATAGCCACTGTCATTACCCGAGTGGCCAAGCAGGGACTGGTTGCATATTATGTTTTTTCTTTAATTCTGTTACGGTTGTGCGGATGAAATTGAATAATTCAAGTTCTGTGTTGCGAACCCCGGGTATGAGTGCCCTGTCTGTCACTATTCTAATCTGGACTCAACCACAAAAACAGCCCCGTATTCCTGTTCAGTCAGGTCAGGTGTTTGATGCAGGATGATCGTTACCGGCAGGTGCTGGCATGGCTGGATAGCCTGGGCCGGTTCGGGAACTACAGCATACAACCGGCATCGGCCGATGCCAGTTTCAGGCGTTATTTCCGGGTCAGCCAGGGTGGTCAAAGCTGGATCGTGATGGATGCGCCGCCTGCACAGGAGGATTGCACAGATTTTGTACGCATTTCCCGGGCCTGGCGCGCACAGGGGCTGAATCTGCCGGAAGTGCTTGAACTGGATCTGTCGCAGGGTTTGCTGCTGTTAAGCGATCTCGGTAACCGCCAGTACTTGCAGGAACTGGACGGGCAGACGGTGGATCGTCTGTATGGTGACGCAATGTCGGCGTTACTGGTGCTACAGGCCTGTGCGCCTGATTATGAAAACCTTCCGCCCTATTCGGAGGCGTTGCTGGTGACCGAAATGGATCTGTTCAGGGAATGGTTCCTGATCAGGCATCTAGGCGTTAGTGTCGATGCGGGGATTAAGGCGGTGCTGGACAACAGCTTCAAGCTACTGGTGGACAACGCGCTGGAACAGCCGGGGGTCTGTGTTCACCGTGATTACCACTCACGTAACCTGATGCGGGTCGAAACAAACAATCCGGGCATACTGGATTTTCAGGATGCGGTCACCGGTCCTGTTACCTATGACCTGGTCTCATTATTACGTGATTGCTATATCGCCTGGCCTCGTTCCCGTATCGAGGACTGGGTGCTAGGCTATCATGAACTGGCATTGCAGTCCGGTGTGTTACAACATCAGGATGAACAGACCTTTCTGCGCTGGTTTGACCTGATGGGTGTGCAGCGGCACCTCAAGGTGCTGGGTATTTTTGCACGCCTGAACTATCGTGACGGTAAGCCGGCTTACCTGGATGATCTGCCGCTGGTGCTGGCCTATGTGATGGATGTCTGTGAGCGCTATGCCGAACTTGCCGGGCTGCAGGATTTGATCAGACAATACGTGGAACCGGTAATCACCGCTGCACCCTTGCCAGACTGATGATTGGATCAATGAAAGCCATGATACTTGCAGCCGGTCGCGGTGAACGCATGATGTCATTGACCCGTGACACACCCAAACCCCTGTTGAAGGTGGGGGGGCATGCATTGATTGAGTACCATTTGTTTAATCTGAAAGCGGCCGGTTATTCCGACATCGTGATCAATGTTTCCTATCTGGCGAAGCAGATTATCGAAACCCTGGGCAATGGCTCCCGTTATGGTCTGACGATCGAATACTCGAATGAAGGTGAGTCGGCGCTGGAGACCGGCGGGGGAATTCGTCACGCACTGCCAATGCTGGGTGACGATGCTTTCCTGGTTATTAATGGCGACATCTGGACCGATTTTCAATTATCGGGCCTGGGTCTGAATACGGCAGACCTGGCGTGGCTGATGCTGGTCGACAACCCGGAACATCATCCGCAAGGCGATTTTTACCTGCACCAGGGGCGTGTTGCCGATAGCGGCAGGCCTGCTCTGACTTTCAGTGGTATCGGGGTCTATGATCCGCGTTTGTTTGCATCTATGCCTGATCAGGCCTTCCCGCTGGCCCCATTGCTACGAACAGCCATGCAGGGAAACCAGGTTGCCGGACAATATTATGACGGCATTTGGTACGACATCGGTACACCGGAACGCCTTGCTGAACTAGACAGAATGCTGTCCTGAGCAGTGCTAATAATTTGCTTGTATCGCGTGTCTGGCATGGGTATCTTGATTGCTATGGGGCAGGAAATCCAAACCACAGAGTTCAGCGAACGGGATTTCGTGGAATACCGTGCTGTCCTGACCCGGGAAACCGCGCTGTTAGGTCACTGGTTTGAAGACAGGCATTTCAGTCAGCAAAGCGGAATCGCCGGATTTGAGCTTGAGGCCTGGCTGATCGACCAGACCGGAAGCCCGGCGCCGGTCAACATCGATTTTCTGTCTCATCTCGACAGCCAGTGGGTCTCACCCGAGCTATCACTGTTTAACGTAGAACTGAATGTGCGTCCGGCCGCGCTTCATGGCGGGGTGCTCAGTGAGCTTTACGATGACCTGCTGCGCAACTGGTTACATTGCACCGGCGTCGCCCGGCAAATGGATATCGACCTGATGATGATCGGTATCCTGCCCAGTGTGAAAGAGACACAGCTGATACTGGCCAACATGTCACATATGAAGCGCTACCGGGCGCTGAACGAACAGGTTTTCAGGCATCGTGAAGGCAGGCCCCTGCAGCTGGATATACTTGGCCGGGAGCATCTGCGTACCACCCATCATAATGTCATGCTGGAGGCGGCAACGACCTCGTTCCAGTTACACCTGCAGGTCAATATGGACAACGCCGTGCGTTACTATAATGCAGCGATAGTCGCGTCGGCTCCGGTGCTGGCCGCCTGTGTCAATTCACCCTACCTGTTCGGTCATGACCTGTGGGATGAAACACGTATCCCGCTGTTCGAGCAATCAGTCGCTACCGGTGGTTTTTCCGGTGCCTCCGCCGGACCACTCAAGCGGGTTGGCTTCGGTTCAGGATATGCAAGACAATCCCTGTTTGAGTGTTTCGCTGAAAATCTCGAACACTTTCCGATACTGCTGCCCATGCTCAGCCAGGAGCCAGCGGAGAGCATGCAGCATGTGCGTCTGCACAATGGTACGATCTGGCGCTGGAATCGCCCCTTGCTGGGCACGGACAGGGATGGCAAACCGCATTTACGCATCGAGCACCGGGTCATACCGGCCGGCCCGACTGTCGTTGACGCAATCGCCAATGCAGCCTTGTTTTATGGTTTGGTACACCATCTGGCCATGTCTGTGGATGCGCCTGAGACTATCCTGGCGTTTAACGAGGTGCGTGACAACTTTTATGCGGCTGCCCGTTACGGGCTTGAGGCCCGGCTGGACTGGATGGATGGGCGTCGTATTCCGGTCAGGCAGTTGCTACAGGAGAAACTGGTCCCGGCGGCGATATCCGGGCTCGAGGTCCTGGATATAGACAGGGATGACATCAATCTCTATCTTGGCATCATCCGGGACCGTGTTAACAGCAGGCAGACCGGTTCGGCGTGGCAGCGGGCCTGGGTCGGTGAGCACGGCAATGATATGGGCGGTCTTACCCTGGCCTATGCCGAACGCCAGCATCAGGGTCAGCCAGTACATGAGTGGTCAACAGACTGATGATGCTCAATGAACTAAACCAGATACCTGAAGCCTTGTATGAGGCCGAAGCGACGGAACTGCACCAGATACTCGGTGGTCCGACCCTGATTCACCTGCCCGGGCGGCGTCTGGAACCGCTGTTTTTTTCCGTATTGCTGCATGGCAATGAGGTGACCGGCTGGCACGCACTCAGGGCGCTGTTACGACAGTACCGGGACCAGACCCTGCCACGAGCCTTGTCGGTTTTTATCGGTAATGTCGAGGCCGCCCGGGTAGGTTTGCGGCATCTGGATGATCAGCCTGACTATAATCGTTCATGGCCGGGTACGGATAGCAGGGAGAGTCCGGAATCCAGAATGATGCAAGGTATTACTGACACCATGCGCGAACGCCAGGTCTTTGCGAGCGTGGATGTGCATAACAATACCGGCATTAATCCACATTACGCCTGTGTTAACGTGGTCCAGCATGATTTCCTGCACCTGGCGACGCTGTTCAGCAGGACCGTGGTCTATTTCACCCGGCCATTGGGTGTGCAATCCGCAGCATTCGCCGGGATCTGTCCTGCGGTGACGGTGGAATGTGGCCAGGTCGGACAGGAATTTGCCGATCAGCATGCCCTGCAATACATGCAGGCCTGCCTGAATCTGTCCGAACTGCCCGCGCACCCGGTTGCCGAACATGACCTCGATCTGTTTCATACGGTGGCGATAGTCAAGGTGCCCGAACAGGCGTCGATCGGGTTTGGGATCAATCGAGCCGATATCGTCCTGGATCCGGAGATCGATCACCTGAACTTTCGCGAGCTGGCCGCAGGCACCTGCCTGGGTCATATTAATGATGATGGCCGGCACCGCCTGACCGCCTGGGATAATAATGGTTACGAAGTGGGCAGCAGTTTCTTTCGCTACCAGGATGGCGAGATCAGTCTGGCCCGCGCGGTGATGCCATCCATGCTGACTCGTAACGAGCGGGTTATTCGCCAGGACTGTCTGGGCTACCTGATGGAGCGATATCCGCTCGATCTGGCCTGAGTCGGACCGCCATCAGGTATGGCGGATTTGACACGCTTTATTGATCTCGGTCATAATTACCTTACTAATAATATGCTATATGTATTGTTTGGTATTTATGGGTATTATTCCAGAACAGCAAGCGGTCCGGGTCGATGAAAAAAATTAGAGAAATATCTATACGTTATCGGATGGTGCTGGGTATGTTCGTACTCATCCTGCCGATGTTCGCCCTGGCCGGGGCGATTTACCTGCTGTTTAACCAGACCGTCTCCTCATTTGATGAAGTGGCCGAAGAGCTGCTGCATGAACTGGTACCGGTCACCGAACTACAACGCGTGGTTCTTAATGCCAGTTACAGCGTCGATGAATTTGTTTTGCATGCGGAACCGACCTCACGCAGCCGCTTTGACAGTGCAAGTCGACAAATCAAGGTGTTATGCCAACAACTGAGAGATATCGGGTTTTCCGAGCAGAACGAAAAAGATCTGTTGAATAGTGCCGAGCAGCATTGGCACAAGGCACGTAAGATCGGGCTGGATCTGCTCGAAGGCAGGGCCAGCGAGAACGAACTGCAGCAGCTTGATTTTTTTCATCAACAGCTCTCGGCGATGCTGTCCGAACTGGAACGCGTTTATGTGATTATCCAGAATGAAGTCGAGCTGGAACATGCCTCGGTATTGCAAAACAAGAGCAGGGTCTATCTGCTGGTATTTGTACTTTCCGCAGTCACACTGATCATTATTATTCTGCTCGGTACCCTGCTGGTGCGCCTGATCTCCCGGCCGCTGGCGATACTGGAGCATGGCGCAGACCAACTGGCGGCCGGACAACTTTCACATCGTATCGTATTGCCCAGTAACCAGGTCGAGTTTCACAAGCTCGCCAATGCCATGAACAATATGTCGAAAGAGCTCGAGTCGCTGGTCATGCAGGACGGTCTGACCAGGTTGCTGAATCGTCGCGCGTTTGATGACCGCCTGGAGGATGAACATAAGCGCTCCAGACGTTATAACCAGCCGTTGGCGCTGATCATGCTGGATATCGATCATTTTAAACAGGTTAACGACCAGTATGGACATCCAACCGGAGACGAAATCCTGAGGCAGATGGCAGTATTGTTGCAGAGCAATGTGCGTGAGATTGATGCAGTGGCTCGTTATGGTGGTGAGGAAATGGCAATTATCCTGCCGACGACTGATATCATCCATGCCCGTGCACTGGCGGAGCGCATACGTCGTTCGATTGCCAGAAACGAGTTCAGCATAGCGGGCAAGGCGTTTCATATCACGGTCAGTATCGGTCTGGCGGTATTGCCGGACCATGCCTTGTCGCCAACGCAACTGGTCGATGCCGCTGATCAGGCTCTGTACAATGCCAAACACCAGGGGCGTGACCAGGTGTGCAGTTACAACGGCCCGCCAATCTAGGTGTTACGTCTGGACGGGTAGCCAGGCTGGTCTGGTATTCAGAATTTGCCGGCAGCCTGCAGATCGGCATGGTAGGACGAACGCACCATCGGGCCACTGGCGACTTGGGTAAATCCCAGCTCATGGGCTAGTTCGGCCAGCCGCTCAAATTCATCCGGATGCACAAAACGATCAACCGGCAGATGCGAAAGACTGGGTTGAAGGTATTGTCCGAGTGTCAACATGGTCACATCATGGCTGCGCAGATCGCGCATAACCTGTTCAACCTCGTCCAGTGTTTCACCGAGTCCGAGCATCAGGCCGGACTTGGTCGGCACCTCGGGGTGCAGCGATCCAAAACGTTGCAATACCTTTAGCGACCAGTCGTAGTCGGCACCCGGGCGGGCCTGCTTGTACAGCCTGGAGACGGTTTCAAGGTTGTGATTAAAGACGTTGGCTGGATGTGGCGCCAGGTTTTTCATGGCGGCCTCAAGGCGTCCACGAAAGTCCGGTACCAGGATTTCGATCATGGTCTCCGGATTGTGTTCGCGTATAGCTGCAATGCAACGGGCAAAATGTCCAGCACCACCGTCACGCAGGTCGTCGCGGTCTACCGAGGTAATCACCACATAGCTGAGCCCCATGGCCCTGATCGTATGGGCTAGATTAAGCGGCTCATCCTGGTCTAGTGGCAGGGGTTTGCCATGGGCCACATCACAGAACGGGCAGCGGCGTGTACAGATGTCACCCATGATCATGAATGTGGCGGTACCGTGGCCAAAACATTCTCCCAGGTTCGGGCACGAGGCCTCTTCGCAGACGGTATACAGTTTGTTGTCACGCAGGATTTGTTTGAGCCGCTTAACCTCCGGGTGTGCCGGGGATTTTGCCCGGATCCAGTGTGGTTTACGCTTGACCGAGGTGCTCGGTTCCACCTTGATCGGGATACGGGCGACCTTGTCTGCACCGCGCTGGCGTTCACCTGGTGTGACGATTGTACGTTTGGAGCTTGTCATACCGTGTACCTGTTTCAGAATCCGGCATAGTGTATCCCAGATTGGCGAGTAGTTGTGTGAGCAGTTGATCTGTAATCAGGGAAAAATTTATTTTTTCTTTAAAATCAGAAAGCTGACAAACATCCATGCCCTCGTAACCACAAGGGTTAATACCCAGAAACGGGCTCAGGTCCATATCCAGGTTGAGGCTCAGGCCGTGATAACTACAACCCTTTTTAATGCGTAGGCCGAGGGCGGCGATCTTGGCGCCATCGATATACACACCCGGCGCATCGGCACGGCTACTGGCCTTGAGCTTATGCAGGGCCAGGGTTGCGATTATGGCCTGCTCGATGTTGCTGATCAGTTCGCGTACCCCGATACCGAGCCGGTTCAGATCGAGCAGGGTGTAAATAACCAGTTGCCCCGGGCCATGGTAGGTGACCTGTCCGCCCCGGTCGACCTGGATGACCGGGATCTTGCCGGCATTGAGTATGTGCTCCGGCTTGCCGTTAAGACCCAGGGTCAATACAGGCGGATGTTCAGTTACCCAGATTTCATCCACGGTGTTAGCGTTCCGCTGCAGGGTAAACGACTGCATACGCCGCCACAGCGGTTCATATTCCTGTAATCCCAGATAGCGAATGTTGATGGCAGCGGTCATATTCAGATTCAGTCCAGCAGTTTCCGGATCAATAACAAGCTGAGTATTTTATAGTTTTTTTACAGCTTGCATATGCTTGATCAGCAGGTGTTGAAAAAATTTACATCAGGATACTTATAGAAAAATACTATAACTTATTGTTTATTATAATATTTTACTTTTTATTAGGTAATATTACCGGGATTTTTAGTCGAGTGAGTTAACAATGAACTGCTAATTTTACTGAAAGGCTCCAGGTCTGAAACATGTAACCACCTGATTAATGTAAATAAATAAATGGCTGGTACGTTTTATGCTTTATTAATTACAAAAGCTTAACAAACGTAATCAAGTTCTTTCAGGAGGTGGTGATATGAAAGCAAGATACGTTTCAAACCTGACCCTGGTATCAGCGCTGTTGCTGGCCCCAGCCATATCACAAGCGGTAACGAGCACATTCGATGGTAGCGTCAAATCCGGTGCGGTGATCAGTCAGCCGACAGTGACAGTGGAGCAGAACCGCTACTATGCAACCGGTTTCAAATCCGGCAATGTTGCCCAGTTTGTCACGGATGCAAACGCTAACCGCTTTTTTGCCACAGGCTCTAAATCCGGTGCGGTGGTTTCCCAATTGACAATGACTGAGGGTAATCGCTATTACAACACCAGTGGTTTCAAGTCCGGTGCAGTGGCAGGTTTGTCTTCAGTGGATAATAGCCGCGACCGCTATTACGATATTCCGGAAACAGGGACACTTGCACTGTTTGGTACAGGACTAATTTTAATCAGTCTGTTAGGCAGGAGACACCGTCACTAGTTACCGTAAACTAGCGGTAGTCACAGCGACATCAGTATCGCGCTGTGACTGCTAAGGTCCTGGTAGATCGCGTCCAGTTGCTCGCGGCTGGTTGCGACAACGGTTACTGTGACCGAGACAAAGTTACCGTTACTGCTGTCCTGTATCCTGACCTGGAAGTCATCCTGGTCGGGCGCGTGACGTCTGAGTATTTCCAGAGTGATAGTTTTGATATCGTGTTCGGCCCTGCCCATGGCCTTGATCGGGAATTGGCACGGGAACTTGAGCGCTGATTCATCTGTTCCTGTCATGCCTGTGTCCCCTGGCTGAGCGCCCGCTTGAAATCCTGGTAGACCTGCATCATTTTTTTCCACACTGGCCCCGGTTTGCCATTGCTGATCGTCATATCATCCAACCGGGTCACCGCCATGATTTCCTTGGTGGAACTGGTTAACCAGATTTCATCATAATCAGGCAATGCCTGGGCGGCAATATTGCTCTCAATAACACTTAGCCCGGCTTCAGGGGCCAGTTCAATAACCAGATCGCGGGTGATGCCAGGGAGCAGGTGACGACTTTTCGGCGCCGTAACCAGTGTATTCCCATCTACTACGAACAGGTTGCTGGCCGCACCCTCCAGCGCCAGGCCATCCCGTACCAGTATCGCCTCCTGCGCACCCCGATCGTTTGCCCGCTGGCGCAGCAGTACATTGGCAAGCAGGGTAATGGCCTTGATGTCGCAGCGCTGCCAGCGTATATCGTCCAGCAGTACGGCATGTACACCTTTATATGACAACTCCGGGTTGTGCGCAGGCATCGGGCTGACCATCACAAAAACCGTTGGCTTGATGTGATTCGGAAAACTGTGGTCACGTTTGGCAGCTGAACCACGTGTCACCTGCAGGTAAACAGACAGGTCGGTACTGTCATGACAGCTAATCAGGCGGTCCAGTATTTCAGTCCACTGTTCGTCGCTGTAATCCAGTTCCAGCCGGATTTCATGGAGACTGTTACGCAAACGCCGCAGGTGCTGTGACAGGCGAAAGGGTCTGCCGCCATACACCGGGATGACTTCATAGATCCCATCGCCTAGCAGGAAGCCGCGGTCCATCACCGGGACACAGGCTTGCTCAGCAGGCAGATACTGCCCGTTCAGGTAAACTGTTGATGTTGTCATAAGGAACCTCTGATTAGGACCTATTCAAACCAGAGCAGGACGCTATCGGATAGTCGTGTCCAGATACCACCTTCGTTGACATCGTTAAGTGCGATTAGTGACTGTTCTGAAACCAGTATGGTATCACTGGATATGTTAAGCGTACCCAGGGTTTTTCCCTTGCTGATGGGCGCCATTTGTTGTGCGGGTAATTTAACCGAGGCCTTGAGGTTTTGGAATGAGCCTCGTGGCAGAGTCAGGTAAAGATCCCGGTTCAATCCTACCGGTAGCTGCTCCCTGTCGCCTTTCCAGACACGAATTTTTTTGAGTACCTGGCCGGCAGCGTACAGCTTGCGGGTTTCAAAAAAGCGAAAACCGTAATTCAGCAGCGCCAGGCTGCTGACCGCGCGTTTATTCTCACTCTTGTCACCCAGCACAACAGTAATCAGGCGCATGTTGTCCCGCATGGCTGATGACACCAGGCAGTAGCCGGCGGAATCGGTATGACCGGTCTTCAGGCCATCGACACTGTCATCACGCCATAACAGCAGGTTTCGGTTGTGCTGGGTAATGCCGTTATAGGTAAATTTCTTTTGCGCGTAGAGCGGGTAGAATTCCGGAAACTCCTTGATTACGGCACGCGCCAGTATGGCTATGTCACGGGCCGTACTATAATGTTTTTTGTCGGGTAACCCGGTGCTGTTGACGAAGTGTGTACCCGCCATACCCAGTTTTGCGGCATGCTGATTCATTAGTGAAACAAAGGTTTCCTCACTGCCGGCCGCATGCTCGGCCAGTGCTACCGTGGCATCGTTACCTGACTGGATAATCATGCCGTGTAGCAGATCATCGACTGAAACCCGTGAGCCGGCCTCGATAAAACTGCGTGAACCGATCATACTGCGTGATCGCTTGCTGATTAGCACCTGGTCAGTCAGCTGGATGCGACCGGCCTTGATCTCGGTAAAGATGACATAGGCGGTCATCAGCTTGGTGATGCTGGCCGGTTCCATGCGTTCATCGGTCTTTTTCTCGGTCAGGACCTTGCCGCTGTTGAAATCCATGACAATGTAACTGCCTGCGCTGACCGGTGGTGGTGTTGGTGTAGGCAAGGCGGCCGCTGCCAGTGTCTGGGATATCAGCAGGCTGCAGATCATGGAAACCAGGTATGGAAATATCTTCATCATGTGTCCGAATACTGTATATAGATGTGCGCTATTGTAACGTGGCCGGGACCAGGGAGGAAACCGATCCCCCGCTAAAACTATGAACAATGTCGTGATTTTCGGCTACGGTTTGGCCTGCCCAAACGACCAGCCTGTTGGCGTCTGTTTCGCAATGGGGCTTGACCGCTGCTGCCAATTTGACGGCGGTCGGTCATTGACCGGTCCTGTCCGTACGGGGTTTTTCCCTAGTATCTGTATGGGCGGTTGATATTGATATTGTGGTGTTCGCTGTTTTCCAGTGAACGGGCCTTCGCATCCATGTAGCGATCTATCTTCTTCTGTATGCGTTCTGCCTCGGCCGGTGTGATCCGGTAAACGTCATAGGTACTCAGGCCACTGGTTGACCTGACCAGTAACTGCATGAGTTTTTCGTCCGGGTTGTCCGGTGAGCGGCATTCAATTGAACTCATGCGCCAGATGGTGTCCATGTTCACGGAGGCCATACCCCGGTCCCCGTTACATTCGGTCGTTTTGAACGTGATGGTGTAGTCCGATGCCGTCGCGGTGCCCATGCAAATCAATGCGAGCAGCAAATATGTCATGCCGGGTAAGGTTCGGGTGATGCTCATAGGATGCTCCTTCTCACTAATGGCGTCGCTTGTGTATGGTTGTCAGCAGGTCAGGGTCGTTTCTGATCGATAACGATACTCGAACTGTCTATGCCTCGTTGCCCCAGTAATTCGGTCATGCGATCCAGTTCCGAGACACTGGCAACGGGGCCGACGCGCACCCTGAATAGCGGCAATTGGTCACGAACCAGGCGTTCTATGCTGACCCTGGCCGAGAGTAGTTCCTGCAAACTGATTTGTAATTGTTCGGCATTAACACGGTTGGCGAAGGCGCCGACCTGGAGGTACATGCTCATGCTGCCAGGCAGGGCCGCGGTAACGGTACTGTTGCCTGTCGTGGCAGGTTTTGGCGCCGGTTTGTGATCAGGGTCTATGGCACGTACTTCCACCAGCCCGGTGCCGGTTGCGCTGATGCCGAGTTTCTTCGCCGCTACATATGACAGATCGATCAGCCGGTTTTTGATAAACGGGCCGCGGTCGTTGACCTTGACGATCACCTGGCGTCCGTTATCAAGGTTGGTGACCTGAACATAAGTGGGTAGAGGCAGTGATTTGTGCGCAGCTGTCATCGCATACATGTCATACGGCTCGCCACTTGAGGTGCGGCGACCGTGGAACTTGTTGCCATACCATGAGGCAACCCCGCGCTGACGGTAGTTCCTGCTGCTGTCCATGACGTGGTAGCGCACGCCATAGACGACATAGGAGTCCGGGTTGCCATAGCGGCTGGGGGTGGTCGGTCGGGGCTGGGCATCCGGGATATGGCTGACATCGATATCCTGTTCCGGACCGCTGTCCCGGATGGTGCCGCTACTGCAGGCGCCCAGTAGACCGGCTGCGGAAAGAATCAGAATATGGCGTGCCAGGGTTGTCATGCTATTCGATGCTCAACTGTCCTGCCGGCGGCTGCGGATCAGTTCCGCCAGTTGATAGGCAGCCATTGCGTATAGCGGGCTATGATTGTAGCGGGTGATTACATAAAAGTTGTTGAAACCCAGCCAGTACTCCATGTCATCGGTTTGTTCCAGGCTGATCAGCGCGGCTTTGGGATTGCCTTTGACCGCGTTGGTATTGCTGATACCCAGATCCTTCAGTTTCTCCAGGGATAGCGACGGTTTCATGCCTTTCGGGAAGTCTGCCACGCGTGCATCGGACGCAATACTGGCACGCGAGACGATAGCATCCCCGGCCTTCCAGCCATGCAGGTGGAAATAGTTGGCGACGCTGCCAATCACATCACTGATGTTGTTATGCAGGTCACGCTTGCCATCGCCGTCGAAGTCAACGGCGTAGCGACGGTAACTGCTGGAGATAAACTGTGGTATACCCATCGCGCCCGCATACGATCCCTTCAGGCTCAGAGGGTCGATGTCTTCGTCCCGGGTCAGTATCAGGAAATGGCGTAATTCGCTGCGGAAAAATTTCCCGCGCTTGGGATAATCAAATCCCAGTGTGACTAGTGATTCCATCACCCGGTGACGGCCGGTGTTTCGTCCGTAACGGGTTTCGACACCGATGATCGCGACGATGATCTCGGCCGGGACACCATATTCTGACTCGGCACGTTCAAGCGTGCTGGCATATTTGTTCCAGAATTTAATCCCGCCTCTGATGCGGGACTCCTGGATGAATATCCGCCGGTACTGATGCCATGGCTTGGCCTCCGCCGGGTGACTGATAGCCTCGATAATATTCGGACGCGGTTTGACCGAGCGGAACAACTGCTCCAGTTGCGCCCGGTCAAAGCCGTCTTTTTTGACCAGATCCCCTATAAAATCTTGTACATCATCACGTTGCAGATAGCTGTTGTTGGCATGGGCGGTGGTGCTTATCAGCAATCCGCTATTCAGGATCGCCAGCAGCATCAGGAGCCGGAGGTAAAGTGTCGAGGCTTTTATCATATTCGATTTCATAATCCGTTGTTTCCTGTATCGATTTTATTCCATGTAACGGTCAGGTCAAACTAAATATTTCAGTTAATGAGTCATAATTCCGGTTTGGCGCCAGTCCATGCACAGGCAGATCAGGGCGAAAGCAGCTTCCTGTGCGTATGGATCGACATCAGCAGACCGAAACTGGCCATCAGGGTAACGATAGAGGTGCCGCCATAGCTGACTAACGGCAAGGGGACACCCACAACCGGCAGCAAGCCGATCACCATGCCGGTATTGACAAATACATAGACGAAGAAGGTCAGGCTCAGGCTGCCCGCAAGCAGTCGCGAGTACGTGTCCTGTGCCTGCACGGCGATATACAGTCCGCGCAGGATGACGAACAGGTACAAGGTAAATAAAAGGATTGCACCGATAAACCCGAATTCCTCGGTAAACACCGCAAAGATAAAATCTGTATTGCGCTCGGGCAGAAAATCGAGTTGTGACTGGGTGCCGTTCAGCCAGCCTTTGCCATACACCCCGCCGGAGCCGACTGCGATCTTGGACTGGATGATATGGTAGCCGCTACCCAGCGGATCGTTTTCAGGGTTCAGGAAGGTCATGATCCGCTGTTTCTGGTAGTCGCGCAATACATATTCCCAGACCGGGTAAGCCATCACGCCCGCTCCGACCAGGCTTGCCATTAGCAAACGCAGGTTCAGGCCGGCCAGATACAGCGTGAACAGGCCCGCTGCGGCGATCAGTAACGAGGTGCCCAGATCCGGTTGTTTCGCGACCATCACCACCGGCACGATGATGATGACGGTACATACCAGCAGGTTGCGCATTCGGGGCGGCAGGGGTTTCTCCGACAGAAACCATGCGACCATCATAGGCAGGGCCAGTTTCATCAGTTCCGATGGCTGGAACTTGATCAGGCCCAGGTCCAGCCAGCGCTGTGCGCCCTTGCTGGTGTCGCCAAAGATAATTACCGCAACCAGCAGGATAATGCCGGTGATGTACACGCGCGGTGTCCATCTTTTCCAGCTTTGAGGTGAAATCTGCGCCATGAAAAACATGGCAGTCAGGCCCAGCCCGATACGCGTGGCCTGACGATACAGGGTTTGTATATTTTCGCCGCTGGCACTGTACAGAATGAACAGGCCGACAGCACTGAGTAGTACTAATGCCAGCATGAGTGGCAGGTCCATATGTATACGCCACAGCAGGCGGTCCAGTGCTGGCATGCCGCTGCCATAGTGACCGCTTTTTTCATCCAGGCGTACTTTCATGAACTGCTGTCCTGCATATAACGTTTGATCAACTGGCCTACAATCGGCGAGGCAACACGGCCGCCACTACCGCCGTTTTCGACGATGACTGCGACGGCGATACGCGGCTTTCTGACAGGTGCAAAACCGATAAACAGGGCATGGTCATGCAACCGCTTGACGATTTTTTCGGCCTCGTATTTTTCTTCCTGCTTGATACCGAACACCTGTGCAGTGCCGGTCTTGCCGGCGATATCGTACTGGTCTGTATGGATATACTTGGCGGTGCCCTGGTGATGACTGACTACGTGTTCCATGGATTTGATAATGTAGTCCCAGTGATGCCTGGACACGTCACTGACGCCCGGCAGCAGGTAGGATGATTCGGGTGATACGGGTTCCTGCTCTATATGGCGGAGCAGGTGGGGCTGTACGCGCTTGCCACGCATGGCCAGGGTTGCGGTTGCCGAAGCCAGTTGCAACGGTGTCGACAGCAGAAATCCCTGGCCGATACCGGTATTGAGCGTCTCCCCCGGATACCATGCCTGGCCTCTGGTGGCCCGTTTCCATTCACGTGATGGCAGCAAGCCGGCGTTTTCCACCGGCATGTCGATGCCTGTTAACTGACCAAAGCCGAAGTTGAACAGAAATGGTGCAATACGGTCTATGCCCAGGTTCAGTGCCAGGTCGTAAAAATACACGTCGCAGGACTGTGCGATGGCCTGGTCCAGGTCAACAATGCCGTGGCCGGTTTTTTTCCAGTCACGGAATTTGCGCTCTTCACCCTCGAGCAGATAATAACCCGGGCAGAACAGCTCATGATGTTCATTGGTGACCCTGGACTGCAGACCCACCAGTCCGATAAACGGTTTGATGATGGAGCCAGGAGGATAGCGTCCCAGCAGGGTACGATTATACAAGGGCTGGGCCGGGTCTTCACGCAGTTTGTTGTAATCGACATGACTGATACCGTTTACAAACGCGTTCGGGTCGAAACCGGGCGTGCTGACCATGGCCAGTATTTCGCCATTGTTCGGATCAATGGCGACCAGCGAGCCGCGTTCACTATTAAACAGCTCTTCGGCCAGTTTTTGCAGGTTGGTGTCCAGGGTCAGATGCAGGTTCTTGCCGGGCACCGGTGGCGTCTTGTTCAGGATGCGCATCACACGTCCCTGGGCATTGGTCTCCACCTGTTGCAGGCCAACCTGCCCATGCAGAACATCCTCGTAATGTTTTTCTATACCGGTCTTGCCGATATGGGTCGAGGCCGAATAGTTGGTATTGTCGACACGTTTCAGGTCGCGCTCATCGATACGGCTCATGTAGCCGACCACATGCGCCAGCGGGCTGCCCAACGGGTAATGACGTGTCAGGTCGGCGGTGATACGTACACCGGGTAAACGATGCTGGATGGCCGCGATGCGCGCCACCTCCTCATCACTGAGCAGAAAGCGCAGTGGTGTGGCCTGGAATGAACGCTTGCGTTTGAGCGCCTTTTGAAATCGTTTGATGTGGTCGTCATTGATTTCAACCAGTGTCGCCAGCTGTTCCAGTAACGCATCCATATTACCGGCCTGCTCGGGGATAATCTCGAGGCGATAAGACGGCAGGTTTTCGGCGAGTATGACACCGTTGCGATCGTAGATCAGGCCACGGGTCGGGGTGATCGGCGTGATCTTGACCCGGTTGTCATCCGACAGTGTCGTGTAGTGCGGATTTTCAATCACCTGCAGGTACACCAGCCGGGTAATGGTGGTACCGGTGAAGATCGCAATCAGGATCAGGGCCAGGATGGTCCGGTTAAGAAACTGGCGGGCCTCGGCAAAATGGTCTTTGAGCTGCTGACGTGAATATCTCGGCATGGTTCAGGTGACATTATAGTATCTGCGCAATTTACGCAGTAATAGATATGTCCATGGCCAAAGCAACATACCACTGATGGGTGGTAACCAGTATGTCCAGGCCTTGGGTTGCAGGCCGATGATGCCGTCAAACCACAATAGCAATAATTGATACAGGGATAGCAGCATCAGCACGGTCAGGCCCTGTTGCCAGACAGGGAATACGCGTAAACGCTGGTGCAGGTTGACGGTGATATAGGCAACCAGGGCCATGGCCAGCGCATGCTGACCCAGCAGGCTGCCCTGCAGTACATCCAGTAGCAGACCGACAAACCAGCCGCTGCCTACACTGAAGCGACCGGGTACGGCCATACACCAGTAGATCACCACCAGCGCACACCACTCGGGTTTTATCAGGCGCAGCACGTCGCTCATCGGGATCACGGTCAGGGCCAGCGCTAAAATCATGCTGATCAGGATGGCCAGTCCGCCCTGTTGACGACCGTACATCAGGGTCGCGCCTCCGGCCCGGGTGTATCGATTTCATCCTGTTCAAGGTTGTACCCGGACCACACCAGTAATACTTCGCGGCTCCTGTCCAGGTGTGCGGTGGGTGCTGCGGTGATATGGGCAAAAGGGCTGCCCGGGTCCGCGACCACATCCATCACGACCGCTACCGGATAACCGAACGGATAGATGCCGCCCAGACCCGAAGTGATTAACAGGTCCCCCTTGCGAATATCGGCATGATTGGGCAGGTAGGGCAGGGATAACTGATTCAGTGAGCCGGTACCGACCGCAATCGTGCGCAAGCCGTTCCTGTTTACCTGTACCGGAATGACCTGGCTACTATCGGTGATAAGACGTGCCGTGGAGTAAATAGGGTTTACTTCGATAATCTGTCCCATCACACCGGCTGAATCCAGTACCGGCTGGTCGATATAGACCTCGTCACCGCTGCCCTTGTTGACACGTACCAGGTGTTTGTACGGATCAAGATCTACTTTATACAGCTCGGCGATCAATACCCGGTCTGAAACCTTGAAAGACGATCCCAGTAACTCACGCAGACGGCGGTTCTCGCGCTCCAGTGCCGCGGTTTTCTGGATCTGGGCTTCCAGTAGTAGGTGCTGTGAGCGTAGCCGGGCGTTGTCTTCCAGCAGAGTGCGACGGGTGGACAGGTTTTCGGTCACCCAGCTGCCCAGGTTGCCAGGCAGGTCAACCAGAAACTGGATAGGCGAGACCACTATCGACAGACTGCTGCGTACCGCGCTCAGATGTTGTTGGCGATGATCCAGGGTCATCAGCAGAATCGAGATCAGTACCAGTACTACCAGTCTGACGGTCAGCGACGGGCCTTGTGTAAACAACAGCTTGATCGGAGTCTCTCCCTTGTAATGCCGGTCAGGGTTTGCCTGTTATACGATCCGTTGAATGTGCTGTCATTATCCGACTGGTCTTTATTCTATGGTAAACACATCGCCGCCGTGTTCGTCGATCATCTCCAGTGCACGGCCACCACCACGCGCTACGCAGGTAAGCGGGTCTTCTGCAATAACGACAGGCAAGCCGGTTTCTTCCATTAACAGGCGGTCGAGGTCACGCAGCAGTGCGCCTCCACCGGTCAGCACGATGCCGCGTTCGGCTACATCGGCACCCAGTTCCGGTGGTGTCTGTTCGAGCGCCGCCTTGACCGCGCCGACGATACCCGATAACGGTTCCTGCAGGGACTCGAGTATTTCATTACTGTTCAGGGTAAAGGAGCGTGGTACCCCTTCGGCCAGGTTGCGACCCTTGACCTCGACTTCGCGCACTTCACTGCCGGGGAAGGCCGAACCGGTTTCGGTCTTGATACGCTCGGCCGTGGTATCACCGATCAGTGTGCCGTAATTGCGGCGGACATAGTTGACAATAGCTTCGTCAAAACGGTCGCCACCGATACGTACCGAAGACGAGTAGACAATACCGTTCAGTGACAACACCGCCACTTCCGATGTGCCACCGCCGATGTCCAGCACCATGGAGCCGCGTGCCTCCTCTACCGGCATACCGGCACCGATCGCAGCGGCCATCGGTTCTTCAATCAGGAATACCTCGCGTGCACCGGCCCCGGCCGCCGATTCCTTGATCGCACGACGCTCGACCTGGGTGGAACCGCAGGGTACACACACCAGCACTCTCGGGCTGGGCTTGAAAAAGCGGGTTTCATGCGCCTTGTGGATAAAGTGTTGCAGCATTTTCTCGGTAACCGTGAAATCGGCTATCACACCATCCTTGAGCGGACGGATGGTGGTGATGTTACCCGGGGTGCGCCCGAGCATGCGCTTGGCCTCGACACCGACCGCAGCCAGACTTTTTGGTCCACCAGGTCCACGGTCCTGGCGTATGGCCACAACAGAAGGTTCATTCAGTACGATACCCTGGCCGCGTACGTAGATCAGGGTATTGGCCGTTCCCAGGTCAATGGACATGTCATTGGAAAAAAGCCCGCGGAGTCGCTTGAACATAAGTATTTAATGCCTTGGAAATCTACACAAACAAGCACTTTACCAACGGGGGGGACTTTGGGCAAGGTACATTGTGTGATAACGTAAGCGTCTTTGTTAACTAGCACTGGCAAGGAGTTTAGTGATGTCGCTCGATGCTGATGACGTGGCCAAAATTGCCCACCTGGCCCGACTGGAAATCTCGCAGGACAACGTAGCCGAATATGCCCGCAATCTGTCCAGTATTCTGGACCTGGTTGAGCAGATGAGCGCAGTTTCAACCGAAGGTGTTGAGCCGATGGCCCACCCGCTGTCACTGGCCCAGCGCCTGCGCCCGGATGTGGTCACCGAGACCGACCAGCGCGACGCATTCCAGCATAACGGCCCGCAGGTAGAGGCCGGCCTGTATCTCGTACCCAAGGTGATTGAATAGTCATAGCCGATCGTCGGCACGGGAACTAAATAATTGATATTTATGGAAATAATACCCAATGCATACTAAATCGCTGGCGCAACTGGCTCAAGGTCTCCAGGCAGGAGAATTTACCAGTGTTGAACTGACCCACAGATACCTGGAGCGCATAGATGAATTTGGCCCGGACCTGAACTGTTTTATCACCACCACGGCCGACCTGGCCCTGCAGCAGGCTCAGGCCGCCGATGCGCGCATCGCCGCCGGCGAGGCCGGTCCGTTAACCGGTATACCGCTGGCCCACAAGGACATCTTCTGTACCCGGGGTGTGCGTACCAGCTGTGGTTCGCGCATGCTGGATAACTTCATTGCCCCGTATGAGTCCAATGTCAGCGAACAGTTGGCCCGGGCCGGCATGGTCATGCTCGGTAAAACCAATATGGATGAGTTCGCGATGGGTTCATCCAACGAAACCAGTTACTACGGAGCGGTAAAGAACCCATGGAATCTGGCCGCGGTACCGGGTGGTTCATCCGGGGGCTCGGCGGTGGCGGTGGCGGCCAGGCTGACCCCGATAGCAACCGGTACCGATACCGGTGGCTCGATAAGGCAGCCAGCAGCCCTGTGTGGCATTACCGGCATCAAGCCTACTTATGGTCGGGTTTCGCGTTACGGTATGGTCGCGTTTGCATCCAGCCTGGATCAAGCCGGGCCGATGACCCAGAGCGCCGAAGACGCCGCACTGGTACTGGGTGCGATGGCCGGTTTCGACCAGCGTGATTCGACCTGCGTCGAGCAGCCGGTGCCGGACTATATGGCTGGTCTTGAGCAGGACCTGAAAGGCCTGCGCATTGGTTTGCCGAAGGAATATTTCAGCGATGGTCTGGATAATGAGATGGCCAGGGTCATCGATGATGCGATTGCGGTGTTTCGTGACCTGGGCGCCGAACTGGTCGAGATTTCGTTGCCGAATACCACGCTGGCGGTGCCGACCTATTATGTGGTGGCGCCGGCCGAGTGCTCGTCCAACCTGTCGCGTTTCGACGGGGTTCGTTACGGCTATCGCTGCGAAGACCCGCAGGACCTGGAAGACCTGTACAAGCGTTCGCGCGGCGAAGGTTTTGGTGACGAGGTCAAGCGTCGCATCATGATCGGCACCTATGCCCTGTCGGCAGGTTATTACGATGCTTATTACCTGAAGGCCCAGCAGCTGCGTCACCTGATCTCGGACGATTTCAAACAGGCGTTTGAGCAGGTGGATGTGATTATGGGGCCGACATCACCCTCGGTTGCGTTCAACATCGGCGAGAAAAGCGAAGACCCGGTCAGCATGTACCTGAGTGATATCTATACCATAGCGGTCAACCTGGCCGGACTGCCGGGTATGTCGGTACCGGCTGGTTTTATCAATGAGCTGCCGGCGGGCCTGCAGATTATCGGTAACTATTTCGATGAAACGCGCCTGCTGAATGTCGCGCACCAGTACCAGCAACAGACAGATTGGCACAGAAGAATTCCGGAACAGTTCAGCTGAGTACCGGGCATCCATTAAACGCTAAGCAGATAGTCAAGACAGGAACAGGATTATGGAATGGGAAGTTGTAATTGGCCTGGAGATCCACGCCCAGCTGGCAACCCAGAGCAAGATATTCAGTGCCGCTTCAACCGCCTATGGCGCTGAACCGAATACCCAGGCCTGTGCGGTAGACCTGGGTCTGCCGGGCGTATTGCCGGTATTGAACGAGCAGGCGGTGGTGATGGCGTCGCGCTTTGGGCTGGCGATCGGTGCGCAGGTCGCTCCGCGCTCGGTGTTTGCCCGCAAGAATTATTTCTACCCGGATCTGCCCAAGGGTTACCAGATCAGCCAGTTCGAACTGCCGATTGTGGGCCAGGGATCGATCGAGATCGAACTCGAGGATGGCAGCAGCAAGACCATAGGTATCACCCGCGCGCACCTGGAGGAGGATGCCGGCAAATCCCTGCATGAGGACTTTCACGACATGACCGGTGTGGACCTGAACCGTGCCGGTACGCCATTACTGGAGATTGTATCCGAACCGGATATGCGGTCGCCGGCCGAGGCGGTCGCCTATATGAAAAAAATCCATTCGCTGGTGCGTTATATCGAGATCTGTGATGGCAACATGCAGGAAGGTTCGTTCCGCTGTGACGCAAACGTATCCATACGGCCCAAAGGTCAGGAAGAATTCGGTACCCGTGCCGAACTGAAAAACATCAACTCGTTCCGCTTCGTTGAAAAGGCGATCCAGTACGAGATCGAACGCCAGATCGATGTGCTGGAAGGTGGCGGCGAGGTGGTGCAGGAAACCCGACTGTACGATTCGGCCAAGAACGAAACCCGTTCGATGCGCAGCAAGGAAGAGGCCAACGACTATCGCTACTTCCCGGACCCGGACCTGTTGCCGCTGGAGGTGGATGCAGCGTTTCTGGAGGAAGTGCGCAAGACCCTGCCGGAGCTGCCCGATGAGAAGAAACATCGTTTTATGAAGGAATATGGCCTGAGTGCCTATGACGCCGGTGTGCTGACCGCCAGTCGTGAGCTGGCGGCCTATTACGAGGATGCAGCCAGCGCTGGCGGTGATCAGCCGAAGCTGGTGGCCAACTGGGTCAGTGGCGAGCTGGCCGCGTTGTTGAACAAGAACAATCTCGACATTACCGAAAGTCCGGTCAGTGCCGCGATGCTCGGTGGCCTGGTCAAGCGTATCGCCGATGAAACCATCTCCGGCAAGATCGCCAAAACGGTATTCGAGGCGATGTGGAACGGCGAGGGCGATGCCGATGCGATTATCGAAAGCAAGGGCCTGAAGCAGATTACCGACACCGGTGCGATCGAAAAGGTCATCGATGATATCATTGCCGCCAACCCGGCCCAGGTCGAGCAGTTGCTGGCCGGCAAGGACAAGCTGATGGGCTTTTTCGTCGGCCAGGTGATGAAGGCAACTCAGGGAAAAGCCAATCCGGGTCAGGTAAACTCCCTATTGCGCGAAAAGCTGAAGCAGAAGTAGAATTGACCCTATAAAAAACAGTCATTTGTCAAACCCATAAAATGAAACCAGTCCGGACTGACGGTCTGGTACGCGCCATTACAAATATGGAGGTTGTGTTATGAAGCGGTTTATCTTGCTGGCCCTGTCCATGCTATTGACCCTGCCAGTCGCGCAGGCCGATTATGTCGCCTATGCGGTCATCGACGGTAACAAGAAGCCCCTGCCGGAAAGAGTCGATGAAATACCGGCCAAGAACCTGATCAAGGTCGAATGGGGTAAATACAAGGGCAACAAGGCGCGTGTCGGCGTGATGAAAGTGGATAACACTTCTACTGCGCAGACCGTGGTAATCCATAACAACCGTCGCGGTTATGGTCCTTATGGCTACCTGTACGGGGGTGGCACTACCAGCTATAAGGTCGGGGGCTCCGGTGTGCCAGTCGAGGGTATCGATGCGATCCTGACCGACGTGCTGCATCGCAGCGGCCGTTTCCGGGTGGTCGAACGGACCGCACTGAAAAAGACCTTCGCCGAGCAGGACCTGGTCAGCAGCGGCCGGATCAGCAAGCCCTCCGGCGCCAAGACCGGCAAGACCCTGGGTGCGCAGTACCTGATCCAGGCGGTGGTGACCCATTACGAACCGAACTTTGAAGGCAATAATGTCGGCGTCGGTGGCCTGGTCGGTGGTTTTCTCGGCGGCCTGTCGGTTAATTCAAAGAAGTCCATGGTCGGCATGAACTTTCGCTTGATCAATGCCGAGACCAGTGAGATTGCTTATTCCAAACAGGTCGAGGCGGTACTGGAGGAATCCGGCATCGGTCTCGGTGGCATCGGCTGGGGCAGCAAAGGCGCGGCCGGTGGCTTTGTCAATTCCTATTCCAAGACCCCGATCGGCCAGGCGGTCATTGCCGCGGTCAACAAGGGTGTCTACGACCTGGTCAAACAGGTTGGTGCCGAACCGGTGCGCGGCACGGTGATCAAGGCCTCCAAAGGCAAGATCTACATTAACCTGGGCAAGGGTACAGTCAAGACCGGCGACACACTATCCCTGATGGCCACTGGCGAGGCGTTGATCGATCCGGAAACCGGTATCTCGCTCGGTGGTGAAGAGGAAGAAATTGGCAGTGTACTGATTACTAACGTGAAGAAGAAATATTCGATTGCGAAGGTCGTCGGTACTGTGCGCGGCAAGATCAGAAAGGGTGACAAAGTGCAGGCCCGTTCAGCGCCGGCCAGTCTGGCCTATGGTCCGGCCTGGAAAGAGGAAGGTTTTTTCAGTGGTGGCAGTTCGTCTAGCAGTTCGGACGCTTCTGAAGAAGAAGGCTTTGAATAAGTGCCCAGCGAGGTAGGGTAAAACGGGTCAAATGACGGACCAGGTAAATCGAGGGCGGATAACACAGGTTTCCCGCCCTCTTTTCTTTTTCGCGGTTCTGCCATCATTATTGGCTAATACATGAAAGATTCAGACCAGCTAACACGCTTTCTGTTCGACGGTACCCGCGTCAGGGGTGAATGGGTGCGCCTGGATGCGAGTTGGCAAGCGGCGCTGGCGCGGCATGATTACCCTGAAGCGGTGGCGCGGGTGCTGGGTGAGGCGCTGGCGGCTACGGCCTTGTTAAGTGCCACGATCAAATACGATGGCACGCTGATCCTGCAGATACAGGGCAGCGGGCCGTTGACCTTGCTGGTTGCACAAGTCAGTGCTGATCGCAGTTTACGCGGCATGGCCGAGTGGAATGGCGAAGTGTCCGATGCCAGTTTGCATGAAATGTGTAGCGATGCAAGGCTGGTGATTACGGTGGAATCGAACAGCACCGGTGAACGCTTCCAGAGTATTATTTCAGTGGGCCAGGGCGGTCTGGCTAAGGCGCTGGACAGTTACTTCGAACAATCAGAACAGCTGAAGACCCGTCTTTGGCTGGCTACGGATCATCATTACAGTACTGGTCTGCTATTGCAGGAAATGCCGGCAAGCGAAACCGAAACGGAATCTGATGAGTATTCCTGGGAGCATCTGGTGCACCTGGCAGAAACTGTCACAGCACAGGAACTGCTTGAGTTTCCGATGACTGATGTTCTGTATCGGCTATATCATCAGGAACGTGTGCGTTTATTTGAACCCGAGCCGGTCAGCTTTCGCTGCAAGTGCTCGCGAACGCGGGTGGCCACATCATTACGCAGCCTCGGGCAGGATGACATGATGCAGTTGATTGAAGAGCAGGGCGTCGTGGCTGTCGATTGCGGTTTCTGTAAACAGCACTATGAATTTGACCGGGTTGATATGACGCAATTATTTATTGACGGGTCTACGCATGATGGTTCGGGTACCACGCACTGATGTAACTGGAATAGCGGGTTTATTACCCGGACGATGGTCAGATGTTTAAGTAGTGCCCATTATCCAATGTGCCTTGATATCTAATCTTATTGCAACCAAACTGCTCTATAAGGTCCAGAGTGGATAATGGCGAGGTGATTTGCCCTTGCTGGCAACCGGTTTCAGTTACCTGATAAGTGCTTCATTAAGTATCAATAAAACAAGGTGCATCGGTTTATGCAAGACCTAATAGAAAAGGCAAGCTTGGCGCTAGGGCGGGGCGCGCCAGATGACTATAAGATCACACCTACAGATTTCCCTGACAAGCTGAAAAAATACGCATCTGAATTAAGTGCAATCCTGCAGTATTCCTCTTTTCAGGAAAAAGCCGGTCGGTATGAGCAGCACGATGCTGTAGCAATCGCTACTCAAGCTAAGTTCAAGGGATTCGCTCATCAGGCAACATGGGCAATTGGTTGTGCGGCAATAGCCGGTAGTCTGCTGGCGGCTTTGGCGGCAGCTAAAAAACTCGATCCAAATGACTTGGTAACATCATATTTATTATTTGCGCTGGGTTTTATTGCAACCGTTGGCGGTGGTTTTGCGGTATACAGGCTGCATTTGATTAAAACTGAAAAATTACTAGAACGTTGGATGGAAGCCAGGGCCAAGGCTGAAACTGAGCGTTTGGGTTATTTCAGTGCCATCGCCAGCAGAAGAGAGGATCTTAATCAGGATGAAAGAAATGCAGAACGATACAGTCGTACCGCAGATATCCTGAGCAACATAGCTGAAAGGCATGATGATGTTATCGTTGTGGTGAATGAAGGAAAAAATCCCGCGATAATCATTGAATATGTCGATGCGGTTAATGACCAGCTTTCCCTGGAACATCGACAATGGACCAGTGATGCATCGGAAATGTCGTCAGCCTTAAGCGCACTTGAAGAATCCATATCGGATTCACATAAAGGCGAAAGCAAAGAACACTGAAAATTCGCATGCCTGACACGGGCAAGCGCCACAAGCGGGACGTGAAAAAACAATGAGCGACATCTTCGTCAGCTATGCCAATGAGGACCTGGACAGGATCAGGCCCCTGCTGCGCGCGCTCGAACAGACCGGCTGGTCGGTGTTTTGGGATCGGACCATTCCGGTCGGCGCAACCTGGCGACAGGCGATCGGCACAGAGATCGACAACTGCCGCTGCATGATCGTGGTCTGGTCGCAGCATTCTGTCGACTCCGACTGGGTGCACGAAGAGGCCGACGAGGGCAAACGGCGCGGTGTGCTTGCGCCGGTGCTGATCGATCACATATTACCGCCGATGGGTTTTCGCAGCATCCAGTCCGCAAAACTCGCCGACTGGGATGGTAACGCACCGTCGACGGAATTCGACAGGCTGCTCGCCGATCTTTCCAACATCCTCGGTATCGCGCCAGCCAAAGCAGAAGAGCAGCAACGGCAGGTTGAACGGGAGGCGTCGCACAAGGCCGAGCAAGAATCGCGGCGCAAGGCGCAGGCCGAGCAACAGCAGCGCGTCGAGGAAGAAGCGAAACGCAAAGCCGAGGAAGCGGCGGCGCAAGAGCGCGAACGGGCCGTGAAAGAGGCTGAACAACAGCAAGCATCGCAGCGCAAGGCAAAACAAGAAACCCAGCGCAAACAGGATGAACAGGCCGCCAGGCGCAAGGCTGCGCAAGTAGCTGCATCAAAGCCAACAGAGCCGCCACCCATCACTCACGACACACCCAATGGTTCGCGGCCAATGACGAATAAGCTCATTGTACCGGCAGGTATTGCCCTCGCCATCATAGTCGTCACTGTGATAATAAGCCTGAGCCAGCATGAACCTGTTCCAGATCCAGTTACACCGCCCTTAGTAAGCCCATCCGAGGCGCAGCAGGAGGCAAAACGTCGAGCTGAGGAAGAAGCGATACGCAAGGCTGAGCAAGCAACTGCGTCAAAGACAGCAGAAGTACACCGCGAGCGCGAGCAAAAGTTGGCTGATTTGCTGACACAAGGCGCGGCGGCCGAGCAGGCACGTCGCTTAACCACCCCCGAACATGACAACGCCGTGGGCTACTACCGCGATGCGCTCGCACTTGATCCCGGCAACCCGGACGCACGCGCAGGCCTCAAGCGCGTGACCGAGCAGTATATTGCGTGGGCGGAGCAGGCCCAGGCCCAACGCCGCTTCGTCAAGGCGGAGGACTATCTGGCCAAGGCCCGATCGGTGGACCCTGGTCACCCGGCGCTGCGCCACTTTGTGGCGGACCTGGAAGCAGCAAGCCCCCCGGCGCCCGATCGCCAGCTAACAGCAGGAAAAGCATTCCGCGACCGGCTTAAGGACGGTAGCGAGGGCCCCGAGATGGTGGTGATTCCGGCCGGTACGTTTCGCATGGGCGATATCCAGGGAGTAGGCAACAAAGACGAAAAACCTGTCCATCACGTTAAGATCGCCAGGCCGTTTGCGCTGATGGTGACCGAACTGACAGTTGGCGAGTTCGAGAAATTTGTCAAGCAGACCAACTACAAGATACAAGCGGAGAGCGGTACAGGCTGCTACATTTGGACAGGTAGTGTATGGAAGATAGACACAGCCAGGAGCTGGCGCAATCCGGGTTTTCCACAATCTGCACGCCAACCAGTGGTGTGTGTGAACTGGGATGACGCGGTGGCCTATGCCGAATGGTTGAGCGCACAAACCGGCAAGCGCTATCGGCTGCCCAGCGAAGCGGAGTGGGAGTATGCCGTACGCGCGAATGAGCCGAGTGCGTATTGGTGGGGAGATGAGATGAAGGAGGGTATGGCGAACTGCAAGGGTTGCGATGGGCGTTGGGGCGGGAAACAGACGTCCCCGGTGGGTTCATTTACGGCCAATCCGTTCGGGCTGTTCGACACAGCGGGTAACGTGTGGGAATGGACGCAGGACTGTTGGCATAAAAAGTATGAAAACGCGCCTGATGACGGCAGGGCCTGGGAAAAGGGCGCAGGCGGCGACTGTGGCCTACGCGTGCTTCGCGGCGGTTCCTGGTACAGCGAACCGAGGTACCTGCGTTCCTCCTTCCGCTTCAGGAACTTCACCGGCTCCCGAAGCTACAATGTTGGTTTTCGTCTCGCCCAGGACCTCGAGCAGTGACCCTTTATACTTTGTTCTTTTGCCCTTTGCGGGGGTCCAGGGGGTGCATCCCCCTGGCGATTGATTACCGGCCTAAGCTGGGATCAGGGTCGCCAACACACTCCTAACCATCAAGTCGTAGAATTAACATGCGCATGTGTCAAACATAACAAGAACGTGTGTACTGCAATGCGTAAGTTTACCGATTGCTTACACGACAGACAGGTCCACGTTCTGGATGCTTTCCTTGTTCGCATCCAGATAAAAACCCTTTAATTGCAACACACCCTTGGTATCCAGCGATACGATCAGATACAGGGTGTCCGGGTAGGCGGCTTCGTGCAGGTCGGTCACAGAAGGCAGTGCCGGACTGTGTGGATGTGAATGATAAATCGCAAACAGTTGTTCGCCACTTTCACGCATACTGCGCATCGCATCGATCTGTTGTTCAGGGTCCATCTCGAACAGTTTTTGCGGCTGGGCTGCACTGTTGTGAATACGATAGATCTGTTCCGGTATGCCATCGCGGGCGGCGATCAGACCGCAGATCTCCTGCTCGGGGTAGTGCTGGGCATGGCTCAGGATCTGATTGACGATCGTGCGCGGTAGTTCAATACGGCCTTTGTGTGTGTCTGTCATCATCTTTTTCATATTAGCCCCTCTCCCATAGAGAGAGGGTCGGGGTGAGGGATTACAATAAATTAATATTCTTTATCCCCTCATCCTGACCTTCTCCCTGAGGGAGAAGGGATTACTCCATGTTGAAAGTTTTGTTAAAAATTATGATTGCCAGTTTTATTCCTTAACTTGCGCATACCGGGCAGTTCGGGTCCTGTTTCAGTTTCAGGCTACGCCATTCCATTGTACGGCCATCGAGTATCAGCAGGCGTCCGCCCAGATCCTTGCCCAGGACGGTTAAAACCTTGATCACTTCCAGCGCCTGTATGCTGCCGATAATACCGACCAATGGTGCGAGGATGCCAGTATCGCTGCAGGTTTGTTCGGGTTCGTCACCCTCGCGATACAGGCAGCGATAACAGGGCTGGTGCTCCAGATCGGGTCGGAATACGGTGACCTGTCCATCCAGTTGTATCGCCGCACCCGATACCAGTGGCGTGCGGGTCGCGACGCTGATCCGGTTCAGTAAGTGCCGGGTTTGAAAATTATCGCTGGCATCGACCAGCACGTCTGCATCTCTGGCCTGAGCCTCCAGTTCGCCGGCGTCGAGACGGTGATCGATGGTGGTGACACAGACGTCCGGGTTGAGTTTTTCTATGCTTTGCCGGGCCGACTCGACCTTGGTCTGGCCGAGGTTTCCGGTGTCGTGCACAATCTGGCGTTGCAGGTTGGACAGGTCGACGACATCGTCATCACACAGGACCAGCTGACCGACGCCGGCCGCGGCCAGGTACATCGCCACCGGTGAACCCAGGCCGCCGACGCCGATGACCAGGACCCGCGCATCCAGCAGTCTCTGCTGGGCCTCGATACCGAAGCCGGGCAGCATGATCTGGCGGCTGTAGCGTAATAGCTGGTCGTCGTCCATGGCTAGAGATTATACGTGAGCCAGCCTTGCAGGAATATGGTGTGCTGACATATAGGCTGTAGCTTATGAGCCTATCAGAAAGTCTGGCAAAGACCGTCGGCCGCATGGACGCGGCCGTCGAGTTTTCAGGGAAGTATTGACAACGTGTCTTTGCCAGACTTTGTGATGGGCGATGCTGTTGAAATTTTGAACTGGTCGATAGCGGATGTAGCTACAAATACCGCCGCCAGTGATCGGGACGCTCATCACGACAGCCGTGTTTCAGGCGTTGATAGCGATTGATAAACACCTGCTTGGTGCTGTTGCTGTCCTTGGTCGGGTAGCCCATATTTTCACACTGTACGTCTTCCGTGTAGTAGTGCAGGGCGCGTTTTATTTTGACCAGTATGCTGTTGTCCAGATGAAAGCCGACATCGATCAATGCCTGCTCGATATGGCGCAGGTTGATGTGTTTCAGATTATAGCCAATGCGCAGTTTCAGGGAGTTGACCAGATCCAGGTGGGTGATTCCATGGATATCGCTGAGTAGCAGTATGGCGCTTTGCGCCTGCGACGGGTCCGGGTGCATCGGATTGAAATGAATTTCGCGAAACCGTGTTGTATCCGTGTCAGGCTGTTCCATAAGCCCATCCTAGCGGAATGACTTGGAACTTCAAGGGTTATTTGGGCTGCAGTTTACTCATCAGCCGGGTCAGAATGGCGCTGTCCGCCGCTGACGCGTTGCAGCCCGGCGGCGTCCTGCCATGTACGGATATTGCAATAACCCTTTTCCATCAATAAGTTGCAAGTTGTTTCGGCCTGCTGGTAACCATGTTCCATGAGTAGCCAGCCACTCGGGGTCAGAAATGACAGCGCCTGTCCCCCGATCGCTTGCAGGTCGTCCATGCCTTGCGGGCCGGCGCTCAGCGCATGTCGGGGTTCATGCGCGACGTCGCCCTCGGACAGGTGCGGGTCCTGCTCGGCTATATAGGGCGGATTGCTGACAATCAGCTCAAAGCGGTGAGTGGCCAGCGCCTCAAACCAGTCGCTGTGCAGGAAGCGGATATTGCGTAGCCCCAGATGCAGCGCATTCTGTTCGGCCACCTGCAGGCTGGCTGTGGAGATATCGGTGCCCAGCACCTCACAGTCGGGTCGCTCCGAGGCCAGGGCCAGCGCGATCGCACCACTACCGGTACCCAGGTCACAGATACGCTGACCCGGTTTGTCATGCAGTTTGTTTAATGCGATTTCGACCAGGGTTTCGGTATCCGGTCGCGGGATCAGTGTGTCCGGGTTTACCGTCAGGGACAACGACCAGAATTCGCGCTGGCCGGTCAGATAGGCTATGGGTACGCCTTGCTGACGCTTGATGATCAGCCGACGGTAGGCCAGTTCCTGCTCGGTGGTCAGTATGTGTTCGGGCCAGGTATGCAGATAGACGCGCTGTTTGTTCAGGACCCAGGCGAGCAGGATTTCGGCATCGAGACGTGCGCTGTCTGTGGCACTCTGCTGTAGCAGTTTGACGGCGGCCGTGAGCGCGGCGTGCAGGGTGGTTCCTTGACTGGCGTGTGCCTGCATTGACCTTACCCCTGGGTATCCCCCATTTCCGCCATCAGCTCCGCCTGGTATTCATTACTCAGTGGTTCGATCACCAGGGTCAGGTTGCCGGCCATGACTTCATCCAGTTTGTACAGGGTCAGGTTGATACGGTGATCGGTGACACGACCCTGTGGGAAGTTATAGGTACGGATGCGTTCCGAGCGATCGCCGCTGCCCACCAGTGATTTGCGCGCGGCGGCCTGTTCCTGTTGCTGTTTTTCCTGTTCCGCGGCGAGGATACGCGCCTGCAACAGGGCCATCGCGCGCGCGCGGTTCTTGTGCTGGGAGCGTTCATCCTGGCATTCGACCACAATACCGGTCGGTAAATGGGTCAGGCGGATGGCCGAATCGGTCTTGTTGACATGCTGGCCACCGGCGCCGGAGGCACGGTAGGTATCCACCTTCAGGTCGGCCGGATTGATATCGGCCGCCTCGACCTCGTCGACCTCGGGCAGGATCGCGACCGTGCAGGCCGAGGTATGAATGCGCCCCTGTGACTCGGTTTCCGGTACACGCTGTACGCGGTGGGCACCGGATTCGAATTTCAGGCGCGAGTAGGCACCGTTACCAATCACACGACAGATGACCTCACGATAGCCACCGTGTTCACCTTCATTTTCACTGAGTACTTCCATGCGCCAGCTCTGCATCTCGGCATAGCGGCTGTACATTCTGAACAGGTCCCCGGCAAAGATTGCCGCTTCGTCACCACCGGTGCCGGCACGAATCTCCAGGTAGATATTATTGTCATCATGCGGGTCGCGTGGCAGTAACAGTTTGGTCAGTTCCTGCTCGAGGCCTTTTTGCTGTTCGCGTGCCGCTTCAATCTCTTCCTGGGCCATGGCGCGCAGTTCCGGGTCATTTTCAGCGAGCATGGCCTGGGCGGTGTCCAGGTCTTCCATGGTTTTCTGATAGTCAGACCAGGTTTTGACCAGCGGTTCCAGTTGTGCGTATTCCTGCGACAGCGTGCGAAACTGGTCCTGCCGGGCGATCACGTCCGGGTCGGACAACAGGCCGGCGATTTCCTCATGGCGATCGCTGAGCACGGACAGTTTTTCTAGCATGGATTCTTTCATAATACGCGGGTACCGCCGGCCGGCCGGCCAGGCTAGTCCTTGTCTGAAGGCAGCTTGTACAGCTCCTGTACGGCCTTGATCATTTCCTGGCGGCCTTCAAAACTGGCTTCACGCAGGCTGGCACTGGGCTGGTGGATGAGTTTGTTGGTCAGGGTATGGGACAGGAATCGCAGCACCTCTTCGGCCGGCTTTCCCTGGGCCAGGCGCTGCAGGGCCTTGTCGAGTACCTCGTCCCGGGTCTGTTCGGCATTACTGCGTAACGCGCGGATGGTACTGATCGCATCCATGGAACGCAGCCAGCCGAGGAAATGGGTGACCTGGACATCGATAATCTCCTCGGCCTCCTGTGCCGCGGCCCGACGCGACCGCATGTTGTCCTCGATCACGTCTTTCAGGTCGTCTACGGTGTACAGGTAAACATCTTCCAGTCCGGCCACTTCGGTCTCGATATCACGTGGCACGGCAATATCGACCATGAACATCGGCTTGTGTTTGCGGGCTTTCAGGGCCTTGCGTACTGGTTCGTATTTCAGCACCGGGGTCGGGCTGGCAGTGGAACTGATAATGATATCGGCATCGGCCAGGTGGGCCGGGATTTCCGGCAGGCCGATCGCATAGGCGTCAAACTGGTTGGCCAGTTCATGCGCCCGTTCCGCGGTACGGTTGGCGATAATCATATGCCCGATACCTTGTTCATGCAGGTGGCGTGCGGTCAGTTCTATGGTTTCCCCGGCGCCGATCAGCAACGCGGTCTGCTGCGGCCACTGACCGAAGATCTGTCCGGCCAGGCGTACCGCGGCAAACGCGACCGACACCGGGCTGCCGCCGATCGAGGTGTCGGTACGGACCTGCTTGGCGACCGTGAAGATATGTTGAAACAGGCGGTTCAGCAGTGGCCCCAGCGTACCGGCCTTGTCGGCATGATGGTAGGCGTCTTTCATCTGGCCGAGGATCTGCGGCTCACCCAGCACCAGCGAATCCAGTCCGGTAGCGACGCGCATCATGTGGCGTATCATGTCACTGTCCGGATGGGCGTAGATGATCGGCTTGATATCAACCGGTTCCAGGCCATGATAATCAGCCAGCCACTGCACCAGTGCCTGGTCCGCGTCCGACTCCATATTGCAATACAACTCGGTACGGTTGCAGGTCGACAGGATCGCGGCCTCATGTATGCCAGGCAGGTCACAGCAGGCCTTCAGCGCTGTACCCATCTGCTCGGGTGCAAAAGACAGACGTTCGCGCAAGTCGACCGGGGCCGTTTTGTGATTGATACCGATGGTGTGTAACATGCGAAGGGACGCAATCTACCGTAAATAAAAGGAATTGTTGAGCAATCTGGTCTAATAATACAACAATTCTTAGTATAAGGGGTCAAATATACGGTTAATGCCCTGATAATCAGCTTGCGGGATGGAAATAATGTATGAAAATCATAATCAACAGGGTCAAACTCGCCATTTGGTGATATGGTATCAAAAAGACCAGGGGTCATGATCGAATCTATTAAGGAATGTCTGTGGGCGTAAGGATAGTCAGAAAATCAGTACTGGTAGCGGCCGGCCTGGCTGTGTTGTTGTCGACTGCCTGTCAGACCGTACCGCGCAATCCGAATGCAGCAAACGAGGCCGCAATGGCGCGTTTGCAGGGCAGTATGAAAGGTACGGAGGAGGACCAGCGCGGGCAGATTCTGTATCACCTGATGGTCGGCGAGCTGGCGCTGAAAAACAAGCAGGTTGACCTGGCCACATCCGAGTACCTGTTGGCGGCGCAGCTGGGCAACAGCAGCGAGGTGGCCGAACGCGCGATGCGCGTTGCCCTGTTTGCACAAGATAACGATATGGCCTTACGTGCGGCCCAACGCTGGGTGGAGTTGAGTCCTGGAGCATCCCGGGCGCGCCAGTCCCTGGCGCTGCTGTATTTACGTACCGGGCAGATCGATAAGGCAACAGATGAACTCAGTCGTCTGATCAGTGAGGCGGATGAAAAACAGCGCGAGACTTTGATCCTGCAGGTATCCGGTCTGCTCAGCCAGGAAAAGGATGTGCAGGCGGCTACCGCGCTAATGATTAAGGTTCGGGAACACTATCCGGAGAGTGCCAATGCGGATTTTGGTACCGCGCGCCTGGCGCTGAAGGCCGGGCAACTGGATCTGGCCCACCAGACGATCCAGCGGTCGCTGGCCAAACGCCCGCAGGAACAAAGCTACCAGGAACTGTATGCGCGCATCCTGATGCAACAGGGCAAGCAGGAGCAGGCACTCAAGGTGCTGGAAGATGTATTGGCGCAGTATAGCGAGTCCCGACGCCTGCGCATCAGTTACGCTCGCCTGCTGGCACTCGCCAGCAAGTATGATGAGGCGGTCAAGCAATTCGAAATCCTGCTCAAGAAACAGCCCGATGACGCTGATCTGCTCTACGCGGCGGCCCTGTTGGCGATCGAGGTGGACAGACTGAAGAAAGGCGAGGCCTTTCTGCATCGCATGTTGTCACTGAAGGCGCGCGTCAATGATGCGCATTACTATCTGGGCCGGATCGCGGAGCAACGCAATCATTTTGACCAGGCCATCCAGTGGTACACACAGGTACAGACTGGTGAACGCGGACTGGATGCCCAGTTCCGGGTAGCCAGCCTGCTCGGTCGCAAGGGTGATGTCGAGGCGGCGCGCCGTTTCCTGTACGAATTGTTGAAGCATAATCCGGAGCTATCCATCCAGATTTATCTGGCCGAGGTGGATATCCTGAATACCGCCGGCCGTTATACCGATGCGATGTCGGTGGTCAGTGCGGCGCTGGAGAAACAGCCCAAACAGGTGGATTTGTTGTACGCGCGTTCCCTGGTCGCTGAAAAAATGGGTGATATGAAAATGGCCGAGGCCGATTTGCGTATTCTGCTCGAGGTGGAACCGCAAAACGGCCATGCGCTGAATGCACTGGGTTATATGCTCAGTAATCATAGTACCCGCTATGAGGAGGCGCTGGGTTATATCGAACAGGCACTGAAGCTGCTACCTGATGAGCCGGCGGTCATCGACAGCATGGGCTGGATTAATTATCGGTTGGGTAATCTTGATTTGGCCGAACAGCATTTGCGTCGTGCCTATGCGTTGAACAAGGATGCCGAGATCGCGTCCCATCTGGCCGAAGTCCTGTGGGCGCAGGGTAAAAAGGAAGAGACCCGCAGTTTGTTGAAAGAGGCCGCGATGCGCGATCCGGACAGCCCGTACCTCAAAGAAGTGCAGCAAAGACTGATTCAGTGATGCCCCGGCTAGTATCAGTGCGCCGGTCCTGGCTGGTCTGCTGCTTCATCTCATTGTTACTGGGCGCCTGTACGCCGGCCCCGAAAACCATTGTCACCACCCCATCGGACTGGAGCCTGCGTCAGGCACGTCTGCAGGCACTGGAGCGCTGGCATTTCAGCGGCCGGCTGGCGGTCAGTGTCGAAGACGAGGGCTGGCAGGCCTCGCTGGACTGGCAGCAGGACCGGCAAACCTATCTGTTACGTATCATCGCACCGCTGGGTATGGGCGGCGCGGAACTGAAGGGCGGCCCGGATGGCGTGACCCTGGTGTTCGATAGCGGCCAAAGCCCGTTGTTCGCCCCGCGTGCAGAGGACCTGTTGCACGCCATGTACGGCTGGAGCATCCCGGTCGAACAACTGCGCTACTGGCTGGTTGGGGTACCCGCCCCGGATGCGCAGACCCGAGTCAGCCTGGATCAGCAAGGCCGCTTGCTGGAAATGCAAAGCGGCGAGTGGCAGGTCAGCTATCAGCGCTATGGTCAGTATAGTGATTACGAGCTGCCCGAAAAGTTGACCCTGAAGCGTCCCGGTTACCGCTTGCGGCTGGTGATAACCACATGGCAGATTTAGCTTGTACTCCAGGCAATTAGGTTTCTATGCTGATTTCTCCTTCTCCCTCAGGGAGAAGGGATTACTTCAGTTATCACATAGCCAAAAACCATGCCTTTCAAAACTATACATATGCTGAGATACCAAAATAATTGCTGCGGGAAAGCTTTGTGTCAGGCGCCTGGTAATGGAAATAAGCCCAGATACTATATTTCAGGTGACTCATGCTAGTTGAGGAACAGATCTGGCCGGCAGTAGCAAAGATCAACCGCTTTCTGCATATCCTCGGTCGACGCGCCGATGGTTACCACGAGTTACAGACGGTGTTCCAGTTTATCGACCTGGCCGACCAGCTGCGCTTCAGTCCGCGCAACGACCAGGCTATCGAGTTACACGGTCACACCGGCGACTGGCCTGCTGAACAGGACCTGGTAGTCAGGGCAGCGCGGCTGCTACGACAGCAGTCCGATTATCAGCGCGGGGTTGATATCCATATTCGTAAGCAGATTCCGGCCGGTGGCGGGCTAGGTGGTGGCAGTTCGGATGCGGCGACTACACTGGTCGCGTTGAACCGGCTCTGGGATCTGGACTGGTCAATACCGCGCCTGTCCGAACTGGGTAACAGCCTGGGCGCGGACGTACCGGTGTTCATATATGGACAAGCGGCCTGGGCCGAAGGCACTGGCAACAGATTGCAGCCGCTGGAACTGGATTGTCCCTGGTGTCTGCTGGTAATCCCGGATGTCCAGGTGTCGACTGCGGCGGTTTTTTCAGCGCCGGAATTGACACGTAACACCACGCCAATCAGAATAGCCGATTTCGAGCAGGGTCATGGTCACAATGATTGTGAAGTGGTGGTGACGCAGCGTTATCCAGAGGTTGCCAGTGCGCTGGGGCGGCTGCGGGACCTGACGAGTGACATGGATAGCGTACGCTCGGTAATGATGTCCGGCACCGGTGCCAGTGTGTTTGCACTGTTTAATGATCGTGCCAGCGCCTGTACAATACAGCAACAGCTGCCTGGCAACTGGCGTTCGCACGTGATCAGGACCATGAACCGGTCACCCTTGCTGGAATGCCTCGGTAACAGCACCGGCAAGGCAGACTGAGTCATTGGGATGTCGCCAAGTGGTAAGGCACGGGGTTTTGATCCCCGCATTCCCAGGTTCGAATCCTGGCATCCCAACCAATTACTGGCCCACGTCCGCCAGGACGTGTGTCGTCAAGCGTTACACTCACAGACAGCCTGTGACGTGATAAGGTTAGGCAGACCAGAAAAACGGTCCTGTTGTCCATACCCGGGCGGGTTGTACTAACAGGACTCAATAAAGATTTCTCGCATTAAGATTGAGGACAGTGGCGTGGTAATTAACAGAAATCGTGGTGATAACAGCCAGATGGTGGTTTTTACCGGTAACGCCAATCCGCAATTGTCACGGGCAATCGCCGATCACCTGCACATGCAACTGGGCCGTGCCGTGGTTGAGCAGTTCAGCGACGGTGAGACCATGGTCGAAATCATGGAAAACGTGCGCGGCAAGGATGTCTATATCGTCCAGCCTACCTGTCAGCCGACCAACGACAACCTGATCGAGCTGCTGGTCATGGTGGACGCGTTGCGCCGTGCCTCGGCCATGCGCATCACCACGGTGATCCCGTATTTCGGTTATGCCCGTCAGGACCGCCGGCCGCGTTCCGCGCGCGTACCGATCACCGCCAAGGTGGTGGCAAACATGATCGGTACCGTTGGTGCCGACAAGGTACTGACCGTGGACCTGCATGCGGACCAGATCCAGGGTTTTTTCGGTATCCCGGTCGACAATGTCTACGCCTCGCCGATTTTGCTTGGCGATATCTGGCGTCAGAAATACGACAACCTGATGGTGGTGTCACCGGATGTTGGTGGCGTGGTCAGGGCCAGGGCGCTGGCCAAGCGTCTGGACGATGCCGATCTGGCCATTATCGACAAGCGTCGCCCGCGCCCGAACGAGGCCAAGGTCATGAACATCATCGGTGACGTCAAGGATCGCAGCTGTGTGCTGATCGACGACCTGGTCGATACCGCCGGTACGCTGTGTCAGGCCGCCCGGGCGCTTAAAGAGCAGGGTGCCAGCCGGGTCGTCGCCTATATCACCCACCCGGTGCTGTCGGGTCCGGCGATCGATAATATCAGCAATTCGGACCTCGATGAACTGGTGGTGACCGATACCATCCCGCTACGGGAACAGGCACGCGCCTGCGGCAAGATTCGCCAGCTGAGCGTGGCCGAGATGCTGGCTGAGACCATGCGCCGGCTGCACAACGAAGAATCGGTCAGCGAACTCTATATGGATTAAGCGGTCTGGCGCTACCCGGGCCGGATCCGGATTCCCTGGCCTTATATATCAGCCTTCTACCTGCCTGATCTTTCTGCTATAATCGCCCGTCCTTTTATGGTGGTCACCTGGTCGCGGGTGCCGCCGGATTAACCGGAGAACCGAAATGAGTGAAAACTTTGAAGTGAATGCTGAACCGCGTTCCGACTCAGGGAAGGGTGCGAGCCGCCGCCTGCGTCAGGAAGGCAAACTGCCTGCTATCGTCTATGGTGGCGGCAAGGATCCACAGTCACTGACGCTGGATCAGATTGAAATGGGTCTGCACCTGCAGCACGAGGCCTTTTATTCACATATCCTGACCCTGAAGATCGGGGGCAAGGCGCAAAAGGCGATTATGCGTGATATCCAGCGCCATCCGGCCAGGGATATGATTATGCATATCGATTTTCTGCGTGTCAGTGAAAAAGAGACTATCCAGATGCATGTGCCACTGCATTTCATCAACGAAGACACTGCCACGGGTGTCAAACAGCAGGGTGGCCTGGTGTCGCATCTAATGTCCGACCTGGAAGTCTCCTGTAAGGCCAAGGACCTGCCTGAGTACATCGAGGTGGATCTGGCCGACCTGGAGGCAGGACATGCGATCCATATGTCTGAAGTGGCACTGCCTGCCGGTGTGTCGCTGGTCAGCCTGGCACATGGCGATCAGGCCGTGGTCAGTATCCACAAACCTCGTGGTACCGCTGAAGCCGAAGAAACGGCTGCACCCGAAGGTGGCGAAGAGGCTGCCGGCGAGGAAGAGGGCTCCTGAGCCTCTCTCGATCGCTAGCGAGCTGAGCCGGTCCTGGTGGCGAAGGAGCAGCCTGTCCAGCTGATAGCCGGTCTTGGCAATCCCGGGGCAGAATACGCAGAAACCCGACACAATGCCGGCTTCTGGTTTGCGGACGAACTGGCCGCTGCCTGGCAGGGCCAGTTTCGTTCCGATCAAAAGTTCCAGGGCGAGGTCTGTAAACTGGTCGTCAACGGCCAGGATGTGTGGCTGCTCAAGCCGATGACATTCATGAATCGCAGCGGTCAGGCCGTGGCGGCCCTGGCCCGGTATTATAAGATCCCGATCGAATCCGTACTCGTGGTGCACGACGAACTGGACCTGCCACCCGGTAGCGCCAGGCTCAAACGCGGTGGCGGTCATGGTGGTCATAATGGCCTGCGTGACCTGATCCAGCATCTGGGCAAGGATTTTGCGCGTTTGCGTATCGGAATCGGTCATCCCGGTCACAAGGACCAGGTACATGATTATGTGCTGGGGCGCGCATCCCGCACCGAGCGTCAGCAAATCGATGATGCCATCTGGCAGGCCAGCAAGACGCTGCCGGAACTGATCGAGCATGGCATGGAAAAGGCCATGAATAGCTTACATACGAAATAACAACGACAGACGGCTGCCGCCGGTCTGTGCAGGATCATACATATGGCGATTAAATGTGGCATAGTCGGTCTGCCCAATGTCGGTAAATCTACACTGTTCAACGCGCTGACCGAGGCGGGCATACAGGCTGAAAACTACCCGTTCTGTACTATTGATCCGAATGTTGGTGTGGTGCCGGTGCCTGACACGCGTCAGGACAAGCTGGTCGATATCGTCAAACCCGAGCGGGTACTGGCTGCGACGATGGAATTCGTCGATATCGCCGGGCTGGTCGCCGGTGCATCGAAGGGTGAAGGCCTCGGTAATAAGTTTCTGGCCAACATCCGCGAAACCGATGCGGTGGCGCAGGTGGTGCGCTGTTTCGAAAACGACGATGTCATCCATGTCGCCAACAAGATCGACCCGGCCGCGGACATCGATGTAATCGCAACCGAGCTGTGCCTGGCGGACCTGGAGACGGTCGAGAAAAACCTGCTCAAGGCCGAGAAAACGGCCAGGAGCGGCGACAAGGACATCATCAAGAAACGTGATCTATTGTTGCAGGTCAAGGAACAGCTGGATCAGGTCAAACCGGTACGCACCATGGAGCTGGATGAAGACCAGTTGCTTATGCTGCACGACCTGCACCTGCTCACCATCAAGCCGACCATGTACATCGCCAATGTCGCTGAAGACGGCATTGACAACAATCCTTACCTCGATGCGGTCAGTAAAATTGCAGATGAAGAAGGTGCGGTGGTGGTGCCGGTGTGTGCAGCCATCGAGGCCGAGATCGCCGAGCTGGACCAGGCAGACAAGGCCGATTTTCTGGCCGAGCTGGGACTGGATGAGCCAGGCCTGGACCGGGTAATCCATGCCGCCTATCGCCTGCTGGGTCTGCAGACCTATTTCACCGCCGGGGTACAGGAGGTCCGTGCTTGGACGGTCAGGACCGGAGCGACTGCGCCACAGGCGGCCGGGGTGATTCACACCGATTTCGAGAAGGGCTTTATCCGTGCCGAAGTGGTCGCCTATGACGACTTTGTAAAATACAACGGCGAGGCCGGTGCGAAGGAGGCTGGCAAATGGCGCCTGGAAGGCAAGGACTATGTCGTCCAGGACGGCGACGTGATGCATTTCCGTTTCAATGTGTAGGGCTTGCAAACTGGTCCGGCCTGGCCGCGATATTGACTTTTAGGCTGTAAAAACGCAAAATGCCCCGCTCGATCAGGCAAGCAGGCAGCCTGTTCGGTTCAAACATGGCTATGTAGCTCAGTCGGTTAGAGCGCAGCATTCATAATGCTGATGTCGGTGGTTCAAGTCCACCCATAGCCACCATTTTCTACGCTGTCGTTACCCACTTTGCTATAATCGCAGTTTTATACGACCAGCAGAGCCATTTATGCTAATTGTTATTTCGCCCGCGAAGAAGCTCGATTACGAGTCGAAACCGAAAACCACTGTCTACACCCAACCGGATTATCTCGACCAGTCTCAGTTGCTGATTAAGCGTATGCGTGATTTCTCCAGTCTCGATATATCGGAATTGATGCATGTCAGCAGCAAGATTGCCGAGCTCAATTTTGATCGCTATGAGCAATGGACGCCGGATTTCACACCAGACAACGCCCGTCAGGCAATACTGGCGTTCAGGGGTGATGTCTATACCGGCCTGGATGCAGACAGTTTCAAGGCGGCTGATTTCAAATATGCGCAAACACATTTGCGTATCCTGTCCGGTCTGTACGGACTGTTGCGCCCCCTCGACCTGATGATGCCTTACCGTCTGGAGATGGGTACGAAACTTGAGACCCTGCGCGGCAAGAATCTGTATGAGTTCTGGGGTGAGCGTATTACCGATGGTCTGAACAAGCAGCTCAGGAAAAGTGGATCGAAGGTGTTGGTTAACCTGGCCTCGAACGAATACTTCAAGTCGGTCAAACCGAAACTGCTGGATGCCGAGCTGATCACGCCGGCATTCAAGGAATACAAGAACGGCGACTACAAGATGATCGGCATTTATGCGAAAAAGGCGCGTGGCATGCTGAGCCGCTTTATTATCCAGAATCGCATTGACGACCCGCAGCAGATCAAGGACTTCGACCTGGAAGGCTACCGGTTTAACAAGAAGCTTTCCAAGGATAACAACTGGGTGTTTACACGCCGCTTGCCAGTGAAGGCTTGAGTCAGTTTTTTAGCATCAGGGAACATCGAAAAATATTCTTTTAAGCCCTGAATTAACCAGAGCTCCTCTAAAAAAGAAAGGGGTAAGCAGGAATTCCCGCTTACCCCTTTTTTACTGCTACGGTAGCCAGTGATTACTGGATCGTAACCGTGGTGCTCACCCAGGGTGAATCAACCGTACCGTCATTGACCTTCAGCCACACCGTGTAGGTACCCGGTGCGTTGAATATCCAGGTCGGTGACACACCGGTCGCATAGACAACCGGCGGGATTCCCCAGGCATAGGTCAATGGATCACCGTCCGGATCCGTTGAGGCAGAACCGTCAAATACCACCGGTACACCTGTAGTGCCTGAGTAAGGTCCGCCCGGATTAGCTACCGGCGGGTTGTTGCTTGTGCCGGCGGTAATCGTGATCGACGCAGTCGATGGTGTCGAACTGGCCTGACCGTCCGATACCACCAGGGTTACTGTGTAGCTACCCGCGGTCGCAAAGCTGATGCTTGGCTGCGAGCCGGTCATGGTGCGGCCATCAGACAGGGTCCAGCTGTAGCTCAGTGGATCGCCATCCGGGTCGGAAGAACCGGTGCCGTCGAATTGAACCAACTGGCCTTCGGTACCGCTATAGGGTCCACCGGCATCCGCTACCGGCGGCTGGTTGGTACCAGTAGTAATGGTCACGGTGGTGTTAACCCAGCTTGAATAAACCGTACCGTCATTGACACGCAATGAGATGCTGTAAGTGCCCGGGGCATTGAAGGTCCATGAGGGTTGTACACCGGTGGTGTAGACCACAGGCGGGATACCCCACTCATAGGTCAGCGGATCGCCGTCCGGGTCGGAAGAACCGGAGCCGTCAAACAGTACCGGTACACCGACAACACCATTGTATGGACCACCCGGTACCGCGACCGGCGGGTTATTTGGAGGTGTACCACCACCCAGTGCCGCATTCAGGTTCAGGCGGCCGCCGGTTATGGTTACACCGGCCATGGCCGGTGTCGGGTCGACATTGTTAAGGATCTGATCCTTGATCTGTACATTGGTCATACTTGGGTTGGCCGCGAGGATGACCGCTGCCGCACCGGCAACATGCGGTGAAGCCATCGAGGTGCCGCTCTTGTTGCCATAGGTGTTACCCGGCTCGGTGCTGAAGATCGATACACCCGGTGCACCCAGATGGACGGTGGTGGCGCCATAATTCGAGAAAAATGCGATCGCGTCACTGTCATCGGTTGCGGCGACCGCGATAATATGCGGGCCACTGTAGTTGGACGGATAGTTCGGGAATATATCGTTGTCCAGGCCATTATTGCCTGCTGCGGCGACAAACAGTGAATTGGTCGAATTGGCCGTGGTGATCGCATCCTGCAGGGCCTGAGAATAACCACCGCCGCCCCAACTGTTGTTCATGATCGCAGCGCCGTTGTTGGCTGCATACAGTACCGATGAAACCGCATCCGAGGTGAAGCCACTACCGGCCGCGTTCAGGAACTTGACCGCCATGATCTGGGCATTCCAGGCAACGCCGACCACACCGACACCATTGTTACCGACTGCGGCGATGGTTCCGGCGACATGGGTGCCGTGACTGTTGTCGTCCATCGGGTCGCCGTCATTACTGACAAAGTCGTAACCGTAGATATCATCGACATAACCGTTGCCGTCATCGTCAATGCTGTTGCCTGCGATCTCGCCGGTATTGGTCCACATGTTCGCGGCCAGGTCCGGGTGGTTGTAATCCACGCCAGAGTCAATCACAGCAACAATCACACTGCTGGAACCGGTGTTGGTGTCCCAGGCCTCCGGTGCATCGATATCGGCATCCTGGGTACCGCCGGTTTGACCGATGTTATGCAGGCCCCACAGCGAAGAGTAACTGGGGTCATTCGGTGTTAGCTTGATGCTGACCACGTAGTTGGGTTCGACCAGTTCGATATTCGCATCGTTGCCAAACTGCGCCATGGCCTGTTCAACCGACATACCGGGCTTGAGCTTGACCCGTGCCCAGCGGCTCATGGCGGATGTGGCCGGGCCGGTCTGGAATGGAATTACGGCTGCAACGCCGTTCGCCTGTGCAACCGAATTGGTTTGTGTGGTTGAAATCCCTGCGCTGTATTTGATCAATACCTCGTCTGCAGCATATTGCTGGCCTTGCTGGATAACGCCTGCAGCAATTGCTGCGGTAGAGACCAAGGACAGAAATAATAAGGTTACACATCCATATATACGTATAGACTTCCTGCTCATAGCAAACTCCCTAAACTTAAAGTTTTAATTGTTCAGCTAATATACGCAGTGGGCAATCATGAAACAATACGTACTTTTACTAGAGTTTTTACTAACATGAACCAGTTACCGCTTTTTAAAAGTAACAATAAACAACTGAATTACAATGAGATTTATTGCGCCAGGGGGTGGCTCTGGGGTGGGGTGTGCTCAGCGTTTTTCGGTTCTACAGGGGCAGGAGTGTTTACGGTGTCCGCTTCCAACCAGGCCAGTAACTGGTTCCAGTGTGCATGGTCCAGTCGGGCGCTGCTGGATTTGAGTTCATGTACCCCGCAGCCCTGTTCGACCGCACGGGTATATTGCTGGGTGTCACGTAAGCGCGCGATGACCGGAATTTTCAACGTAGCCAGAAACTTTTCCAGTGCCTTGAATGACAGGGTGTTAGTACGCGTACGATTGGCGATGATCGCCAGCCTGATATGGCGTTCTCGTACCTTGCACAACAGCAACAGGTCGCGGATAAAGTCAGCCGTTGCCTGGATGTCGATCGGTGACGGCAGTACCGGTATGATAATGCAGTCGATATCCCGGGTCTGGCGTACCAGTTCGTCGCCTTTCAGTCCGGCTGGCGTATCGATGACGATACGTTGTACATTCTCCGGAACCCGTAATAGCCAGGTACGGGTGACGTTCAGACAAGATGTAGCGGAGGCATCGACCCCGTGAATAGACGGTTTGTCGTCCGGCCGCCGGGACAGCCAGCGCATACTGGAACGTTGGCTGTCATGGTCAAACAGCGCGGCACCGATACCCTGAGCGGCATACAGGCTGGCCAGATTGGTCGCGACCGTGCTTTTGCCACAACCACCCTTGGCATTGGTAATCAGGATTCTTTGAACACTAGCGGACATATGTCACCAGAAATGCGGATAACAGGATTATACTAAAGTATAATGGTTTTTCCCTACCTAAATCCCGTCTATGCAGTGAAATCATAGCGTTAGGGCTACATATATCAAGCATATCGGCATCGCGGAGGATATCTGCAACGCTGAATAATGGATATCAGTGGCTTTTATCGTTGTAAATCAGACATCGGCACAGGAACTGTGAACCGGATCACGCCTGGTTGATGGCTTGGCCAGACATGCCCTGCAACCGGGTTGATATGCAGACATACGCCCATTCCTGTTTTGACGCTTATCATTCGGAGTGCGAACAGGTTTGGCTGATATGACTGCGCCTGGAGTGGAGGATATCAACGGCCAGAAAAATGGTCGTTGATTTGTATGATCGGTATTTAACAGGTATAAAACATTAATAAGGTATGCATACACAGATGGATAGCAGCAGTATGGTTTGATCGAACAGACACAGGGCTACTGAATTCTTCTCCGCCGAGTTCATTGGATGGCATTGACAAATAAATTGAAAACAATCGTCTGGCTGGTCCTTATCATACTGCTAATTGCGGTTCTGGTATGGGTCTCCACGCGTCCGGAACCGGTGATGGTTACCGTCAGCAAAGTGGATAAAGGCGCAGTGGAAGACACCATTAGCAATACCCGTGCGGGTACAGTTTCGGCTTGCCGGCGTGCCAGCCTGGCACCACAGATTTCCGGTCAGATAGCTCGTTTGCCGGTCAAGGAGAGCGAGGTAGTCAAAAAAGACCAGGTTCTGCTGGCGCTCTGGAACCAGGATTTGCAGGCGCAATTGCAGCTTTCACGTATGCAGCTCAAGGCGAGCCGGTCACGGGCCGAGGAGAGCTGTGTACTGGCGGAAGTGGCAGACCGGGAAGCGAAAAGGCTCAAGACGCTTCGTAAAAAGGGTCTGGCATCGGAAGAGGATCTTGACCGGGCGACGGGCGATGCGAAAGCACGTAAGGCTGCCTGCACGGCCGCGCATAGTGCGGTGCAGGTCAGCGAGGCACAGGTCGATGTCACACAGGCCAATCTGGAACGCACCCTGTTGCGTGCACCTTTTGACGGTACCATCGCCGAGGTCAATGGTGAGCTCGGAGAGGTGGTCACGCCTTCACCGATAGGTGTGGCAACCCTGCCGGCCGTGGTGCTGGTCGATACCAGTTGTTACTACATTATTGCACCGATAGACGAGGTTGATGCGCCTACGGTGCGCCTGGGCATGGACGCACGTATCACCCTTGACGCGTTTCGTGGACAAAGCTTCAAGGGGCGGGTCAGGCGTATTGCCGATTATGTACTGGATATTGAAAAACAGGCACGCACGGTTGATATCGAAGTGGATTTCACCGACCCGCAGGATGCCAGTCGCCTGCTGCCAGGTTATAGTGCCGACGCCGAGGTGTTGCTGGATACCATAAATGATGCGTTACGCATACCGACCCAGGCGATCAAGGATAATGATCAGGTTTTTGTCTATCGATCCTCTGATGGCGTGCTGGAATTGCGTACAGTCAAGACCGGCCTGTCCAACTGGAGCTATACCGAGATCCTGTCCGGTTTACAGGCAGGCGAACAGGTCGTGACCTCGATCGATCGCAGCGGTGTGGAGGACGGTGCCGCCGTGCAGATCGAGTCTGAATGATTCTATGATATCGCTGGAACAGCTCAGCCGGGAATTTCAGGTGGGTGACCAGACCGTGCATGCGCTCGACAAACTGGATCTCGACATCGGTGCCGGTGAATATATTTCGGTGATGGGTCCTTCCGGCTCGGGCAAATCCACCTTGCTGAATATTATCGGTCTGCTGGACCGGCCCAGTTCGGGTGTTTACCGGCTCGCCAACGAAGATGTGACTACCATGGATGATATGCAGCAGGCGCAGGTCAGGCGCAAGCGCATTGGTTTTGTATTCCAGTTCTTCCAGTTGTTGCCGCGTCTGACCGCACGTGAAAATGTCGAGCTGCCGATGATGCTGGAAGGCATACCGGTCGCCGAGCGTCACCAACGGGCCGAGCAGGTGTTGCGCAGTGTGGGCCTGGAAAAACGCATGGATCACCGCCCTGACCAGCTCTCGGGTGGGCAGCGTCAACGCGTTGCGATCGCCCGCGCGACGATCATGCAGCCGGATGTGCTGCTGGCAGACGAGCCCACCGGAAATCTGGATCGTCATTCCGGTCATGATGTGGTCGAGATACTGGAATCACTGAATCAGCGTGGCATTACCCTGATCGTGGTGACACATGACCCCGACCTGGGCAATCGCGCACATCGCAAACTGCGCCTGGTGGACGGGCGTATTGTTGCAGATATCACGGGCGATACCGATGCGCTGGCGTGACCTGATCCTGTATGCGTTCACGGCGATGGCGCGATATCGCACGCGCTCGATACTGATACTGGTGGCGATGAGTATCGGTGTTGGGTCCATGTTGGTGTTGACCTCGCTTGGTGAGGGTGCAAGACGCTATGTCGTGTCCCGGTTTGCGTCACTGGGCACCAATCTGCTGGTGGTATTGCCCGGCAAGAGCGAGACCCAGGGTATTGCGGCCAGTATGTTCGTCACTGAAACCACACGTGACCTGACCATAGCGGATGCGATGGCATTGCAGCGCCTGTCCAGTGTGCGGCGTGTCAGTCCGCTGGTGGTGGGTTCAGCCAGGGTGTCCTGGCAACAACGTGATCGTGATGCAGCGGTGATTGGTTCGACCGCAGAATTGCTGGACATACGTCACTGGAAGATGTCACAGGGAGAGTTTTTGCCGCCGGGTGATGCCGAACGAGCCAGTCCGGTATGCGTAATCGGCGCTAACGTGAAGCGCGAGTTGTTTATCGGGCAGCAGGCGCTGGGTGAATGGGTGCGTATCGGTGAACGACGCTATCGGGTAATCGGGGTGATGGCCTCGGAAGGGCGATCGATCGGTGTCGATGTCCAGGATGTCGTATTTGTACCGGTGGCGGCGGCCCAGGCATTGTTTAATACCAGTTCGCTGATCCGCATCATGATCGAGGCGAAAACCCGCGAAAACCTGGAAAGCCTGGAAGACCAGGTCATCGCCCTGATCAAAACCCGTCATCAGGGCGAGGAAGATATTACGGTCATCAGTCAGGATGCGGTACTGAACACCTTTGATCGCATCCTGGGCACATTAACGCTGACGGTTGCCGGTATCGCATCCATCAGCCTACTGGTTGCGGGTATCCTGATCATGAATGTGATGCTGGTCGCGGTCAGTCAGCGTACCGCGGAAGTGGGCCTGCTCAAGGCGCTGGGTGCAAACCGGCAGCAGGTGGTGCTGTTGTTCCTGACCGAGGCCGCGTTGTTGTCCCTGGTCGGGGCCGCTATTGGCATTTTCATTGGTATGGCAGGCAGTGCCTGGTTACAGGCCGCTTACCCGGATGTCGAGTTTGTGATCCCATACTGGGCCTTGTTATCCAGTGCATTGATCGCGTTGTTAACCGGGCTGGTGTTCGGGGTAATGCCGGCCCGGCGCGCCGCGCGCCAGGACCCGGTGATCTCCCTGGCGCAGAGGTTATAGATCATGCGCACTGCCGACATGTTGCGTCTGACCTGGGGTGCGCTGCATAGTCAGTTGATGCGGGCGACACTGACAGTACTGGGTATCGCGATCGGTATTGCCGCGGTGGTATTGCTGACCTCGATCGGCAAGGGGGTGCAGCGGTTCATCCTCGATGAGTTTACCCAGTTCGGTACCACTATCGTCGGCATTAATCCGGGGCGCGCCACCACCCATGGCACGGCCGTCGGCATCTTCGGCACAGACAAGCCACTCACCTTGCAGGATGCCGCAGCACTGGCGCGCTTGCCGGAGGCCGAAGCGGTGGTGCCGTTTGCACAGGGCAATGCCGAGGTCGAGGCCGGCAAGCGCCGGCGCCGGACATCGGTGAATGGGGTCGGGCCGGATTTTCCGGTCGCGTTCCGTTTCGAGATTGCAAAGGGCCGTTTCCTGCCAGCAGACGATCCCGAGTCCCCGCGCGCCTTTGCGGTGCTTGGCAGTAAACTGGCGCATGAACTCTATGGTGATGACAACCCGCTGGGTCAGCGCCTGCGTATCGGCGGCAGCCGTTTTCGTATCATCGGGGTGATGGAGCCCAAGGGTGAATTCCTCGGCGTTGATATGGATGACGGGGTCTATATACCGGCGGCCCGGGTGTTGAATATGTTCAATACCAACAGCCTGATGGAAATCGACCTGATATACAATCCTGAGGCCAATGTCGATAACGTGGTGGCAGCGATCAAGCGTGTATTGACCGCCAGGCATGGTCGTGAGGATTACACCGTAACTACGCAACAGGAGATGATGGATGTGATGGGCTCGGTACTGGATGTAATTACCCTCGCAGTTGCTGCCCTGGGCGGCATTTCGCTATTGGTTGGCGGAATTGGGATTACCACGATCATGATGATATCGGTACGTGAACGCACGGTTGAAATCGGTTTACTCAGGGCGCTGGGTGCGTTGCAGTTTCATATACACCGGCTGTTTCTGGTCGAGTCGATCTTCCTCGCTGGGCTCGGAGGTTTGCTCGGGCTGCTGTTCGGGCTCGGAGGCGTGATGTTGTTAAACGCGTTTGTACCGGCACTGCCGGTCCACCTGTCGTGGGTCTATGCCGGTGCGGCCGAGCTACTGGCACTGGTGATCGGATTGCTGGCCGGTGTGTTTCCGGCGGCGCGGGCCGCACGGCTGGATCCGGTGGAGGCACTGCGGGCTGAATAGACTGATTGATATGATTACAGGTCAGTCTTCAACACGGCTGGAATGATTGATATGTTGGTTATATTTGGTAACGGGATGGGTGGCAGGCCTTGCTCATTCTCTGTATGGGAGAGAAAAGATGTACAAATTTATTTTTGATACTCAGTCTGTTGTTTAGTGCCGGGCTGTATGCGGGTCAGGAGATACCTGATTACCCGGCGTGGAAACAGAGCGAACATGTCTATGTGATACAAGGACCGACCGAGTTACCTAATCCGGGCAACAAGGGCTTTATGAATAACCCGGTGATCGTGCTGACCAGCAAGGGCGCGGTGATTATTGATCCGGGTTCCAGTCTGTACAGTGGCCGCATGGATGATGGCAGTTTCCGGTTATGAAATGAAAGGCAAGATAGCAGCCAAACTGAAGCGCTACTGGGACTGGTCTGGTTTTGAAAAAGAATTCGGACGCCATATCAGTCTTGTGGTACTGGAGTACGAGAGTGCCGGTTTTTAAAGAAATCCAAATCAGGGTAATCGGGTCAGCTTGATGAGTTTGTTACCGGTAGATAGCGAACCAGTAAAGGGTAGTGCATGGCTGCAATTGGGTTTTCGCCCGTTCTTTACCGGTGCCGCAGTCTTCGCCGTGGTGTCGATTGTTGTCTGGACCGGTGTCTATTTCCAGGGCTGGGCGGTGGTGCCGGCAACCCTGTCGACTTCGATCTGGCATGCGCATGAAATGGTGTTTGGTTATGCACTGGCGGTGATCGCCGGTTTTCTGTTGACCGCGGTGAAAAACTGGACCGGGGTACAGACTATCCGCGGTGGCGGGCTGTTGGTGCTGTTTTTGTTATGGCTGGGTGCCCGGCTGTCCATGCTGCTGGGGCAGGATGTGCCCGTTACGGTTGCCGCGGTGCTTGACTGCCTGTTTCTGCTGGGTCTCTGTGTGGCCATTAGCATACCGTTGATCAAGGTCAGGCAGTGGAAACAGTTTGGTATTGTTTCCAAGATCATACTGATGTGGTTTTGCAATATTGCATTCTACCTGGGCGTTTATTGGTCAGAATCGGTGTTGATGAGCCAGGCCGTGTATTTCGGCTTGTACATGGTACTGGCGCTGATCTTTGTGATGGCGCGCCGTGTTGTTCCGTCTTTTATCCAGAACGGCGTAGGCTACCCGCTCAGTCTGAAAAATCCGTTATGGCTGGATGTCGCCAGCCTGGTGCTGTTCGTTGCGTTTGTGGTTGTCGATGTGTTTGCGCTCAGTGCACCGTTTGCCGCTGTGCTGGCTGTTTTGCTTGTGTTGTTACATCTACTGCGTCTGTATAACTGGTACACGCCTGGCATCTGGAAGAAGCCGTTGTTATGGGTGTTGTACCTTGCCTATGCCTTTCTGTCAGTGGGTTTTGTGCTGATCGTGCTATCCGTATGGCTGGGACTTTCAAAATACCTGGCCATGCATGCGTTTGCGCTGGGCGGGATTGGCCTGATCACGCTGGGCATGATGGCGCGGGTTACCATTGGGCATACCGGGCGTAATGTGTTCGAGCCACCGTCGGGACTGGGCTTGATCTTTTTGTTCATGTTGCTGGCCGCTGTTGTCCGTACATTGTTGCCAATATTCGCCCCTCAGTATTACTCGCACTGGATCATTCTTTCCCAGGCGCTTTGGGTGCTTGCGTTTCTGTTGTTCCTGGTCCGCTTTGTGCCGATGTTGCTGCGAGCGCGTACTGACGGCAGGCCAGGTTAAACTGGGTCCAGAATAGAAGCGATACCCTGTGTAAGACTCTGGATAAAGTCGGTATGGTGCCCTAGTCTGGATTGAGCAGAGGTAAAAAAACAAAATAATCAGAAAGAGCCTGTTTAATGTCCGGCGTCAATGTGTCGCATGTAGCCGTATTCTAGATTGCTAACCAGTATCAGGAGAATTATAAATTCCTCGACAAAAAGGAGTGTCACCATGCGCATAAATTCTCTATACGGAGTATGGTTGCTACTGGGCTTCGTACTGGTGTCCTGCTCGCAGGATGACCAAAATGCAGCCAGGGAAAAATCTGTGCAATCAGCGGATTCGGCCGTGAGTAGTACACATAAAACGGCTGTAAGGGTTTCGTCAATTATTTTACTAAAGCGATATCTTTTAATATCAAATAGTTAGATAAAGGCATGGAAGTTTAACTTTCATGCCTTTCTTCTTCTACAGGTTAACCAATTCATTCCCTTTTTGGTTCCCTGACACCTATTATTAGATTAGACCTTTCCACCAACGCCTTTAAACTTCTCAACAAATGCAGCCATTTTTTGGAATACGCTTTGTTTTTTAGTTAAGTATTGTGGATTAAGTGGGCTCATTTTGGGAAGCATTGCATTGAGTTCAGTACCATTTTCACTGGCATACTCACGTTTTAACGATGTAGTGATATAACTTCTGGGAGCAATGGGTGCGCAATATGGCGATTGCTATCAATGATTCCGGTCACTGCTGGCCAGTTTCAGTATTGGTATGCTGGCCAGTATGCTGGTGCCGATCATTCTGTATGTGGTACTGATCTGGATAGTAAACCGGTATGGCCGGCCAGCTGGGGAATACAAACGTTTGTTTTCGTCCCTGGTGATACCGCTATTACCGCTGGCGTTTAGCTATCACATTGCGCATAGTCCGACACAGCGATTAATAGCGGTTCCGGTATTGTTGTTTCTGGTGGGTGTGACTGTTTTCAATCTGTGGTTGCTGATGCAGCCGATGATCATGAGAATGTAGGGGGCCGGGCTGGTAAATGGACAGACGGACATTTTTCAGGCGGGCTGCCGGCAAGACCACAGAGCTGGCTGTCAAGGAGCTCGATAAAAAAGTTCAGGCAGCGCCGACTATACTTGGCTTCCCAGGTCTGGCAAACCATGCAGGAAACGGACTCAAGGGAATGTCGAAACTGTCATGCTTTCGATTATATGGAAATCAGTAAACAGCCAGCTTATGCAAAGACCAAGCACATGGAGTCAATCAGGGAAAGCAAGACCTGTATTGATTGTCATATGGGTATCGCACATCAGATACCTGCAGACTATGACAGTGACGGGAAGATACATGAAGGATTCAAACGGGAAGGCCGATCATGCGATGATTGTCACAAGGGTATGGCCCGCGCCGATGATGGCTGGTAGATAGATTCGTATCCAGGTCCTAGCCCGGGTTTGTGGTACGTATTTCCCTGAGTTCATGGTTACGCCGCACCAGCAGGTCGCTATAGACTTTGATCAGGGCGCGTTCATAGGCGCAGTCACCGTCAAGGCCCAGGCCATTAAGCCGTGACTGGTAAAGAGCGATTTCACTGGTCAGATGCTCGATACGTTTTTCGGTCTGTTGTGTGTGAAGCGGATCTTTGTACACTATATTTGTGTCATTCATATCCAGGTTTCCTTGTCTGTTTTCAAGGTGTGTAGGCTGAACCCTGAATATGACAAACACATGAAAAAACTGTTAACAGTTAGTGAATTATGTTGTTTTGTCTTTCATCGGGGTCGGTTTACTGACTGTCGGCCTCAGACATCCGTAGCGGCTACATCAACATCACCCGGTCTGCGCACGATGTGCTGGCCAAACTGCTTGCAGCGGTGATTCGGCAGTGTGTAGACCGGATGAGCCCCGCAGCTGGCTGATAATGACGTAACGGGGTACAGTATGGCTGTTAAGTCAGGCTGTGGAGCGCCGCTATCTGTCATATAATGGCGATCATTGTGTTTTGGCAGGTTGCAGGGTGGGTCTTGATTGCCGGCATGGTGTAAGCCAGCTCTATAAAAAACCATTAAAAAATGAGATATTATTCACAGTATGACCTTGTAAATCTCCTGTTATGGGATATAATTCCCAATTATGGATAACCCGACTCAAAAGGCGCTTTTTAAGGCGGTGCAGATATTACTTCGGCCGTTGGTCAGGGTACTGTTGCGCAATGGTGTCGCCTATGGCAGCTTTGCCGAGCTGGCCAAAAAGACCTATGTTGACGTCGCCTTTGACGATTTCAGCGTGCCGGGTAAGAAACAGACCATTTCCAAGGTTTCGGCGATGACCGGTCTGACCCGCAAGGAAACCA
>CAMYJU010000008.1:0-129527 GCA_947258795.1 uncultured Gammaproteobacteria bacterium | reverse complement strand
CAAGGAAACCAAGCGGCTGTCGGAGCTGTCAGAAGGGGACGATCTGGGTGCTGCCGGACGCTATAACCGGGCGGTGCGGGTTATCAGCGGCTGGCTGAACGATCCGTTGTTTATGGATCTGCATGAGCAGCCGGCAACCTTACCGATAGAGGGCGACGACAGGTCATTTGCGGCACTGGTAAAAAAATACAGTGGTGATATCCCGACCCAGGCCATGCTGGACCTGCTAGAGGCCTCTGCGACCGTACAGGTCACCGGAAACGAGGTCAGACTCAAGAACCACGCCTACATCCCGGCCGGTGATCCGGTCGACAAGCTGCATATCCTCGGTAACGATGTGGGTGAACTGATCGCTACTATCGATCACAATCTTCGCGCGTCCAAGTCGGACCTGCGCTTTCAGCGCAAGGTCCTTAACGACTCGGTAGACCCGGAGGCTGTGAACGATTTCAAACAATTATCCGCGAAAAAAGCGCAAGCTTTACTTGAAGAACTGGATGCCTGGTTATCCGAGCACCAGACAGAGAATCAATCATCGGCCAGGGCTGTGAGCATGGGTATCTATTACCATGATCAGGATGCCGATCAGGAGAAGTCGTCATGATACGTAGAAGTTATGTTTTTGTATTGCTGTTTATGCTTGCGAGCATCATGGCTGCCTGTGGCGGTGGTGGCAGTACCAGTTCCGGCATTGGCGGGACCGGTATTACTTCTTCTGGAGCCATTACCGGCACCGGCAGTATTTACGTCAATGGAGTGCGTTTTAATACCGATAATGCCACGGTCACTGTTAACGACGGCCCTGCCACGGCCTCGGCGCTCAAGGTTGGTATGGTGGTCAAGGTTGTAGGTACCGTGGATGATGGCGGGGTTACCGGTACGGCCAACACGGTGGATTATGACAATGAGATCAAGGGCCCGGTTACCGGTCTGAATACACCGGCGTCTGGCGATGGTCTGATCAAACAGTTCACAGTGATGGGTCAGGTGGTTGAAATCAGCAGTACCGCGACGATGTTCGAAAACGAAGGCAGCGGCCCTTTCGATTTCGAAACCATTATGGATAACGATTTTGTCGAGGTCAGTGGTTTTGTCGATCAGGCCGGTGTACTGCAGGCCACCCGCGTCGAGAAAAAGACCGGTAGCGAGGTCGAGTTGAAGGGCACGGTAGCCAACTACAGCCCGACCGGTGGCGCGGCCGGGATGGGTAGTTTTACACTGGGTACACTGATCACGGTTGAAGTCGATGCGGGTACGGATACCAGTGATCTGTCAGGCGGGCTCGCCAATGACCTGCGTGTTGAGGTCAAGGGTAGCCTGGCGGGTACGATCATCACTGCGACCGAGATCGAGCCGGATGACAGTGGCCTGGGCGATGATGTGGACAATGTCAGCCTGGAAGGCATCGTCAGCGGCTTTACCGATATTAACAGTAGCTTCACGGTTGCCGGGCAGACGGTCGATGCGTCCACGGCCAGCCTGGAGCCGGCCAACCTGGTACTGGGTGACGGTGTCCAGGTCGAGGTCGAGGGCGATATCGTCAACGGCGTGCTGGTAGCCGATGAGGTCGAGGCGCGCAGCGGCGAAGTCAAGTTGCATGCCACGGTTTCCTCGACTACCACCAGCAGCATCACGCTGCGCTACATCGGTGGGAATGTCACTGCACAGGTCGACAACCAGACCAGTTTCAAGGATGGGCTGACCCTGCAGTCGATAGCACAGAATGATTTCCTGAAGATCGAAGGTTACCAGGATGGCCTGGGCAATGTGATTGCATCTGAAGTCAAACGCGAGAGCAGCGTGGATAATGACGTGATGCAGGGGCCGGTCGATGCGCCAATCAGTCAGACGGGTGGCAGTATTACGGTGCTGGGTATCCGTTACACGCTGCTTGATGGTGTCACCAGCTACGCGGATGCCAGTGAAACGAGTATCGATAACGCAGCGTTTTTCAGCATGCTGAATGTTGGCGACACCGTCAAGATAGTCGATGATGTTCCAACGGATGGCACCGCCGACGAGGTCGAATTCGAGTAGGAGAGAAGTTCTACGACCAGAAAAAAAGCCCGCTTGATGCGGGCTTTTTTCTGGAACTCAACGTGCCTTGTAGCGCTTGTACAGGATGACCATCGACGCGATCCACAACAGGCTGGCCGCGGCCCAGGCCAGAGAACTGTCGATTACCCCGGCAATCAGTATGCCGCCGAATCCGTATATTAGCGGTTTGGACTCATAGATGGATTTGGGTAACACGGTGTCTCTCCTAAAAATCGCTTTTCTTGGCGTTATTTGTACCATAAGATTTTAATTTGTCTACCATTAATTCTGTAGTGCTAAGCCCTAATACGTAGTTGGCGTGACCGATTTACAGGAATCTGTGTAGTAATGTAACAATGTTTTGCAATCTGGTGCGGATATGAGAGAAGAACAGTCAGACATTAAACCGACCCGGTCCCGCGGACGGCAGATTGCAATCAATCTGCTGGCCCTGGTGTTGGTGTTACTGGTGGTACGCTGGTACAGCCAGCAGGATCTGGTCAGTGGTCCGGCGCCGGTATTAACCGGTATCAGCCTGGATCAGCGTCCGGTTGACACGCAGTTATGGCATGGTGAGCCCTATATGATCCATATCTGGGCGACCTGGTGTGGTATTTGCCGCTTTGAAGAAGACGGCATCAACAGCATCAGTCAGGGTAACCGGGTTGTCACCATTGCGATGCAGTCCGGCGATGATCAGGAGGTCAATGCCTATCTGGCGCAACGGGGCTATAACTGGCTGGTACTAAATGATCCGGATGGCAGTCTGTCCCGCCGTTTCGGTATCCGGGGTGTGCCCGCCAGTTTTATCGTCGGCCATGACGGAGAAATTCTTTTTTCAGAGGTTGGCTATACCAGTTCATGGGGTTTACGTCTGCGCCTGTGGCTGGCCGGGCTCTGGTAGGGTTTATTCGCGCGAACGTCTGGGTCGGCCTTCAAAATGCACGATGTGTTTCACCAGTAAGGAATAGGGTAACTGATCCAGTTGTTCGTAGATATGAATGGCTTTGGCGATCAGACCAAAAATATCCATGGTACCGTCCGGGTGCTCGGTTTCATAGATCACTGACTCAAGGCCAAGCAGGCCGCCGCATTGTACTTTCATTTCCCGCGCGTGCGGCAGCGGGCCATTGACGTGAGTCATGCCTAGTGCAAAGTTGGCATTGCTATGCATCTGGTCCAGTAACCTGGTGCAGGTATCCAGGGCGTTCATATTCGAACAGCCGGCCGCTTCACGTTCTCCTATATTGATACGGGCGACCTGGCTGCAGCCGAAACGCCTGGTCAGCAGGGCCTTTTCAAAGACACAGCGGTTGCTGTTGAGTGAGTAATAGATTTCCCGGTATTCGTGTTCATCCATAGCTTACTTCCGTTCAGCAATGGTTCAGTTTGCCTGTCATACAGTAGTGCTTAAGGTGATAGCCATGCTTTTCGATTTCGCCTCATTATATTCCAGAACAGGAGCGTTACATATGAATACTTCACTAAAATCACTATTAAGTGGGATACTGCTGACGACGGCACTGGGCGGACTCCAGATCCCGGCAGTGCAGGCCAGTGACGATGACAGATCGTATAACAAACGCGGTCACTATCAAGAGGGTCATAAACATCGTGGCAAGCGCCATCACGTAGGTCATAAGCGACACGGTCATGGGCACCACCGGCCGCATCACCGACCCCATCATGGGCACCACCGGCCGCATCATAAACCACACCATGGACATCACCGACCCCACCATGGACATCACAAGCCGCATCACAGGCCGTACTGGAAGCCCGGGTATTATAATCCGTACAGCAGTTATGGTCTGCATTATGGTGATGGTCACTACGGGTTTTCGATTTACTACCGTGACTGAGACCGGTACAGGCAGGAACGCTATTCCTCTCCGGCAGGCCGTGGTTCTCGCACCTGTTTGAGCAGATGAATGGCTTCCTGCTCGTGCTTGGCATGAATCATCTTGATCGTGCCGGTATCCTCTACCGGCAAATCACCTCTCAGCTTGCGTGCCTGGTCGCGGGCATCACGGTACTTCGAATAGGTTTCGAGTAGTTCGAGATTGCGGTTGAGATCAATTTTGAAAATAAAGTAGGGCATGGTCAGAACCTGTTATATGCTGCGGGCATTATAGAGCCTGACGATAATCTGGCAAGTATATCCTTGTATTACATAAGGATATGTTTGCGCTCGCTGAGTACAAGACTATCGGTACCACTGCGGCTTGCGTTAGAATAGATCCCCGTCCGGCGCTCCGGGCAGTATCAACACTGGTGGCTGAATGTCTGAACAATCCTATACGAAAGAAGAGCTTATCCTTAATCTGGTCAAGCGGACGCTGACCGACGTGATCAAGGATACGGCGACAACGCCGGGTCTGCAGCACCCGTTGAATGATGAGACTATCAAGCAAATGCGTGATTGTCTGGCGATGATCGCCCAGCGCGAACATGAGCTGGCCGAGGCTGCTGGCCGTGAGCAAAACATGCGGCCCCGATTCAAGGATGAAATGCCGGGCAGTGATTCAGTGGTCGTTTCGTTGGATAGCCTGAAGCCGGGAAAGAAAAAAGACGAGTGACCGGTGATGCTGCCTGATGGTGGCGGCTGATCACTCAGGAATGCAGTTGGGTCACGTTGGCCGATTGGCGCGCCGAGGCCGATAACACTTCTATCAGGCGGTCTTCCAGTTCAATACGTTCAGCCAGGGCCTCGCCCAGGCTGGACAGATCCTCGGCCAGGTCGTGTTCGGTCAAATCCCGGCCATGGTCATCGTAACGGTCGTTAAACGCGATGATGACCTGGGTGGTCTCGATGATACGCGGGTAAATGGTTTCGGCCAGCGCCAGTACCGCTTTACGTTTTTCCATTTTTTCTTCTATGTAGCGATACAGACGGAAATGTGCGGCGGCGGTGTAATCAATCAGGATCTCGGAAAATTCCTCGAGAATATCCAGCATATCGCGGTCACTGTCAAAACTCCGGAATGCAGCGAGTCGGGAATACAGAACCAGCATCTCTGTGCGTGTCGTTATCAGATCCCGAATGAGATCCATAGAACGTGAGCGCCTTTCCTTTATGGCTTGATGTTCGCCCAACATATCCCCTCCAGCTACCTGAATTTGATCGAATGCTGACTGTAAAAGCTAGTAGTGAACCCTGTCAATAATTTAGTGGTTATTAGACTCCGTTCAGAGTGCTGGATTGGTCCAGAATTGGGTTTAAATGAATCATAACCCATTGTAATAATTGAATATAAAATACATACAATAAAAATGTAAAAAATGTTTGCCCGTTCAGTTCCGGTTCAGGCGGTACAGCGTAATCTGTACTCGTCACTTAAGAACAGTACGAGAAAGGAGTGCAGACATGAACAAGAAACAACTGACTATTGCAATTTCCGGTGCCCTGATGATGGCTGGAGCCGGCGCGATCTATGCCGGGCATGGTGAGCGCCCGGTGCGCTTCGATTATGCAAAGGTAACGCATGTCGAGCCGATTTACCGGACTGTACGTATCAACAAGCCGCGTCAGGAATGCTGGGACGAGGAACGCGCCAGCTATCATGAAGGTTACCGTTCCGGTACGCCGATGATTATCGGTGGCCTGATCGGCGGCGCACTGGGACACCAGGTCGGTAAAGGCCGCGGCAAGGATGTTGCGACCGTGGCCGGAGCCCTGCTGGGCGGATCGATTGCGCGTGATGTGCAAAACAAGAAGCACAGCGGCGGACATACCGACAGGTATTACGAAACGGTTTGCAGAACCGTGGATGACTACCACACCGAACAACATGTGGATGGTTACCGGGTCAGTTACAAGTACCGTGGCCAGGTCTACACCAGCCATATGAATAATGAGCCTGGCAGGCGCGTACGGGTTAGGGTCAAGGTAACCCTGGCCGAGTAAGCCCTGGATCGGACTATCGTGACCGTTACGGCCTTGTATTCCTGGCCTCAGGCGGTAGCATAGTCTGACAGGCAAGCAACAGGAGATGTCCGCCTTGAACATGTTCGAAACCCGCAGTCTGGCCGCAGTGATGACGCTGGTCCTGGGGCTGGTGTCAGTTCCCGGCCCGGTGCATGCAACACAGCACCTGCCTGGCGGCTATCTGATTGCCGCACAGGGCCAAACCAGCCTGGAACAGGCGGTCAAGCGGGTACGCAAACAGACCGGTGGCAGGATACTGTCGGCCAATACGGTCGACAAGGGCGGTCGCAAGGTGCATCGGATCAAGGTGCTGATGAAGAATGGCAGGGTTCGCGTGATCAACGTCAATGCCGGTAGCGGTAGGTAACAAGGCTGTGCGTGTCCTGATTATCGAAGATGAGCAGATACTGCGTGAACAGTTGAGTTCGGCACTGGCTGAGACCGGTTATGTGATTAACAGTGCCGCAGATGGTGACGAAGGTTACTACCAGGGCAAGGAATTTCCGCAGGACCTGGCTATCGTTGATCTGGGCCTGCCCGGTATGCCGGGTATCGAAGTGATCAGGGGCTGGCGGAAAGAAGGCCTGGATTTTCCGGTGCTGATCCTGACCGCGCGTGGCCGCTGGCAGGAGAAGGTCGATGGATTGGAGGCCGGTGCCGATGACTACATGGTCAAACCCTTCAGTATGGAAGAGCTGCAGGCACGGGTCAGGGCCTTGCTGCGTCGCTCCAGCGGCTGGAGCCAGTCCCAGCTGAGATGTGATCCGGTGCTGATGGACCTGGGCAGCCAGAAGGTGACCGTGTCGGGGAATGAAATCGATCTGACTGCGTATGAATACAAGGTACTGGAATACCTGATGCTGCACGCCGGTGAGGTGATCTCCAAGAATGACCTGACCGAACATATCTATCACCAGGATTATGACCGCGACAGTAACACCCTGGAGGTGTTTGTACGTCGCTTGCGTAAAAAACTGGATCCCGATAACACACTGGAACCCATTGAGACCCTACGCGGTCGTGGTTATCGTTTCGTACTGGAACGGAACAACGCTTGATGAATTCACTTGGCCGCCGTTTACTGCTGGCCAGTGGTATCCTGCTGATAGTGTTTCTGGGTGTGACCGGGCTGGCGCTGGACAGTGCCTTCCGCAACAGCGCGCTGACAGCGGTGCAGGACCGCCTGCAGGCCATGGTCTATACTCTGCTCGCCGCCGCGGAAACCGATGACAGGGGTATGCTGCAAATGCCACCGGATTTACCGGAGGCGCGTTTCAGTACCCCGCAATCCGGTCTGTACGCACACATCCTGAACCGTCAGACCACGGTGTGGAAATCCGCTTCCACCCTGGACCTGCAGTTGCCGACCATCACCATAGACAAAGCCGGTGTCGGGAAATTCAGCCAGCAGAAACTGGAGCAGGAGTTGACCCTGTTTACACTGGTGTTTGATGTGCTGTGGGAAGACGCTGCGCAGCGCGAGCAACGATACAGCATCCAGGTATTCGAGGATCGCAGCGGTTTTGAACGGCAGGTACAGGGATTTCGTAAAAACCTGTGGGGATGGTTTGTGGTCATTGCCGTGTTACTGGAGCTGGCGTTGTTGATGGTGCTGCGCTGGGGGCTGTCGCCATTGCGCCGGGTAGTCGATGACCTGGAACAGATCAAACAAGGTCAACAACAACAGCTTACCGCCAGTTACCCGGATGAGCTACGTCCTTTCGCAGACAGTATCAATTCCCTGATACACAGTGAGCGCAGTCAGCGCGACCGCTATCGTAACAGCCTGGGCGATATTGCCCATAGCCTGAAAACACCACTGGCCGTAGTGCGTGGCCTGGCGGAACAGCGCGATATGCCGGATCCGGTACGCGCACAATTACAGGAGCAGGCCGCGCGCATGACCCAGATCGTCGATTACCAGTTGCAACGTGCTGCCGCTCGCGGCAAGGTCATTCTGGCGCAGAGCGTTCCGTTGAAGGCAACCCTGCTGCGTCTGCGCGATACGCTGGACAAGGTGTATGCCGATCGTGGCCTGAACTGCGAGATCGATGTGGATGAGGCGTTGCGTTTTCCGGGTGACCAGGGCGACCTGATGGAACTGGTCGGCAATCTGCTGGATAACGCCTATAAGTACACCCAGAGCAGGATCAGGATCAGTGCGAGTTTACGATCGGATCATGATGCCGACAGGAGCGAGCTCAGCATCCTGATTGACGATGACGGACCGGGTCTGGGTTCGCAACAGGCCGAGCAGTTACTGCATCGTGGTGTCAGGTTTGACGAACAGGTCGAAGGGCAGGGTATTGGCCTGGCCGTGGTGCGAGATATCCTGCAGTCTTATGACGGGCGATTAATACTGGGCAGCAGCCCGATGCAGGGGGCACGGGTTGAAATCGTCATCCCGCTAAACGCTTGAGTAATAATTGCTTTGTCCTGATGAACGGGTCACTACCAAAACTGAAACGAGTGCAATAGCATGTCCGGAATTGATGAGCTGATTGAGGTGATGGCAAAACTGCGTGACCCGCAGCAGGGTTGCCCGTGGGACCTGGAGCAGGACTTTGCCAGCCTGGCGTCCCATACACTGGAAGAAGTGCACGAGGTGATCGAGTGTATCGAGGCGGGTGACCTGGACGCGCTGCAGGGTGAGCTCGGGGACCTGCTGTTCCAGATCGTGTTCTATGCCAGGCTGGCTGAGGAACAGGGGCGTTACAACTTCGATGATATCACCGGCGTGATCGCGGACAAGTTGATCAGGCGTCATCCCCATGTGTTTGCCAGTGATACGGTGAAAGACAGTGAACACCAGACCGAGCGTTGGGAGGCGATCAAAGCGGCCGAGCGCCAGCAACAGGCGGACCAGAGTGGTCAGGGTCGGCCGGGCATACTGGCCAATATCAGTCATGCTTTGCCCGCACTGGTGCGGGCGCAGAAATTACAACGTCGTGCCGCACGGGTCGGGTTTGACTGGCCTGAGGTACAGGGTGTGTACGATAAAATCCAGGAAGAACTTACCGAGTTACAACAGGCTACCCGGGAGCTGGATGAGCAGTCTGTAGAAGCAGAGCTGGGCGACCTGCTGTTCACTTGTGTTAACCTTGCACGCCATTACGATATCGATGCCGAGACCGCATTGCGCAAGGCCAGCCGTAAATTTGAAACCCGCATCGGTCGGGTTGAGGATGGCTTGGCCCGGCAAGGAAAGCTGATACAGGATCAAACCCCGGAGCAACTGGATCGTTTGTGGCAGGCGGCCAAGCGTACAGAGAACCAGTAATGCTATCTATTATTTGTTTATGGATCCCCGACAACAGCGTTCGGGGATGACGGCAAAGCACATCGTGACCATCTCTCCATCGTCATTCCCGCGGAGGCGGGAATCCAACACCTATTAATCAATGACTTAAGTATTAAGTGGCTGTCTTGACAGATATGGTTTGTCGACTATATTTAACCATATGGTTAAATATAGTGATGCCAATCTCGATGCTGTATTCGCGGCACTGGCCGACCCGACCCGTCGCGCGATACTCGCGCGGTTGTCCTCAGGCGAGGCACGGGTCACCGAGCTGGCACAGCCATTTGCCATGTCATTACCCGCTATCACCAAGCATCTGGGCGTGCTCGAGCGCGCCGGCCTGATTAGCCGGGAAAAGGATGGGCGTTTACGCCGCTGTCATCTGGACGCGGGACCACTGCGGGAGGCCTGTTCCTGGATTGAGCATTACCGGCAGTTCTGGGAGACCAGACTGGATGCACTTAGCCAATATCTTGAGGAAAACGAAAGCAAGGAGGAGTCAGATGGAAACAGCACGGGATAATCAATACGAAACCCTGGTGATCAGACGCAACTTTAATGTTTCGGCTCACAGGCTGTTCGAGGCCTGGACCAGTGCGCAGATGCTGACCGGGTGGTTTGCGCCGGCAGACGAGATGTTGACCGAGGTACTGGAGCTGGATGTGAGGCCTGGCGGTCGCTACCGGATCAGGATGGTTGGCGGGGAATGCGAGTTCCATACCGTGAGTGGTGAGTACCTGGAAATCATCCCTGACCGGAAACTGATCTTTACCTGGCAGTGGGAAGGCGATGATGGTGATGCCGAGATGCTGATCAGGCTGGAGTTTCTTGATAAGGGCGAAGGTTCCCAGTTGCTGCTCACCCAGGAACGGATACCCAGCCAGTTTGTACACGATGAACATGAGCAGGGTTGGAAAGATTGTCTTGCGCGTCTGGAACGGAAACTGGCCGCCTGAGTCTGGTAGCCAAGCCAGGCAGCAGTATTGTTACCGTCAATAGCCGGTCTGGGCCAGGCAGCTCAGGCCGGCTAGTTTGGTTGATTTACCAGTGTGCCGGTAGTTTTTTCAGCAGCGTAACCTGCTTGGCGTGGGATTCAATATAGCCGCCGGTTACCAGGTCCTTCATGATGCGGCTGACCATTTCTCTGGATGCCCCGACCATGTTCGCGATTTCCTGATGGGTCAGTTTCTGGGAAATCACCTGATTACCGTCCTGTTCCTGGGCCATTTTCAGCAACAGGCTGGCAACCCGTTCGTAAACGTCATGCAGGGCCAGTTCACGAACATTTTCAGTCAACGCCCGGATACGAGCTGCCAGTGCGCGGATCAACTGGACCGCGATTTCCGGATGAGAGTCCAGGCAGGCATCAAAATCAGCCTTGGAAATGATAGAAAAGCGTGATGGTTCCAGGGTCATCACCGATGCCGAGCGGGGTGATTCATCCAGCATGGCCAGTTCGCCAAAATACTCATTCGGGCCGAGTATGTTGAGGATGACTTCCTTGCCGTTTTCATCATTCAGGAAGATTTTTACGCGTCCGTTTTCAATGATATACAGCGAGTCGCTCTGGTCGCCTTCGGTGATCAGGATGGAGTTTTTCGGGTAGTTGCGCGTTACCGCACAGCTGGCGATATGCTGCAGATAATCCTCGGGCAAATCTGAAAACAGCAGAATATTTTCGATCATATGGGTTGTCAGGCCGCCATGCTGGCCACGGATAAGATGCTTATGCGTTATTGTCTGTAATCCTGTCTGGTTCATCATAGCATATCCTCGATCAGGTTGATCCGCTTATTACCCGCCAGATGCCTGTACATCAAGGATGTATTCACCCTGGCGGGTGGTTTTCCATGTCTGCATCATATGAAACGCTTAGTACGGATTAATTTCAGTGAATTTTTCACAAAACTGAAGGGACTTTTGACGCTGCGTCTGCGGCGGATCTGGCTGATACTAATAATCAATCAAGGAAAAGATGTACGGGGGTTGGTGATGAAAGTGTCGAATCTGCTGGTTTTGTCGGTACTGTCGTTAATGGCTGCGATCAGTTTCATGAGTATACCCGAAGTGGCTTCGCAAAGTCGGGTTTCTGCCCAGCCTTTATCTGGACAGCAAGAAGCTGTGAGCAGGACTCATATCCTCGTGACAGCCGGCGAGCAGCGGGGTTAGGCGGCTACAGAATAATTAAGGATGCGCTGGCAGGAGGTGATCATAGTGATTGCTCACGCACAAGAAACAAAATGGAGTCAGGTCATGCAGAAATTTGATGCGCACTCATCCAAAAACAAGTCATTCAATGAGCCGGCGCTGGAAGTCATGGCGCCTGGCGGTATGCCATTCCAGTTGGGGGGGATGAAGCTTTGGGAAAACCTGGTCGAGCATGTTCATACTGCCCAGTACAGTGCCCGAAAAAATGACTGGGAGGCCAGCATACGGGTAGGGCGAACCCTGTTATTTCTGCATCACTACCTGATGTTGTCTACCGATTATCAGGAACTGATCGAGCAGCTGATCTCGTTGGACGGTAGTGAGGATTACTGGACAGGCAAGACCCTGTATGAAGATGAGCTGGGCCGTCTGAGCCTGATCAGGCTGTATCCGGGAACCCCGGTACCCTTGCACGACCACCCGGGATGTGAGGGCGCGATGATGGTGATCTCGGGCGCGGCGGAGGTGCAACGCTACACTGTCCAGTCGCGGACAGAAGAAGAAGGCTGGGGTGAAGTGGTGACACTGGACATGAATCCGGAGCGTTACCTGGAACAATATGATACGACCCTGTTCGGTAAGGAGACCGGGAATATACAGGGGCTGAACGCGATGAGACCGGACACCATTCTGCTGAAGGTGCAGTCACCTTCGCAGTTCAGGCAAGAACAATACTGGTACTACCCGCTGCAAGAGCCGAACGAGGAGAAGGTGATGGATGCCAAGCGGGTACGGGCACGCCATGCGGTCTGAGGTGTCCGTCTGACTTTTACTACTCTTCCGCATCAGGGATGGTCTTGGGCAAGGATGCTTTTCCAGGGTGGCTCGCAGGGATGTGACCACCTGATTTTTTCTGGCTGTTTTATTTCTGAGCAACCGACTGACAATGACTCAGGCCCATGCTGGCCTGTTGCACAAACAGTTTGAAGCTGTTGAAACTGGCCTTGTCCATACTGCGTTTGCTGATCGCCCGGTCGGCATAGAACACGCCGATGAGCTTGCGGTTAACGATAACCGGGCTGATAAAAAAGCCTTCTCCCTGGCAAATCTCACCGATCGCGTCATTACGCAGGCGGCTGTCCCAGGGCGGCTGACTCGGGTCGATAGCCAGGCTGCGTTGTGGTTCGATCAGATTTTTGATCTGGCCAGGCTGATCCATACGAAACGAGAACTGTTCGCTCAACTGTTCCCGGTCTGTTCCGAGCGCCAGCTTGGTGCGCAAGTTGTTGCGATCAGGCGTCATCAATGCCAGTAGCGTGCGGTCCATGCCTATACCGCGATGGATACCCTCCAGCACCATTTCCAGCAGCAGGGTGATATTCGATCCCTCTTCCAGCTGTTCGGAGATTTCACGCAGGATGGTCAGTTGTAATTGCGGGTCGCCGTTCTGTTCAGGCGGCTGTTGCGGGTGATTTGCTTCATTCCGGTCCGCTGTGTCGGGTTCACCCTCCGGTAGTTGCGTATCGGGTTGTAGTACGCCGCAATCGGACACCGTCGGTTTCGGTGGGCGCGGAATCAGGTGATTGACCTTGCCCGCACCCAGGCTGGACAGGGTGCGGCAGGCCAGTTCAGTGTTTTCCTTGATTAGTGCCTCGGCCTTATGCTGCGGGATGTACAGTATTTCGGCCGTGCGCTGGATGATTTTTTTGACTTCCGGCGAGTCCCAGCCTTGCTGGATGGTGTCTGCCAGTTCGTAGCCCATGCTCAGGTTGCCGACCCGTTTGTCCTTGCTGCGCCGGTTTTGCAGTGCCTGTTCGAGCAGTTCACTTAGTTGCCATTCCCTGTTCAGCGCAGCGGACAGGTCTTTCAGACAGAATCCCAGGATGCGTCGTTCGATTTCGCTGTGGTCTGCAGCATCAGTGGTGGACAATGCTGTTTGTAATTGTTGGTACAGGTCGCGGTCAAAATCGTTGGCAAAGCACCAGAACACCATGTTGCCGAGATGGTAGAGCAGGGTCGCGATATAGACCTCTTCCGGGTTGCTGTCCCCCCGCTGTTCAGCAAGCATGTGCGCGTGGGTCGCGGCGTGAAAACTCAGGGCCAGCGATTTGAGCATGTTTTCTTTCGGCCCTTTCTCGAGCAGCGCGTCGATAAATGAAATACTGACGCAAATTCGGCGCACGGTCGCGAAACCGAGCACCACGATCGCGCGGCTGATGGTACTGATTTTGGCCTGCCCTGGATTGTGCAGCACGGTATTGGCCATTTTCAGTACGCGTGCGGTCATGGTCGGATCCTGAAGGATCTCGCGGGCCAGCTGCGCTGCCGAGCTGTTTTCGTCCTGAACCTGTTCGGCGATCGCATGAGCCGTATGGGCAAAAGCAGGCATTTGCCGGTTATTGAGCTCGCTGACCCAGTGGTCGAGGTCACGGAGTCCGAACTGGCTGTTTATCGGTGTGGCAGTTTCAGTCATAGCTTTATTAGCGACCATTGATACAAGTCTCTTGAGCTGTGTTGGCGGACAGTTGTTTTGTGTTTAGTAATATTTGTATGCGGCATCGCTGCGCGGGCCATGGACAAGTGGAAACTGGATGTGGCACTCGAATTTATGTCATCATTGCGGCGTTGCGACAGAATGCTAAAAACCGGCCCCACAGGGCCTGGAAAAGGTGGCAACTCGGACTGACAGCAATCGAATTACAATTAAGTGGGAGGCGTTATGGAGTCCTTACAGTCAGGTAGCGATGTATTTTTTCTGTTGATCGGCGCGGCGATGGTGCTGGCCATGCATGCCGGATTTGCGTTTCTGGAAGTAGGTACCGTACGCGAAAAGAACCAGGTCAACGCCCTGGTCAAGATTCTTACTGACTTTTGTATGTCGACCATAGCCTATTTCTTTATCGGTTACAGCATTGCCTACGGCATCGATTTCTTTTCCGGGGCCGAGGTGCTGGCCGAGAAAAACGGTATCGAACTGGTGCGCTTTTTCTTCCTGCTGACCTTTGCCGCCGCGGTACCGGCGATCGTCTCCGGTGGTATCGCCGAGCGGGCGCGTTTTTATCCGCAGTTGTTCGCAACGTTTGCGCTGGTGGCTTTGATCTACCCGTTCTTCGAAGGCATGATCTGGAGCAGTAATCTTGGCTTTCAGGATTGGCTGAGCAGCCAGTTCGGTGTCGGTTTCCATGATTTTGCCGGATCGGTGGTGGTACACGGAGTCGGTGGCTGGATTGCATTGGCGGCAGTGTTGCTGCTGGGTCCCCGTCATGGCCGCTATGGTCCACAAGGTGAGATCTATGCACACCCGCCATCCAGTATCCCGTTTCTGGCGCTGGGTGCCTGGGTGCTGACCGTAGGCTGGTTCGGGTTTAACGTGATGTCGGCACAGTCGGTATCCGGTATCAGTGGGCTGGTCGCACTGAACTCACTGATGGCCATGGTTGGCGGTACGCTGGCTGCGCTGGTGGCTGGACGCAATGACCCGGGCTTTATCCACAACGGACCATTGGCCGGGCTGGTCGCGGTTTGTGCCGGCTCCGACATTATGCATCCGCTGGGGGCGCTGGTGACCGGCACGGTGGCTGGTGGCCTGTTCGTGGTGAGCTTTACCCTGACCCAGAACCGCTGGAAGATCGATGATGTCCTCGGTGTCTGGCCTTTGCATGGCCTGTGTGGTGCCTGGGGTGGTATTGCGGCCGGTATCTTTGGCGCGACAGCGCTCGGTGGCGTCGGTGGGGTCAGCTTTATCGTCCAGTTGATTGGTACCCTGACAGGTATCGGCATTGCGTTTGCCGGCGGCCTTATTGTGTATGGTGTCTTACGTGCAGCGGTGGGTATCCGTCTGGATCAGGAACAGGAATACATGGGCGCCGACCTGAGTATCCATCGTATTTCCGCTACCCCGACATCGGAATAGATTTCAATGTGAGCTGCATCCTGGCCTGGTAATTGACTTTACAGCAATCAGTGCTACATAAACCTTAATAGGTTGCCGACTGTCAAGGACAAGGCTATGGGTGCAGTGGAATCCAGTCATCGTCGATTTATCCGTCATCCGGCGGATATTCCTGTCGATATACAGTCCGTCAATACTGCTAGCACGCAAACACCAACCGAACGTATTCGCAATATCAGCTATGGTGGTTTGGCGATCGATTCGGATCATGCCTGGAAGGTTGGCGATATTCTCAATATGAGCATCAATATCGTCGAGCCGAGCTTTACCATTACCGGTCGGGTGGCGTGGTGTCATGCTATCGATGGTCACTTCGAGCTTGGCATCGAGTTTATGGATGAGGTACAGGGTTACCGCGCACGGATGGTCGAGCAGGTATGCCAGATCGAGGTATACCGCCGCCGCGTACTGGAACAGGAAGGCCGTCATCTCAGCAGCAAGGATGCCGCGCTGGAGTGGATACAGCGCTACGCCAAGTCATTCCCGCGTATGGGCAGCGACTAGCTTAAGCCTTCAATCAACCCCCGTTTCTTTCGTTCACGAACCAGGCCATGCCCTCTGGTGAACTCAGGTGTATGTGGCCGCGGCCCAGGCGTATACATTTCTGCAGTTCGAATTCTTTCAGGATGCGGCTGATTACCTCGCGGGTGGTACCAAGTTCACGCGCCAGTTCGGCATGGGTGATGTCCAGGGAACTGCCCTGTGAACGCTCGAACAGGTGACCGAGCAGGCAGGCGAGGCGTATATCCAGCCGGTGAAAGGTAATGTCGGTGACCAGTGAGATGACATCGCTTAGCCGTTGGGTCAGCGATGTCAGCACGAAGGAACGGAAACCGTCAGACTCACGTATGGCCTGGTTGAATTCGCAGGATGAGATTGAAATCGCGGTAATATCACCTTCAGACATCGCCGATGCCGGATAAGGATTCTGTGACATCATGCTGTTCAGGCTGAGCATGCACAGTTCCCCCGGTGATACTCGGTAGATCGTTACCTCGCGGCCTTCTTCCGATTGTTTGAACACCCTGACCGTGCCGTCCAGCAGTAACATGAAGTTCTGACAGACATGGGATTCGCTGAACAACAGGCATTTGTCGGGAAATGTGACAATACTGGCCTTAGCCAGCATCGCGCGACATTGATCATCGGCATAGCCGGCCAGATCCGGATAACGACTCAGGATCGCCTCAACATCAACCCGCTGATACTCGGGTTGCTTTATTATTGATTGCATTGCTACCTCTAGCGTATGACTGACTCCATGAAAGCCTTGTCCGGCATACGCTGTTATTTCAAAGGGCAGGCGCAAACACCTCGCATCCAGGCCTGGCTGTTGATTACCCTTTGTGCACCATACTTAATGTTATTATTACCATATTATATATATGGCTATTATTATTGTTATTCGAGAGTAATTCTAGAACTATCTGACTAATATAGTATGTGATTTTCGGCACATAAGTTATGTGTTTATCCCTGAGCGCTACCGGCACAGGTCACGCGGGGTAAGGATTTTATATCTTATTGTTATTTATAGTATTTTTATTTCTGGAGTGGTTTGCTTACTGGCTGGTGCTGTGTGGGGGCACGACTGGGTAGTAATTCACGGAGTTTATCGAGCAAGGCCGGGTCGTCCCAGTGTCTGCCGCCAATCGCGCGATAAACGATGCGCCCGTCCGGATCGATCACAAAGGTGGTCGGCAGGCCGCGTACCGGCCATTGGCGGATTACCTTTGAGTCCCGGTCCAGTAACAAAGGGAACTCAACCGGGTAGTCACCGGTAAAGGTAAAAATGGTGTCCTCGTCCTCGCCGACATCGATAGCCAGGATCACGATGCCCTGGTCCTTGGTCTGCAACCAGGCATTTTGCATCGAAGGCATCTCGAATCGACACGGCGGACACCAGGTGGCCCAGAAATTCAGTAGCACCACTTTGCCGCGGTAGTCAGACAGTTTATGTGTATTACCATCCAGGTCGGCCAGGCTGAAATCCGGTGCGACCGGTTTTTCGTTGACAGGGCTCAGACCCTGGCCGGCGAATGCAGAGCACAGCCACAGACAGGCAGTGCAAAGTACAATGATTCTTTTTATCATCGCGTTTTTCATTGAGGCGGCTCCGGGTGGATATCTGCCGGACATTCGATACCGTTGATCCGGCCATGATGGTTAATGCCGTTGCGTTGCCAGCTGAAATACAGGTCAAAGCGGCTGCCCGGTTTCAGGCCATAACTGGACATACCCCAGTTGTAGTCGTCACCCAGATAGGTTTGCCGGGTCGGTAGCAGTGACCATTCAAATGCAATTTGCGCGGCCATATCGGCCTTTTGCTGTTGCCACAGCTTGGTCCAGACCTCACGGGTATGTAAGGTCTGCTGCTGCCCGCCATGTGTCACTTTCCATTTGCTCAGGTCGAGTTCGATCACCGAGTTCTTGCCGGTGTTTTTCATCATCGACTGAAACACACAGCTGGTCGCGATCATGTCGGACTGTTTTGCGTTAAAGCCGCGTGCCAGAAAAAACGCCCGTGTTTGATCCGGCAGGCGCTGTGTGAGTTTCAGCAGCAGGTCACCGGCGTGCCATTGCCAGTAGCGTAGACCGGTGTCCGGGTTTTCCCCGGTAGTGACATCGGCCGCCTGTGCAACTGGTGACAGCAACAACGCAAGAAGGACTGGTATCAAGTAGCGGCATAAGCTGGTTAGTAATAGAGCCATGCCTCAAGCATGCTGTGCAATCGTCAGGCTGTCAATAAAGCGCCTATTGGCAGTTATTGTTCATGCCATTGATCCAGCTTTGTAGCAGGGCTTCGCCACTGCTGTCGACGTTGTTGCTGGCCAGCGGCGGCATACCGAACACATCACGCCGGCGCATGCGTTGCCACAGGATGGAACGGGCCGGGTCGACCGGGGTAATCAATGCCGCATTGGCGATGCCGAGGTCGGTGCCGACCGGGGCCAGGTTACACGCATTCATATTGGTGTCAGGGGTACGGTAATCCAGGTCGATATTGGCCGGGGTCGGTCCGCCGGGCTGGTGACACTGCGCGCAATTGGTGTGCAGGTAGGCCCGCGCGCGGTCGTGCAGGCTGGCATTGGTGTCGGCCGGATCGGCCAGCGCCGGTAGGTTGGCTGGAATGTCGCCCAGCGGGGCGCTGAACAGGCCAATGAATTCCAGTGTCTGTAGCTGGTTGGCGGTAATGCCGGTGCTCGGATAGGTAAAGTCGCGGTTAATTTGCGCGGTTTCGGGGCCAAGCGTAAACCCGGCAACCGTGGTGTGGCAGTTGTCACACTGGCTGCTGCTTGGGTAGAGCCAGTTCTGCCCGTTGATCAGACTGGTTTTACCGCCATTGACCAGCGTCGCATCGGTCAGCGTATTGTCCCATTCATAGCTGTAGCCAGCCCAGCTGCCATCGGTATGGCGCATCAGTAAGCGCGTTTCGATCAACTGACCGGCCAGACGGAAATGTTTCATCAGTACTGCGCCGATCGGGAACACCCAGTCATGGTTGTTGTTGACCGTGATCGTGGTGCCGTCCGGTATCGACAGCCAGCGTTGCTTGTCCGCGCCGTCCGACCAGAACAGCGCGTTGATATCATACGGGATCATGCCACTGGCCGGCTGGGTCGGATCGCTTGTGCTGACACAGCCGGAGGCCGATAACTGTGTCGGGATAGTGCTGACGGGGTTGCCGCCTTGCGGATCGATGCGAAACACGGAACCACTGGCATAGTCGAATGCATAGATTTCACCGTTTTGATCCTGTGCGAACGAGTTCAGTTGCAGGCTGGAATCCAGCAACTGTGTCGAACTGACCGGTGGCGCACCGTTGCGCAGGCTCCAGATAGTGCCGGAGCAGAAGTCCCCATAGATATAGGCGCCCTGTAGTGCCGGGATGTTGCTGCCGCGGTAGACATAACCGCCGGTCACCGAGCAATGCCCGCCGCTGCGGCTATAGTCCACGATCGGCGCCTGGATGCCGGGCGTGGTACAGCCAGACCCACTGAAATCCGATGTGCCTTCACACAGGTTCCAGCCGTAATTGCCACCGATCTTGACCAGGTTGATTTCCTCGCGAGTGTTCTGCCCGACATCGCCCAGCCACAGATCACCATTCGCACTATCAAAGCTCCAGCGCCACGGGTTACGCAGACCCCAGGCATAGATCTCCGCGCAGCCACCGTTGCAGCTGGTGTTGCTGGCAAACGGGTTGCCGGGCGGGATGTAATAACGGATACCGTTGGTCCAGTCCTGCGGGGTCACGCGAATATCGATGCGTAACAGAGATCCGAGCAAGCTACTGGTGTTCTGGCCATGCCCCTGCGGATCACCGCCACTACCGCCGTCACCGAGTCCGATATACAACAGACCATCCGGGCCGAATGCGATATTGCCGCCATTATGGTTGGTGAACGGTTGTTCAACGGTCAGAATCACATCTTCCTGGTTGGCCGGCGGGATGGTCAGGCTCAGGCCATTGTCCGGGCTCTGGTAGCGGGTAATGTAAGTGGTTAACGGACCGGTGGTGCCGGTACGGGTATAGGACAGGTAGACATAGCCGTTGTTCGCAAAGTCCGGGTCAAAGACCATGCCGAGTAAACCGGCCTCGTTCGGAGAGCTGTCGACACGGTCGCTGATATTCGCAAACAGTGTGGTGGCGGTCGCACCGGCGTCGTTATTGAAATAACGTACCGTGCCGCCTTTCTCGACCATGTACCAGCGATTCGGGTTGTTCGGTGCCTGCAGCATTTTGATCGGCAGCGTAAAACTGATATTCGGAAACGCGTTGGTCAGGGTAATACTTGCACCGGTGGCCGGACGGTCCGGTGCAATACAGGTGGTATTCGATGGTCGTGCCGGCAGGCCGGACACCACGCCATCGTCATTCAGTATCGTGCCGGTCGCAACCGCATTGGCCAGGGTCGCATTGACCGGTGCACTCAGGGTTAGTGTCAGCGTTTCATTGGTCTCGACATCGGTGTCGCCATTGACCAGCACGGTGATGGTCTTACTGGTCTCGCCGGCGTTGAAATCCAGTGTGCCGCTCGCGGCAATAAAATCAGTACCGGCCTGGGCACTGCCGCCGGTGACGGAATAGCTTGCGGATACGGTCTGGTTGCTACTTTGCGACAGGCTAACGTTGAATGCCAGGTTGCTGGTGCCACTGTCACCTTCGGTGACGCTGCTGTCCGCGATACTGATTGCAGGTTGCGCAGGTGGATCCTGATTGTCCGAGCCGCCACTGCCACCACAGGCAGTCATCATCAGGCTTGATAGCAGCACTATGAGCAGGTTAACAGACTTCCCGGCTATCACAACGTCACCTCCTGTAACTGTTTGGAATTATCGCTATATATCGTTTATATAAAGTATGCGACTCAAGGCGGGGAAATACTGTTAAGTATGTCAGGTTTTTTTTAAACCAGACTATTCGACTTTGTCAGGCAAGCGGAAAGCAAACTATTCGGGATTGAATTATAATATTGGTCGGCGTGAGAGGATTCGAACCTCTGACCCCCTGACCCCGAGACAGGTGCGCTACCAGGCTGCGCTACACGCCGGTTCTAGAAACTGCGTTCGACCGCAATATCGGTCAAGGCATACAATGCTGATTTGTAGATCGATTCGGGGAGATCAGCAATGGCCTTGCGAGCCTTGACGGCTTCGCTGCGAGCAAGCTCGGCAGTGTACGCGATTGACCCGGTCGATTCAATAATCTGCTGGATCTCATCCATCCGGTCACGGCCGCCCTGTTCGATCGCCTCGCGAATGATTTTGACCTGCTCCGGCTGGCCATGCTGCATCGCATGAATCAGTGGCAGGGTGGGTTTGCCTTCGGCCAGGTCGTCACCAATGTTCTTGCCGGTTTCATTTGCTGATTGCGTGTAGTCGATTACGTCATCAATCAGCTGGAATGCGGTGCCCAGGTACTTGCCGTATTCGGCCATGTTAAAAAGTTGCTGATCGTCCTGCTGGGCGACCAGCGCGCCGAGCTGGCAGCCGGCCTCGAACAGTTTCGCGGTCTTGCAGTAAATTACATCCAGGTACTGTTTTTCGGTGGTATCCGGTTCGTTCACATTCATCAGTTGCATCACCTCACCCTCGGCGATGGTGTTGGTCGCATTGGCCAGTATCTCCATGATGCGCATGTCGCTCAGCTCGACCATCATCTGGAACGCGCGCGAATACAGAAAATCACCGACCAGCACGCTGGCCTCGTTGCCCCAGATCGCATTGGCGGTGTCATTGCCACGCCTTAATTCTGAAGCGTCGACCACATCGTCGTGTAACAGGGTTGCAGTGTGGATGAATTCGATAATGGCCGCGATATTGACATGCTGGCTGCCCTGATAGGTATAGGCCTGGGCCGCCAACAACACCAGCACCGGGCGCAGGCGTTTGCCGCCACTATTAATAATATAGTTACTGAGTTGGCCTATCAGCACCACGTCCGAGTGCAGCGAGCGACTGATCAGCGCGTTGACCGCCTGCATATCCTCGGCGATCAGTGCGTGAATGTCGCTAACAGACTGAAATTGTTGGGTATTCTTTACATCTACGTGCATATTACTGGCCCAGATCAAGTCTAAGGCTGACGCGAAAGCTCTAGTTTACCGCCTGCTATCGGAACATACCAGTAAAAACAATGGCTTCCGCTGCAATTTTGTATTTCTATGTTATTGATATGCTGACTATTTTACAGTGCAGCAGGACGAGATACCCGGGCGCCGGGTAATAAATACGTTAACATATTGACCTGTACGCGGCCTGCATATAGAATTCGCAGTCTTTCGTTGGGCATTAGAACAGTATTTGGAGCGCTCATGTACGCTGTAATCCAGACCGGTGGCAAACAGTATCGTGTCACTGAAGGTCAAACACTCAAGGTTGAAAAACTTGACGCCGATGCCGGTTCGTCTGTTGAACTCGATAAGGTTCTGATGATCTCGGATGGCGACAAGGTACAGGTTGGCACTCCGTATGTCGATGGCGGCAAGGTTGTGGCCACGATCAAATCACACGGTCGTGACAAGAAGATCGAGGTGATCAAGTTCAAGCGTCGCAAGCATCACGATAAGCGTACCGGACATCGCCAGTATTACACTGAGCTGGAAATCACCGGTATCAGTGGCTAAGCAGATATAAGAGGCAGTTAAACATGGCACATAAGAAAGCGGGTGGTAGTACCCGTAACGGTCGCGATTCAGAATCCAAACGCCTTGGCGTAAAGCGTTTTGGCGGTGAAATGGTAGCTGCCGGCAATATCATTGTTCGTCAGCGCGGCACCCATTTCCACCCGGGTGTAAACGTTGGTTGCGGCAGGGATCATACCCTGTTTGCAAAAGCGGATGGCAAGGTGGTATTTGCAGTCAAGGGACCGAAGAACCGTAAATACGTAAGTATTGAATCGGCGTAAGTTCTTTTTAGCTGCTGTCGAATAAAGAGCCCCGCCAAGTGCGGGGCTTTTTTTGCCCTTGGGTATCAGCTCTTGTATCGTTGACAGACTTATGAAATTTATCGACGAAGCCAAAATTACAGTGACCGCCGGAAACGGCGGCAATGGCTGTATCAGTTTCCGGCGGGAAAAGTATATCGCGCACGGCGGTCCTGACGGTGGCGATGGCGGTGACGGCGGCAGTATTTATCTGCAGGCCAGTTCGGCCATGAACACGCTGGTCGACTTCCGTTACAAGCGTCGTTTTGCGGCTGAGAACGGGCGGGCAGGCATGGGTTCGAATTGCACCGGTAAATCAGGTGATGACCTGGTCGTCACGGTGCCGGTCGGCACCATGGTGCATGATGATGAAACCGGTGAACTGATTGGTGACCTGGTACGGGAAGGGCAAAAGCTTAAGGTCGCCGCAGGTGGTTTTCACGGCCTCGGTAACACACGGTTCAAGAGCAGTGTCCAGCGTACACCGCGCAAGTGCACGCCGGGCACGCCCGGCGAACGCCGCGAGCTGAAGCTGGAGCTGAAACTGCTGGCCGACGTCGGCTTGCTCGGTATGCCTAACGCCGGGAAGTCTACGTTGATCCGTGCAGTCTCGGCGGCGCGGCCGAAGGTGGCCGACTACCCGTTTACCACGCTGCAGCCGCAGCTGGGTGTGGTGAAGGTTGAGCCGCACCGCAGTTTTGTGATTGCCGATATTCCCGGGCTGATTGAAGGTGCGGCCGAGGGTGCTGGCCTGGGTATCCGCTTTCTGAAGCATTTGTCACGCACCAGTCTGCTGTTGCACCTTATTGACGTGATGCCGCCGGAAGGCACGGAGGCCCCGATCAGCAGTGCACGCAAGATCGTCGCGGAACTGGAAAAATACAGTCAGGAATTGTCAGTTCGTCCGCGCTGGCTGGTACTGAACAAAACCGACCTGTTACCGGCCGGGCAGCGCGAACAGATATGCACGGAAATCATCGAGGCGTTGCAATGGCGGGGGCCGGTGTTCGAGATTTCGGCACTGGATAAAACGGGTACCCGTGAACTGATGTATGCGATTATGGAAAAACTCGAACAGGAACGCACGGACTCAGGTGACAAACAGGTCGACGATGAGCTACAGAGATAAAATCCCGGCCATGCGGCGCTGGGTGATCAAGATCGGCAGTGCGCTGCTGACCAATGACGGTCAGGGCCTGGACCTGGACGCGATTCGTGAATGGACCATGCAGATGGCGCAGCTCAAGCAGCGGGGCGTACAGGTGGTGTTGGTGTCGTCCGGTGCCGTCGCCGAGGGACTGGTGCGTCTGGGTTGGAACAAGCGCCCACATGCGATCCATGAATTACAGGCCGCCGCGGCGGTAGGGCAGATGGGGTTGGTGCAGGCCTACGAAAGCGAGTTTCAGCAGCATGACATGCATACCGCGCAGGTACTGTTGACGCATGAGGACCTGTCCGATCGCAAACGCTATCTGAATGCCCGTTCGACCCTGCGTACGCTGCTGGACCTGGCGGTGGTACCGGTGGTGAACGAGAATGACACGGTGGCCACCGATGAAATCCGCTTTGGCGACAATGATACGCTGGCCGCGCTGGTCGCGAACCTGATCGAGGCCGATTTGCTGGTGATCTTGACTGACCAGCAGGGTCTGTATGACGCCGATCCGCGCACTAATCCGGATGCGACCCTGGTCCGCGAAGGCCTGGCTGGTGATGTCGCGCTGGAAGCGATGGCAGGCAGCAGCCGTGGTGAGTTCGGGCAGGGCGGCATGCTGACCAAGGTTCAGGCCGCCGCGCGCGCCGCGCGCTCCGGTACCGCGACCCTGATCCTGTCCGGCCGCATCGACCAGGTGCTGACGCGTTTGAAATCCGGCGAGGAACTGGGCAGTTTGCTGTATCCGAGTACACAGCCGATGTCGGCACGCAAGCAATGGCTGGCCAGCCAGCTCAAGGTCAGTGGTCGCCTGACCCTGGACGATGGCGCGGTGAAGGTATTATGCCAGGGGGGAAAAAGCCTGCTGCCGATCGGGGTGACCGCGGTAAGCGGTGAGTTCTCTCGCGGCGAGCTGGTGGCTTGCCTGGACAATAACGGGATGGAGATCGCGCGCGGTTTGATCAATTATTCGTCAGCGGAAACGGACAAGATCAAGGGTCAGAGCAGCCAGCAGATTGAGACCATCCTGGGTTACCTTGATGAGTCGGTGCTGATCCACCGCGATGACCTGGTGGTGATGTAGTGCTGGTCTGGGTCCTGTAAAAACTCATGGCAAAGGTAGCTCGGATGAAGAGAAACGTAATTCGGGGAGAGCGCACCAGCGGTCCAGGCCATCCCGGATTCCGCTGCGCGCCATCCGGGCTACGTTAGTCTGCCGTCATTCCCGCGCAGGCGGGAATCCACAGTCCCGGATTCTACTGCGCTCTATCCGGGTTACGTTTCTATTCAGATACGTACAGAATTTGACATAAGAAATCCACTATGTCGGAAACTATGCGGGTTTTAGACATAAGGGCGGACAGTAAGGCATTAAAAAAGCCGGCATCAGGCCGGCTTTTTTATTTATCGGTTGCAGTCTGTTCAGGCCTACATTGCCCGAATGTGCGAATTCAGGCGGCTTTTATGACGGGCGGCCTTGTTTTTATGGATATGACCCTGATTGGTTGCGCGGTCGATAACCGGCATGGCCTTCTTGTAGGCGTCTTCAGCCAGGCTCTTGTCGCCACTCTCGATGGCTTTGACCACATTCTTGATGTGGGTGCGCATATGGGTGCGCTGGCTGGCATTGTGCTGACGGTGTTTTTCCGCCTGACGAGCACGTTTGCGAGCTTGTGATGAATTGGCCAAGGTCTTTCTCCTGCAATCCAGAATAAATAAAGGCTGCGTACTATGCGGTTTTACAACGTTTTTGTCAAGACTTTTTGGTACGCTGTGCGACTCGATCCTGCGCTATGATAGTGCACGGAAAAATGAGACAATCGCTGCATCCGGGGCCAGGCTGGATTGTCCGGGTATGAGTTGATATTCTGATATAAACAATAAATAACAATAAGTTATGGAGTCGTGTCTGGGCTGCTGGGGCTGATACGGCCAGGGTACAACAGGATCCTATGAGTAGGCGCTTGCTCAAATCAACCGCTATTGTGAGCGTGTATACGCTGCTGTCCCGTATCCTGGGTTTTGTCCGGGACATGGTCGTGGCGCGTTACTTCGGCGCCGGTCTGATCACCGATGCGTTTTATGTCGCGTTCAGGATTCCGAACCTGCTGCGCCGCCTGTTTGCCGAAGGCGCCTTCTCGCAGGCTTTTGTGCCGGTGCTGGGTGAATACCGGCAAAAAAATACGCATCAGGACGTGCAGGCGCTGGTACAGCGTGTCGCCGGCACGCTCGGCCTGGTACTGGTGATCGTCACCATACTCGGGGTGATTGGTGCACCGGTGCTGGTGTATATCTTCGCGCCGGGATTCAGTGGTGATGAAGGGCGCTTTGAACTTACCGTCAGTATGCTCAGGCTGACCTTCCCGTACCTGTTCTTTATATCACTGACCGCGTTCGCGGCCGGTATCCTGAACACCTATGGGCGTTTCGCGGTACCGGCCTTCACCCCGGTATTGCTGAACGTGTCGATGATCATCGCGGCGGTGGTATATTCGCCGTCGTTCGAGCAGCCGATCATGGCACTGGCTATCGGGGTGTTTGTCGCCGGGGTATTGCAGTTGCTGTTCCAGTTACCGTTTCTGTACCGGCTGAAACTACTGACCTGGCCAAAGCCGGACCGCAAGGACGAAGGGGTACGGCGTATCATGCGGCTGATGTTGCCGGCCATGTTCGGCTCGTCGGTTGCACAGATAAACCTGTTGCTCGATACCCTGATCGCGTCCTTCCTGATGACCGGTAGTGTCAGCTGGCTGTATTATTCCGACCGCCTGATGGAGTTCCCGCTGGGCGTGTTTGCGATCGCACTGGCGACCGTGATCCTGCCAAGCCTGTCCCGTCAGCACGCGGACGAGGATACGCAGCAGTTTAACCAGACCCTGGACTGGGCCTTGCGCTGGGCGATCCTGATTGGTGTACCGGCCGCGGCGGCGCTGATGTTCCTGGCCGTACCATTGTTGACCACGCTGTTTCAATATGGCGAATTCGATGCCAGCGATGTGATCAAGTCCGAGATCAGTTTGCAGGCGTACAGTATCGGCTTGCTCGGATTCATCCTGGTCAAGGTACTGGTACCGGCATTCTATGCGCGTCAGGACACGCGCACACCGGTGAAAATCGGCGTGATCGCAATGACCTCGAACATGGCGCTGAACCTGCTGATAGTAATCCCGCTCATCCTGTTCTGGTTTGACGGTCCGCATGCCGGCCTGGCGCTGGCCACCTCACTGGGGGCCTTTGTCAATTCGGGACTGCTGTACAGGACCCTGCGCAAGCAGGGTGTTTACCAGCCCCAGCGCGGCTGGTTTTGGTTATGGGTGAGGATATTGTTCGCAACTGCGGTCATGTCCTGGTTCCTGATCGAATATGGCGGGCTGGATGAGCTGTGGCTGGGCATGTCTGCGGCCGGCCGTAGCGGGCGGCTGGCCTGGCTGGTATTTGGTGGCGCAGGTCTGTATGCGATGCTATTGCTAATGACCGGGGTCTGGCCATGGCGCTGGCGCTCGTCCGCCTGGGACGAGACATAGCCGTACCCGAATTAACAGCATCGGCGCCGATGGTCTCGCCGGAAATATCAGAATACAGGTCTTTTGCGTAATTTTAGCGCCAGCTCGGCGCTAAATCTGAACGTTTTCCGCCCGGTTTGGTTATAATAAGCCCCTTTGTGCGTAACCAACCCGCATAGCCCTGATGGTGGATGATAACAGCCGATGAACAGTGTCCAACCCGATCGCAGTTACCTGGCCTGGTGCGCCCGTATACGCATGGCCGAATGGTGGTAGCCGATGGAGCTGATTCGCGGGACCCACAACCTGCTTCCCGAGCATCGTGGCTGCGTGGCCACCATCGGGAATTTTGACGGGGTACATCTGGGGCACCAGGCGGTACTCGGGCAGTTGGCGGAAAAGGCGGATGACCTGGGACTGCCCGGTGTGGTGATCGTGTTTGAGCCACAGCCGCTCGAGTATTTTGCGCCACACAAGGCGGCCGCGCGCCTGACCCGGTTCCGTGAGAAAATACATGCCTTGCGTCGCTACTCGGTCGACCGGGTACTGGTGCTACGTTTTGATCAGCAGTTTGCCGCGCTGACTGCCGCACAGTTTATCGACCAGATCCTGGTACAGGGCCTGGACGTGCGCTACCTGGTGGTAGGGGATGATTTCCGCTTTGGTCATGGTCGTAGCGGTGATTTTGATTTACTGTGCACGGCGGGCCGCGAACAGGGTTTTGAAGTAGTCAATATGCACACCTTTAATATCAATGGTGAGCGGGTCAGCAGTACCCGCATACGCGAGGCACTGCTGACCGGCAAACTGCATGAGGCCGAACAACTGCTCGGTCGGCCATACCGGATGTCAGGGCGGGTCGCGCATGGTGACAAGCGTGGACGCAGCATTGGTTATCCGACGGCGAACATACATTTGCATCGCCATACCACGCCGATCATGGGGGTATACGCGGTGGAGATGTTCGGCATCGCCGGTGAGCCATTACCCGGCGTGGCCAATATCGGTTCCCGGCCCACGGTGGATGGCACGCGCACGCTGATGGAGGTGCACCTGTTTGATTTCGGTCGTGATATCTACGGCAGCCATGTCGATATCCAGTTCGTCGAGAAAATACGTGATGAGCAGCGCTTCGAATCGTTCGAGCAGCTCAAGCAGCAGATTCACCTGGACGCCGATCAGGCGCGCCGGATATTTGCACAGCAATGAAACTATGTTTAACTTGGCTCTTTCACTCCGCCGGGGTGCAGGGACATTAATCCAGTAATGACAAGACGAGTTTTTTGTGACGGACTATAAACAGACACTTAATCTTCCGAAGACGTCCTTCCCGATGAAGGCCAACCTGTCACAGCGTGAGCCGCAAATGCTCAAGCGCTGGGACCAGATGGACCTGTACGGGCAAATACGCAAGGCACGCTCAGGGCGTGAGGCATTTGTCCTGCATGACGGCCCGCCTTATGCCAACGGCGAGATCCATATCGGCCATGCGGTGAACAAGATCCTGAAAGACATCATTGTCAAGGCGCGCACCATGAGTGGCTATGATGCGCCTTATGTACCTGGCTGGGACTGTCATGGTTTGCCGATAGAACTGAATGTCGAAAAAAAGGTAGGCAAGGTCGGGCTCAAGGTCGATGCGCCTGCTTTTCGCGGCGCCTGTCGTGACTATGCGCAAAAGCAGGTCAACAAGCAGCGTGAGGGTTTTGTCCGCCTGGGCGTACTCGGTGACTGGTCCAACCCCTACCTGACCATGAATTACCGCTACGAGGCGGACATCGTGCGTGCGCTGGGCAAGATTATCGAGCAGGGTCATTTACAGCAGGGCTCCAAGCCGGTGCACTGGTGTACCGACTGTGGTTCGGCGCTGGCCGAGGCCGAAGTGGAATATGAAGACCGGCGCTCACCGGCGATCGATGTACGCTTTGCGGTGCTGGACGAAGAGGCCTTTCTGGCGCGTTGTGATCACGTCGAAGGACGCGATGGCAACGGACCGATCTCGGTGGTGATCTGGACCACCACACCCTGGACCCTGCCAGCCAACCAGGCCGTGGCACTAAACGCGGAGCTGGATTATGTCGTGGTGCAATGCGACGGTGTCGGCGGGCATGGCCCGGAGCGCCTGGTGATCGCCGATGCGATGCTGAAAGATGTGATGCATCGCTACGGTATCGAACAGTACCAGGTCATGGCCTACTGCAAGGGGGGCGACCTGGAAGGCCTGAAGCTTGCGCACCCTTTTTACGAGCGTGAGGTGCCGATCATCCTCGGCGACCATGTGACCACCGAGGCCGGTACCGGTGCCGTACACACCGCGCCCGGGCATGGACAGGAAGACTACGTGGTTGGCGCCCGTTATGGCCTGAAGATCGACAACCCGGTCGGTGGCAATGGGGTGTTTCTGCCGGATACCGAGCTGTTTGCCGGCGAGCATGTGTTCAATGCCAACCCGCACGTCATCGAGGAGCTGATCGCGCGTGGCAAACTGGTGCATGAAAGCCGTATGCAGCACAGCTATCCGCACTGCTGGCGCCACAAGACACCGATTATCTTCCGTGCCACGCCGCAATGGTTTATCAGCATGAACCAGCAGGGCCTGCAGACCGCGGCGCTGGATGCGATCAAACAGGTGCAGTGGACCCCGGCCTGGGGAGAGGCGCGTATCGAGGCCATGGTCGGCAATCGTCCGGACTGGTGTATCTCGCGCCAGCGTACCTGGGGTGTGCCGATCACGCTGTTTGTGCACAAGCAGACCGGCAAGCTGCATCCCGATACCGTCGATCTGATCGAGCAGGTCGCGCAGCGTATCGAGGCCAGTGGCATCGACGGCTGGTTCGAGCTGGAAGCCAGCGAATTGCTTGGCGACGAGGCCGAAGATTACGACAAGATCAACGATACGCTGGATGTCTGGTTTGACTCGGGTGTCTCGCATTACTGTGTACTTGAACGTGACGAGAATCTGCGCCGTCCTGCAGACCTGTACCTGGAGGGTTCGGACCAGCACCGTGGCTGGTTCCAGTCATCGCTGCTCAGTTCGGTAGCCATGGATGGTGAGGCACCATACCGGGCCGTGCTGACCCACGGTTTTACCGTGGACGCGAAGGGACAGAAGATGTCCAAGTCACGCGGTAACGTGATTGCGCCGCAGAAGGTCATGAACAGTATGGGTGCGGATATCCTGCGCCTGTGGGTGGCCGCGACGGATTACCGTAACGAAATGAGCGTATCCGACGAGATCCTCAAGCGCATTGCCGATTCCTATCGTCGTATCCGCAATACCGCGCGTTATTTGCTGTCGAACCTGAATGGCTTTAATCCGGCCGAGAACATGGTTGCGCAGTTCGACATGCTCGCGCTGGATCGATGGGCGGTGGATCGGGCACTGCAGTTACAGGCGGAGCTGCAACAGGGATATGAGCAATACCAGTTCCACCTGGTCTACCAGAAGCTGCATCACTTCTGCGCGGTGGATATGGGTGGCTTCTATCTCGACATCATCAAGGACCGGCAGTACACCACGCAGGAAAACAGCCGCGCGCGTCGTTCGACCCAGACCGCGCTGTACCATATCGTACAGGCCATGGTGCGCTGGATGGCACCGATCCTGAGCTTCACCTCGGATGAGCTGTGGTCCCATATCCCGGGCCAGGAAGGTGATTCGGTATTACTGGCAGAATGGTATGAAGACCTGTTCGCGCTGGAACAGGATGACATGGGACGTGCGTACTGGGATACCGTGATCGAAGTGCGTGAGGCGGTCAACAAGGAGCTGGAGCAGCTGCGTGAGTCCGGCGGCATCGGCTCGTCACTGGACGCTGAAGTGGTCGTTTATTGCGACCAACCGACCCGGTCCCAGTTACAGCAACTGGGTGATGAGTTGCGTTTTGTGCTGATCACCTCGGCGGCCAGTACTGCAGCGATGGATCAGCGGGACAACGATGCGGTTTCGTACAAGCTGAGTGATGAATCCGAAATCGCGGTTCGGGTATATGTGTCTGAGCACGACAAGTGTGTACGTTGCTGGCATCATCGCGAGGATGTCGGGCAGCATGCTGAACACCCGGAACTGTGCGGTCGCTGTGTGGATAATGTCAGTGGTGATGGCGAGCCACGGGACTTTGCATGAGCGGTCGTATGAGTCGCAAGCAGTTATTGAGCTGGCTGGGGCTGGCCCTGATCGTGATCATACTGGACCAGGCCAGCAAACAGGCTGCCGAATCCCTGCTGCATTACCAGATACCGGTGCCGGTGTTACCGTCGTTTAACTGGTTCCTGTCCTATAATACCGGCGCGGCATTCAGTTTCCTGAGTGATGCCGGTGGCTGGCAGCGCTGGTTCTTTACGCTGATGGCGCTGGCGGTCAGTGTCGGTATTACCATCTGGCTGTCGCGCCTGCCTGCTGAGCGGCGTTGGGAGGCCCTGTCGCTGTCGCTGATACTGGGTGGGGCGATTGGTAATGTGATCGACCGTATCCTGCTCGGCCATGTGATCGATTTTATCCAGGTCTTTTATGAGCGTTGGTATTTTCCAACCTTTAACGTCGCTGACTCGGCGATTACGGTCGGGGTGACTATTTTGATTGCTGACAGTCTGTTTGCGAAACACCACAGGGAAAACGACGATGGCGGATGAGCTGACCATACAGCCCGGTAGCGAGGTATCGATTTTCTATTCGATTACCCTGAAAGACGGTACCGTTGCTGACAGCAATCTTGGTGAGGAGCCGCTACAATTCGTGATGGGTGACGGCACCCTGATCGAAGGCCTGGAACTGGCGCTGTATGGCCTGGCCCGGGGCGCGAAGCAGGACGTCAGCATCGATCCGGAGTACGCGTTCGGCATGCCCGATGAGGAGGCCGTGCAGGAGCTGCCGCGTAGCGAATTTCCGGATACGATAGACCTGCAGGCCGGGCAGATCATGGCGTTTGCAACACCGGAAGGCGAGGATATCCCGGCCGCTATCCTCGAGGTCGGTAATGAAATGGTCAAGGTGGATTTCAATCACCCGTTGGCCGGACATGAAATCCGTTTTGTGGTTGAGGTGGTTGATATCAAGCCTCCGGCTGAAGGCTAGTCCTCTGGAGTTATAACCCTATATGAAAGTGCTGTTGGCCAATCCCCGTGGTTTTTGCGCAGGTGTGGACCGTGCGATCGAGATCGTCGAGCGTGCGCTGGCGGTGCACGGCGCGCCGATCTACGTGCGTCATGAGGTGGTGCATAACACCACCGTAGTCAATGAACTGCGCGACAAGGGTGCGATCTTTGTCGATGAACTGGACGAGATCCCGGCCGGTGCTACGGTTATCTTCAGTGCCCACGGTGTTTCGCAACAGGTCAGGCGGGACGCGGATGCCTTCGGCCTGCAGGTGTTCGATGCGACCTGTCCACTGGTGACCAAGGTGCATCATGAAGTGGCACGTTATGCGCGCGACCAGTACGAGGTGATCCTGATCGGGCATGCCGGGCACCCGGAAGTCGAGGGCACCACCGGCCAGTACCATCGCGACGGTGGCAAGGGTGGTGTGTACCTGGTAGAACGGGTTGACGATGTCGAGCAGTTACAGGTGACACAACCGGATCGCCTCGCCTACGTTACCCAGACCACTCTGTCAGTCGACGACACGGCCAATGTGATCGACGCACTACGCCGGCGTTTTCCGGATATCGTTGGTCCACACAAGGAAGATATCTGCTACGCGACCCAGAATCGCCAGGACGCTGTCAAGTCACTGGCGGCGCACTGTGACATGGTGATGGTGGTCGGTTCAGCCAATAGCTCGAATTCAAACCGCCTGCGCGAGATCGCCGAGTTACAGCGTGTGCCCGCCTACCTGATCGATACCGACCAGGATATTGATCCGGTGTGGTTGCAGGACAAGCAGGTGGTTGGTGTGACCGCGGGCGCGTCGGCGCCGGAGATCCTGGTGGATAATGTTATTGCGCGTTTGCGTGAACTGGGTGCCGGTGAGGTGGAAACCCTGTCTGGCAAGACCGAGAACGTGGCCTTCTCGTTGCCGAAGGCCCTGCAACAGTCCTGAGTGATTAGACCGGACTACGGGCAGTTGCTTTTGTCTACGTGCCCGCGACCAGTGGCGGAGATTGAAACAGTCCGGGATCCTGTTTCACCAGTTGTACATCCATAGGGACTTAAATTAAAAGACAGGATGCTGTTTGCCAGCCCCTGACTGTTGAATACCACGGGTGGTGGGGTAATATCGATTGTCGTGTTTCCCTTGAATGCCTCCTGGGTTCGTACGATCGGCTCGCCACCGTCAAACGTGCCATTTGTGTTTGTATCAACAAATACGATCCAACCGGTGGTCCAGTCATTGGCCCCACTGCAAGTGGCCTGGTCGGTACTGGCGCACACGGCCACGTTGGTACGCCGCTTGACCGCTTCGCTGCGCGCATAGCTGATCGTGGAGACCAGGTTGTTGGCCTGGGTGGTAATCAGGCTGGAAGTGACGGTTTGTTTGAATGAGGGTGTCGCCAGTACGACGATAATGGCGGCGATGACAAGCGCTATCATCAGTTCCAGCAGGGTAAATCCCTGTGCTTTGACACTGGCTGTGGATGTAAGCATATTATAATCCCTGAACGCCTGACGTAGCTTGTGAGCTATCAGGTACAAATATAGTGTTCTGTGTGTTAATTATTATTAGATACTGAACTTATAGTATAAATATGGAAATATTTCGATACCCGGAGGCCGTGTGTGTGACGTAGTTGTCATTGGTGCTGGCATAATTGGCATGTTAACAGCGCGTGAATTGCATACTGCCGGTTATTCCGTGACCATCCTTGAGCAGGGTCAGGCCGCGCGCGAATCATCCTGGGCCGGCGGCGGCATCCTGTCGCCAATCTATCCGTGGCGCTATCCTGAACCGATCAATCGTCTGGCCGCCTGGAGCCAGCAAATCTATCCCGATTTTTGTGAGCAGTTGCGCGAACAAACCGGCATTGATCCCGAGTGGATCCGCAGTGGCTTCCTGATGCTGGACACCGACGAGATGGAGCATGCGCTGGACTGGTGCCGGGAGCGCAATATCTCCGCGGTCAGCTGGTCGGATGAGGATTTGCATGGCCGGGAACCCGAGCTGTCAGCGGCGTTTACACACGCCGTGTGCATGACCGATGTGGCGCAGATCCGCAATCCGCGGCTAGTCAAGGCGCTGCGTGAGTTCCTGACGAAAATGGGCGTGGAGATCCTTGAGCATCGCCCGGTACAGCGCATCGTCATTGAGCAGGGTCAGGTAACCGGTGTAGAAACGGCGCAGGGCAAGATACAAACCGGACGCGTGGTGGTCGCCGCAGGTGCCTGGAGTGGCGAGCTGTTACAACGGCAGGGACTAGGGCTACCGGTCAAACCGGTGCGCGGGCAGATGTTGTTGTTCAATGCCAGGCCGGGGCTGATCAACCATATCCTGTTGTGGGAGGGACGCTACCTGATTCCAAGGGTGGATGGCAAGGTCCTGATGGGCAGTACGCTGGAAGAGGTCGGTTTCTCGCATGAAGTGACTGAGGAGGCGGCACAAGTACTGCGCGATAAGGCGGTGACCATGGTGCCGGCCCTGGACGGGGTCGAAATCGAACGGCATTGGGCCGGCCTGCGTCCCGGATCACCGAGCGGGGTGCCGTATATAGGCCCGGTAACGGACATCGACGGGCTATATCTGAATACCGGCCATTATCGCTATGGGGTAGTCATGGGACTGGCCTCGGCGCGCCAGCTCAGGGCCCTGATCGCCGGTGATGAGCCGATCTTGCCGGTGGCCGATTATGCCCCCGGCAGCCTGCTGGAACGCGTGGCGGAGTCTATACCTGAGTAATTTCATAGATTTTTCACCGGCTTGCGGATATAATCAGTATTATGTCTAGTTCAGCAACAAACTGGCCCTACAGTATCGGACAGGTTCAAGACCTGCTGCAGGCGCATGACATACAGTGCACCCAACAGCGGCTGGAGATCGCCATGCTGTTGTTTCGCCAGCCCCAGCACCTGTCGGCCGACGATATCCTGATGCAGGTCAACCAGGCAGGTCATGTCTCCAAGGCAACGGTTTATAACACGCTCGGCCTGTTTGCCCGCAAGGGGCTGGTACGTGAAGTGATCATTGACCCGAACCGGGTTTTTTATGATTCGAACCTGGACGCACACCATCATTTTTACAACGTCGATACCGGTACACTGACTGATATCGATGCCGGTGCACTCGAAATTACACATCTACCGGAGCTGCCGGATAATACCAGCATGGACGGTGTCGATGTGATCGTAAGGGTTCGTAACAGCCATTGATGTCCGAGCTGTACTGGTTCTGCCCGATCTTATCTTTTATACTTCGTTTCCCTTGTGGTTAAGGGTTTTGCCGGAATAGCTCAGACGGTAGAGCAACGCATTCGTAATGCGTGGGTCGGAGGTTCAAGTCCTCTTTCCGGCACCAAATCCAGATATCAGATTCTGGACATCTGAAGTCTGATGTCTGCCATCTGTCACCTGTTTCTGCTATAACATCAGGAAGGTGTTGAGCAAGCCATTCAAACAAGGCAGTCTATATGTCCAAACAAAAACCCGAACCGGTGGGTCTGACACCAGAACAGGCCTGGCAGATGATGCAGGATGACCCGCGGGCAATCCTGATCGATATCCGTTCCAGCATGGAATACCTGTTTGTCGGTCACCCGGCCGGTTCGGTACACGTACCCTGGATAGATGAGCCGGACTGGGTCATTAATCCGCATTTCTGCGCCGAGGTGCGCAAGGTCCTGCTCGGTGGTGTGGTTTGTGACATGGAGGAGGGCTGTGCGCCGGTCATCCTGATCTGCCGTAGTGGCAAGCGCTCGCACGAGGCCGGTGAGGAGTTGTTGGCCTCCGGCCTGAAAAATATCTATCACATCGACGAAGGCTTTGAAGGTGAGCTGGATGAACATCATCATCGCAGTACGGTGGGTGGCTGGCGCCATCATGGCCTGCCGTGGGAGCAATGTTAGCTTATGGTGTATAGCAGAGTAGCGACCTCGACCTTGATCCACACATAAAAAAACCGGCTGTAACGACAGCCGGCTTCTTTATCTGATCTCTGAAATCTGACGCCTGATACCTGTTTCAGCTACAGGTAATCTCAAGGGTCGAGATGCGGCCGGTAATACTGACCACCACCAGGATGCCGGACTCGCCACTGGTGTTTTCGGTGCAAATATCGAAATTGGTCACACCGGTGCGTAGCGGATCAGTTGGTTCTCCGCCTCCCTGACCGGGTGGTTCTTCGCCTCCCTGACCGGGTGGTCCACCTTCAGGTGGTGATGCCAGGGCTAACGTGCCTGGCAACAGGCTGGACAGGATCCGCTCACCGAGGGTGGGTACCAGTAGTGTGGTAGAGGCCTCTGCCAGTAACAGATGGTCTTCCATGTCGGCAGACGCGACCAGCAGACCATTGGGTCGATACTGCACCAGCGCGTTACCGGTAATAGTAAAATCCAGACCCGGAATGGCGTCCTGTACCCTAAGGATGGTATCGGTACCATCAACTGAGCCAGCGGTGTTACGGTCTGTAAATACGATCCAGCCCTGGTCGAAGCCGGTTGCGGTACAGTCATTGCCGGTATTACTGGCACACAGACTGACGATGGTGCCGCGTTTGACCGCCTCGGAGCGGGCCAGCGCCAGAGAGGTCACCAGGTTGTTCGCATAGGTCGAAATGCGGTTTTTCTTGATCAGTCCATTGAAACCTGGAATGACGATGGTGACCAGCAGGGCCGCAATGGCCAGCGTGATCATCAGCTCTAGCAAGGTAAAACCATGAGAATGTCGTTTGCTATGCATATTCATTACCTGATCTGTTTCTTAAAACAAGCCTTCGTTTTCTGTTAAGTGCTGTTCATAAATAGTTGGTATTACGCTTAACGGCCTGCTGTATAATAACTTTAGTATAATAGTGGTTTATTATTATTCAGATCAATTTACTGGATTATTGTGGAAATAACCTTGAGATACAACGGTTAATAAAGGGTATTTTACATTCTTTTTAGATTATAGGCGCAAATGCCGTGTGAACCAGTGCTCATTTTCGGTCAAGCAATTCAATCCAGTGTACTACCGGGACCGCTGCATGGCTGGCCAGGTGCATCTGGCAGCCGATATTGGCGGTTGCGATCAGCTCCGGTTTTTCGGCCTGCAAGGCATCGAGTTTGCGCCCCAGCAACTGCCCGGAAATCTCCGGTTGTAGCAATGAATAGGTACCGGCCGAACCGCAGCACAGATGTGTATTGGCTACCTCGGTCAGCTCATAGCCGGCGGCTTGCAGGATTTGTTCGACCTCGCCTGTGATCGCCAGACCATGTTGCAGCGTACAGGGTGCATGAAAGGCGATGCGTTGACCGGCGCCAATGTCGGCTAAACGGTCTGTCGCAGCCGACGCGATCAGCTGGCTCAGGTCCAGCGCACGATCGCTGATTTCCCTGGCCTTGTCGGCATAGGCCGGGTCATGCTGCATCAGTTCGCCCCAGGTCTTGATATGGGCGCCGCAACCGGACGCGCTAAATAACACGCCCTCATTATTTTGCAGCAGGGGCCACCAGGCATCGATATTGTGTCTGATCGTTTCCAGGCCACCGGCATGGTCACCGGTATGATGCTTGACCGCACCACAGCACGACGTGTCCGGTGCCGGAATCACCTGTATACCCAGTCTGTCCAGTACCCGAGCGGCCGCGGCATTGGTATTCGGGGTGGCGAGCGACTGTACACAACCTTCCAGGATCATGAATACCCGTTGATGTTGTTGCGTGGGCCGCGCGCCGGCCTGTTGTCGTGGCGGGATGTGCCGTTTCAGAGAGCCAGGCAACAGCGGGCGGAATAGCTGTCCCAGTCTTAGCAGCGGTCGCATGCGTCCCGGGTACGGAACGATGCTACGGATCAGCTGACGTTTGAGCCGGTCTGCCCAGGGTCGTTTGACCTGTTCCTCAAGCAGACCGCGACCGATTTCGGCGAGGCGGCCATAGCGCACACCGGACGGGCAAATGCTTTCACAGGCGCGACAGGTCAGGCAACGGTCCAGGTGCAGCCGGGTGCTGTCGCCCGGGGTTTCGCCTTCCAGGATGCGCTTGATCAGGTAGATACGCCCGCGCGGGCTATCGGGTTCATTGCCGAGTAACTGATAGGTCGGGCAGTGGGCGGTACAGAATCCACAATGTACACAGCTGCGCAGGATCGCATCGGCCTCCCGGCCCAGCGGGGTGTCACGGTACTGTTCGGCGATATGGGTCTGCATGATGTTATGGCTGTTTGTGTTCGGATTCCGGATACAGTCTGCCCGGGTTGAGTATATGGTGTGGATCAAACGACTGCTGCAATGAACGGTGCAAGGTCTGCAGTCCTGGTGCCAATGATTGGTGTACACTGACATCGGTTGGCCGGTTGCGCAAACAACTGGCATGACCACCATGACGACCGGCCCAGGTCCGAATATCCGCTGCCGATGCGTCGCTGAGGAACCAGCGTTGTGCGCCGCCCCAATCATAGAGGATATCGCCTGGTATATCTGTATCTGTCCCGGTCATGGCGGCGACGGACAAGCGCCATAGCGGACGCGGGTCATTAAAAAAACCGAGTTGTTGTTCGCGTAGTTGCTCCCAGAACGAATCCGATGCACTTGACTCACCACCACTATACTGCGCCGCCTGGCTGACACCGGCCTTGCTGCCACTCAGGCGCAGGTACAAGGCCTGATTGGTATAACAGGCGGCGGTAAGCGGTAAAGCACCTGATTGCTGGCCCAGCCATTGCAGTGCGGATGCGGCGTCGGGCATTTTCAGTATGCGGGTTTGCTCAAATCCCGGTTTTGGCAGGACCTTTAGTGATATATCCAACAGCACCCCCAGCGTACCCATCGCGCCGGCCATCAGCCGTGACACGTCATAACCGGCGACGTTTTTCATGACTTCGCCACCGAAGCGGCAGGTCTGGCCGAGGCCATTGATCAGGGTGACGCCGAGTACAAAGTCACGTGCTGCTCCCAGGTAAGGGCGAGACGGGCCTGAGGCATTACAGCCTATGGTGCCGCCGATGGTTGCCCGGCCGTCGTAGTGTGGCGGATCGAAAGGCAGGTGCTGGTTGTGCTCGATCAGCAGTTGCTGCAGTTCTGCGACCGTTGTGCCTGCGCGTACCGTGACCACCAGCTCATCCGGTTGGTAGCTGATTACACCGCTATGGCCACTGATATCCAGGGTGTCTGCGTCAACCGGGTGACCCATAAACGCCTTGCTGTTGCCGGCCGTGATTGCAAGCGGGCGTCGTTCAGCCGCCGCCACGCCGACCTGTTCGGCCAGCGATGCACCCAGGTCCTGGTCTGCAATTTTCGTGTTCAAAAGCGCTCCAGTTCCGGGTGTGGTGTGTGACCATGGTGTACATGCATGGCGCCGAACTCGGCACAGCGGTGCAGCGTCGGCACGGCCTTGCCGGGATTCAGCAGTCCGTGTGGATCAAAGGCCGACTTGATTGCATGAAACTGGGTCAGTTCATGTTCGTTGAACTGCACACACATCTGGTTGATTTTCTCGATACCGACACCGTGTTCGCCGGTAATGGTGCCGCCGGCTTCGATACACAGTTCGAGGATACGGCCGCCCATTTCTTCGGTGCGTTCCAGTTCACCCGGATTGTTCGCATCATACAGAATCAGTGGATGCAGATTACCGTCGCCGGCATGGAACACATTCGCGACGGCGAGATCATACTCTCTGGATAAATCACTGATGCCCTGTAACACGGCCGGCAGTTGATGCCGCGGGATGGTGCCGTCCATGCAATAGTAGTCCGGCGACAGTCTGCCGACCGCCGGGAACGCGGCCTTGCGCCCCTTCCAGAACAGTTCACGTTCCTGGCTGTTTTTGGCGATGCGCACCTCGGTCGCACCAGCCTGCATTAGCAACTGGTGCAACTGTTCCACCTGCTGGTCCAGCTCTGACGTGGTGCCATCCAGTTCACAGAGTAACAGCGCGGCGGCATCAGCCGGATAACCGGCATGTACAAATGCCTCGGCCGCCTCGATCGCCAGTTGGTCCATCATCTCCAGCCCGGCCGGAATAATCCCGGCCGCGATGATCTGGCTAACCGATGCACCACAGGCGGTGATCGAATCAAAACTGGCCAGCAGTACGCGGATGTCTTCGGGCTTCGGTAACAGCTTGACCGTGATATCGACAATAATGCCGAGCATGCCCTCCGAGCCGGTCAGCAGCGCGAGCAAATCATAGCCCGGTGCGTCCAGGCCGCGACCGCCAATCGTCAGTTCCTCACCGGCGGCGGTAATCAAGGTTAGCTGCTGGATATTGTGTACGGTTAGGCCGTACTTCAGGCAGTGTACGCCACCGGAGTTTTCCGCGACATTGCCGCCGATGGTACAGGCAATCTGCGAGGATGGGTCCGGTGCATAGTACAGGCCGTACTGACTGACCGCCTCCGAGATAGCCAGGTTGCGTACGCCGGGCTGAACCCGGGCCGTACGGTTCAATGGATCAATAGCCAGGATCGAGTTCAGTCGCGCCAGGCTCAGCAGGATCGCGTCGGGGCTGGGCAGTGCGCCACCGGACAGGCCGGTGCCGGCACCCCGGGCAATTACCGGAACCTGGTGTTGGTGGCACAGGCGCATGATTTGTTTGATTTGGTCGACGCTGTCCGGCAACAGCACCAGCATCGGCAGAGCGCGGTAGGCCGACAGGCCATCGCATTCATACGGGTACAGGTCCTCGGGCTGATCGACGATCGCGTCAGCCGGCAGCAGCTGCCGTAGAGCGGCTAGTAGCTGCGCGGGGGCTTGTATAGTGCTGCCTGTGAGGCTGTTTTCTGACATAATACCATTATAATTTATAAGATAAATCAATGATTTATTTTAATTCATCTAAAAACACAAAAAAAGTGTTAAGTTTTTCAGTCCATAGCCGATAGTCATGATGAGTGAAATTTATATTCTGAATCAGGATATGTATACCTGTAATAATTGTACTTGATAGATGATGAACCTTGACGCCAATCTGACCACTGCCTATACCGCCCAGCTACAGCCGGCGGTAGAAGCCACCGTGTCTGCACCGCCGGTCGCCCCGGTCGCTGCTGCGGAACAGGGCGCACGTACGGAAGATAAGCAGCATCAGCAGCAGGGCAGGCAGGATGACAAGGCGCAGGAAGCGAAACAGGCCTTTCTGGCTGAAGTGGCGGATGACAATCGTCCCGTCCAGGTAGTCAAGCGCGAATTGAGTTTTGAGCTGAGCCAGTCCGAGAATCGTGTCATTATTGAAGTCATCGACGCCGAGAACGACGAAGTGATCCGCCGTATCCCGCCGGAAGAGCTGAACAAGCTCGAAGAGGCGCTCGGTGACCTGAAGGGGCTGTTCGTCGATTCCAACGTTTGATCGGGTGTTTAGCCGGTCAAGTGCATGGATAGATCGATCGCCTGTATATCCTTGGTGATCGCGCCCACCGAAATAAAATCCACACCAGACTCTGCAACCTGGCGGATCGTGTCCAGCGAGATGCCGCCCGAGGCCTCGAGTTCGGTCTGACCGTTAGCCAGGCCGACGGCCTGACTTAAACCGGGCAGGTCAAAATTATCCAGCAGCACACGTTCCACCTCGGCATCCAGGGCCTGCTGCAGTTCATCCAGGTTTTCCACTTCCACTTCGACGCTGTAGCCCGGGTGGTTCGTGCGTGCAGTGTGTACCGCTGCGGCTATCGATCCGGCTGCCTCGATATGGTTTTCCTTGATCAGGTAGGCGTCGTACAGGCCCATACGATGGTTGCTGCCCCCGCCGCAACGTACGGCATACTTCTGTGCCAGGCGCAGCCCGGGCAGGGTCTTGCGGGTATCGAGAATGGTCGCGTTGGTGCCCTGAATGGCCTCGACATAGCGGCGTGTCTGGCTCGCGGTGGCGGACAGGGTTTGCAGAAAGTTTAATGCACAACGTTCGCCACTGAGCAGGCTGCGGCTATGGCCATGCAACGTGCATACGGTCTGGCCGGCCTGTACCTTATCGCCATCATTGACCTGCCAATCGGTTTGTACAGACGGATCGAGTAAGGCAAAAACGCAATCAAACCACGGACGGCCGCTGATCACTGCCGCCTCCCGGCTGATTACGGTCGCGTTGCCGAGCTGGCCCTCAGGCAGGATTTCAGCGCTGATGTCGCCGCTGCCGATATCTTCATCCAGTGCGCGACGCACATCGCTTTCGATTTCCTGCTGTACTGGCGTTTCAATCCTACTCACTGATTTCCAGTAGTTCGACTTCAAAGATCAGCGTGGCGTTACCTGGAATGACACCACCGGCCCCGGCCGCGCCGTAACCCAGTTCCGGCGGGATGGTCAGCTTGCGTTTGCCGCCTTCTTTCATACCGACGACACCTTCGTCCCAACCCTTGATCACCATACTGGCACCGAGCGGGAAGCTGAACGGGTCGTTACGTTTGACGCTGGAATCGAACTCGGTACCGTCCTCCAGCCAGCCGGTGTAATGGACGATGGCTGTCTGGCCGAGGCCGGTGGCCTGCGTGCCTTCGCCAACGACCAGGTCCTCGTAGACCAGTCCTGAATCTGTGGTGATTTGATCAGACATGCTGTTTCCTCTTAATTGCTAATGAACCTCCCTCTCCCTCCGGGAGAGGGTTGGGGTGAGGGGGTAGTAAATATAGAGCTGGCCATTCCTGTCATTACTCCAGACTGAGATATTTTTCCATCAGTGCAAGTAGTCAGTATTGTTTCAGTGTCAGGGTATTGCCCTGTTGCACCAGCTCCAGCTGTTTCAGCGCCGACATACCGAGCAGGATTTCCCTGCCGTCCATATGCGGGTTGATACTGGCGCGTACCTTGTTCAGTACGATGGTGCCCAATTCTATTTCATCCAAGCGGGTTGCGTAAACGGTGATATAACCGTTGGCAGTGGAAACCGTATAGGGTTGTCCCCGGTCCAGACCCAGTTGGTCGGCAACCTGTTCGGGCAGTACGACATCGGTCGCGCCGGTGTCCAGCAGGAACACCACGGTCTCGCCATTGATGCGCCCGTTCATGACATAGTGGCCGCCGCGATTGCGTATCAGTTGCAGCTCGCGTACTCCCTGATCATCGACGCGTGCAAACGGGTTCTGGTTCGGGTTTTGCTGCTTCTCCAGCCATGAATTGAAGAACATGGTCATCATCGCCAGTAACAGCACCCAGGCGCCGACGATCATGCCGCGGCCGATACGGTGCGTCTGCTGGGGTTTTTGCGGATTCGGTTGGTTTGACATGGGGCTATTGTACCCTGAAATGCAGGGAGAGAGCGGATCAGAAAAGTTGTTTCCAGTTACTGAACTGGATCTGGAGTAGTTTTGTAATCTCGTAATTCACTCCGATGAATCAAGGAGTATACATATGTGATTGTTATTATTAATAATCAGTGAACCTGGCTCGTATAAATACTGATCCAGGCCAAATGAGTTGGAAAATCAGAAGCGAGAAAGGCTAGAATAGTGCTTCGCATTTGATGGATCAAATGAATAGGAGCAAAGGAAATGACCAATCAAGAAAAACTCTATATAGAGTTGAAAAATAAAGCTGAAGAAATTTTTAGCCACAATGCTTTTAGCTTGAGTGATGATGCCTACACGCCTGGGTGAAGTATGGAACTGATACTGGTGCGACATGCCGATGCGGTATCCGGTGCGGCCTTTGCCGATGATGCGATGCGTCCGTTGACCGATAAAGGGGTACAGATACAGAAACAGGTAGCCAGGGCCTTGCAGGCTTTTGGTATGTCCGTTGACCGGGTGCTGGCCAGCCCACGTGAACGGGCGCAACAGACCGCGTGGCTGACCGCTGAGTCGTTACAGCGTGAGGTCGAAACGCTGGATGTGCTGGACGGAGGCTATCCGGTGACGGCCTTGTGCAAGGCCCTGTCTGGCTATGATGCGGACAGCACCATTATGTGCGTCGGTCATGAGCCGGATATGAGTAGCTGGGCCTCGGAGCTATTGTCAGACAACGGTTCCTGTTTTATCAAATTCAGGAAGAGCGCGGTGATGGGTATCGGCTTCAGCGGCCAGCCGCAACCGGCCGCGGGACAGCTATTGTATTTTTACCGGGCAGCAGATCTGAAAGCGCTTTGTCAGTCATAAACGACAATTTCTTAGCTTAGCAGGAATTCCAGCAAGGCCTTTTGTGCATGCAGGCGGTTTTCGGCCTCATCCCAGGCCACGCTCCATGGGCCGTCGATTACCTCGGCGGCGACCTCTTCACCACGATGTGCAGGCAGGCAGTGCATGAACAGTGCATCATCTTTGGCGTGGCCCATCAATTCAGCCGTGACCTGATAATTGGCAAAGGCCTGTTCGCGTGCCTGTTGTTCTTCTTCCTGACCCATGCTGGCCCAGACGTCGGTCACGACCAGGTCGGCGTCTGTTGCGGCCTCGGCCGGGTCGCGTAGCAGGCGAACACTATCGCCTGCCGCTTCCAGAATATTTGCATCCGGGTCATAGCCTTCCGGGCAGCCCAGGCGCAGTTCAAAGCCATACTGGCGCGCGGCATTGATATACGAGTGACTCATATTATTGCCATCACCGATCCAGGCAACCGTGCGCCCTCGGATGGTGCCGCGATGTTCGAAATAGGTCTGCATATCGGCGAGTAACTGGCACGGATGATACAAATCGGTCAGGGCGTTGATAACCGGCACCTGCGAGTATTCGGCAAAGCGTTCGATCTTCTCATGTTCGTAGGTACGAATCATGATCACATCGACCATGCGTGACAATACGCGTGCGCTGTCCTCAATGGTTTCACCGCGGCCGAGCTGGGTATCACGTGGGGACAGGAATATCGCGTGACCACCAAAATGCGCCATACCAGCTTCAAACGAAACCCGGGTGCGGGTGGACGACTTTTCGAAAATCATGCCCAGCACCTTGTTCTTTAACGGTGTATGGCGATTGCCGTTCTTGTGCATGGATTTCAGTTCTATCGCGCGCTGGACAAGCTCCTCGTGTTCTTGCGGAGACAGGTCCATCAGGGTCAGAAAGTGTCTGGTGCTCATCGTGGTACTCCGGTCAAGCCTGTAAAAAGGCCTCGATCAGTTCAGACAGGGTCGCAATCACCGAATGCGCCTGTTCATCGGTTGTGATCAATGGCGGCAGCAGGCGTACCACCTTTTCAGCCGTGACATTGATCAGCAGGCCTTTGTCCAGCGCCTGGGCGACCAGCTCTGCACAGGGGCGATCCAGTTCGATGCCGATCAATAGACCATGATTGCGTATGGCCATGACGCCTGAAAGTTCTCCGATCCGTTCCCGGAAACCATGCTGGAATGTATTACCCAGTACGGTTGCGCGTGACAGCAGGTTTTCTGACTCTATGGTGTCAATTACTGCGAGTGCGGCGCTACAGGCCAGCGGGTTGCCGCCAAAGGTCGATCCATGGGTGCCGGGCTGTAGCACATCAGCGGCGATACCACGCGCCAGGCAGGCACCGATCGGTACGCCGTTACCGAGGCTCTTGGCCAGGGTGACCACATCCGGTCTGGCGTCTGCTTCCGCCTGCCATGCCAGCCAGTAACCGCTGCGGCCCATGCCGGTCTGGATTTCATCCAGCATCATCAGCCAGCCATGCTCGTCGCACAGCTCACGGATACTGTTCAGGTAGCCGGTGTCCGGTATGTTGATACCGCCTTCACCCTGCACCGGTTCGACCAGGATAGCGACCACATTGGAATTGTTACTGGCAATGTTGCGCAAGGCCTCCAGGTCGTTATAGGGTGCACGCACAAATCCCTGAACCAGGGGTTCAAAGCCAGCCTGTACACTGCGGTTGCCGGTGGCGCTCAAGGTGGCCAGTGTGCGCCCGTGGAAACTGTTTTCCATCACCACGATGGCCGGCTTGTCTATACCCTGGTGATGGCCATACAGACGCGCGAGTTTGATCGCGGCCTCGTTGGCCTCGGCACCGGAGTTGCCGAAGAACACCTTTTCCATGCCGCTGATTGCGCACAGACGCTCGGCCAGCCGGGTCTGCAGGTCGATCTGGTACAGGTTGGAGGTATGCAGCAGTGTCGAGGCCTGCCTGCACAGGGCCTCGCTGACCTTCGGATGCGCATGGCCCAGACCGCAGACCGCGATGCCGGAGATGGCATCCAGGTAGCGTTTGCCGTTGGTGTCCGTCAGCCATACGCCTTCACCCTGGGTAAAGGTAACGGCCTGGCGACGGTAAGTATCCATCAGATGATCCTGCGTCATGTTTGTTCCAAAAAGCAAAAAAGGCAGCCTGTGCTGCCGATTGCTTATCAATACGCCGAGAAAACGAGTGATTATAGTAACTAAGCCCTGATCAGGCAAGCCGGTCAATGGGGTTAAAACAGACCCTTAAATAAATAAGGCCCGGTCTGAACACCGGGCCTTATTATCATGAAATGCGTGTGCTTACGATCAGAAGCTCAGACCATGGCCATAGCCGACCATGCACAGCAGCATTGGGATGGACAGTACCGTGTTGATGCGTGACGCCATCAGTGCAACCACCTTGGCCTTGGCAATCGCCTCAGGGGTGGACTCAACGATACCGAGGATTTTCTTCTGGTTCGGCCAGATCAGTACCCATACGTTGAACAGCATAATGGTGCCCAGCCATGCGCCCAGGCCGATGACTTCCATACCACCGCTGAATGTAAAGGCTTTCAGGGTGCCGCCCGGAGCCAGGTTCTGCAGTGCGCCGACACCGGACAGCCAGGTAACCACCGCCCCCCAGCGAAACCACAGCAGTGCACGCGGTGCGACATACTTGTTGATCGCAGCAGGGCCGGGGCCACCACTATCGGCCTCAGCCAGGGCCTGGCCGACACCGGGAACCTGTACAAAGTTAAAGTAATAAAGCAGTCCGATCCAGACCACACCGGCCATCACGTGGAACCAGACTTCCATATTCAGTGCGTTGATCTTGCCGAAGCCCATAATGGCCAGGGCGATAATCGCCAGGATAAAACCGGTTACTATCGTACCGGTGACGGATTTCAGTGGATTCATGAGCGCTCTCCCTAGTAAGTTTTGTATTATTAAAAGACTTAATAAACCTGAGTAAATTTCTTGGACATTATAGGGATTGCTTCGCGTTTTTCAATCACCCGTAGTAGATATCTTTGCAAGGGCCTGTTAACACCGAGTCAACAGGCCCTGCACCAGACCTTCGGGTTGCGCCTGAAAAAACGCCATTCTGTGCTTGCTCGTCGCTCATTTGGAATAACCAAACTACGCTCCTCGCGCCTTGATTGGCGCTTTTTATACGCAACAGAACCTATTGACTTGGCGCTAACAGACCCTAGACTGGCTTGATGGATGTCATCGAGCTGAGCATTTTCACCAGCCGTATGCAGGCTATTTGCGATGAAATGGGCGCGGTGCTGAGGCGTGCCGCGTTCTCCCCGAACATACGCGACCGGCTGGATTACTCCTGTGCCGTGTTCGATCATCACGGCGAATTATGCGCCCAGGCGGCGCATATCCCGGTACATCTGGGCAGTATGGCCTACGCCATGGCCGATATCGTCGGTCAGATCGACTGGTGCGCAGGCGATATGATCATGCTGAACGATCCCTATCTCGGTGGCACTCATCTGCCTGATGTGACCGTGATCGCGCCACTGTTTGCACAACAGCAATTGACCGGATTTGTCGCCAATCGTGCCCATCATGCTGATATCGGTGCGGCCTCACCAGGGTCCATGCCGCTATCGCGCACCCTGGCCGAGGAAGGTTGTGTGATCGGCCCGGTACACCTGCTACGAGCCGGCGAACTGAACCAGGAGATCATGACCGGCCTGCTGGCCTGCCTGCGTAATCCTGAACAGTCGCAGGGTGATTTCGCTGCACAGATCAGTGCCAATCGTACGGGTCTGGCCCGCTTGCAAGAGCTGGTTGTCTCAAACGGAACGAACGCGTTTTCCTGCGCCTTGATCGAGCTGAACAACTATGCGGAGAAACTGGCACGCAGTGAACTGAACAGGATACCGGACGGCAGTTACAGCTTCGAAGACCTGATGGATGACGATGGCCTCGGCAATACGGATATCGCGATCCGGGTGACCGTCACGGTTAAAGGTCACGATATCGAGGTGGACTTTAGCGGCACGGCCGCACAGGTCGAAGGTAACATCAATTGCCCGTTGTCGGTGACAGCGGCGGCGGTTTATTACGTGTTTCGCTGCCTGGTGCCGGAGAATACCCCGGCCTGTGCCGGCAGTTTTCGCCCGATCAGCCTGAAGGTAGCGCCAGCCTGTCTGGTCAACGCGCAAAGACCGGCCGCGGTGGCGGCCGGTAATGTCGAGACGTCTACGCGTATGGTCGATGTGTTATGCGGTGCGCTGGCCGGTGCGATACCGGAACGTATCCCGGCAGCCAGTCAGGGCAGTATGAATAACCTGGCCATGGGCAGCGCCGATGCGCAACAGCCGTGGGATTACTACGAAACTATCGGCGGCGGTATGGGTGCCGGACAGCTTGGTGGTGGTCTGAGTGCGGTGCAGACGCATATGACCAATACTCTGAATACGCCGATCGAGGTGCTGGAGATGAAATTCCCGTTGCGTCTGCATCGCTATGCGATACGCAGGCACTCAGGCGGGCATGGTCAACGGCCTGGTGGTGACGGTCTGGTGCGGGAATATGAATTCCTGATGCCAACCAGTGTGACCATGCTCAGTGAACGCCGACGCCACCCGCCCTGGGGAATCCGGGGTGGCGGAGCGGGGCAGTCCGGTACGAATCGATTGAACAACGAGCCGTTACCCGGCAAATTCAGCTTGCAGGTGAACGCGGGTGACAGGCTGGAGGTGATGACGCCGGGTGGTGGAGGTTACGGGAAAGCTTGAGCCGCCGGAATTTCGCGTTCTGTCTGTATTGTGTTTACTATAAGGCCGAGCCGTTTGGCGGCTGTGTCCCGATAGGAAGAAACCATGCGAACCATAAACAAGTTACTGGTCCTGTTTTTATTCATACTGCTGAACACCAGCGCGTGTACCACCATGACCATCGGTGCCGGTGGTCATTCAACAGGTAAGACCTACAGCAGTCAGGACGCGGATATAATCAACCGGGTCAATCGTGTACTGGTCAGGGACCAGGCGGTTCCGGCGACGGATATCCGTGTCAGCGCACGTGACGGAGTGGTGACGCTGCGTGGTGCGGTCAGCTCCAGTGCGATTGCCGAGCGGGCGGTGCGCCTGGCGCGTTCTGTTCAGGGGGTCAGGTCCGTCAGCTCACGATTACAAATCCAATAAGCGTCCGGGGTGTTGTATGTGTGGCATCTGCGGTGAATACCGGTTCGATCATCAGCAGCCATCGTTGTCGCGTATCGAGCGCATGCTGGAAAAACTGCGGCGACGTGGGCCGGACAATAGCGGCAGTTACGTTGATGGCAAACTTGCTTTTGGTCACCGGCGACTGGCCATTATCGATCTGTCCGAGCGTGCCAATCAGCCCATGGTCGACCAGGAGCTTAATCTGGTGCTGGTGTTTAACGGTACGATTTACAACTATCCCGAATTGCGCCGCGAGCTGTCCGGCAGGGGTTATCATTTTTTTTCCGAGGGCGATAGCGAAGTCATCCTGAAGGCCTATGCTGAATGGGGTGAGTCCTGTGTCGAGCATCTGCATGGCATGTTCGCGTTCGCGATCTGGGATAAGGCCAGACAGCAACTGTTTCTCGCACGTGACCGTATCGGTATCAAGCCGCTGTACTTCAGCCTTGACAACAAACGCCTGCGTTTTGCGTCCAGTACACAGGCCCTGCTCGCTGCAGGAGATGTCGATACCACGCTAGACGAGGTCGCGTTACAGATGCTGTTCACCCTGCACGCAGTGGTACCGGCCCCGCACACGATACTGAATGGCATACGCAAACTCGAGCCGGCATCGACCATGACTGTGGATGCGCGTGGTTCAGTCAGGCAGCGGGTTTACTGGAAACTGGATGCGACCCGTCCGGCCAGATCGATCAACGAATGGGAATGGATCGAGGCGGTGCATGAATGTCTGAAGCGCGCGGTAGAACGACGCAAGACCATCGCCGATGTACCGGTCGGGGTATTGCTGTCAGGTGGTATCGACTCCAGTCTGCTGGTCGGGCTATTGGCCGAGGCCGGTCAGGAAGACCTGCATACCTTTTCAGTGGGTTTCGAGGACAGTCAGGAAGAACGCGGTAATGAATTTGAATTCTCCGACCAGGTCGCCAGGCGTTTTGAAACCCGTCATGAAAAGATCCTGGTGCCGAACGAGGAAGTGCTCCAGCGCCTGCCCGAAGCGGTGGACAATATGGCCGAGCCCATGTTTGGCCAGGACGCGGTCGCGTTTTACCTGCTGGCCGAGCAGGTCTCGCGCTATGTGAAAGTGGTGCAAAGTGGCCAGGGGGCAGACGAGGTGTTTGCCGGTTATTTCTGGTATCCACGCATGCACGAGGCCGAGGGCGATGTCGTCGACCGGTTCAGGCAGCATTACTTCGACCGTGACCACGAAGAATATCTGCAAATGGTCAGCCCGAGCCATGCCGGCAAGGATCATACCGCCAGCTGGGCGCGCGAGCAGTTGACACGGCCGGGTGCGGATACCTACCTGGACCAGGTATTAAGACTGGATGTGACCACGCTGATTGTCGATGATCCGGTCAAACGCGTCGATAACATGACCATGGCCTGGGGGCTGGAGGCCAGGGTGCCGTTCCTGGACCAGGAGCTGGTTGAGCTGGTTGCCCGCATGCCTCCGGAGATCAAGCTCAAAAATCGTGGCAAGCACCCGCTCAAGGCCATAGCCCGGGGCCTGCTGCCGGACGCGGTGATCGACCGGCCGAAGGCCTATTTTCCGGTACCGGCGCTGAAATATGTCAGTGGCGAATTTCTCGATTTCATGCGCGACATTCTGAATTCGGAGGCCTGTCTGCGGCGTGGTCTGTACCAGCGTGACTATGTCGAGCATCTGCTGGACGAACCGGAACAGCACTTTACCCGCATCCAGGGCAGCAAGCTATGGCACCTGGCCTTGCTGGAATTCTGGCTGCAACGCAACGTCGATGCAGCCGCGGTTCCCGGTAATGCCTGACCGGCGTGACTGGCTTCAACCCTTGAATTGATGCAGAAAAACCCCATATACCCGTAACGACTACATGTATTTAACCGCTCAGACAGGGGCTATAATCCCTGTGCAGATTACTGAGCCCCGTATGCGACTCAGGTAACACACTGAATAACGAGGATAATTTGATGGACGTATTGGAACGTATCAAACAGCAGGTGGATGAAAATCCGGTGATCATCTACATGAAAGGCACACCGCAGATGCCACAGTGCGGGTTTTCCAGTCGTGCGGCGCAGGCGCTGCAGGGTTGTGGTATCGAATTCGCCTATGTGAATGTCCTCGGCGACCCGGAGATTTTCGAGAACCTGCCGCGTTTTGCTGACTGGCCGACCTTTCCGCAGATCTATATCAATGGCGAGCTGATCGGCGGTTGTGATATCACCCTGGAGATGTTCCAGAGCGGTGATTTACAGAAAATGACCAAAGAGGCAACGGCGGCCAACCAGCAGGCCTGATTTGCTATCCCGGGGTACCCCGTACCCCGGGCAACTCACTGCTGGCTCATGTCTGACCAGCGGTTAACGATATGACAGAACACCTCGGCGGTTCGTTCGGCATCGTAGACGGCCGAGTGCGCCGAGTCATTATCCCAGTCCATGCCGGTGGCCTGTGCTACCCGGGCGAGTACCGTCTGGCCATACATCAGGCCACCCAGTGTGGCCGTATCAAATGTACTGAAAGGATGAAACGGGTTGCGCTTGATGCCGGTTCTTTCGACTGCCGCATTGATAAAGCCCAGGTCGAAAAATGGATTGTGGCCGACCAGAATCGCGCGTGTGCAGTTCTGTTCCCTGACCGCCTGGCGTATGGGCTTGAACACGTGCGCCAGCGCATCGGACTCGGGCCGGGCCAGGCGCAATGGGTGGTATGGATCGATGCCGGTAAAAGCCAGTGACTCCGGATCCAGGTTGGCATCGGGGAAGGGTTCGACATGGCAACTAACAGTGGAGCCCAGCTCCAGCCGGCCGCTCTCATTGAAACGCAGGATGACTGCCGCGATTTCCAGCAGGGCGTCTTTGGCCGCGTCAAATCCTGCGGTTTCGACATCGACAACTATGGGTAAATAGCCACGAAAACGCCTGGCCATGACGGGCTTACTACTATTTGGGTTCATGGCGCACAGCATATCGGAAGCGCCTGCGAAAAGCGATTGTTGCGAATACCGGGTAAATCCGACAGACTGTAAGGGAACTATCCAGGCCGCTTCGTCGCGGCAAGGCTTCCGAAATGATCAAGGTATGGTTTCGACTGGTTTTATGGATGCTGCTGTCTACCTCGGTGGCGCTGGCGTCCCCGCCGCAAACGGCTGACGCGATAGCGCTCGGCCAGGGTTTGCTGTGGAAGGTGGAAAAGCCGGGTCTCAAGCCCAGTCATGTGTTCGGTACCATGCATGTCGGTGATGCCGAGGTCACCACCCTGGCCGCGCCGGTGGAAAAGGCCTTTACCGGGGCGCGGGTGCTGCTGACCGAGCTGAGAATGGACTATGCGACCATGGCCGCGGTGATGCGCAACATGTATTTCAGTGATGAGCGCACCCTGCTTTCGATACTGGGCAAGGAATTGTTCGAACAGGTTGTCGTGCGCCTGGCTGAAATCGGCATTTCCCGCAAGGCGGCCAAAAAGATGCGCCCGTGGGCGGTGATGTCGGTACTCGGTGTGTCGCAGATGGGGGGTGGTGGCGCCAGTGTGCTGGATGATCAGCTGTATACTAACGCGATGCGTCAGGGCAAACAGGTGGAAGGACTGGAGACTGCGGAAGAGCAGTTATCGGTGTTTGAGAATCTGCCGGTACAGGCGAAAATCGATATGGTGCGCAGCGTCATAGAAGACCGTGAGCGTATCATCAGGGAATTTTCGAAGTTGCGCGAAGCCTACCTGGCGCGCGATCTTAATTACCTGCTGGAGATGGCCAAACAGGAAGCGGCGGGTGAGTACGGTCATTTTATGCAGGCGTTTAACCGTGAAGGGGTGATCGAGCGTAATCGTCGCATGACCGACCGTATGCAAAAACACATTAATGGCGGTGCGGCCTTTGTCGCGGTCGGCGCCCTGCACCTGCCCGGAGAACAGGGTATCCTGCGCAGGCTGGAGCAGCGGGGTTATCACGTCACCCCGGTTTACTGAGTCAAGGCGGCTCTGTGCACTGTCGTGCGCGGGAATTGCCTTGATCCACCGTCACGGTGGATAAGGTACTCAGAACGAACGCCGCAAGCGTTCTGTGAGACGTTCTAGAGATGATCACCCAGCTGCTGTTTGAGTTTGGCAGTAATATTGTCAATCTGATCCTGCTTATAGGGCTTGCGTTCGCTGGTTCCCCAGACCACGTTCGGCCAGCAATAGTCCGATGGAATGCGTCCGACGATATGAATATGTAACTGACTGACGATGTTCCCGATAGTGGCGATATTCAGTTTCGTAATGTCGAAGTTATTTTTTATAAAGCCTGATAGCAGATTTATTTTCTCCAGCAGATCGGCCTGCTCGCTCATAGACAGATCGGTAAACTCCGCTTCCGTGGTTTCAGGCACCAGGATAAACCATGGCAGCAAGGCGTTGTTCATCAGCAGCAGGAGACAGTTATCGAGTTGTCCTAACTGAATGGTGTCGTTGGCAAGTCTTGGGTCAAGTGTAAAGTTGTTCATTTTTTCCGGCTAAGCAGGTTTGTTATTGAGTATAACTTTTAGACTGCGGCGGTGTACTGACTGCCTTCAGGGTACTGATAAACTGTGCCAGGGCCTCGATGTCCTGGTCTGATAACCTCGAAAATACTTTCTGCATCAATCCGAACTTGTCGGCGATACGTTCGCCGGCGCGGATGCCTTTCATGGTCTTGACCAGGTACTCCTTGTTCTGTCCACCGATGATCGGCATACCTTCTATTGAAGGCGTGTCCGGTGTACCGGTGTCGCCATGACAATAGTTGCAACGACTATTCGTGAACAGCTCATCGCCTTCCTCGAACAGTGGTAATTGTTCGCCACTGCCGGACATGACTGGCAGCCTCGAATAATAGGCGGCAATGTCGAGTATGTCTTCGGTATTGGTAATTATCCTTGCCAGTGCTGACATCACCGGATCCTTGCGTCGACCATTTTGGTACTCCAATAGTTCCTGCACGATATAGTTGGCATGCTGGCCGGACAGTTCCGGTATCAGCGGATCAGCATTCGCGGCGCCCGGTATATGGCAACCGATGCACAAGGCAGCCTTTTGCTCGCCGGCGACCGGATTCCCCGCCGCGTTTGTATCAGCGCCTGACAACAGCAGCATTATACCGGCAAGCACGGGGTGTGGGCGCATAATGGGGTTTCGCAGCGTGCTCATGATGTATTCACTGTAACTAGTCATATCCGCATGAGCAGTCAATGCAATGCTTACTTGATATTGCTGAGGAATTCAGCGATCGCCTCGATATGCTGGTCCGATTGTTTGGCCAGGGTCTTTTTCATCAGGTCATGCATGTCGGCCTTGCGTTCGCCGGAGCGAATTTCCAGCAACACCTTGACCAGGTAGCCCTTGCTCTGACCACCGATCACCGGAGCGCCGCCGGCAAAGGTGTCGTCGGGTCTGCCGGTGAAGTTGTGGCAGTACATACAGCGTTCCTGCATATACAGTTTTTTACCCTGTTGGCCGAGTGCGGTCTGCGTTCCACTACCGGACATGACCGGCAGGTTGGCATAGTAGGCGGCGATATCGGTCAGGCCGTCTGTGGTCTTGATCTCCTTGATCATGCTGGACATGACGTGGTCCTTGCGATGCCCCGAGACAAACTCCAGCATTTGTTTAAGCAAATAATCAGGCAGCTGACCCGTCAGTCTCGGGACCTTCGGGTCCGGGTTATTGCCATCGGTCGCATGGCATTCAATACAGCGCGCCGCCTTGTCCTTGCCCAGTGCCGGGTCGCCGAGTGCATAGCTGTTGTGGCTGACCAGTAACAACAGCAGGATGCCCAGTGTATTGCGTATCCGTTTCATATTTTCACCTCATACTTGAGCTGACCTACAATGATCCTTTACTAAACTTAAGCATAGCAAGCTTGTTTCGGCTTGGCACATTATGTTTGCGCGAAATGACGCTGGTCAGTCTGTCTTCAGATCTCCGTCGACATAGAACCACTGACCTTGTTCACAAACAAAGCGGCTGTTTTCATGCAAACGATGTGCGCGACCACCGCGCTTGCTGATTGCAACAAACTCGACTGTCCCGTCGGTGTCACCCGGCTGACCTTTCGTGCCTGATTTTATTTTCAGGCTTTGCCATTTCAGCTCCGGTGGAATGTCCAGCGAGTCCGGCCGGGTATCCGGGTGCCAGGTAGACAGTAAATATGTGGTGTTGCCGGTGGCATAGGCGCTATAGCGTGAACGCATCAGGGCCTCGGCGGTGGCAGCTGTTTGCTTGCTGGACAGGCAGGGTTCACAACATTGGGCAAACGTTTTGCCAGAGTCGCAAGGGCAGAGTGATGCGCTATCTGTCATGTTGGTGGAATCAGTCCGTGTCCAGTTTCCAGTGCAGCGTTTCTCCGGCATATAGAGGGATCACCTGCGTGTCGCCCATCGGGTAGCTGGCCGGCACCTGCCAGTCCTGGCGACGCAGGATGATTTGTCCGCTGTTGCGCGGTAAACCATAAAAATCAGGACCGTTGAAACTGGCGAAGGCCTCGAGTTTGTCCAGTACACCGACCTGTTCGAAGGCCTCGGCATATAACTCGATTGCTGCGTGCGCGGTATACATGCCGGCACAACCACAGGCCGATTCCTTGGCCTCGCGCGCATGCGGTGCACTGTCGGTGCCAAGAAAATAACGCGGGTGGCCACTACTGATCGCCTCAAGCAGAGCCCGGCGATGGCGTTCGCGTTTGAGTACCGGCAGGCAATAATGGTGTGGTCGAATGCCGCCCTTGAACAGGCTGTTGCGGTTCATCAATAGATGGTGTGCGGTGATGGTCGCGCCGAGGCGATCATCTGCTTCCCTGACCAGTTTGACCGCATGCTCGGTGGTGATGTGTTCCAGTACGATACGCAGATCCGGAATCTGCTCCATCAATGGCTTCAGCACGTTTTCGATAAACACCGCCTCGCGGTCGAATACATCGACCTCTGGGTCAGTGACCTCGCCATGTACCAGCAGGGGCATACCGCATGCGGCCATCGCACGCAGGGCCGGGTAGGTTTTGCTCAGATTGGTTACGCCGGACTCGGAATTGGTGGTCGCCCCGGCCGGGTAGAGTTTGACCGCCCTGATCATGCCGCTGGCATGCGCCTGTTCAATATCGCTAGCCGTGGTGTTGTCGGTCAGGTACAGGGTCATTAGCGGCTCAAACGCGGTATCGTCTGGCAAGGCCGCCATGATCCGTTCGCGATACGCCAAAGCCATGTCGCGATCGGTTACCGGTGGTTGCAGATTGGGCATCACGATCGCGCGTGCAAACTGCTGTGCGGTGTGCCCGACGACTGAGGACATCGCCGCGCCATCGCGCAGGTGTAAATGCCAGTCATCAGGGCGGGCCAGGCTCAGGGTCGATGCGGGTGTGTTAGCCATAATTACCACTTAAAAAAGTATGTTAATACGCAGTATTCTGTATACCGCATGGTCATCAGTAATATTTAGCAAAATAGTATAACGCAATGAATAAAAAAGAAATATTTTTACTTAACTGGTTAATTTGTACGGTCATTTTCTTGACCTGCGGCGCTAAAATCAGGATCATACGCCGTTTCACTCGGGCGTATGCCAGTCCATGCGCCTGAACAAACAGAATATCAACAACAGGGAGCCCTATGGATTCCGATCTCAAAAAGAAATTGCTGCGCGAAATGTTGTTTGCGCGGCGTTTTGAAGAGCGCTGCTACGAGGCCTATGTCGAGCGCAAGATAGGTGGTTTCTTGCACCTGTATTCCGGCGAAGAGGCCTGTGCAATGGGTGTGATCGAGGCCGCGCAGGCAGGTCATGATTACGTGATTACCAGTTATCGCGACCATGTCCATGCGATCAAATGCGGTATGGACCCGAAGGTGGTGATGGCCGAGTTGTATGCGAAGGAGACCGGCTGCTGTAAGGGCCTGGGTGGTTCCATGCATATCTTCGGTGTAGAAAACCGCTTTATGGGTGGTTACGCGCTGGTTGGCGGGCCGTTCCCGCTCGCGGCCGGTATTGCCAAGGGTATCAAGATGAAGGGTGGCGACGAGATCTGTATCTGCTTCCTCGGCGACGCGGCCAACAACCAGGGTACCTTCCACGAGTCCCTGAATATGGCCAAGATCTGGAACCTGCCGGTATTGTATGTCTGTGAGAACAACCTATATGGTATCGGTACGCGTATCGACCGCTCTACCGCCGTGGTCGACCAGTACAAGCGTGTGTCCGGCTATAATATTCCGTCCGAGCAGGTCGATGGCCAGGATGTCGAGATCGTTTATGATGCAGCGCAAAAGGCAATCGAGCATGTTCGCTCCGGCAAGGGTCCGTATTTCCTCGAGTTGATGACCTATCGTTATCGCGGGCACTCCATGTCTGACTCCAATGCCTATCGCGAGAAGGAAGAGGAACGCATGTGGAGCAAGCGCGACCCGATTATTACCCTGCTTGACCGTCTGATTGAGGCCGGTGAGATAACCAAGGATGAATACAAGGCCGTGGATGCCAAAATCCTGGCAGAAATCGAAAACGAAGTGATCAGGTTTGCAGAAGAATCTCCGGAACCATCGATGGATTTATTGAACAAATATGTGCTGACCGAGAATGATTCTTATGCAAGCGGAGGGTCAAGCTAATGGCAGAAATCATGTTCTGGGAAGCGGTGCAACGTGCACATGATGAAGAAATGGCAAACGACCCGCTGGTGTATTGTATGGGTGAGGACATCGGCGTGGCCGGTGGTACCTACAAGGCGACCAAGGGGCTGTATGACAAGTACGGTCCGGAGCGTGTAATCGATACACCGATTTCCGAAAACGGCTTTACCGGTCTGGGTATCGGCTCGTCTTTCCTGGGTTGTCGTCCGATTATCGAGATTATGTCGGTCAACTTTGCGTGGCTGGCGATGGATCAGTTGTTCAACACCGCGGCCAAGGTGCATTATATGTCAGGTGGCCAGTTGATGGCACCGGTCGTGGTGCGTTCACCGGGTGGTACCGCACACCAGCTCGGTGCGCAGCACTCTGCGCGTATGGAAAAGGTGTTTATGGGCATTGCCGGTTTGCGCGTGGTTACGCCATCGAATCCGCGTCAGGCCTATGGTCTGCTGAAATCAGCAGTGCGCTGCAATGACCCGGTATTTATCAATGAACACGAGATGATGTACAACATGAAAGGCGAGGTGCCTGATGCGGAATACTTCATGCCACTGGAAGGCTCAGAAATCAGTCGTGGTGGCAAGGATGTAACCCTGTTTGGTTACAACATTTCGGTCTACTGGTGTCAGCAGGCGGCCGAAATCCTGTCACGCAATCATAATATCGATGCCGAGGTGATCGACCTGTACAGCCTCAGTCCGCTGGATCGTGAAGGCATCAAGCGCTCGGTCAGCAAGACCCATCGGGCGGTGATCGTTGAGGAAGCGGAGCCTGCTGTTGGTGTCGGCGCAGAAATTATGGCGATCATCAATGAAGAGTGTTTCTACGAACTGGATGCACCACCGATGCGAGTCTCGGCAGAGAATGTGCCAATACCTTACAACCATAATCTGGAGCGTGCTGCCATCCCCGATATCCAGAATGTCGTGGATGCCGTACTTAAAATGTTCGGGCGTTCCTGAGCGGACGCCCTGATCACCAGACCCACAAAAGCAATCACCGGGTAGTTATGTCTGAACCATATGTAATCAAAATGCCGCAGCTGTCTGACACCATGACCGAAGGGGTGGTGGTGAGCTGGGAGAAAGCAATCGGAGACCAGGTATCCAGGGGAGATATTGTCGCCACGGTGGAAACCGACAAGGCGATTATGGATGTCGAGGTGTTCCGTGACGGTTATTTGTCCGGTCCACTGGCCGAAATCGATGCCGTTATCCCGGTTGGCGATGCGCTGGCCTATATCGCTGCCAGTGCCGATCAGGTACAGCAACGGGGTGAATCGCCCGTAGCTACTGAGCCGGCGGAACAGGAAGCCGCTCAGGCAACTGGCGAAGCCGATGCATCGGGTGAGCAGGAGGCTGCACCAGAAGGGGCGGTGTATACCATCAAGATGCCGCAGCTGTCCGACACCATGACCGAAGGTCTGCTGGTGGAATGGCAGAACCAGCCGGGTGACCTGATCAAGCGTGGCGATATCGTCGCCCAGGTTGAAACCGACAAGGCAATCATGGACCTGGAGGTGTTCCGTGACGGCTATTTGTCCGGGCCACTGGTGGAAGTGGATAGCGTGGTCGCGGTTGGCGGCGCATTGGCCTACCTGGTCGAGAAACCGGAGCAGGTGGTCAGCGAATCCCGCCGTATCGAAGCGGTCGAGACAGTTGCAGAAAAGTCAACAAAGCCGGTGACACCGGTCACGACAGCCGCAGTAGCAGCGCCTTCCCCAGCGACCCTGGACTCGGCCGAACCGGCTGCGCGTCCGGCCGGGCTGGCAGTGACACCGTATGCGCGCAAACTGGCCGGTGAAATGCGGGTCAATCTGAACGAAGTCAAGGGTACCGGACCACAGGGAGAGGTCGTTGCCGAAGACGTGCGGCGTGTCCAGCCGGTTGCGGCAGCCCAGGCCCAGACTGCCGGCATGATCATGCCCGAGATCCAGGTGCCCGGAAATGGACGACCGATGAACGCGATGGAACGCGCGGTCAGCCATTCGATGACCGCGGCGCTGACCATGCCGACCTTCCGCGTCAGTGTGAATGCCCAGCCCGGCGCACTGATCAAGGCCGCCAAGGCCAAGGGCGTTTCGGTTACCGTCGCGATAGCGAAGGCCTGTGCCGAGGCAATCAAAAAACACCCGACCGTGAACTGGTGCTACCAGCCGGTGGACAAGCTGGTCGAACGTGACAATGTCGATATCGGTATGGCGGTTTCCGCAGAGGGTGGCGGTCTGGTGGTCCCGGTGCTGCGTGCCTGTGAATCTCGTGAAATCGAGACCCTGAACGAGGACTGGAAGGAACTGGTCGATCGCGCACGCAAACGCCGTCTGGCACCGGAAGAATATGCTAACCCGACCTTCATGGTATCCAACATGGGTATGATCGGGGTGAACTATTTTGATGCAATCCCGACACCGGGAACGGCGGCGATCCTGGCCATTTCTTCGGCCGGGCCGGGTGGTATGCCGCTGACCGTAACGGCCGACCATCGTGTGGTCAACGGTGCCGAGATTGGCCTTTATCTGAATACATTGAAGGGCCTGATCGAGCAACCGGATACCTGGATGGGCCCGACCGGCCCGGCAGTACCTGAGGGTGACTGGGATTACGATGTGGTCGTGATTGGTGGTGGTCCGGGTGGTGAAGACTGTGCCCGTGATCTGGCCGGTCATGGCATGAAGGTCGCGATGATCAATGACGCGCCATTCCCGGGTGGCGAATGCCTGTGGCGTGGCTGTATCCCGTCCAAGGCCTGGCGTGCGGCCGCAGACCGCATGCGTGATCGCATGCATGACGAACATCTTGGTGTCGAAGGCACTACCAAGGCCAAACTGAATTGGGAAAAGCTTGAGGCCACTCGCAAGAACGTACTGGAAACCCGTGGCTCGATGGCGCTGAAGACTGACCAGGGTGTCAAGATCAAGGTCATACAGGGTTTTGCGCGTTTTCTCGATGATCATACCGTATGCGTGGATACCGCCGGTAACAGCGATGACCCGCATACACGGGATGTCGCCGGCGACGGTAGTCAGGGCGAGCGTATCAGTTTCGGTTGCGCCGTGATCGCGACCGGTGCACCACCGTTCGTACCGCCGATCCCCGGTGCAGAGGATAGCGTGGCCGCTGGCAGCGTGCTGACCTCGGATACCGTCTGGTCACTGGAACAGCCACCGAAACGCCTGGGTGTGATCGGTGGCGGTGCAATCGGCATGGAGATGGCACAGATATTCCAGGACTTTGGTGCCAAGGTCACCCTGCTGGAAGGGCAGGAGCGTGTGCTGGCCGAAGTCGAGCCCGAGATTGCAAAACAACTGACCGAAGTGCTGCAGCAGGAACCGCGTCTGAATATTGTTACCTCGGCCAAAGTCAAGTCGATCAAGGGCAAGCCGGGTGCGGTCAAGCTCGGCTATGAAGATGCCGAAGGCAAGAATCGAACGGTCACGGTGGATTATGTGGTTATGGCGACCGGCAAACGTCCGGTGCTGGAGCCATTGCAACTGGACAAGGCCGGTGTGGCCAGTGAGCGCAGCATCATTACTGCCGATTCACGTTGCCGTACCAGTGTGCCGCATATCTTTGCAGTCGGTGATGTGATCGGAGGCCTGATGCTCGCGCATACGGCCGGGCAACAGGGGCGGATCGCCGCCGCGACTATCCTCGGCGAGGATATGAAGTACGACCAGAACAAGGACAGTGGCGTCATCTTCACGCGTCCACAGGCTGCCTTTGTCGGTCTGTCGGTCGAGCAGGCCAAGGCCCAGGGTGTCGATGCGATCGAGGTGAAAATGCCAATGAACATCGACGCCAAGGCGATGATCAATAACGAGACCCATGGCATGATCAAGATCGTCGCCGACAAGGCCAGCCAGCGTATCGTTGGTGTACATTACCTGGCCGACCATGCCGACACCCTTATCGGTGAAGGGGTGATGATGGTCTCTGCCGATATGAGCCTGGAGCAGGTCGCCAATGCGATCCATCCGCACCCGACCCAGACCGAAATGTTTGGTGAAATGGCCAGGCGTTTGTTGTCGCGGTTGAGGCGCAGCAAGCGGAAGGCGAAGGCCTGATTATCTACAGTCAGCGAGGTTTAGAGGGTTGTTTTGTTGCAGCAGACCTATCTGAGCAGTGGGTCTGGGCTAAAGTAACCACCCGATTATCCGATATATAAAGCATAACAGTCGTGAAAACTGGGTTTTATTGTGGGATATAGAGCATTTATTATATTAATCAATATGTTGGCGATTTCGTCGGGGCCGGCGCAGGCGGTCTATCCTGACTATACGCTGGACCTGCAATCGTCCCAATGGGAAATCAGTAGCAATCACCTGAAGTGCGTGATGAGCCAGGATATCCCGCTGTACGGCAAGGCCGAATTCATCCAGACAGCCGGCCAGCCCATGCGTATGCGCGTGACAACCACACAACCGGCCTCGCAGGTGTCCAAAGCCGTGTTCGAGTCACGCCCTCCGGTCTGGAATCACAGGGCGAAAAAGCAGGACCTGGGCATGGTCAGCCTGAACAAGGGCAATATCCCGTTTAGCCTGAAACCGACGCGTAGCAAACGGGTGATTGCCGAGCTGGAACGGGGTATGCAACCCACATTCAGTTTTGATGACGTTGCCGACGGCAAGGACCGCGTTGAAATAGCCGTCAGCCCGGTGCGTTTCCAGGATGCGTTGCAGGAGTTCCGCAGCTGCCTGGCACAACTGTTCCCGTACGGTTATGAACAGCTCAAGCATACCCGCATCTATTTCAAGCCAAATGAATACTATCTGGATGAAAAGGGCAAACAGGCCCTGAAAAGGCTGGCCCGTTATATCAGGCTGGAAAAGAATGTTTCTCTGGTCACGGTGCATGGCCACGCCTCAGAAAAAGGCCGTTTTGAAAACCTGACCCTGTCGGAAAAACGTGCCAACAGCGTGGTCAGCTATATGAAACTGCTGAAAATTCCGATGAAGCTGGTCAAGAAGCGTTTTACCGGTGACCGCAAGCTGGTGGCCAGCAACAAGAGCACGCGGGGCCGCGCGCTGAACCAGCGTGTGGAAGTCAGGCTCGAAAAGCCCTTCTGACATCCCTGGCATAACTCCCGCTAAAGCCGTTAAAACGGTATAATCCCCGTCTTGTCATGCATGCCGAGTGCGCGGGAGAGATTTAATGTCCGATTCCAAGATCAACAAGGTGGTACTGGCCTATTCCGGTGGCCTGGATACGTCAATTATCCTGAAATGGCTGGTGGATGTATATGATTGCGAGGTGGTGACCTTTACCGCTGATATCGGGCAGGGCGAGGAGGTTGAGCCGGCACGCGCGAAGGCCGAGGCCATGGGCGTCAAGGAGATTTATATTGAAGACCTGCGCGAAGATTACGCACGTGATTATGTGTTCCCGATGTTCCGTGCCAATGCGATCTACGAAGGCGAATATCTGCTCGGCACCTCGATCGCAAGGCCGCTGATTGCACGGCGTCTGGTCGAAATCGCACAGGAAACCGACGCGGACGCGATCTCGCATGGTGCGACCGGCAAGGGTAACGACCAGGTGCGTTTCGAGCTTGGTGCCTATGCACTGGATCCGGACATCAAGGTGATTGCGCCCTGGCGTGAATGGGACCTTAACTCGCGTGAAAAGCTGATGGCCTACGCCGAGCAACACGACATCCCGGTCGATTTCAAGAAAGGCAAGAAATCCCCTTACTCGATGGATGCGAACCTGCTACATATCTCGTATGAAGGCGGTATACTCGAAGATCCGTGGGCCGAACCGGAAGAATCGATGTGGCGCTGGACCGTATCCCCCGAGGCTGCGCCGGACAAACCGACCTATATTGAACTGACCTTTGAGAAAGGTGACATCGTCGAGATCGACGGCAAGGCGATGACACCGGCACAGGTCATGGAATACCTGAACAAACTGGCTGGAGAAAACGGCATCGGTCGCGACGATATCGTCGAAAACCGTTATGTCGGTATGAAGTCACGTGGCTGTTACGAAACCCCGGCCGGTACGGTCATGCTCAAGGCACACCGGGCGATGGAGTCGCTGACCCTGGACCGCGAAGCCCTGCATCTGAAAGACGAGCTGATGCCACGCTATGCTAAGCTGATCTATAACGGTTACTGGTGGAGTCCTGAGCGCCTGATGTTACAGGAAATGATCGATACGTCTCAGGAGACCGTGAATGGCAAGGTGCGCCTGAAGCTGTACAAGGGTAATGTTATTGTAGTCGGGCGAGCCTCGGAAACCGACAGCCTGTTCGATGAGCGTATCGCGACCTTCGAGGATGACGCCGGTGCCTATGATCAGAAAGACGCAGAAGGCTTTATCAAGCTCAATGCGTTGCGTTTGCGCATTGGAGCGAGACGCAAGCAGTAAACAAAAAACTTTTTTATCTCTTCTCCCACAAGGAGAAGGCTAGGATGATGAGGTATAAAGCTGGTTTTATTCCCTCACCCTGACCCTCTCCCGTAGGGAGAGGGGAGTCCTGAAATACCCTTTTACTATGATCAATGGATGGCTTTGATCTAAAGGAGAAGTATCATGCGCCTGTTACATACCATGATAAGGGTTGGTGACCTGCAACGCTCTATCGATTTCTACACCCAGGTGCTGGGTATGCAGCTGTTACGCCAGAAGGACTATCCTGACGGCAAGTTCACGCTTTTGATACGCGAGCGCGGTGGCAAGATTATCCGCGATGCCGGACCGATGAATGCCGGTGCGGCCATTATCGCGTTTGTCGAAGACCCGGATGGTTACCAGATCGAGCTGATCGGGAAGAAGTATTAATGATTTGCTGTCGCCACATACTCCTTCTACCTCAGGCATGACTGTTGAGTTTTTTCGCAATCCAGTAATCCGCGCTCAGATAACGCCCGCTACCGATGAAGAACAGGGCCAGTAACATCACAAAGTAGGTTACGCCCATCTCGATACCGTTGTTCAACACGACAAAGCTGCCTTGTCCGCTCAGCCAGTCGTAATTGCCATGTTCACGCAGGATGTCTTTTGCTGCATCAAGCCGGTTGGATGCATCGATTGCATCGGCACAGTTGAACAGGCAGAACTTGGTATCGGCAACGATCTGCCAGCCATTGACCCAGTGCACGGAGAATATCGCGACCAGCATGGTGACCATCAACGGGATGGATATCCAGCGTACGCCAAGCCCGAACAGCAGCAGTATCGCGCCACCCAGTTCGGTGCCTGTTGCCAGTGCAGTCATCAGGGTCGGGAACGGCAGGCCCAGTCCCCATTCCGGGTTGCCGAACCAGGCCGCGGTGTCGGAAAAACTGGTGGCCTTGCTCATGCCGGCCATCCAGAAGATCGGTGCCAGGTACAGACGCAATGCCAGCGGCGCCAGGAAATCGATTGCACGGGTGCTATCCAGCAGCTGTTGCAGCTTTGTCAACATCTCTCCATCCTCGTAAGGTTTATTTTATGCCATTGCCGTCAAGTGACGGCCGGGCTTATCTTCTGGAACCCAGGATAATCTCTTTACTGCGTAAGGTTTCCAGGGTCTCTGTTCCACCAGTTATGACAACTTCCGGTTTGGGGTGGTTCAGTTCTTTGGCAATTAATTGTAGATGTTGCCGGCCTGTCTGATCCGGCTGTGTCGCAATCAGTTGTACCAGGCGCAGGCTTACCGGGTTGATCTCCATGAAGCCGACTTCGTCTGCGCGGTTGCGATACACTATGATGCAGGTGGGTTGTTCGGGTGTTGTGTCAGGTTGATATTCAGGCTTGATATGCTGAACGTCAAACTGGTATTGCAGTGGCATTGCCAGGGGTGACAGTACCGGGATGCCATCGAGCAAATCCCCGTTGATGTCGGTATGACTATCGTCAATTTCCTCTTCGGCAATGCCGACCGCGGTTTCGACCCATTCATAATGCGCCAGTTCTTTTAAAAATGGTGGATCCTGCGGGTTGTTGCGTTCGCTTTCGAGGTATTGACGAAATTCCTGCGCGATTTCCAGAAACAGTGGTGTCTTGCAATGGTGGCTTACAAAAAAATCTCTCACCAGGGCATGCCAGTCTTGGTCTGAATACAGGCTGCGTATGACAGGAAAGCCATCGGAAATAAAAGACGCTACATTGTTGTAAAACAGTTCGTTGTATATATCCATGCGCCGGGCCTCGACATCATCGGGGCGTGGTGTATTTTCCGGGTCACGGATATGTGCTGCGAACTCATACTGCTTGCGTATGAATTCGGGTTGCTTATCCCTGGGCAAGCTGGTGATCGCTGACATTAGTGTTGGCCCATTTTTGCTGATAGCGAATGATGGTATCCACTTCAGCAAGCAGTTCCTGCAGAGGCGGGATATTGAAATCACGTTCCAGCAGAGTCGGCACGACACCACAGTGATCGTAGGCGACGTCCAGCAGGTTCCAGACCGGGTCGATTACATCGGATCCATGGGTGTCTACACGCAGGTCTTCCGCTTCATCATAATGACCGGCGATGTGGAAATAGCTGACCCGTTCGGCCGGCATGGCGCGCAGGAATTCTTCCGCATCATAGCGATGGTTAATGCTGTTAACGTAGATATTGTTAACATCCAGTAGCAGATCGCAGTCCGCTTCTTTTAGCACCGCGTTGATAAAATCTGTTTCCGACATCTCCTGGCCGGGGGCGGCATAGTAGGAAACGTTTTCCATCGTGATACGTTGTTCGAGGATATCCTGTACCTGTCTGATGCGTGCAGCGACATAACTGACTGCATCTTCAGTAAACGGGATCGGCATCAGGTCATATAAATGACCTTCATCGCTGCAGTAACTGAGGTGTTCAGAATAAAGTTTAATGTCATGGGTTTTCAGAAAGACCTTTAATTCCTTCAGAAAATCCACGTCCAGTGGTGCCGGGCTGCCGATAGACAGGGACAGGCCATGGCAGACAAACGGGTAACGTTCGGTAAATTCACGGAATTGTTTTCCCAGACTGCCACCAACGCGCATCCAGTTTTCCGGTGCGACTTCCATGAAGCCGACCTGGGTGGGTGGCTGCTCGGCCAACGGACCCAACAGGGTCCGCCTCAGGCCGAGGCCGGCACCATGAACAGAATATGCTTTCATGTTCATGCTATACAGTGATTATTTCTTGCCACCGCATTTGCCTTCACCACACTTACCTTCCATTTTCTTTTTGGCTTTACCCTCAGCCTTTTCGCCACCGCATTTGCCTTCGCCACACTTACCTTCCATTTTCTTCATGGCTTTACCTTCGGCCTTTTCGCCGCCACATTTACCTTCGCCACACTTACCTTCCATTTTCTTTTCGGCTTTCTTCTTGGCGCCGCACTTGCCTTCGCCGCATTTGCCTTCAGACTTTTTCTCGGCCTTCTTGCCGCCGCACTTGCCTTCGCCACATTTACCTTCCATGCCGGCAACGACCATGTAACCTTCTGACATGCTGGTAGCGGAGAAAGGGGATTGATCGGCATTGGCCACGGCAGGTACACCTGCGGCCATGCTTGATACAAACGCTGCACCTACTGTTGCAGCCAGGGGTTTCTGCTTAAGGGTTGTAGACATGGTTATCTCTCCATACGTATAAAAAGTTCTTGGTTTAGTTCTGGTTTGTACTATCCGTAAGCTTGAAAAAACTAACAGAAGGTCAAACTGTATGCAATATGACAGGGTCTTAAGTGTGAAGTTTCACAGAATTATAAAAAATTTACCCATTTTTTATAATGGATAAAAACGGACCACTAGCTCAGTTTTTCAAGGCATTCCAGATATTGCACTTCATCCGGACCGGCGGGATTATGCTGGCCCTGCCACAGGGCTTCGGCCAGGCAGTCGATCATCAGGTGCTGAACCATGTGTTCGTCCTGATGCCTGTTCAACAGCTTGCTGTAGACCGAGGCGATACCATCTGGCCGATTGGTCTGGATCTGCTCGATTAATGCAATATGCAGCCCCATATGCAGGAAAGGATTATGTTGCTCTTCGATATCAGCATCGGATTGTTGTTCCAGGCCCAGGGCCTCGATGACCTGATGATATTCCGGGTGCATCAGCATGATGTCGAGTAACAGTTTTTCCAGCGGTTCCAGCACCTGACCGTTCTGGTACTTTTCCCATATCCGGTAGTACTGCATACGTAACTGGTTTCGGTCCTGGCTGTACATGTGGTCTCTACGCTACTCGGTTTTGTGCTTGTATTCACACAGGTCTTCGATGATACACGATCCGCAGCGTGGTTTGCGGGCGATACAGGTATAGCGTCCGTGCAGTATCAGCCAGTGATGGGCATCGTGCATATATTCCTTTGGCACCACTTTCAGCAGCTTTTTCTCGACCTGGTCGACGGTCTTGCCGGGGGCGAGGCCGATGCGATTGGATATCCTGAAAATATGGGTGTCTACCGCAATGGTCGGATGCCCGAAGGCCGTATTCAGGATCACATTGGCGGTTTTACGTCCGACCCCGGGCAGGGCCTCCAGTGCATTGCGCTCGCTCGGAACCTTGCCCTTGTGCTGTTCAACCAGGATATGGCAGGTTTTGATCACGTTTTTGGCCTTGGTGTTATACAGGCCGATAGTTTTTATAGTGTGTTTCAGCCCCTGTTCGCCGAGCTTGAGTAAGGCCGCTGGCGTTTTGACTTTTTTAAACAGGGTTTCGGTCGCCTTGTTCACACCAACGTCAGTAGACTGGGCAGATAGCATGACCGCGATTAACAGCTGGAAGGTGTTCTTGTAATTTAGCTCGGTAGTCGGTTCCGGGTTGGCGGCTTGCAGGCGTGCGAAAATCTCCTGCCTTTTACTGGCATTCATCTATCGTTGGCCTCAGGCCTGGCTGGTTGCGGTCTGGGTAGTGGTCAGGGCTTCCCTTGCTGTCATACGCCGGTCGATGATGTTTTTAGCGGCAATTATCAGTCCCAGTCCAATGAATGCGCCCGGTGGCAGGATGGCCAGTAAAAAGCCTTCATGGGTAGCACTGAGTTCCAGTGTGATATTGCGGGCTGCCTCACCGAACATGATATGGGCCTGTGCCAGAATAGTGCCCATACCGACCAGCTCACGCATGGCCCCCAGTACCACCAGTACACCAGTGAAGCCCAGACCCATGAACAGGCCGTCGACAGCGGCATTGAGCGGGGTGTTTTTTGAGGCATAGGCCTCGGCCCTGCCGATGATGGAACAATTGGTAACTATCAGCGGAATAAAGATACCCAGTACCTTGTACAGATCATAGAAGTAAGCCTGCATCGCCAGTTCGACCGCGGTGACAAACGAGGCGATAATCAGTACGAAGACTGCGATACGGACCTCGGATCGCACCAGGTTGCGTATCAATGAAACGGTTAGATTGGAAGCGACCATGACCAGGGTGGTGGCAATACCCAGTCCCAGTCCATTGATCAGGGTACCGGTAACGGCCAGCAGCGGGCACAGTCCAAGCAACTGTACCAGGCCCGGATTGTTGTCCCACAGGCCATCGCGAATGATTTTGTTAAATCCGTTACTCATGGTTTTGAGGTCTCTTGTTTCGCACCGGATGCCGGCTGAACCTGTTTCGTACCTGCCTCGTTTTCGGGTAAGGGTCGGAACAGCGTATCTCGGTTCTGCCTGTAGTATATCAGAGAGTTGTATACCGCCTTAACCACGGCCCTGGGTGTGATGGTCGCGCCGGTAAACTGGTCAAACTGGCCGCCGTCACGCTTGACCTTCCATCCGTCCGGCGTCGGATCAGCCAGGGACCTGTTCCTGAAGCCCAGTATCCAGTTAGATTTCTGTTCATCAACCAGGTCGCCCAGGCCAGGGGTCTCGGCGTGGCGGACCACACGTACACCGGCCAGTGTGCCGTCGTAATAGATGCCAACCAGCAGATAGATGCGGCCATTGTAACCGTCTGGTGCGACGGCGGCGATTACCGCGGCCACCGGCTTGCCCTGCATGCGTGCCCGATAGATCGAGACCGGCTCGTCACTACCCAGCAGCGTTGGATTAATCACCCTGATTTTATCCTGGAAGATGTCGTTGTCGTGTTCTTCTGTACTGATAATATGATGCAGACTGCGTAGCAGTGCCATGCGCTGGTTGGTTTTTATCTGCTCCTTTGTAGACTCGAAGGTATAAGCGACCAGCGTTGTTCCAATGATCGCAAACAGTCCCAGGATAATGGCTGAAATAGCGGTATTACGCATAGAGCACCACTAATCTTCGTCCTGATGCCCGAATACACGTGGCTGGGTGTAGTAGTCAATCGTCGGTACGGCCATATTCATCAGAATGACAGCGAAAGCAATGCCGTCCGGGTAACCGCCCCAGTTGCGGATAATAAAGGTCAGGATGCCGATACCCATGCCATAGATCAGACGGCCCCAGTGTGTGGTGCTGGCGGTGACCGGATCGGTCGCGATGAAAAAGGCACACAGCATGGTACCGCCGCTGAATAAGTGAAAGAACGGAGAACTATACAGGTCGCCGTCATACAGGTTGAACATCCACGACCAGAAGAACAGGGCGCTCAGTACCGCAACCGGTATCTGCCAATTAATGACCTTTTTCCACAGCAGCCACAAACCGCCCAGCAGAAACAGCAGATTGACTAATTCCCAGCCTCTGCCGGCGACTGTCCCGAACAGGGCGCCGGTACTGATTTCGCCTATGGTCCTGTTCAGGCCGATGCCGGTCTTGATCTGGTCCATCGGTGTGGCAGAGGTGACCGCGTCCAGTATTGCCGGGTCTGATAGTGTGCCGGTCAGTTGCAGTAGCAGGACATCGAGCAGGCCCAGTGCGCCGCCGGGCTGTGGCACTGGCCACTGGGTCATTTGTTGTGGAAAGGCGATTAGTGCGACCACATAACCGATCATGGCCGGGTTGAACGGGTTGTAACCCAGCCCGCCATAAAGTTGTTTGGCTATGACAATCGCAAAGCTGGTTGCAATCACGGTCAGCCACCACGGTACGGTGGCCGGTAAGGCCAGTGCCAGTAGTATCGCTGTGACCAGCGCGCTGTAGTCAGTCAGATAACGTCTGACCGGATAGTGGCGCAGGTTCAGCATGATGGTTTCAGATGCCAGGGCGGTTGCGGACGCAATCACAATATTGACCAGGACTCCAAAGCCGAAATAGTACAGGCAGGCCAGGGCGCCGGGTATCAGGGCCAGTAAAACCTTGCGCATCAGGTCCGGCACACTGCTTTGATTCTGCTGATGTGGAGAACTGGTGTTAATGAATGGCATACTGGCTCCGCATGAAATCAGGCCTCGGGTTTATTGGTTTGTTCAGTCGGTTTGTTATCGGCCCGCCGCTGTTTAACTTCCTGGATTTTTCGTTGTTGCTCCTCGGTCAGGTCGGATACATTAGTCTTTTCGACAGGGCGTTGCGCTTGTCTCTTTTTGACGCGTTCCAGGGCGGCTTTGATAGCGGCTTTTTTCGGATCATCACTGCTATCAGACTTTTTCAGTGCGGCTTTTTTCTTGCGCATGCGTTCTTCGCGCTCGCGTTTTTCCTGCTCCAGTCGTTCGAGTCTGAATTCATGTCGCTGACGGGCGGTATCGGACTTGCGACGTGTGCGTTCCTGCTCCCAGATCTCGGTTTTTGCAAAGCGGTAATATTGCACCAGCGGTATCCGGCTTGGGCAGACATAGGCGCAGCAGCCACATTCGATACAGTCAAACAGGTTGTTGCGGCAGCAGGCTGACCGGGCAGACGTCCATACAGGCAGCGCAACGGATACACGGGTAGTGCGTGTCAGGCGTGTCGGTTTCCGCCTCGCTAGCGGCGAGTATGCAGTTGATGGTCTTGGTAATCGGAACCTGATCGGACTGCACGGTATATCCCATCATCGGGCCGCCGATCACAAGTCGTTGCACCTGGTCGGTATAGCCGCCAGACGTTTCAATCAACTCCTGTAACGGTGTGCCGATAAGCACCTGCATATTACCGGGATTGGCTATTCCGTCGCCGGTAACGGTCACTACGCGGGATATAAGTGGTTGTGATTTTTCCACGGCGTCGAACACCGCGGCCGCCGTACCCACATTCTGGCAGGCGACGCTGATATCCAGAGGTAGCCCGTTATGTGGAACTTCCAGACCGGTGAGTACCCGTATCAGTTGTTTTTCTCCTCCAGTCGGATACAGCGTCGGGATCATGATGACTTCAACGCCTTCCACGCCCAATGCATGCACCGTATCACGCATGGTGTCATAGGCCTCTTGCTTGTTCTCCTCGATACCGACCAGGCAGCGTTTCGCCTGCAATGCATGACGCATGATGATCAGGCCATGAATAATGTCTTCAGGCCGTTCACGCATCAGCATGTCGTCGCAGGTGATGTAGGGTTCGCATTCTGCGCCATTCAGGATCAGGGTGTCGATGTGATGTTTGCTACCCGGGTTAAGCTTGATAAAGGTTGGAAAACCTGCGCCGCCCAGGCCGACGATGCCGGCTTCGCGTATCAGGCTGCGCAGAGTGCTCGGTGTCAGCTTTTTATAGTCCTGATGTGGTGGTCGCTTGCCCCAGCGATCCTCTCCATCCGCCTTGATAATAATACAGGGCGCTGACAGGCCGGAAGGATGAGCCACCGGTTGCTCGATGACATCGATTACGGTGCCGGAGGTCGAGGCATGGATAGAGGCGCTATAATATCCGCTGGCGCGCGCAATAATTTGCCCCTTGTTGACCGGGTCACCGGCAATCACCAGTGGTTCTGCAGGTTCGCCGATATGTTGCTGTAACGGGATGATCAGGCGCTCCGGTATGGCCATCTGTTGTACCGGGGTCTGTGTGGATATGTCCTTGTGATCCGGCAGATGCAGGCCACCCTTGAAGTGCCATAATTTACCCGAAGGTTTTTTCAAGGCATTGCTTCCTGTGTCTGAGGCGTATCGGTTCGTGATGCTTCCGGTGTGGTTTCAGGGTAGGGCCATTTCCAGAGTTCGATATCCTGTTTGATCGGTACCATATCGATACATTCCACCGGGCATGGCGGGATACATAACTTGCAGCCGGTGCATTCATCTGCGATCACGGTATGCATTTGCTTCGCCGCACCGAGTATGGCGTCTACCGGGCAGGCCTGGATACACAGCGTGCAGCCGATACACACCTCCTCATCGATATACGCCACGGTGGGTTCTTCTTCCTCACCATGTTCCGCATTGAGTGGCTTGGAGTCGACACCGAGTAGTTCCGCCAGTGCGTCGATAGTTGCCTGGCCGCCAGGTGGGCACTGGTTGATATCGGCTTCACCCTTGGCCATGGCCTCGGCATACGGCCGGCAGCCGGCAAAGGTGCATTGTCCGCACTGGGTTTGTGGCAGCAGTGCGTCTATCTTGTCCACGATCGGGTCACTCTCGACCTGGAAATAGCGCGCGGAAAGCCCCAGTATCAGGCCGAATACCAGTGCCAGCAGGCTTATGGCCAGTATCGCTGTTAACATTTTGTGTTATTGCTTTTTTTCATATGTCAGGGTTTGACCAGGCCGGCAAATCCCATAAAGGCCAGGGACATCAGTCCGGCGGTGATCAGTGCAATTGAGTTACCCTTGAACGCCTCCGGGACATCTGCGACAGCGATGCGTTCACGCATGGCTGAGAACAGGATCAACACCATTGAAAAACCTACTGCTGCACCGAAACCATACAGGGCGGATTCAATAAAACCATGACGCTCCTGGATATTCAGCAGGGCCACGCCCAGTACGGCACAGTTAGTTGTAATCAATGGCAGGAATATCCCCAGTACCTGGTACAGCAGCGGGCTGGTTTTATGTACAACCATCTCGGTAAATTGCACCACGAATGCGATGACCAGGATAAAGGTCATGGTGCGCAAGTATTCCAATCCGAGCGGGATCAGCAGGTATTCATTGGCAAGGTAACTGCAGATAGATGACATGGTCAGTACAAAAGTGGTGGCCAGAGACATGCCGGTGGCGGTTTCGAGTTTACGTGAAACACCCATAAACGGGCACAGGCCCAGAAACTTCACCAGTACGAAGTTATTGACCAGTATGGTGCTAACCAGGATCAGTATATATTCCGACATGCTTATATAGTATCAGATCAGATGGAAACTGTGGGATTTAGACCCGGTCTACATCGTTACACTTGCTACATTGGCAACAGATGTATACAGCAAAGACGCCACCTCCCTGTCAGGATGGCTATACTTTAAAGTATAACTCAGACTAAACTGCGCAAATGTATCGACCATTGAGCCAATGTAATGTTTGATATACCAGGATAACCCGATTTTGTGCCTGTATCAGTCAGTTATTCTGGCGATAATGCCGGGGTTTCATAAATATCACTGCAGGGAATTTATCATGATACCTTCGGGATGATATATACCCGGCACTTAAGGAGGGTTATCTTGGCATATACTCGTCATGACATAGACGATCTGAAAAAGCTGGAACTGCCATTGGAGCGCGACTGGTTTATGCGTAACCTGATTCGTGAGCTGTCCGGTCTGCTTGAAGAAATGGTGGGTCTTGAGGAAACGGCCGGCTTTATCAGCGTGGTCGGTCAGCACATCGGCAGCCAGATAAACCAGTTATACCGAAAGGAAATGAACATTCCGAAACTGGATCGGGAACAGGTTGCAGAAGTGCTGACCGATCTTAAGCGTCGTATTAAAGGCGATTTTGAAGTTATCGAACAGGATGATAACAAAATCGTGCTGGTCAACAAGCGTTGTCCATTTGGCGAGAAGATCAAAGATCGCCCTTCTTTATGTATGATAACCTCGAACGTGTTCGGCGTTATTACAGCCGATAATCTGGGTTATGCCAAGGTCGATCTGGAAAAGGCCATAGCCCGTGGTGATCCGGGCTGTCGCGTGGTGGTCTATCTTGATCCAGAAAGCGAACAGGCACAGGCAGCGAAGGGCAGGGAGTATTTCGAAACTGAAAAATAATAATGACGCCCATACAATTTACCACCTTCGCCAAGCCCCTGCCAGAACCACTATGTCTGATTGATACTACTGGCCTGATTCTGGCCGCCAATCCTGCAGCTTTACGTTTTTTCACCGGGGATCATCATAGTTTGGACAGCAAGTCGCTGTTTGACCTGGTCATAGACGAAAAACAGAAGCTCGAACAGATTATTCGTACCTGGTCAAGTAGTCGCGACGCGACGCCGGGCAGCCTACATGTGCACCATACTGATGGTGATATTGTTCAATGCCATGGCTATGGCCATCTCATACAGTCCAGAACCGATGATGCACCTGCATTAATCATGTTGCGCATCGTGCGCCGGGAAAAATTCACCCAAAGTTTCACTGCTCTGAATGATAAAATAACCCAGTTGCAAAAGGAGATACAGGAACGCCGTAAGACCGAGAAAGACCTGGCAACCAGCAAGGCACAGTTCGAGGCGATATTCAACTCTATTACCGATGCAGTGGTATTTGCTGACACTGAGCGACGCATTGTGATGGGTCACCCGGCCATATATCAGATGTTTGGTTATACAGACGAGGAACTGATCGGGCAGAGTACCGAGATGCTGTATGCCAGCAAGCAGGGCTATGTCGAGCAAGGTAAAAACCGTTATAACTCACAGACAGAAACAAAAGCGGATGCTTATGAGATCCAGTACCGGCGCAAGGATGGCAGTTTATTCTGGGCCGAAACGCTCGGCACCCAGGTAAAAAATAATGATGGTGAGACTATCGGCTTTATCGGCCTGTTACGCGATATTACCGAACGCAAGCAGGCCGAAGAAGCACTGGAGAAGAGCGAGGCGATATATCGGACATTATTCAATTCCGCAAACGATGCCATTTTTCTGATGCAGGGTGAGCTATTTACTGACTGCAACCCCAAGACGCTAGAAATATTTGATTGCAAGAAAGAAGATATCGTGGGTAATACGCCGATGGCGTTTTCACCAGAACGTCAGCCTGATAATCGCCCGTCCACTGAAAAGGCAATGGAAAAGATTAGTGCAGCGTTGGAGGATAAGCCGCAGTTCTTTGAATGGCTGCATACGCGTCTTGATGGTACTCCTTTTCATGCGGAAGTCAGCCTTAACCGGATTAAATTAGGCGATGAAATCTTTGTCCAGGCCATCGTGCGCGATATCGACGAACGCAAGCGCAGTGAGGAGGCCATCAGGAACATCGCTGCCGGCGTGTCGGCCCAGACCGGTGAGGCCTTTTTCCAGTCCCTGGTAAAACATCTGGCGAAGATCTTCGACATTGAATATACCTTTATCGGCCTGCTGGATGAACAACAACCGGGCAAGGTCAATACCGTCGCCATATGTATCAACGGCGAGGTTGTCGACAACCTGGGCTACGACCTGGTGGACACCCCCTGTCATCATGTAGTGGGAGATTGCTGCGGCATCCATGCCTATTCCGAAAATATCCAGCAACTGTTTCCTGGTGACCCGATGCTTACTGAGATGGGGACGCAAAGCTATATCGGCGCACCGTTGCTGGATACTGCCGGCAAGCCTATTGGTCTGATCGTGGTGATGGGTAATAAACCCATGGAAAATACCGAGCAGGTAGAAACCATCCTGCAGATCTTTGCGGTCCGGGCAGCGGCCGAATTGGAACGGCTGAGGACAGATAAGGCGTTGCGGGAAAGTGAGCGCTACAACCGTATGTTGTTCGAGCAATCCAACATAGGACTGGTGTTATGCCGCATGAATGGTGAACTGGTCGACATCAATCCTGCTTATGCCCGGATCTTAGGCCGCAGTGTAGAAGAGACCCTGCAGCTGACCTATTGGGATATTACCCCGGAAAAATATGCCAGGGATGAACAGTGCCAACTGGAGCGCCTGAAAAAGACCGGCCAATATGGACCGTATGTAAAAGAATATATCCATAAAGACGGCCATTTGGTATCGGTGCGATTGCAGGGTTCACTGCTGGAAAAAGGGGGAGAGATTTTTATCTGGTCAAGTGTTGAAGATATCACCCAGTACAAACAGGCAGAAGATGCATTACTGGAATCACAAAGGATGCTGCAGTTGGTGTTGAATTCAATTCCGGTACGTGTATTCTGGAAGGATCGGGATTCCGTGTATCTTGGGTGTAATCAGCACTTTGCCGAAGATGCAGGGCTGGAGTCACCCGAACAAATTATCGGCAAGAATGACTTCGAACTAAGCTGGCAGGAGCAGGCAGAACTCTATCGGTCGGATGATCAGCGAGTTATGCAGAGCGGTGTGCCCAGCCTGAGTTATGAAGAACCCCAATCAAGGCTGGATGGATCCAGGCTCTGGCTACAAACCAGCAAGGTCGCGTTAAAGGACCTGGGTGGTAATATATTTGGCATAATGGGGGTATATGAAGACATTACCGAGCGCAAGCTTGCCGAGAAAGGAATACTGGATAGCGAGCAGCGTCTGGCTGATGCGCAGCACATGGCCCATATTGGTAACTGGGAACATGACCTGGTTATTGGCAAACTGGACTGGTCGGACGAAATCTACCATATTTTTGGACTTGATCCCCGGGAATCCGATGCCTCATATGAGGTTTTTATGGAAGTCGTGCATCCGGATGACAGGGAGCGAGTGAATGCTGCCTATATTGAGTCGCTCAAAAGTAAATCGCCCTCTAGCCTTGAGCACCGTTTACGCATGCCGGACGATACCATCAAGTATGTCATTGAGCGTTGCGAGACTTTTTTTAACGATGAAGGAGTACCGATACGTTCTGTAGGCACCGTACAGGATATTACTGAGCGGGTTAGCATGGAAGAGGCCCTGCGGCGTTCGCAGAAGCTGGAGGCGATCGGCCAGCTATCAGGCGGTATAGCGCATGACTTCAACAACCAGCTCGGTGTGATCATCGGCTACCTGGATTTCCTGAAAAACTATTTCTCTGAAGATGAAAAACCCTACCAATGGGTGGATACCGCGACCCGTGCGACATTACGCTGTATGGATCTGACCCGGCAGTTGCTGGCCTTCTCGCGTCGCCAGAGCAGTATAAAATCGGTCATCAACCTAAATGACTCACTCGGGGAAATGGATAACATGATTGCCCGTTCAGTCACACCCGAGGTGGAGTTGGGGTATTCTCTGGCTGAAGACCTGTGGCCGACCGAGATTGATCCCGGCGAGTTTCAGGATGCCATCCTGAATCTGGTCATTAACGCCCGCGACGCAATGCCCTATGGCGGCGAGCTGTTGATCGAGACCGGTAACAGGCACCTTGATACTGACTCTGCCACTATCAATCCTGGCTTTGAATCTGGCGACTATGTCCAGTTGATGATCAGAGATACCGGTGCCGGCATGGATAAGGAGACGCTGGATCATATCTTTGAGCCTTTCTTTACCACCAAGCCCGAAGGTAAAGGTACAGGCCTGGGTATGTCCATGGTGTATGGTTTTGTCAAGCGCAATGGCGGCTACATCAAGGTTTATTCAGAACCGGATGTCGGTACGACGATCCGTATTTATTTTCCACGCACCAGCAGCCCGGTGATGGATGAAACCTCCATGGAGGCGCATAAAAACGAGTTGCCGGGTGGAGTTGAAAAGATCCTGATTGTCGATGATGAGGCGGACCTGCTCGAGCTGGCTGACAAGTACCTCACTGAATTGGGCTATCAGACCCAGGCAACCGAGCACGCGGCACAGGCGCTGGGTCTGTTGGAGGAAGACGGGTCATTCGACATGTTGTTCAGTGACGTAGTGCTGCCAGGTGGAATGAATGGTGTGGAACTGGCCAACAAGGCTTTGTCATTGAGGCCTGATCTCAAGGTATTGCTGACCTCCGGTCATACATCGAAAGCGAATGTGCAGCCAGAGATGAACTACTATGCTTCTCATCTACTGAACAAGCCGTATCGTAAGCAGGACCTGGCAATGCAAATCCGGCAAACCCTGGATGAAAAGAAAGCGCAGCGAGACGTCCATGCGGAGTCAGAGCAAGCCAAAGACAGGCTCTCAGGCCGGACGGTGATGGTCGTAGATGACGAAGAGGATACCCGTGATCTGTTCCGGTTTAACCTGGAAAGACTGGGCTGCAAGGCGGTACTGGCCAGTCATGGTGGAGAGGCCGTGAAGCTGTACCAGGATGCAAAGAGAAGTGGGCAGCCTGTAGATGTGGTGATACTGGACTTGAGTATTCCGGGTGGCATGGGTGGTCAGGCCGTTGCCGAAGAAATCAGGTCTCTGGATGCGCAGGCAAAGTTAATCGTTGCCAGTGGTGATACAGCTTGTCCGGAAATGACTCATTACCAGGACCATGGGTTTAATGGCACATTGGAAAAGGATTTTAACCGTGACACGATGAAGCAGGTGCTGGAACGGGTATTATGCGCATGATTAATTACGCCTTGCTAAACTGGTTCATGATGCATGATTCGGTCAGGATACCAAGGAGATGAATCACCCAAGATTGATTGTCATTGACGACGAACCTGATCTGGCCGGATTTGTATGTGATGTCGCGGAACAGTCAGGCTTTGAGGTGGAGCAGTTTAATAACGCCGGGTTATTTATAGAGCGCTATGACAAACGCGCGGATGTAATAGTTCTGGATTTGATGATGCCGGGTCTGGATGGAGTGGAAGTTATTCGTTTCCTTGCCGGCATCGATTGCGATGCCAGGCTGATACTGATCAGCGGTTTTGATTCAGGTGTACTGCATTCATCACAAAAGCTGGCGATAGAACAGGGATTGAATTTTATTGGCAGTCTGAACAAACCGTTCCGTTATGACGACCTGTACAAGTTGTTGAGTGGGCTTTCTATAGCACAAAGGAAAATGGACCGTAATATCGCGGTCCATCCCCCATCTGCGGATGACTTACACAGTGCCCTGACAAACAATGAATTGCATCTTAATTATCAACCCAAGATCGGGCTCAACGGACTTGATGTAACTGCAGTGGAGGCCCTGGTACGTTGGCAGCATCCCGAGCATGGCATGATTGGACCAGACCTGTTTATCCCGGTCGCCGAAGACCATGGTTTGGTTGACGAGCTGACCTGGGTAGTGCTTGAGCAAGCCTTACGGCAATGTCAGTCATGGCGTGAGCAGGGGTTGATTGTACATATGGCGGTTAACATGTCATCGATTACACTGAAGGAACTCAGTCTACCGGAAAAAATGGGTGAGCTGGTCAATAAATATGGACACGACCCGTCGCAATTGATTCTGGAAGTGACTGAAACGGCCCTGATGCAGGAGTTGACCAAATCGCTGGATATACTGACACGATTGCGTATGAAAGGCTTTCATTTGTCTATTGATGATTTTGGTACCGGTTATTCATCCCTGGTGCAGCTTCATAGGACACCGTTTTCAGAGATCAAGATTGACCGCTCCTTTGTGATGGACATGGATGTCGACAAGGAGGCGGTTGCGATTATCGAAACAGTCATCCTGCTCGGTCAGAAACTCGGCATGAAGGTGGTTGCCGAAGGGGTGGAGACCCAGCAGAACCTCGACCGGCTGGAGGCAATGGGCTGCGACCTGGCACAGGGTTATCACATTGCCCGGCCGCAGCCCGGCGATGCGATAACGGCATGGCTGGTTCAGCAAGCGGATAAAGAAGCCACCTGATTCACGACTGGTAACAGAAGCAGGAACAGGCCGCCCGATATTCATCAATCATTAGTCAGGGAGGGATACTATGTTTCGCTCTTTACTTAAATCATTTTCCATACTTGTTTTGCTGATTCAGCTAACACCGGTTTTTGCGCAGAAGCCGATTGTGCTGGGTATTTTTCCATATGCCAGTCCGGAAAAACTGGTTCGACATCAAAAAGGACTTAAAGACCACCTTGAGCAAGGATTGGGTAGACCGGTCTCGATCATTACGGCAAAAAATTTCAAGGTGTTTATTCAAAATGCCAAGGCAGGCGCATATGATCTGGTATACACTGCGCCGCATCTGGCGCGGCTATTGGACCAGGATTATGCCTATCAGCGTATTGCGATGACCACCCACAAGATCCAGGGTATGTTTATTACATTAAAGACGGCATCCTATACGCAGTTATCAGACCTGCGAGACAGGCGCATCGGTCTGGTACCCCCACTGGCAATCCTGTCTCAAATGGCGAGAAAGGAATTACGAGACGCTGGTTTACAGCCTGATAACGGTTTTACTGAAATCAAGGTCAGGAATTTTGATAACGCGATGTTCTCGGTGATTAATGGCGATAGCGATGCGGCCATAACCGGGGTTAAACTATGGAAGACACTGGGTATGCATTATAAAGACAAGCTGCGCGCACTTGAGTCGACCCGGCCTGTTCCCGGTTTTATGATTATGGCCGCTCCTGAAGTTGACAAACAAACCGTGGACAGGCTTAGAAAAACAAGTCTCTCGTTTAATGATACCGCTGCCGGCAAGAAATATCTGTTCCAGGGGTTGGCATTGATCGATGAGAAGTCGATGCAGACATTCGATGAGTTCACAGCAGTTTTAAAATAGCAAATTGGCTATGTTGTATAAGAAGCTACGCAAGTCGCTGAGGTTAAAACTGGTACTGGCCAGTGTGGTGGTAGAGGTAGTAATGCTGTCACTGCTGCTTGGTAACAGTCTGCGAATTATTAATAACACGATAGAGGAGCAAACCACGCTCCATGTCGAATCGATAAATCCACTGCTGGAGACATCGCTCAGTGAGTACGTGTTTACCCGCGACTATGCATCACTGATTGGAATACTGGAAAAATTACTAAAGCGTCCTAAAAGCAGTTTTATCTATATCGCGGTATATGATGACCAGAATCGGCTCTATGCAAATACAGGCCCTGTGCCCGATTTACCCCAACCTGCCGGACAGTCAGTTAATAATGTGTTGTTTGATCCTGTTCAGCATAGCTCGGCTCATTTATACATGGCTGATCAGAAGGTTGGCGAGGTATATTACGGTTTGAATGTCTCTGCACTCGTCACCTCAAGGGACAGTATAATGCAACAGGGTTTTCTGATAGCGGTGGTCGAGATTCTGATGACGATTCTGCTATTAAGTTTGCTTGGGTACTATCTGACACGTCACCTGTATGAATTGATGACCGGGATCAGGAATGTCACCCAGGGTCAGTATGATAAAGACATATTGATTGCCAGTGAGGACGAAGTCGGTCAATTGGCGGCTGACTATAATAAGATGACACAGGCGGTGCGTGACAGGATTGATGCGCTGATGGATGAGAAGCGGCGTCTACAGATTACGCTGGAGTCTATCGCTGATGCTGTGATAACGACCAACCTGAAAGGCGAGATTGAATACATCAATCCTGTGGCAGAGACACTGACCGGATGGAGTAATCGGGAGGGTGCGGGCAAGCCATTGGTCAGTGTCTACAGGATACACATCGAGGATACAGGAAAAATGATCGAGGACCCGGTAGAGGAATGCCTGCTTAAAGACAGGATCAGGCATTCCAGGCCCAACGCAATACTGACTACGCGTGATGGAGGGCGATTGGCTATTGAAGATACAGCGGCACCTTTGCGTGATCATAATAACAAGACGATTGGTGCGATACTGGTGTTCAGGGATATCAGTGAGAGTATTGCCCGAAACAAGGAACTCATGCAGCATCGCTATCATCTTGAAAAACTGGTGTCGACGCGTACGCGAGAACTGGAAACAATCAACAAGGAGTTGGAGACATTCAGTTATTCTGTATCTCATGACCTCAGGGCTCCCCTGCGCAGTATCGATGGGTTCAGTCGAGCGCTGGAAGAAGATTGTGCAGACCAGGTAAATGATCAGGGAAAGGACTATTTACAACGTATCCGGAATTCTGCACAGCGTATGGGCGCCCTGATTGATGGTTTATTGATGCTTTCAAGAACGACACAGCGTGGATTTACCCCGGTAATGACCAATATCAGTGATCTGGCAGAAAGAATTGTATATCAATTACGTATCAGTCATCCCGAAAGAGAGGTAGAGCTGGAATTGCAGCCGGATATTCAAATCTATGTTGATCCGAGTCTGATCGAGACCGTGCTGGAAAATCTGCTTGGCAATGCATGGAAATATACCGGCAAGCAGAGCAAGGCACGCATTGAGATGGGTCAGCGTTTGCAGCAAGGTGAACAGGTTGTTTATATCAAGGATAACGGGGTGGGGTTTGACATGCGCCATACAGGAAAACTGTTTGGTGCGTTTCAGCGTCTTCACAGCAGTGATGAGTTTCCCGGAACCGGTATTGGCCTGGCGACCGTCAAACGCATCATCAGCCGGCATGGTGGCCGGATCTGGGTTGATGCTGCTGTGAACGAAGGGGCGACATTTTATTTCGTCGTGCCGGAACAACAGCCTGATGAACCCCGACAACAATCTGCCGGGTAATCTGTTTACTTGACCTTCATACCCGGTTGCGCGCCCTGATCCGGCGACAGTATCCATAAATCCTGACCGCCAGGCCCGGCGGCCAGTACCATACCCTCGGAAACACCGAAACGCATTTTGCGCGGCGCCAGGTTGGCGACCATCACTGTGAGCTTGCCTTCCAGCTGCTCCGGTGAATAGGCGGACTTGATGCCGGCAAACACGTTACGGGTCTGACCGTCCGGATCACCGATATCCAGCGTCAGTTGCAACAGCTTATCAGCACCATCGACATGTTCGGCCTTGACGATGTGCGCAATGCGCAAATCGACCTTGGCGAAATCGTCTATCGCGATGGTGTCTGCGATCGGCGGATGCTCGGCGATCTGCTTGTCGGCATGACGGGTTGGGCTGTGCTCGGTCTTGCCGGCATGGGCGGCCAGGTCGGCCTTGTTTTTTTCCAGCATGGCTTCTACCTGTGAACTTTCAATGCGTTTGGCCAGGTGTTTGTATTTGTTAATGCTGTGGTCCAGCAATGGATTCTGACTGTCTGACCAGACCAGTGGCTCGATGTTCAGAAATGCCTCGACCTGTCCAACCAGTTCCGGCAGAATTGGTTTCAGGTACAGGCTTAACAGGCGGAACAGGTTGATATTGGTACTGCACAGTTCCTGCAGGCGCTGATCCTGTCCATCCTGTTTCGCCAGTTCCCAAGGTCTGGTGTCATTGATGAACTCGTTTGCGGTATCGGCCAGTGCCATAACCTGTTTGACCGCTTCACTGAACTGACGCTGCTCATACAGGCTGGCAATGTCATCGGCAGCGTTTTGCAGGCTTGCGATTAACTCAAGTTCATCGTCCGGCAGACTGGCGCACAGTTTGCCGTTAAAACGCTTGCTGATAAAGCCGGCCGAACGCGATGCGATATTAATGTACTTGCCGATCAGGTTGCTGTTTACACGCGCGACAAAGTCTTCGAGATTCAGATCGATATCCTCGACCCGGTCATTGAGTTTGGCGGCAAAGTAATAGCGCAGGTATTCCGGTTGCAGATGCTCCAGATAGGCACGTGCAGTTATAAAGGTGCCACGTGACTTGGACATCTTTTGGCCATTAACGGTCAAAAAACCATGCACACAGATCTTGTCCGGTGTGCGGTAGCCGCCGAAATGCAGTGTGGCCGGCCAGAACAATGCATGGAAGCTGAGGATGTCCTTGCCGATGAAGTGCAGCAGTTCCGTATCACTGTCCGGTTTCCACCAGGTATCAAAATCCAGGCCTTCGCGTGCACACAGGTTTTTGAAACTGGCCATATAGCCGACCGGTGCATCCAGCCAGACATAGAAATACTTGCCCGGTGCATCCGGTATCTCAAAGCCGAAATAGGGTGCATCACGCGAGATTTCCCAGTCGCGCAGACCGGCCTCGAACCATTCCTCAAGCTTGTTGACCGCTTCGGCCGGCAACGGGCTTTGCCCGCGATTTCCGGTTTTCATCCAGTCACGCAGGAAATCGATACACTCGCTGAGTTTGAAAAAGTAATGCTCGGTCTCCTTGCGTACCGGCTTGGCACCGGAAACGGCTGAATAGGGTTCGATCAGGTCAGTGGTGGTATAGGTCGCACCACAGACCTCACAGCCGTCACCATACTGATCCTGCGCATGGCACCTGGGACATTCACCCTTGATGTAACGGTCCGGCAGGAACATTTCCTTTTCCGGGTCATAATAATGCTCGGTCATACGGCTTTCGATCAGGCCGGCATCGCGCAGGTTGAGGTATATTCCCTCTGACAGTCCCCGGTTTTCCGGGGAATTGGTCGAGTAGTAATTATCAAATTTGATATTAAAGCCTTTAAAATCAGCCAGATGCTCGGCCTGCATGCGCTCGATCAGCTGTTCAGGGGTGATGCCTTCCTGCTCGGCGCGCAGCATGATCGGGGTGCCATGGGTATCGTCGGCACACACGTAGTAACACTCGTGGCCGTTCAGTTTCTGGAATCGTGTCCAGATATCGGTCTGGATATATTCGACCAGGTGGCCGAGATGGATGCTGCCATTCGCATACGGCAGGGCGCTGGTAACCAGGATTTTGCGCTGTTCAATACTCATGACTCATTAATATCATTTTGGGGTGTCCGCAGCGCGGCAGTATAACCTATTGATGCATTTGATAGTATGTTCTGCCCCGGATCATGCTGCATGAATTGTCAGCGATGGTATAATCGCGCCTCCCGGGTTTATTAGTATTGGCTTCTATACTGGTCAGATTCATGTATAATACCCGATCAATTTTCTAAGGCATTTTGGCTGGCAGTGTGCCGGCAGCTGGTCAGGAGGTTTACTAACATGGCAAATATCACCGAAGAACAGGTAAAAGAGGTTCTGAAATCTTACATCGATCCGCATATGGATAAGGATCTGGTATCGACCAAGAGCATCAAATCCGTCGAAATCGATGGCGATAAGGTGAAAGTCAAGGTTGTATTGGGTTATCCGGCCAAGGGCTTTAAGGACAAGCTGGCAGAGGAGTTGAAGAGCAAAGTCGAGGCTATGGACGGTGTTTCCTCAGCGGATATCGATATTTCATGGAAAATCGAGGCACATGTCGCCCAGAAAAATGTCGAGGCCATCGAGGGTGTCAAGAACATTATTGCGGTTGCTTCCGGCAAGGGTGGTGTTGGTAAATCAACTACCTCGGTGAACATGGCGCTGGCCCTGTCGGCAGAAGGTGCGAACGTCGGTATCCTGGATGCTGACATTTATGGTCCGAGCCAGCCGCGCATGCTGGGCATTAGTGGCAAGCCCGAGTCTACCGATGGCCGTAGCCTGGAGCCAATGAACAGCTACCATCTGCAGTCGATGTCGATCGGTTACCTGATTGATGAGGATACGCCGATGATCTGGCGTGGCCCAATGGTAACCCAGGCGCTGGAGCAGCTGCTCAAGGATACCGGCTGGAAAGACCTGGATTACCTGATTATCGACCTGCCGCCCGGCACCGGTGATATCCAGCTGACCCTGGCGCAGAAAGTGCCGGTCAGTGGCGCTGTGATTGTCACCACCCCGCAGGACATCGCGTTGCTGGATGCGAAAAAAGGCCTGAAGATGTTCGAGAAGGTCGAGGTTGCGGTGCTGGGTATCGTCGAAAACATGAGTATCCATATTTGTAGCAACTGCGGCCATGAAGAGCATATCTTCGGCGAAGGCGGCGGTATGCGCATGTCGGAAGACCATGACGTGGATTTCCTCGGTGCACTGCCGCTGGATATACGTATTCGCGAGGAGACCGACAGCGGCAAGCCAACCGTGGTCGCAGAACCGGACAGCCGTATCGCGCAGATCTACCGCGAGATTGCACGCCGTACGGCGGCCAAGTTGTCACTGCAGGCCAAGAACTACTCGGCCAAGTTCCCGCAGATTGTTATTCAGAATAACTGAGCTTCTGGGGATGCCAGCAGAAAAGGGCGCCATTGGCGCCCTTTTTTATTCTGCCGAAATGGCGCAATGCACGTTGTTTATTGCGCCCTACCCATATGGTGGCTGTGCAATGACCTATTCGCGTTATGTTGTGTAATCCGGTAAAGTACGGCCTGTTTATCTGTCCAGTATAGAGTTCACTATGAGCATCAAATCAGACAAATGGATCCGCCGTATGGCGAACGAACACGGTATGATCGAGCCGTTTGAGGCGGGTCAGATCCGTGAGAACGATCAGGGCCGTATCATCTCCTACGGGACTTCCAGTTATGGTTACGACGTTCGTTGCGCTGACGAGTTCAAGATATTTACCAATATCAACTCGGCGATAGTGGATCCGAAGAATTTCGATGATGACAGTTTTGTGGATGTGAAATCAGATGTCTGTATTATTCCACCCAATTCCTTTGCACTGGCGCGGACGGTGGAGTATTTCCGTATCCCGCGCAGTGTGCTGACCGTCTGCCTGGGCAAGTCGACCTATGCGCGTTGTGGTATTATCGTCAATGTCACGCCACTGGAGCCGGAATGGGAAGGGCATGTGACACTGGAGTTTTCCAACACCACGCCGTTACCGGCAAAGATCTATGCTAATGAAGGCGTCGCGCAAATGCTGTTTTTTGAATCAGATGAGATTTGTGAAACTTCCTACTCGGACCGTGGTGGCAAGTACCAGGGACAGAAGGGGGTTACGCTGCCCAAGGCCTGAGGTTATTCCCTGGCCGGCTTGTCGTCCAGGCGGGTGAACTCTTCCAGTACCAGGTCCAGCTTGGCGCCGTCCGGCTCCACATGCTGCATGCGCACCAGTAAATAACCCAGTTCCGGGGCCAGCCAGCTGTATGTGATGCGCTTTTTCTTTTTCGCGCGTACGCGTTTGACCTTGATCGCTTCGAATTCACCCAGTTCGGTTTCGACCTGTTCCTTTCCTTCGATGTTGAACTGGTATTCCTTCAGCTGACCTTTATCGGCATAGTGAAAGCGCATGGTTTTGGTGTTTTTGCGCGCCGCGAGCATCGAGGCCAGCTGCACTGAAAATTTGTCGACCGTACTGTCAGGCAGGTTCTCGACCGTCCATTCCTGCCCGCTGACGGTATTGACCGCCTTTCTGGCCTGCCAGTCAAACAGCAGATTTATCTTTTTGGGTTTTTTACTGATGCGTTCGTAATAATAGTGCATCGGAATAATACGGCCATCACGCACAGCCAGTTTGCTGGTCTCATGTATCTCGTCAGAGCGGAACATCGATACAAAACCGGTCGTCATAGAATGGCTGATGTAGTGGTACTGGTCGCCATCGCGCTGCAACTGGATATTGATATTGGCCAGCTTGAACCCGCCCTTGCGGATGCTGTAACGCGCTTTGTACGCAAACAGGCCGGGTTCCTCAGCTGCCTGTGCAATCGGGTTTAATGCTGCAATCAGTAAACCCGTCAGTATCAGGGTGACACTGATCAGTCTGTATCGCTTTATGGGCATAGTGCCTTCCCGGTTTTCGTGTCGAACCGGCATGGTCCCGCCAGGGTTTTGTTATCCAGCATGATCTTGTCCTGTTCGACTTTCAGGCGACCACGCACAAACCAGTCAATCACCATCGGGTATATGCGGTGTTCCTGTTCCAGTACACGTGCAGCCAGTCCATTTTCGGTATCCGTGGCGTTTACCGGAACCGCTACCTGTAGGACAACGGGACCGCTGTCCAGTTCAGCGGTGACAAAATGCACACTGGCGCCATGCTCGGTATCACCTGCCTCCAGGGCGCTGCGATGGGTATGCAGTCCGCGATGCCGGGGCAGCAGCGAGGGGTGGATATTCAGCATCCTGCCCTGGTAGTGCTCGACAAACCCGGGTGTGAGTATGCGCATAAAGCCGGCCAGGATAACCAGGTCCGGTTTGAAACCGTCTACCAGTTGTTGTAACTCATGGTCATAGGCCTCCCGGGTCGGGTGATTTTTATTATCGAGTACACGTGTTTCGATACCGGCCTGCTGTGCACGTTGCAGGCCGTAGGCCTCGGCCTGGTTGCTGATTACCGCGGCGATACGGGCCGGTATCCTACCGTTACGGGTGGCATCGATGATCGCCTGCAGGTTGCTGCCGCTGCCGGAAATCAGCACCACCAGGGAGCAGTGCGCATGAGTGTTGTGTTCGTTAGTCATCTGTCTGTAACGGACGCAACGGTTTCAATTGATTTGCACAGACGGGGTTTTGTCGTCCTGGGGCTCGACCTGGCCGATGCGCCAGGCGGTCTCGCCCTGGGTGGCGAGTATATCCAGCGCCTTGTCCGTGTCCGCGGGATCACAGGTTACGACCATGCCGACACCACAATTAAAAGTGCGATACATATCATCTCTGGGTACCTGGCCCTGTTCGCGTAACCAGTCGAAAACCGCGGGTTCTGTCCAGGATTCGGTATCGATCACGGCCTGACAGTGTTCAGGCATTACCCGTGGCAGGTTTTCGAGCAGTCCGCCGCCGGTGATGTGGCACAGGCCATGGATATCGAGCCGGGCGATCAGTTCCAGTACCGGTTTTACGTAGATGCGTGTTGGCGCCAGCAGGCTTTCACCGAGGGTGCCTGGACCCAGCGGGCTGTCCAGGTTGGCCTGGCTGCGTTCCAGGATCTTGCGTACCAGCGAATAACCGTTAGAATGCGGGCCACTGGAGGCAATGCCGATAATATCGTCACCGGCCTTGACCTTGCTGCCATCGATAATTTGCTCTTTTTCGATAATGCCGACACAAAAACCGGCCAGGTCGTAGTCCTCACCTTCATACATGCCCGGCATCTCGGCGGTTTCTCCACCGATCAACGCCGCCCCGGCCTGCCGGCAACCCTCACCGATGCCGCTCATCACACTGGCCGCGCTGTCCACGTCGAGTTTGCCGGTTGCATAGTAGTCCAGGAAAAATAGCGGTTCAGCACCCTGCACCAGCAGGTCATTGACACACATTGCGACCAGGTCGATGCCGATGGTGTCGTGCTTATTCATCATCATGGCCAGGCGCAACTTGGTGCCGACCCCGTCGGTACCTGACACCAGCACCGGTTGTTTGTAGCGGTCCAGCGGCAGTTCGAACATGGCTCCAAAACCGCCGAGGCCGGCCATGACTTCCGGGCGGCTGGTGGAATTGGCGATGGGCTTGATGCGATCGACCAGTTTATTGCCTGCATCGATGTCGACACCCGCATCACGGTAGGTAAGTGGGGTGTTGCTGTTGTTTGGTTTGTCTGTAGACACGGTCATTTTTTCCAGATTCTGGTTGGGCTATGCTGTTCAGGAGGCTATTGTACACGCACCGCAGGCGATGTGCTTTGCGGTTTTACGGGTCATGGGGTATGGTACGCGCGATGATGGGAATACCTTTTATATTCATGACTGGATCAAAACCGGCCGTACACAGTACAGCGGGTATCTGTCTGTTGCTGCTATTGCTGATTCCGGTTCCGGCCTGGGCCGTGGTCGAGGTGGAGGGTCTGTATCAGGTGGAAAGGCCGGTCTCCAGCCAGGATGCCGCCGAGCGCAACCGGGTCATGGGTGCGGCGCTAGTCGAAATGCTGGTACGGCTGGCCGGTCGTGACCCGATTTCCAGTCAACCGTCACTGACCCGGGCGCTGGCCGGCGCCGGGCACTACGTTCAGCAGTACAATTATTTTGAATCAGAGGTCGTTGACCAGAGCGGTCAGTTACAGTCACAACTGATGTTGCGTATGATCTTTGATGCCGGGCGTTTGCATAAACTGCTGGAGCAAAGCGGGCTGGCAATCTGGGGTAATACACGACCGTCAATCCTGGTATGGCTGGCACTGGAGCAGGGTGGCAAGCGTTATCTGCTGGCTGATGGCCAGGATAGCGAGATTCGTCCGCTGGTAGATCAGCAGGCCAGGCGCAGGGGTATTCCACTGCTGTTGCCGCTAATGGATCTGGAAGACCAGTCGACGATAAAACTGGCCGATGTCTGGGGCGGGTTTGACGATTCGGTACGCAAGGCCTCCCGTCGCTATGGTGCTGACGCAGTCGTGGTAGGTCGTATCTGGCAGGGCCAGGGTGGTGGCTGGGCCGGGCGCTGGAGCCTGTACCTGCCAGACCAGGACTTGCATTGGCAGGCCAGCAGTACACAGTTGAATACCGCGCTGGGTGATGGTATCGATGGCGTGGCCAATGCAATGATCAATCGTTATGCCCTGTACCTGGGAGACGCAGAAGTCCAGCCGGTCGATATCGTGGTCAGCCCGGTGCCGGACCTGGACGCCTATGCCCGTCTGAACGCAATGTTCGGTAAACTCGACCCGGTAACCGATGTGGAACTGGTCAGTATGCAGGCCGGTCAACTGCATTATCGACTGGCAGTGCGCGGCGGTGAACAAATCCTGAAACAGAGTTTGTCAGTCAGTACCCTGTTGTCACCACAGGCCGTGGGCCTTTCACCGGAAGCACCGCTAACACCGGTAACTACTGCGCCACTGATATACCAATACACACCGTGACACGCCGGGACATTCCCAATCTGATTTCGATGTTCCGCATCGTGCTGATTATTCCAATACTGGTGCTGATGCTGAACCGGCGTTTCGATCTGGCCTTGCTGCTGTTTGCGATCGCCGGCGCTTCCGACGCTCTGGATGGTTACCTGGCCAAGACCTATGGCTGGGAAAGTGAACTGGGTGGCTGGCTGGACCCGATAGCCGACAAGATGCTGCTGGTTACCTGTTACCTGGTGCTTGCATCCATCGGTCTTTTACCAATCTGGCTGATGGCCTGTGTGATTATTCGCGACATGGTGATCGTCACCGGCGGTATCGTCTACTACACGCATATCGAGAAAGTGAGTGCCGAGCCCAGCCTGATCAGCAAGCTGAACACGCTTGCACAGATTACGCTGGTGCTGCTGGTGATGTTCTCGGAAGGCGTACTCGGTTTACCGCCATCATTGATTGAGTTCATGGTCTGGATGGTCCTGGCAACCACCATACTCAGTGGCATGTACTACGTATGGGTATGGGGACGGCGTGCCCGTAACAGGACTTAGCGTTTGATGTTGTCACAGCTTCCATTAGGCCTGGTCATACCGGAGCGCATCAACCTGGAAAGTTTCAAGCCGGGTGACAACGCTGTTGTCATCGATGCGATACAACGCCTGTGCTCAGGACAATTGCAGCAGCTTTATTTATGGGGGGTGTCTGGCAGCGGTAAATCCCATTTGTTGCAGGCTGCCTGTCAACTGGTCTCTGAACAGGGCCAGACTGTCGCCTATCTGCCATTGAAGGAGTTTCGTGACCATCCTGTCGATGTGCTGACCGGGCTGGAAATGATGCAGCTGCTGTGTATCGATGACCTGGGTTGTGTCGCCGGTCATGCACAGTGGCAGGAGGCGTTGTTTAATCTGTATAACCGGGCCAGGGAACAGGGCAGGCGTATGCTGTTTGCGGCGCGCCAGTCACCGGCAGAAACCGGCATTGAGTTGCCGGACCTGGTTTCACGCCTGGGCTGGGGAGAGGTCTACACCGTGCAGGAATTGAGCGAGCCAGACAAGCTGGCGGTATTGCGAAACCGTGCGGTCGGGCAGGGACTGGATCTGCCTGATGAAACAGCGTCGTACCTGATCAGGCGTTATCCGCGTGACATGGTCAGTCTGATGGCCTTGTTCGAAAGTTTGGACCAGGCATCGCTGGCGGCCAGCCGGCGCCTGACCGTGCCGTTTGTCAAACAGGTACTGGGATCGGCAGAGTCATAACTGTTTGTATACCAGAAGTCGTTAGTCACCGGCGCGGTGCCTGGCTGCCAGCCTTACATAATACATTGCGCTGATAAACCATAGCAGGCTCAGAAAGATTTCCAGTCCTGCATACAGCCTGTCCTGTGGTATGGTCCAGGCCTCGGATACACCGTGGGCAAAATACAGCAGGGACAGGAAGGTGCTCCACGCATAGGTATAGGTATTGTTGCGCAATAATCCTCTCAGCGGGAACAGCAGGGGCAGCAGCAGAAAACCAAGTATCAGTCCCAATGGCAGATGCGATTCAGTCAGCCAGATATACCAGACAGGTATCAACAACCACAAGCCGAAATAGCCGACCAGTGTGCCGATGCGTGTTAAACGTAACATGGCTGCATTGATATCCTGTGTCTATCTGAGCGGCCAGGGCTGGTCTGCCGAGTCCGGTGCCAGTCGAGTAGCGGCTTGCGCCAGACGTTTACCCTGAATATGACACAGGCTGATTTCCTCATCACTCAGCGGACGGTCACTGTCTGCACCAGCCAGGTGGCTGGTGCCATAAGGTGTGCCACCGGAATTCGTCTTGTTCAGTTCGGTTGCAGTATACGGGACACCTGACAGGACCATGCCATGGTGTAACAATGGCAACATCATCGACAGCAGCGTGGTTTCCTGCCCGCCATGCATGGATGAAGTAGAGGTGAATACGGTGGCTGGTTTGCCACTGAGCCTGGCACTGAGCCACAGCGCGCCGCTACTGTCGAGAAAGTATTTCAATGGTGCAGCCATATTGCCGAATCGGGTTGGACTGCCGAGTGCCAGTCCGGCGCACGCCGCGAGGTCATCCTGGCTTGCGTAGGGTGCGCCTTCATCCGGCACGGCCGGGGCGGTGGATTCGCACACCGTGGATACCGGTGCAACCGTCCGTATCACCGCCTGGCAGTCATCGACCTGTTCAATACCGTGGGCAATCTGGTGTGCCATTTCACGGGTGGCGCCGTAACGGCTGTAATACAGAACCAGTATATCCAGCATCACAGTATCTCCAGCACATGCCCGGGTGGCCTTCCCAGCGCCGCACGCTTACCCGACACCACGATCGGGCGTTCAATCAGTTTCGGGTTCTCGACCATGGCCGTGATCAGTTGTTCGCGAGACAGGGATTCATCGGCCAGATTCAGTTCCTTATATTCGGCTTCACCCTTGCGCATCAGTTGCCGTGGCTGCAGGCCAAGCTTGCTTAACAGCCTGTCCAGGGTGTCATAGTCTGGCGGTGTTTTCAGGTATTCGACTATTTCCGGCTCAATTCCTTGATTTTTAAGTAATTCTAGTGTTTGCCTGGATTTGCTGCAACGTGGATTGTGGTAGATTTTGGTGGCCATAGACTTATCTCTCAAGCGAAACTTGACCGGTACTATACCCTGTGTATAGTTGGCCTTTAACCTTTTTTTGCCAATATTGGCAACCAGTCACGATAATCGCGATATGAAAAAAGTACAGTTAGTGGCCTTGCTGGTGCTTTTCGGGCTATCCGCATGTGGTGTTGCACCGGTGCAGGAAATGAGCGATGCCCGCCAGGCGGTGCGCGCAGCGCATGACGCAGGCGCTGAGCAAATGGCCATGGATCTGTATCAACAGGCAGAGACGCTACTGGACCAGGCGGTCAAAGAGCTTGATGAAGGCCGCTATGAACAGGCCCGCAAGGCAGCTGTTTCTGCGAAAAAAGCGGCCCTTGAAGCGATCGAAAAGACCAGTCATCAACAGCCAAAATAAAAAACCATGCGTCAGATCACGCCGTAAACTTGACACATTGTCAGATCGGGTGTTAGCTTGAATTGAATAAGTACAGAAATGTCCTAGAATCAATAATATTGGTGGCGGGGTGGAACGCATGAAAAGACTATCAATCATCAAATTTATCGCGACAGCGGGAATGGTACTGGTATTGACGGTAGGTTGCGCTGATACCTCGAAAAAAGACGAAGCAGTGGATGTCGCTGCTGAGGTGGCTGCAGAAGCAACTGAGGCTCAAAATGCCATTGCAGCTGCCAAGACTGCAAACAAGAAGGTCCAGTCAGTCGGTTTCGCATGGCGGGATACCGGCAAACTGATCAAAAAAGCCGAAGCAGCAGCCAAAAAAGGTGATAGTAAAGGTGCCATGAAACTTGCCAGCAAGGCCAAATCTGAGGCAGAATTGGCATATAAACAATACGAACTAGAAAAAGGCATAGACCGGACGGTCAAATAGTGATGGTCTAGCCAAGGTGCATATTGCGGAATCAACAATAATTACGGAGTCCTGAATCCATGAATTTTTCTTCTATTCTCAAGTCAGCCATGATTGCAGTACTGGCACTGGGTGTCACGATCGGTTGTACACAACAGCAGCAAAAACCGGCCCCATCAGATCAGCCATCTGCTGCTGAACTTGCTATCAAGGCTGCTAAAGAGGCGCTTAAAAAGGCCGAGGCTGTTGGCTTTGCATGGCGTGATACCGGCAAGCTGATCAAGAAGGCCGAAGAGGCACTGAAGAAAGGCGATGAGAAAACTGCACTGAAGCTCGCCAACAAGGCACGTTTCGAGGGAGAAGCGGCTTTGCGTCAGTACAACTATGAACAGGGTATTGACCGATCCATATCGGCCCCTGCCAGTACTTCGATGTCCTACACGGTTGAACGTGGCGATCATCTGTGGGGTATTTCCAGCAAGGACTCTGTTTACGGCGACCCGTACCAGTGGCCACTGATCTACAAGTCTAACAGTGACAAGATCAAGGATGCCGACCTGATTTATCCGGGGCAGGAGCTGGATGTGGATACCTCGCCTTCTGCAGATGCAGTGTCAGCGGCAGTAAACCATGCCAAGACACGTGGCGCCTGGTCCCTGGGTGCAGTTGAAGCTACTGACCAGGCCTATCTTGCCCAGTAAACACATAGTCAGGCAGATATAGACTACGGAGAGCCCCGAAAGGGGCTCTTTGCATTTATGCAAGATAAACTGCAAAAATTACTCCGCTTTCTGCGCTTCGTCCTGGAGCGTGCCAGACATGATCAGCTGATCGATAACTCGGCCAGCCTGACCTTCACCACATTGTTGTCACTGGTGCCTTTGCTAGCCGTTGGCCTGTCGGTACTTTCGGCCTTCCCGGTGTTCGACAAGGTACAGGTCGAGATACAGGATTATGTGATCCAGAATTTTGTCCCGGCTGCTGGTGAATCGATCCAGACCTACCTGCAGCAGTTTACCAGTAATGTTAACCGTCTGACCGGCATTGGTATCGGCTTCCTGGTGGTAACGGCGCTGATGTTGATGTCACGCATAGACCGGGCCCTGAATGCAATCTGGAATGTGCGCAGACGGCGCAAGCCACTGACCGGCTTTCTGGTTTACTGGGCGGTACTGACGCTGGGTCCGCTGATGGTTGGCATCGGACTGGTCGTTTCATCGTATCTCACTTCGCTGCTGGTGCTGGGTGATGCAGCGACCGGGCTGGACTTGCAGCAGAAGTTGCTGAGTATCCTGCCGTTTCTGCTTGAGGCCGGTGCCTTTTCGCTGCTCTATCTGGTGGTTCCAAATCGTTCGATCCGCTATCGTCACGCATTAACCGGCGCGATTGTCGCTGCGCTACTGTTTGAACTGGCGAAGAAAGGCTTTGCCTATTATGTCACGCATTTCCCGACCTATACGACCCTGTATGGCGCAATGGCGACCATCCCGATCTTCCTAATGTGGGTCTATGCATCCTGGGTCATGGTGTTGATTGGTGCTGAGGTGACAAGAAGTCTGGCGGTCTACCGGGACAAGGCTCCCTGTCTGTCGGAGCGAGGTCATGCCTTTATGGTGGCCTTCAGGGTTATGGGGCAGTTGTGGCGGGAGCAGCTGCGGGGAAATGCGATGTCGTCAGAGGCTATGCTGGCTGAGATGTCACATATTTCCGAAGAAGTGCTGGAGGGTGTGCTCGATCGCTTGTCCGAACGTCATTTAATCGTGCAGACGCATGACGGCAACTGGTTGTTGGCGCGCGACCTGTCCGAGCTGACCCTGCATGCTTTATATGAAAGCATGGCGATCACCCTGCCTGGCAAGGAACATCGCTGGGCCGACCAGACCCCATGGGATGACAGATTGTTCGATATCCTGGATCGGGTCGAAGGCGAACTGGAAGATATGATGGATGTACCGTTGAAACAGCTATATACCGAACTGGACGTTTCAGGTGACGGGCCGGTACTGACTGTGGCCGGTAAACAGCTCGACAGCAGGGACTAGTCTTCCAGCACGTAGTCCCTCAGGTCGTCGACATCCAGTTCGGAGATGGCCAGGTGGCGGACCGAAATACCGGCCTGGTGAACGCTATCCGGGTCGCCACTAACCAGTGGATGCCAGTCCGGTAGCGGCAGGCCGCGCGCCCGCAGCCGATAGCCACAGGTGTCCGGCAGCCATTCCAGCCACCCGGTATTGTCCGGCGACAGGCTGATGCATTCACTCATGCGCTGCTTGCGGTTCTGGTAGTCACTGCAACGGCAGCTATCGATATCGAGTAGATAGCAGGCGGCCGAGGTCAGGTATATTTTACCGTTGTCTTCATCCTGCAGTTTGTTCAGACAGCAGCGCCCACAGCCATCACAGAGTGCCTCCCACTCCTCGGTGCTCATCTCGGTCAGGGATTTGGTTTCCCAGTAGGGTTTGGGCTGTGCTTGATCCATGTTGTATTTTACCACCGATGACCATATTGCTGTACAGTTAGCACCTGGGTTTAATCAGGCATTACTGCGCATGAAGAGATACATCGGTCTTGTCGTTCTGTTACTTGCCTGGCCGATGTTCGCTCCTGCTCAGGCTCAGGAACTGTTACAGGCCATAGAGGTGCGTGATGACGAGGGTACACTGGTAAGCCTGCCTGAGCCTGCCAGGCGTATCATCAGTCTGTCACCGCATCTCGCTGAGAATGTGTACTCTGCAGGTGCGGGCAAGGCACTGGTTGCGACCGTCGAGTTCAGCGATTATCCACGCAAGGCCAGAAAGCTGCCGCGTATTGGTGGCTACAAGACCATTGATGTGGAGCGCATAGTGAGTATGAAACCGGACCTGGTGCTGGCATGGGGCAGTGGCAACGGCCCGTTTCTGATAGAGCATCTCAGGAAGCTCGGATTGGTGGTATTCGTGTCTGAGCCGGTCGAGCTCGATGATGTACCCAGCCTGATCGAACGGTTGGGTATACTGGCTGGTACATCCCGATCTGCACAGGATGTCGCGCAACTGTATCGCCAGACCATTCATGGTATCAAACAGCACTACCGGAAAAAACGCAAGGTGAGTGTTTTTTACCAGGTCTGGGACAGGCCGCTGATTACTATCAACGGCGAGCATATGATCAGTGATGTGATACAGTTGTGTGGTGGCCACAACGTTTTTTCTGAACAGAAAGTACTGGCGCCACAGGTCAGCAGAGAGGCGGTGATCAAGGCGAACCCGGAAGTAATCGTGGCCAGCAGTGAAATTGAAAAGCGTCCCGAGTGGCTGGACAACTGGCGCAAGTGGAAGAATATTCGAGCTGTAAAACAGGGTCATGTGTACACTTTGCCCGCCGATATTATCCAGCGTCAGACCCTGCGCCTGTTGCAGGGAACAACCCGGTTATGCGGCTTGCTGGACAAGGCCAGAAAAAAATCCGCTCGCCTGTAATCGTCACCAGGTCATATGCTGAAATACGGATTTACGCCAATCGTCGATGCGCATGCCCGGGTGCTGATACTTGGCAGTATGCCGGGTGAGGAGTCACTGGCACAGAACCAGTACTATGCAAACCGGCGTAATGCATTCTGGTTTATTCTGGGCCAGATACTGGGTTTTGATAGTGCTGTGGACTATCAGGTCAGATCAGGCATGCTCGTACAAAACCGGATCGCGTTATGGGATGTACTGCATGCCTGTCAGCGCGAAGGCAGTCTGGATTCCTCGATCAGGGATGAATCTATCCGGGTAAACGATTTTGAAAGTCTGTTCGGGCTGGCACCCGGAATCCATCATGTCTTTTTTAATGGTGCCCGTGCAGAGAAAGAATACATGAAACGTGTATTACCGGCACTGAAGGATGTCGACAGGACAATCAAGTACCAGCGACTGGTGTCGACCAGCCCGGCCATGGCGATGATGACGCGTGAACAGAAACTGGAAGAATGGCGGGTCGTGCTCGAGGCTCTGGGCAGGCGATAAGCGGTACAACGAAAAGCTGGAGCAACCCTCTCCGTTGACAGGGTGCTCTCTGCTTTGATCAGAATGTTCCACTCAGCGACAGGCTGTAGGAGCGTTCCGGTAACGGGTAGGCGTTATAACGCCCCGGTGTAAAGTTACTGCTTACACCATAGTTGTAAGCCTCGCGATCGAACAGGTTGTTTACCGCCGCCTTCAGTTTCCAGTTGCCGATGTCGTGGTTGATTTGCAGATCTATCCAGCTGTAACCCGGTATCTTCAGTCCGAAGTTATTGGCCTGGTCGTTATCAAAAAACTTGCTGCCGCTATAGTTGGCGATCACGTTGAGTTGGGTTTCAGGCGTGGCTTGCCATATGGCCTGCAGACTTGCTGTATCCAGGGGTACCAGTGGTACCCGCTTGCCGGCAAACGGCCCTTCACGGAATTTCGAGATCATGCGAGTATAGTTGGCGTTGACAGACAGTAGCTGGCTGATTTTCCTGTAAGCGGATAGCTCATAACCTTTACGACTGGTTGGGTCCAGATTAATGTTAGTGAAGGTGGCCGGACTGAAATAAATCTCGTTGTTGAGCTCCTGAAAATAGAGATTCACAGTCATACGCCAGTCATCGCGTTTATGGTTGACGCCGAGATCAACGCCGGTAGCCGTTTGCGGGTTTAACGGCGAGAATACGCGTGAAAAACTGCTGTTGAATTCATACAGCTCATCCAGTGTCGCAACACGTGCGCTGCGTGTGGCCTTGAAGTGTACCGCAGTATCGGCTTGCAGCAGATAGCGCAGGCCCGCCTCCAGCATATGTACCCGGTCCGCACGATCGAAGTCCGGGGCCTGACTGTCGAATGCGCCGCCTGGTGCGGTGGGATCGTAGCGATCACGTGCCTCGGTACTGACCCATTGCAGTCTGGCGCCAAGGTTGTAGGCGCTGTCTGAAGACAGTTTGCCGCTTGTGTCGACATACACGGCGGTGGATTGCTGTTCCATGTCTACGCGGTGGACCGGTGTGGAACTGCTGGCCTCGTTCTGACTGCGACCCGAGTCGTAGCTTGAATTGTAATAGTCGATACCGGCGATCGTGGTTGCGTTGCGATCGAACAGGCTGTGATCCAGTGTGAAGCGTGGGGTGACAGACCAGGTCGACAGGGTGGTGTCAACATATCTTGAAAACAGGCCACCAAAATCATAATCATCAAAAAACGCCTGCTGGTCCTTGCTGCGATAGCCGATATCGATAATCGCGTCCGTGCTGTTGCCGAGATCGAAGCGCGTACCGGCAGTGATCTGGTAACCATCCTGGTTGGCAAAATCATTTGGCGTGCCGGTGCCACGGCGATCATTGCCGAGTTCATCCAGGCCGGTGCCGGTGTTGACCCGGCGCTCGCCGGGCAGGCGCAGCTCCTGGTTATCGACACTGAAGTTCAGATACCACTCCTGTGCCTGGCTGGAGTAACGCACATCACCTTGCAGGTTGCGCTGTTGCAGATCATTGTTGTCGCGATAACCATCGGAATCGATGCCCTGCACGGCCAGGCGCATGGCCCAGGGACCGGAAACAGTATCCAGGTGTGCATTGATTTCCTTGTGGGAAAAGGAGCCGGCGGTCAGTTCTGCATAGCCGCTGACTCCCGGTGTTTCGGGGGTACGGGTAATGATATTGATCGCACCCCCTACCGCGCCATCACCGTAAAGCACGCTGCCGCCACCACGCATGATTTCAATGCGTTCAATATTCTGCAATGGTATCGAAGAGAAGTCGATTGCGGCAAGGTCGATATCGTTCAGGCGTCGGCCATTCACCAGGATAAGTGTGTTTTGTCCGGAAGTAGCGCCAAAGCCGCGGATATCGACGGTTGCGCGGGTGCCATTGTTGCCAAACAGGCTGCGACTGAGTACACCGGCCTGTTGTGATAATAATTGTGGCAGGGTCTGCGCCGGGTTTGATTCGATCTGTTTACGCGTGATCACGGTGACAAAACCCCGTGCCTGTTCCCCGGTATTGTCAAGACGGGTAGCGGTCACGATCACAGGCGATGGCTCCTGTTCGGTGCTGGCATAAGTGTTCAGGCAGATTAGACCTGACTGGACACCGGTAAGACCGGTCAGCAGGTATGCTAGTGTCGAATTTTTCATCTATTTCCCCGGTGTATCGTTATTATCAGAACAGCGGGGGAGGTGATACGAACGGACAGAAACCTGTTGGAGGCACTAACCGTCACACCGCCCTCCGCAGTACTGGTTGCTTGCCTCTGGCCGGTCTCCGGGCTGACGAGTCACTGGTTGAACCAGTGTGATGTCACGCGCCTTCCCATGACTAGATAGGGTCACAGTGGCATGTGCGTGATTACTCGATCACCGTTGCGGGGGCAGCGCCGGACTATCACCGGCTTCCCGTTTCATCCTTTATCAGGACACCTGAAGCGGGGCTCAATCTACATGGACTGTCGGATCGGGTCAAGTCCGTACTCGTATGTGCTTGATTTGGTGTATGCTGATTCATACAGATGGCGTGACAACAGGGAGTGGAATAATGGCTAAGATTACCGATACCCCGCCTGCGACGGTACAGGCGGATCTGAAAATACTACGTGATGCCCTGGATGAGCAGATCCCGGCCAAACGTCTTGACGATAACCTGCTGATTGCCACCTGGAACATACGTGCATTTGGCGATCTAAATGACAAATGGAAGTCGGGTGATGACGACAGTCCGAAACGCGATCTGCAATCACTTCTGGCGATAGCGGATATCGTTGCACGCTTTGATGTGGTTGCGGTGCAGGAGGTCAAGGACAATATCCGCGCCTTGAGGCATTTGCTTAAGGTGCTGGGACCAAACTGGGGTTTTTTGATGACCGATGTGACCCTGGGTGACCTGGGTAACAATGAACGCATGGCTTATCTGTTCGATACGCGCAAGCTCGCCCTGTCCGGTCTGGCCGGAGAACTGGTGGTGCCGCCGGATTGGCTGGAAGAAATCAGTGCCGATGCGCTGCAACAGCAATTTGCACGGACGCCCTATGCGGTCAGTTTTCGTTGCGGCAAAAAGACGTTTATCCTGGTGACCATGCATGTGTTATATGGTGACAGCCCCAGGGAACGAATCCCCGAGCTGAAAGCGATTGCCAGATGGATGGCCGAATGGGCCGGACGTAGCAGAAAATGGAACCAGAACCTGATCCTGCTGGGCGACTTCAATATCGACAGGCTTGACGATGATCTGTACAAGGCGCTGACCTCGGAGGGGCTGACCGTACCCGAGGATTTGCTCAACCAGCCCAGGTCACTGTTCAGTAAACCGGGTAAACCCGAAAAGGAAAAATTCTATGACCAGATCGCCTGGTTTACCGGCAAGGACAATCTGCCGATGCTGTCCATGAACTACCTGCAGGGTGGCAGTTTTAATTTTGCCGATCAGGTCCTGCAATCCCGCGACTTGACAAAAAACCAGTTGTCCTGGCGCATATCGGATCATCTGCCCTTATGGGGAGAATTTCAGGTGCGGGACTAGGTCATGTCAGGCAGACGTATTGTCATCGTTGGCTGCGGTTATATCGGTGAACAGATAGCGAAGCAGGAGCTGCAGCAGGGCAACAAGGTGACAGTATTGGTCAGGCGTGCAGAGCGTGCTGAGTATCTGGCCGAACAGGGTCTGGATGTGGTACGAACTGACCTGGACCGGCAACAGGATGCTGAATACATCAATCTGCAACATGCCTGGCTGTATTATCTTGCACCACCACCATCAGGTGGTGTCGAGGATAGCCGGATGCGAAATTTTGTGTCCGCCCAGTCTCAAACATATCCGGATCGTGCGGTGTTGATCAGTACCACCGGCGTGTATGGCGATTGTGAAGGCGCATGGGTGACTGAAGACCGGCCTGTTGCGCCGCAGGTCGATCGCGCGCGCAGGCGTGTCGATGCCGAACAGCTGTTCACTGCCTGGGCACAGGCGAGGGGTGTCTCGTCAGTCATCCTGCGCGTACCCGGGATCTACGGGCCGGGACGTCTGCCGCGCAAACGCCTCGAAAGTGGCACCCCGGTGCTTGATCGGCATGAATCACCCTGGAGTAATCGTATCCACGCAAGTGACCTGGTGCGTTGTTGCCTGGCGGCAGCCCGTCACGATCATCCAGCTGTGGTTTACAATGTCAGTGACGGTCATCCGTCGACCATGACCGACTATTTCTTTCAGGTTGCCGATTACATGGGCCTGCCGCGTCCACCAGAGATCAACCGGGCACAGGCCAGCGAACAACTCAGCGCCGGTATGCTTGCTTATCTGGCCGAATCGAAACGCATTGATAATAGCCTGATGCGCACCCATCTGGGGGTGGAGCCGATGTATCCTGATCTGACGAGCGGTCTGCAGGCCTGCTAGGCAATCATGGCGATTGTAGGTGTCACGATATTGTTGTTGCTGATTGTGTTTGGGCCGACGCTGTGGGTGCGCAGTGTGCTGAAGCGATACTCGGCAGATCGTGCCGACCTGGCCGGTACCGGCGGGCAGTTTGCGGAACACCTGCTCAAACAGCTACATCTGCCCGAGGTAAAGGTCGAAAGTCATGAGCAGGCCGATTTTTATGACCCGCAACAGCAACGGGTTTGCCTGACCGCCGACAAGTATAACGGGCGTTCCCTGACTGCGGTCGTGGTGGCGGCGCATGAGGTCGGTCATGCGCATCAGCATGCCAATCAGTATGCGCCCATGTTATGGCGTACCCGGGTGGTATTACTGTACCAGGTATTACAAAAAATCTCGGTGGGCCTGATCATGATTGCGCCGGTACTGGCCGCAATCACACGCGCACCTGCTGCCGGAGGAGGCCTGTTGTTGCTGGCTGCATCGGGCATGTTACTGGGTGTACTGGTACAGCTGGTGACCTTGCCGGTGGAATGGAATGCCAGTTTTTCCCGGGCATTGCCGATACTGGAGGCCGGACAGTATCTGCATGCAGAGGATATGCCAGCGGCACGCAAGATCCTGTTGGCAGCGGCCTTAACCTATGTCGCCGCGGCCCTGGCCAGCCTGCTGAATTTCTGGCGATGGGCGTCGATACTGAGACGCTAGCCCGCCAGTGCCCACTCACCCCTGTTCAATTGGTATACCGGCCAGCTTTGCCTGCCACTCGGCCGGACCGGTTTGATGTAGCGAGACACCCCGGCTGTCAACCGCGACGGTCACCGGCATATCCTGTACATCAAATTCATATACGGCTTCCATACCCAATTCCGGGAATGCGACCACGCGTGAGTCGCGTATCGCCTGTGCCACCAGGTAAGCCGCGCCACCGGTTGCGATCAGGTAAACGGACTGGTGCTCGCGTATGGCGTCAATGGTATGCTGGCCGCGCTCGGCCTTGCCGATCATGCCCAACAGTCCGGCCTGGTCCAGCATGATATCGGTGAATTTGTCCATGCGGGTCGCGGTGGTCGGTCCCGCTGGTCCGACCACCTCGTCGCCAACCGGATCGACCGGTCCGACGTAATAGATAAAGCGGTTATGGAAGTCCAGCCCGTCGGGCAGTGCCTGTCCCGACTGCAGCAGTTCGGCAATACGTTTATGTGCCGCATCGCGACCGGTTAGCAGGTGGCCAGACAATAACAGCCTTTCACCCGGCTGCCACTGCTTGATCTCGTTTTGACTGATGTTGTCCAGATTGACCCGGCGCGCTTGTGCACCCGCCTCCCAAGTGATATCCGGCCAGTCCTGCAACTGCGGTGGTGCCAGTCGCGCCGGGCCACTGCCATCGAGACTGAAATGTACATGCCGGGTCGCGGCACAGTTCGGGATCATCGCTACCGGCTTCGAGGCCGCGTGGGTCGGGTAATCGCAAATCTTCACATCCAGCACGGTGGTGACGCCGCCTAGCCCCTGGGCGCCAATACCGAGCGCATTCACGCGCCGATATATATCCAGGCGCAGCTCCTCCAGGGCGTTGTCCGGGCCACGCTGTAACAGTTCCGCTATATCGATCGGTGTCATCAGCGACTGCTTGGCCAGCAACATGGCCTTCTCGGCGGTACCACCGATGCCGATGCCGAGGATGCCGGGCGGACACCAGCCGGCCCCCATCCCGGGTAGCGTTTGTTCTACCCAGCCAGCGATATCGTCACCCGGATTCAGGATCGTGAAGCGGGCCTTGTTTTCCGAGCCACCACCCTTGGCGGCAATGATGATATCAACTTGGTTGCCCGGCACTATACGCGTATGGATCACGGCCGGGGTATTGTCACCGGTGTTCCTGCGTAGTCCGGCAGGATCACTGACTATCGATGCACGCAGCGGGTTGTCCGGATTCGTATAGGCCTGGCGTACGCCTTCGTTGATCATTTCTTCCAGCCCCATCACTGCCTGCCAGCGGACATCCATGCCGATTTCGACAAACACGGTGACAATACCGGTATCCTGGCAGATCGGGCGGTGCCCCTCGGCGCACATACGGGAATTGACCAGTATCTGTGCAATGGCATCCTGCGCGGCAGGGGACTGTTCCCGTTTATAGGCCTCAGCCAGTGCGTGAATAAAATCCGGCGGATGATAAAACGAGATATACTGCAAAGCATCAGCGACACTGCTGATCAGGTCATCTTGTGCAATGGTGGTCATCTGGGTCTCCGTTTTCCGGGTGAGTCTGAACTCACTATCTACGCGCTTGTCATAAACCTTACTGGTTTCATTGGTCGATTATAAGCCCGATCTGACGGGACGGATAGAATTTACCGAAATAACAACAAGATGTGTACTGACAGCTTGCAGCTGGACGAAGCAAAAGGTCAGTTTGATAGTGCTAGCAGTGCGCTAGTATCTGGTTTGGGATTGACCTGCTTAACCCGGATAAGGGAAACTACTGTTATGGCGAAAACTCAACAATACAGACACAAATTTGTACATTTTCTGATGGCCGTGATGACGCTTTCATTCCTGTCGACGGTAGCTGCCCAGGCCCCCCGTGACCCGTATGAATATTTCTTCGACCAGTCACTGGGCGACTTCACGGAAGAATTACAGACCGCGCGCGACGACAACAAGAAGGGGATATTCCTGTTTTTCGAGCAGGAGGAGTGCCCATTCTGTCATCGTATGAAAGAAACGGTTCTGAATCAGCCGGAAGTGCAGGATTATTACAAGAAACACTTTCTGCTTTATGCCGTCGATATCGAGACCACGTTCGAGATCACCGATTTTCAGGGTAATGCGACCACACCCAAGGACTTTTTCGCTAAGGTGAGTCGCAATCGTGGCGCGACACCGGTGATGGCCTTTTTCGATCTGGATGGCAAGCTGGTGGTTCGCTATACCGGCGCCGCAACCGGCGTACAGGAATTCATCTGGCTGGGCGAATATGCCAGCCAGGGGCTTTATAAAAAAACCAGCTTTACCCGTTACAAGCGACAAAAACGCAAGGCGTTACGTGCCGCTGAAGGCAGTTAATAATTATAAAAACATGTGTTCACTGCTAGACTATCGCGTTCTGACAGCCTGGTATGGCCGGCTTGCACGGCTGACTGTGGTCATGGTCTGTTTGCAGGCTGGTGGTCTTGTGTTTGCGCAACAACCCGCACCCTTACCGGAACCGTTGACACTGGATTTCGCACTACAGCAGGCTCATGCGATGCATCCGGATGTGCTCGCTGCGCAAGCCGAGTTGGACCAGGCCCTGGCACAGCAGGCACAAACGGAGGCGGAGTTCGGTGTGAATGCGTCGGTCACCGGGCGTTTGCGTTATATCGAACCTAGCGACACCGCCCTGATCGAACAGAATGACGATAATCGGGTTGCACTTGAAATCAACAAGCGCCTGTACGACTTTGGTCGTCACCAGGCAGGTCTGCGTGCCAGCGAAGAGGATATCACCGGCAGGCGTTTGCTGTTGAACAGTGTGATTCGTTTACGTCGTATCAGCATCATGCAGGCCTATTTCAATGTGATCCTGGCTGATCTGGCCTACATTCGTGATAATGAAGATATGGCGACCGCATTTGTCAGTTATGACAAGGTTCGTGACCGTAGTGAGCTTGGACAGGTTTCCGATGTGGATCTGCTGGCCGCCGAAAACAGGTATCAGCAGGCGCGTCGGAAGCGCTATACATCGGATATTGCGCGACAGGTAGCACGCTCCAGGCTGGCATTGAGTATGAATCGCACCGGTCAACTGTCGTCCGACCTGGAACTACCGGTGTTGCAACATCAGAAACGTAAGCAACCGGAACTGGAAGAGATGCAAAAACAGGCGCAGGACCGCAATACGGTGTTACGGGCCATGCGCCGCCAGCTGGCTGCGGCCGAGGCGAGACTCGAGCGTGCCGAAGCAGGAGGCGGCCCCACCATTGATGCGCAACTGGAGGCGGCCGAGTACTCGCGGGAAACCAGTGGCCGTGATCCCTTCCGTGTCGGACTGGTTTTTAAATACCCGCTGTACACAGGTGGTGCCGTTGATGCCGAGATTGCCAGTGAGCGGGCAGACACCAAGCGCCTGCATGCAGAGTTGCAGGCGAAGCAAATGGCTATACACCAGCAAGTGCTGGAACGCTGGCAGGATCTTTATGTGTTGCATGCCAGGCGTGATGAGGCCAATGTGCTGACCGATTTCCGGGATCTGTATCTGGACCGTAGCCGTGCACAGTATGAACTGGACCTGAGGACAGATCTGGGTGATGCGATGGGCCGCTTTTCCGAAGCGCGTCTGGAGGCAGCCCGTGTGCGTTTTGAGCTGGAGCTGGCCTGGGAACGTATTGACGCGTTGATCGATGCACCAGTGGTAACTGCACAAACACCGGATAATGCAACAAGGCATGAGGAGAAAAAGTCACCATGAAGCAGCAACTGGTGCAGTATCTGTTCATCATGATGCTGGTTTTGCCTACGGGTCCTGTGTTCGCAGACAGTGTTGATGCGAAACTGGAATGGGCACAACAGGCAACGCTCAGTACGCCGGTGTCCGGTCGGATTCAGGCTGTCCATGTCGATATCGGTGCGCTTGTTAGCAAGGGTGACCTGTTACTGGAGCTGGATCCCGGGCCGTTCAGGGTACGGGTCGAGCAGGGTCGTGCGCGTGTTGCCGCGACACAGGCAGAGATGGATGAGGCGAAACGCGAGGAGCAGCGTGCGAAGGAATTGTTTGATCGCACCGTGATGTCCACCCATGAGCAGCAACTGGTCGAGATTGCATTGGCGAAAGCGCGTGCCGAACTGGCCAGTGCAAAGGCTGCGTTGAAACAGGCCAGGCTTGATCTGGACTACAGCCGGATTCACGCACCGTACGCGGGTGTGGTCGTGGCGCGCCATGTAGCAGCCGGTGAAACCGTGATCCAGACCCAGCTGGCCCAGCCAATGCTGAAAATAGCCGGCAAGCGCAGTATGGCTGCCAGCGCACTGATCAATGCGCAACAGGCATCCGCCTTGTCACCAGGTGATAAGGTACAGGTCAGGGCCAACGGACAGGTTTATAGTGCGCTGGTCAGACAGCTGGGTTACGAGCTGCAAAGCCGAGGGTCGGTCAGTGGTTACCGTCTCAAGGTGGTATTCGATCTGGCTGATGGCACATTACTGAGGTCCGGTCTGCCGGCTACGATCGAGTTACCGTGATGATCTGTCGTCAGTGTGTGGTCAGTGGCCAGGTGCAGGGGGTGTTCTTCCGCGCCAGCACACAGGCTGAGGCCGAACGCCTGGGTGTCAAGGGCTGGGTAAGAAATGAACCGGATGGCACTGTCAGACTGCTGGTCTGTGGTGAGCCCGTGGCAGTCGATCAGTTGAGCGTATGGTTACATACCGGGCCGCGATATGCGCAAGTGACGTGCGTCAGTTGCGCAGACCAGCCTTTTGAGGCCTGGGCTGATTTTCGTGTTGTATGAAAGATTTTCGGCCCTGGCGTTACGCAATAGCTTAGCCGCAACCTTCCTCTTTCAGGGTCTTGGAATCGACATATTTGGCTTTAGCATGCTCTTTGACAGGTTGATTGGCATCGGCAGCCACGACACTGCCTGAACCGAGCATTATCAGGACATAAAACATAGCGATCAATGACTTTTTCATTTCGTATTCCTCACTTCTTGGCACGATTTGGACTTGAAATCTGTCGGCTTACTGAAATTAACGGCTGGCTGGCATAAAACCTTTAGAAAATTATGATATTAATCACCTTTTCGAACGATTTTATATTTTTATATAAAAAACAATAGCTAAGAGTAAAAATAGAGGGGTTATTGGAGCTACGGGGTGGCTAGCCCCGGTTTTTTGCTGCACAGATCTAGTTCGGTCGGACTGACCGTCAGGATACTGCTCTGTTTATACCAGTCTCCGAGCACGATGCGCTGGGCGGCTTGCTGATCGATGATCAGGTCGTGCACAGCGGGTCTGTGCGTATGACCGTGTATCAGTCGTTGTACATGATGGCGCCTGAATGCATCCGCTACCGCCTGCGCATTCACATCGGTAATATCCTCGGGCTTCTGGCGCATGGCCTGCTGGCTTTGACGGCGTAAATCTGAGGCGATCTGACGGCGTTCAGACAGGGGCTTAGTCAGGTAGGCCTGCCGGTACTCCGTATCCCGGACCATGGCTCGAAATTGCATGTAGTCATGATCATCGGTACATAGGGTATCACCATGCATGATCAGCGTCGGCGTACCGTAAAGATCAATTACGGTTTCCTCTGCCAGGCACTGCATGCCGGTGCGTTGCTCGAATGCCGGGCCGAGCAGAAAATCTCGATTACCGTGGATAAAGAAAACCGGCAGACCGCTGGTGGTCATGCCGGTAATGATATCCTGTATTTCCAGACTGAAAGGATCGTCGTCGTCATCGCCAATCCAGACCTCGAACAGGTCGCCGAGGATATACAGGGCATCGGCATGACGCACGTCCTGCTCAGCGAAGTCCCTGAACAGCTTTATGATATCCGGCCTGGTCTGGTCTAGATGCAGATCCGAGATAAACAGGGTGTGCGGGTCATGCGGTTTCAAATGACAGTATCGGCTACTTATTCCAGCACGGTTACCGATTCGATAATCACGTCTTCAACCGGTACGTCCTGATGACCGGCGCTGCCGCCGGTGCTGACCTTTTCGATCGCATCGACCACATCCTGCCCCGCGCTTACCTTACCGAATACGCAATAACCCCATCCTTGCGCGGTCGGCGCGGTAAAGTTCAGAAAATCGTTATTCTTGGCATTGATGAAAAACTGTGAACTGGCGGAATGCGGGTCCGGTGTACGTGCCATCGCGATGGTGTACTTGTCGTTTTTGAGACCGTTGTCGGCTTCGTTCTTGATCGGGTCGCGGGTCGGTTTCTGGTTCATACCGGGTTCGAAACCGCCGCCCTGGATCATAAACCCGGGAATAACACGGTGGAATACGGTGTTGCTGTAGAAACCATCCTTCGCATACTGGACAAAATTGGCGACGGTTTCCGGCGCCTTTTCGGCATCCAGTTCCAGCGTGATGGTTCCAAGGCTGGTTTTCATTTCTACGGTCATGGGCTTGGCTCCTGTTGCAGTTTTAGTTTGAGTGGTGACAGGCGTTTCGCCCGGTTTGTCAGTCCCGGCCAGGGACGGCATAACGAATTTATATATAACAAATGCTGATACAGCCAGTATCAGGACAATGATCACATTGCGCATATTGCATCTCCATCTGTGACTGGTCTATGCGCTTCCGCTCGCGGCAAGCGCAGGTTTCTTATTTGTGATCCAGGATACCCTGTTCAGCAGCCTGCCATCATAAACGCTTTGAGCTCCAGGCTCAAAGCCCCTTTGTTTTGAGGCTGTCTGCGCTTTCCGTTACCATGTGCGTCTTATGAGCACACAGATCAAATCCCGCTTTGCGCCCAGTCCGACCGGAGAGATACACCTGGGTAATGTACGCACCGCACTGTTTAACTGGCTGTATGCCGGAAGTCGACAGGGGGTGTTCGTGTTGCGGATCGAGGACACTGACCTCGAACGCAGCGAAAAACGTCATGAACAGGCCCTGATCGAGGACTTGCACTGGCTGGGAGTGGATTGGCAGGAAGGCCCGGGCTGTGACGGTGAGCATGGCCCGTATCACCAGTCTGACCGACTGGCTATTTACCAGCAGTATTATCAACAATTACAGAATCAGGGGTTGATGTATCCGTGTTTCTGCACCCCACAGCAGTTGTCCCTGTCGCGCAAGGCACAGATGGCCAGTGGACGTCCACCGCGTTATGCCGGTACCTGCGCACGACTGACGCAGGAAGAAATTGAGCAAAAGCTGGCTGGTGGTGAACGGCCGGCCTGGCGCTTCAGGGTGCCGGCCGAGGGCGAAGTGTTGTTTGAAGACATGGTGCGCGGCGCGCAGCGTTTTCAGTGCGCGGATATCGGTGACTTTATTATCAAGCGCTCTGACGGCGGTCCGGCGTTTTTCTTCTGTAATGCCGTGGATGACGCATTGATGGGAATTACCCATGTGTTGCGTGGCGAAGACCATCTGTCCAACACCCCGCGGCAGATGCTGATCCTGCAGGCACTGGCATTGCCACTACCACAATACGGCCATACTGCGATGATTGTTGATGAAAAGGGCGCGCCTTTGTCCAAACGCAGCGGCAGTCGCAGCATACGTTCATTGCGTGAAGCCGGTTATCTCAGTGCTGCGGTAGTCAATTACATGGCACGGCTCGGGCACCAGTACAGCAACGACGGGTTCATGGATACCGATGCGCTGCAGCACGAGTTTTCACCGGCCTCGCTGGGGCGTGCCCCGGCCCGGTTTGATCCGGCGCAACTGGATTACTGGCAGAAACAGGCGCTCGAGCATACCGGGATTGATGAACTTTGGCACTGGTGTGCCGACTACCGGGATGAGCAGCAGCGGGCCGTGCATGAGCGGGTGCCAGCCGGACAACGGCAGGACTTTCTACTGGCAGTGCGCGATAACTGCCTGTTCCCGCAGCAGGTATCGCACTGGGCGCAGGTCGTGTACGATGAGTTGCCGCCCTATAACGATGATGCGAACAAGGTCATCGCCGAGGCAGGCGGGGCGTTTTACCAGGCTGCCGTAGAGCTGCTGTCTTTACAGCAGGATGAACTGACTAGCGATTTCCGCAGTTTCGCCAGTGCTGTTGGCAAGGAAACGGGGAACAAGGGAAAACAGTTGTTCATGCCGTTGCGCGCTGCCATCACCGGGCACAGCTCCGGTCCCGAAATGGCACGCTTATGGCCACTGCTGGGTACGGATCGTATCGCGGCACGCTTGCGCCTCGCGTGTGAAACCTGAGTTGAATAAAGACTATGCTGGAAATCTACAACACCCTTAAACGTTGCAAGGAACCGTTCACACCTATCGAGCCGGGCAAGGTGCGCATGTATGTGTGTGGTATGACGGTTTATGATTATTGTCACCTCGGGCACGCAAGGGTGCTGGTGGTATTTGATACCGTGGTGCGTTACCTGCGCTACAGCGGTTATGACGTTACCTACGTACGCAATATTACCGATGTCGATGACAAGATCATCCAGCGTGCCAATGAAAATGCCGAGCCTATTGACCAGCTGACCGGCCGTTTTATCCAGGCCATGCATGAAGATGCGCAAGCACTGGGTGTGATGCCACCGGATCATGAGCCACGCGCGACCCATTCGATGCAGGCGATTCTCGATATGATCCAGACGCTGATCGACAACAAAGCGGCCTATATCGGTTGCAATGGCGATGTGTATTACGATGTCAGCAGTTTTGCCGACTACGGTCGCCTGTCCGGCAAGCGTATCGAAGACCTGCGCGCCGGGGCACGGGTGGAAGTCGATGAGGCCAAGCAGGACGCGCTGGACTTTGTGTTGTGGAAGCTGGCCAAACCGGGTGAGCCGAGTTGGGATTCCCCCTGGGGAGCGGGGCGGCCCGGCTGGCATATCGAATGCTCGGCGATGTCGGTACAGTGCCTGGGTAATCATTTTGATATCCATGGTGGTGGTATGGACCTGGCATTTCCTCACCATGAAAATGAAATCGCACAGTCCGAGGCCTGCACCGGCGAACATTTTGTTAACGTGTGGATGCATAACGGTTTTGTGCAGATCAATGAAGAGAAAATGTCCAAGTCACTGGGCAATTTCTTTACCGTGCGCGAAATCCTGAAGGCCTATCGTGCGGAAGAGATCCGTTATTTTATCCTGTCCAGCCAGTATCGTAGTCCGTTACATTATTCGGACGACAACCTGGACCAGGCGCGGGGTGCCCTGGTGCGTCTGTACACGGCCTTGCGTGATCTGCCGCATGTGCCGGCGGCTGATGAACTCGCTTATCGGGAACGCTTTAACAGGGCTATGGACGATGATTTCAACAGTCCGGAGGCCCTGGCCGTGCTGTTTGATATGGCCCATGAGATCAATCGCTGCCGCGCAGACGATCAATCGCGCGCCGCCGCGCTAGCAGCGACCATGCGCGAACTGGCCGGGGTGCTGGGTCTGTTACAGCAGGATGCGGAGAGCTGGCTACAGCAGGGCGGCCCCGGGACAGGCCTGGGTGACGAGGAAATCAATGAACTGGTCGCACAGCGTGACCAGGCGCGTGCGAACAAGGAATGGGCCGAATCTGACCGCCTGCGTGACCTGTTACAGGAGGCCGGCATTGTACTCGAAGACGGACAGGGTGGTACCCGCTGGCGCAGAAAATAGCGGTATTCCGGGATTGTCAGGGTACGCTCGTACTGGCGACGATGTATCTGTAACGGGTTTATGGTCAAACCGTGAAATTTTTCCAGTTGTTTGTGGTCATAGTTCAAAGTGTGCAGACTTTTCAGACTTTTTTAATCAAAAACCATAATAAGAATCAGAACGGAGGGCGGAGTAATGCGTACTGGCATACTTATATTGTTATCTTTGGCCGTAATGGCTGTACAGGCAGCGACGACTTCTGAGTCCCTGAAAGAAGACAAGTCTCATATAAAGACCTGGAACGGTTTTGCTCAATCGATTCTGGCGCTACACGGTGATCTGAGCAAGAAAAATACCTTACGCAAGGAGACAAAGAGCGGTGGGTATGAACAGAACCCGGACTTTTACATCGAGGAAAACTACTATGACAAGGCCAATGGCCAACTGGTCAGTCGTATTTGCTGGGAAAAGGAAAATCCTGATCGCCTGCATACCATCGAGGTCAATGTCTTTGACGTCCGGGGCAGGGTGATACGTGACTATTCAGCCGCCTATTTACCGGATTACCGTAATGCACCGGTTCAGACCCTGATTAACCTGCATCACTATAATGGTGACTTGCACAGCTTCAGGCAGTTTGATGCGGGTGGAGACCTGATTTACGAGTCCTGTGAGGGGACCTATAAGGGCAAGCCGGTGCAGTTACGCCTGTTCGAGGATGACCTTTTTTCCAATGGTGACTATGGTGACAGGGTGATGGAATCCGAGGTCTACAAGGCCTGCTTTGAAGGCAAGAGCAAACGCGTCGGCATCTACATACAACCCCAGTAAAATAAAAGTTGTGGTCCTGCTCAGCTATGCAGCTCGGTTGCCTGCAGGGTGTTCTGCATCAGCATCGCCACCGTCATCGGCCCGACGCCTCCGGGTACCGGCGTGATCCAGGCCGCTCGATCGGCGGCGGGCTCATAACCCACATCGCCGACCAGCCTGCCGTCGCTGGTGCGGTTGATACCGACGTCGATTACGGTTGCGCCGGGGCGTATCCATTCACCGGGCACCAGGCCGGGCTTGCCCACCGCAACCACCAGGATCTCGGCCTCACTGACGCAGACCTGCAGGTCGCGGGTAAAGCGGTGCGTCACCGTGGTGGTACAACCAGCCAGCAACAGTTCCAGCATCATGGGTCGCCCAACATGGTTGGAGGCACCGACCACCAATGCGTTGCGACCGTGGTATGTCTCACCGGTACTGTCCAGCAGTTTCATCACGCCATACGGGGTGCAGGAGCGCAGGGTCGGCTGGCGTACCGCCAGGCGGCCGATATTGTACGGGTGGAAGCCATCCACATCCTTGTCCGGGCGGATGTGCTCGATCACGGTCTCCGGGTCTATTTGATCCGGGACCGGCATCTGTACCAGGATACCGTCGATTTCCGGGTCTTCATTGAGCTGGTCGAGCAGGGTCAGCAGTTCGGCCTGGGAGGTGGTTTCGGGCAGGTCCCAGGATTTCGACAGGATCCCGGTCTGTTCACAGGCTCGGCGTTTGTTACGCACATAAACCTGTGATGCCGGGTCTTCCCCTACCAGTATGACAGCCAGTCCGGGGGGGCGCTGCCCTCGATCGATACGTGTCTTGACCTGTGCGCTGATATTGTCCAGTGTGGATGCAGCGATCGCCTTGCCATCGATAATTTTTGCTGTCATGAATCCTAGCCGCGTATAATGAAAGTGGATTTTCGCACGGGCCGAAGCCGAACGCGAGTGGAAAGCAGTCTAAACAAAGAAAAATCCGGCTATTATTGACCTGAAAGGTGGTTAACGCGTAGAATCGCAGCCCTTTCCGGATCTCTGAGCCGGACTATCGGGGTATAGCGCAGTCTGGTAGCGCGCCTGCTTTGGGAGCAGGATGTCGGGAGTTCAAATCTCTCTACCCCGACCATTTTTAAGTAACTGCGCCCGTAGCTCAACCGGATAGAGCATCGGCCTTCTAAGCCGAGGGTTGCAGGTTCGAGTCCTGCCGGGCGCGCCATATCCGGCAGTGATGTGTAGTTTTTATGGTGGACGTAGCTCAGTTGGTAGAGCCCCGGATTGTGATTCCGGTGGTCGTGGGTTCGAGCCCCATCGTCCACCCCATTTTGTTGGTGCAGGTTTGCACACGATGATATGGGCCTTTAGCTCAGTTGGTAGAGCAGGAGACTCTTAATCTCTTGGTCCAGGGTTCGAGTCCCTGAGGGCCCACCAATTTCCTGGCGTTCTGCCTAGACAAATCCGGGCTGATTTGATCCGGATCAGTCGCAATCCCCGGTTTGTTTATGAAGTATGCCGAATATCGCTGTATAATAGTCGGCTTAAATAGCTGACCCAGTCAGACAGGTCATATACAGCAATATTACTTTTTGTTTACAAAGGGTTATGACAGATCACGCGAAAGTGGCGGAATTGGTAGACGCGCTGGATTTAGGTTCCTGTGGGGTAACCCGTGAGAGTTCGAGTCTCTCCTTTCGCACCATATTCAGGATTGATTTAACACTAGGCAAAGGTTTGAGGTAGCACTATGCAAGTTTCCGTGGAATCCACAGGTAATCTGGAACGCAAGATGACGGTCCAGGTACCGGCAGAGCAGATTGAAAACGAAGTGACAAAGCGCTTGCAGAGTCTCGCACGCGAGGTGAAACTGGATGGATTCCGGCCCGGCAAGGTGCCGTTCAAGGTCGTGAAAAAGCGCTTTGACAGCCGGGTACGTGAGGAGGTCATGAATGAGGTTATGCAGCGCACCTTTTATGAGGCGCTAACCGAGCAAAAAATCAATCCTGCAGGCGGCCCCCACATCGAACCGACCAACATAAAGGCCGGAGAGGCACTGGAATACATCGCTACCTTTGAGGTTTATCCGGAGATTGAACTGGCTGACTTGTCCGACGTGACCATCGAACAGCCCGTGGTCGAGGTGGCCGATGCCGACATGGATAAAATGCTGGAAAAGCTGCAGGTCCAGCGAACCAGCTTCAAGGAAGTTGACCGCCCGGCACAGGAAACGGACCAGGTTATTATCAATTTTGAGGGTAGCATTGACGGTGAGGCGTTTGCTGGCAACAAAGCGGAAGACACGCCACTAGTGCTGGGTTCCGGTCAGATGATACCGGGTTTCGAAGACCAGCTGATTGGCGCCAGCGCCGGTGAACACCGTACACTGGATATCAGCTTCCCGGAGGATTATCACGGCAAGGAAGTGGCCGGTAAGCAGGCTGTATTCGAAGTGGATGTGAACAAGGTTAATGAGGCCGAGTTACCTGAAATGAATGATGAGTTCGCCAGGGTATTCGGTGCCGATAGCCTGGACGCCCTACGTGAAGAGGTACGTGCCAATATGCAGCGCGAAACGAAACAAAGAGCCCGGGAACAGGTCAAAAAACAGGTACTGGACGCATTGGTAGAAAAGAATGAAATCGATCTGCCCAATGCCCTGGTGGATCATGAAATCGATAATATGGTCAAACAGAGTATGCAGAATCAGCCGGAAGCCATGCAAAACATGAAGTTACCGCGCGAGATATTCGAGAGCCAGGCACGCAGACGGGTATCACTGGGCCTGCTGATGGGCGAAGTGGCCAAGCAGAACAATATCGAGGTTGATCCGGACAAGGTTAGCAGCCTGATTGATGAAATTGCAGCGACTTATGACCAGCCTGAAGAGGTCAAACGGGCCTACCACACACGCCAGGATCTGCGCTCCAATATAGAGGGACTGGCGCTGGAGGAACAGGTTGTGGATCATGTACTGTCGATCATGAAGACTGAAGAAAAAGCGGTATCGTTTGAAGAGCTGGGCAACCAGGCCGGTTGAGATTAGCGCTGGTAAATGGCTGTTTTCATGATACAGTCGACATAATCTAGGCGCTACCAGCCGATAAACTGCGTATGGACTGGGGTGGGACTTAAAGGATAAATCAGTATGACCGATATCAAGAATAATAGTGGCATGAGTGAGATACAGGCTTTGAATCTGGTACCGATGGTTGTCGAGCAGACCCCGCGTGGCGAGCGGTCTTACGATATATATTCCCGTTTGCTGAAAGAACGCGTTGTGTTTGCTGTCGGTCCGGTAGAGGACCACATGGCCAACCTGATTGTGGCGCAACTGTTGTTTCTGGAGTCCGAAAATCCGGACAAGGACATTCATTTGTATATCAATTCACCGGGCGGATCCGTGACAGCCGGCCTGGCCATCTATGACACCATGCAGTTTATCAAGGCCGACGTCAGCACCATGTGTATTGGACAGGCGGCCAGTATGGGGGCCGTGCTACTGGCCGGTGGGGCCAAGGGCAAGCGATTCGCGCTGCCGCATTCGCGCATGATGATCCACCAGCCGCTGGGCGGCTATCAGGGTCAGGCCACTGACATCGAGATCCATACCCAGGAGATCCTGCTGATTCGTGAACGCCTGAACAAGATACTGGCCGACCATACCGGTCAGACCATGGAGCGGATCAAGCAGGACACCGACAGGGACAATTTCTTGAGTGCCGAAGAGTCAGCTGAGTATGGTCTGATCGACGAGGTCATGAATGTGCGGGGTAGTGCAGATACTTGATTTAGCAGCTATTATTCATATAGGTGCAAGCAAGGACAGGTATAGAAACCTACAAAAAAGTAAGGATATACTTGTCAGAACGCCCAGAACAGTGTTGAATTAGGGTAGGGCGTCGACAAAACTGGGTTACGTGGATAATGGCATAACAAATGCGCAGCGATAACCAGGGTGTCAATAAACGGACATCCGTGCTGAAAAAGTGTTAGATATTCGTATAGTCGGATAGCAAGATAGAGGTTGGGCTATGAGTGATGATAAGCAGGACAAAGACGATAACGGCAAACTGCTGTACTGCTCGTTCTGTGGCAAAAGCCAGCACGAGGTACGCAAGCTGATTGCCGGACCGTCGGTCTTTGTCTGTGATGAATGTGTCGAGCTGTGTAATGACATCATCCGCGAGGAGATGCAGGAGAAGTCATCCAGCGACTCGAAAGAACTGCCTAAGCCTCAGGAAATCGATGAGGTACTGAACGAATATGTCATCGGTCAGAGCCGGGCCAAAAAGATCCTGTCCGTTGCGGTCTACAATCACTACAAACGCCTGGAGATCAAGCACACCAAGGAAGACGTGGAAATCTCCAAGAGTAACATCCTGTTGATCGGTCCTACCGGGTCCGGTAAAACACTACTGGCCGAAACCCTGGCGCGGCTGCTGAACGTGCCGTTCACCATTGCGGACGCCACCACCCTGACCGAGGCGGGTTATGTTGGTGAAGACGTCGAAAACATCATTCAGAAGTTGCTGCAAAAATGCGATTATGATGTCGACAAGGCGCAGACTGGTATCGTCTATATCGACGAGATCGACAAGATTTCACGCAAGTCCGAGAACCCGTCTATTACCCGTGATGTTTCGGGAGAAGGCGTGCAGCAGGCACTGCTCAAGCTGATCGAAGGTACGGTAGCTTCGGTTCCACCACAAGGTGGCCGCAAACACCCGCAGCAGGAATTCTTGCAGGTCGATACATCCAACATTCTGTTTATCGTTGGCGGGGCGTTCGCCGGACTTGAACGCGTTATACGTGATCGCTCTGAAAAGGGTGGTATCGGTTTTGCCGCAGAAGTCAAAAGCAAAAGCGATGAAAAGAGTATTGGTGAAACGTTGCACGATGTGGAACCCGAAGATCTGGTTAAATACGGTTTGATACCGGAATTTGTCGGTCGTCTGCCAGTGGTCGCTACACTGGAAGAGCTGGACGAAGATGCGCTGGTACAGATACTGACAGAACCCAAGAATGCCCTGGTCAAGCAATATACCAAGTTGTTTGAGATGGAAGGCAGTGAACTGGAGTTTCGTGAAGATGCATTGCGTGCAATATCATGTAAGGCGATGGCGCGCAAGACCGGTGCCAGGGGATTGCGTACCATCCTGGAGCACGTGCTGCTGGATACTATGTATGACCTGCCCTCTATGGACGATGTACATAAAGTCGTTATTGATGAAGCGGTTATCAATGGCGATGCGAAGCCGTATATGCTGTTTGAAAACCGGGACCAGCAAAAGGCTGTGTCATCATCTGAATAATGTAGCCTCAACGCCCTGACTTCCGTCAGGGCGCCTGGTGCTGATTCACACTATCCGGATGAACGGTTGCCAGGTATCACCAGATCAAGTCGGGCACTTGAAATCCCGGTGTCTGACCCACATCTATACCCTAGTCAATAGCTGAAGTATTGCGGTCGCAGTCAGGTCGCAGCTTCCCTTAAGGATACGAGTATGGACTACGACGAACAGAATTCAGAAGTAATAGATGGTCAAAGCCGTGTGATACCGGTGTTGCCGCTGCGTGATGTGGTGGTTTACCCGCACATGGTGATACCGTTGTTTGTAGGACGGGAAAAATCCATCCGTGCGCTCGAAGACGCGATGGAAGACGACAAGCAGATATTGCTGGTCGCCCAGGAGAGCGCGGACGTTGATGACCCGACACCGGACGACATCCACCGGACAGGGACCCTGTCGACCATTCTGCAGTTACTCAAATTGCCCGATGGCACTGTCAAGGTACTGGTTGAAGGGGCAGAGCGTGCGAAAGTTCTGGCCTATATCAGCAAGGACGATTTCTTTACTGCCCAGATCACCCTGATTGATGATGATGAAGACGATGATGAGCGTGAAACCGATGTGTTGATGCGTTCACTGATGACCCAGTTCGATCAGTACGTCAAGCTGAACAAGAAGGTGCCGCCTGAAATCCTGACCTCGCTGGCCGGCATCGACGATCCGGGCCGCCTGGCCGACACGATCGCGGCACATATGTCCCTGAAGCTCGAAGAAAAGCAGAAAATCCTGGAGATCGGCTCGGTACGTGCCCGGCTCGAGTATCTGCTGGGGCTGGTGGAGACCGAGATTGACCTGCTGCAGGTCGAAAAACGCATCCGTTCACGCGTCAAGCAGCAGATGGAAAAAAGCCAGCGTGAGTACTATCTGAACGAACAGATGAAGGCGATCCAGAAAGAACTGGGTGACATGGATGATGTGCCCAATGAGATCGAAGAGCTGACCGATCGTATCGAAAAGGCCAAGATGCCGAAAGAGGCCAGACAAAAGGCCCATACCGAACTGAACAAGCTCAAGCAGATGTCGCCAATGTCGGCCGAGGCCTCGGTGGTGCGCAACTATATCGATACGCTGGTATCAGTGCCGTGGCGCAAGAAGACCAAGATTCGGCATGACCTGGCCGAGGCTGAAACCGTGCTCGAAGAGGACCACTACGGTCTGGAGAAGGTCAAGGAACGTATCCTTGAATATCTGGCTGTTCAGCAGCGTGTGCGTAAACTCAAGGGGCCGATACTGTGCCTGGTCGGACCACCGGGTGTGGGCAAGACCTCACTGGGTCGTTCCATCGCGCGTGCGACCAACCGCAAGTTTGTACGTATGTCACTGGGTGGTGTACGCGACGAGGCCGAGATCAGGGGGCACCGGCGCACCTATATCGGTTCCATGCCGGGTAAACTGATCCAGAACCTGACCAAGACTGGTGTTCGTAACCCGCTGTATTTACTAGATGAAATAGACAAGATGTCAAATGATTTCCGCGGGGATCCGTCGTCAGCGTTGCTCGAGGTGCTGGACCCGGAACAGAACCATACCTTTGCCGATCACTACCTGGAAGTGGACTATGACCTGTCTGACGTGATGTTTGTCGCGACCGCCAATTCACTGAATATTCCTGCGCCGCTGCTGGACAGGATGGAGGTGATACGTATCCCGGGTTATACCGAGGATGAAAAAATTAATATCGCCAAGCGCTACCTGCTGCCGAAACAGATGAAGGCCAATGGTCTGAAGGAAGAAGAACTGTCCATGTCAGACAAGGCCATCGGCGACGTGATCCGCTATTACACGCGTGAGGCGGGTGTGCGTAACCTGGAACGTGAACTGTCCAAGGTCTGCCGCAAGGTAGTCAAGAATATCCTGCTCAAGGAAGCTGGTGAAAAAAGCTCGGTCACTCCGAAGAATATCGAGGACTACCTGGGTGTGAAGCGTTTCCGCTTTGGCCGCGCCGAAGAGAACGACCAGGTCGGACAGGTTACAGGACTGGCCTGGACCGAGGTGGGTGGTGAATTGCTGACTATCGAAACCACCCAGGTGCCGGGCAAGGGCAAGCTGATCTATACCGGGCAACTGGGTGATGTCATGCAGGAGTCGATTCAGGCGGCTATGACCGTGGTACGCAGTCATTCGCAGGCCCTGGGTATCGAAGCTGATTTCTACCAGAAATATGATATTCATATCCATGTGCCGGAGGGCGCCACGCCAAAGGATGGCCCGAGCGCCGGTGTTGCGATGTGCACGGCCCTGGTGTCGGCGCTGACCGATATCAAGGTGCGCGCCGATGTCGCGATGACCGGTGAGATCACCCTGCGCGGTGAGGTGTTGCCGATCGGCGGTCTGAAGGAAAAACTGCTCGCGGCTCACCGGGGTGGTATCCGCACGGTTGTGATTCCCGAAGAAAATCGCCGGGATCTGGCTGATATTCCGGAAAATATCATGGAGCAGTTGGATATCCATCCAGTCAAATGGATCGATGATGTGCTGGGCCTGGCCTTGCAGCATTTACCTGTTTCCCTGCCGGATGAAGGCGGTGAAGTGAATAAAAAAGGAAAATCGGCAGCCAAGGGCAAGGGCGGCTCAATCCGGCCCCATTGATCATCACCCCCTGGCAGCAGGCGTTTCTGCGCCTTGCATGTCAGGGGGTAACTCCCATGCTACAAGTAGTTGAAATCGAGCGGGCGGCACTGCAATCTGTGCAATAATTCCGAAACATCCGGTTGACAGGGATTTTGCTGCCCTGCTAGGCTGCTTGCGACTTTTGTGTAAACTGGACTGATCGGGGTTCAGCCAGGCGTACCAGGGCATCCAGGCTGTTCTGCTGCGTTTACATCACACCTGAATCACTACCGGGTTGTCCCAGACACGGTTCCTGCATTAGTTGGATGATGGTTTGCCGTATAGGGTGGGCGAGGGTCAAAGCAGGTTAATACTTGAGAATTAAGCAAGACAAACCTAACTAAAACAAACAAGAGGATGTGTGAATGAATAAATCAGAACTTATCGATGCCGTCGCAGATGCAGCAAATCTGACAAAAGCCGATGCCGGACGCGCCGTGGATGGTGTGCTGGATACGATCGTTAACTCGCTGAAATCAGGGGACCAGGTTACGCTGGTGGGTTTTGGAACCTTTTCTGTCCGTGCCCGTGCCGCCCGTACCGGCCGTAATCCACAGACTGGCGAGACCATGGAAATCAAGGCTAGCAACTCACCAGGATTTAAAGCTGGAAAAGCTTTCAAGGATGCCGTAAACTAGCGCGCTCTTTTGGGTGCATAGCTCAGTTGGTAGAGCGTCGCCCTTACAAGGCGAATGTCGGGAGTTCAAGTCTCTCTGCACCCACCAGCTTGTACTGGCTGCGATCTGCACGGGCATATCGCAGCCAGATTGCTTGTGGGGTCCAAGCAAGGCAGCCGGCAGGGTTGTCAGGCAGGCGGTCCGGGATGGTTTCCGGATTTCCTGTCCACTAATCAGGAGTGGTAGTTCAGTTGGTTAGAATACCGGCCTGTCACGCCGGGGGTCGCGGGTTCGAGTCCCGTCCACTCCGCCATCTACCAAGGCGCTTTCTTTCTGTACAGAAAGCGCCTTTTTTATGTACATGGATGTATTAGCCACGTGTCTTTGCCAGGCCTTCTGATGGCCTTATTGAGAATGAACCTACTGGATCGAGATGTGCCTCGAATCGAACAACGAAGAGCACGCAATAATCTGTATTCACAGAATAAAGTCACCCCGTAATAGGCCATTCCAGGGCAATTTATGGTAGTCTATAGCGCTTGTCGGAGGGCCTTTGCCTGGGCGTATGGTATCCAGGTGGCATCAGCCAGGTCCTTCAGCAGGTATCTCAGAATGAATAGAAAAATATAGGTGGGTAAAAATGCTGCAGGCCATTCGTGACCGCGCAACCGGCTGGATTGCATGGGTTATTGTCGCGTTATTGATTATTCCGTTCGCCCTGTGGGGTGTCGGCGAGTATTTCGGGGTCGGGGGGGAGCCCGAGGTGGCCACCATCAATGATACGACCATCACCCGTAACGCGCTGGCCCGGCAGGTGGACCTGGATTTGCGCGACAGCAAGCAGCGCCCGGAAGGCGAGCAGTTTGTGCAGTTCCAGCGGTCGGTGCTGGAACGTATGATTCGTGAGGAATTGCTGATACAGGCAGCGACCGCGGCCGGCATGCGTATCAGCGACGAGCAGCTATCCAGCCTGGTGCGCAACATCGAGGCCTTCCAGATAGACGGCAAGTTTGACAAGGATCAGTTCAAGCAGGTGCTGAAAGACAATGGCTATTCAATTTCATCGTTTGAGCATGAGCAGCGTCGCATGATGCAGGTCAGGCAGTTTGTGCAGAGTATCCAGGGCAGCGAGTTCAGTGTCGCGGCGCAGCTCAACAACATGTTGCGTCTGCAGGGTCGTACAGTCGATCTGGGTTACACTGTGATTAGCGCCGAGAAATATCGTGAGCAGTCAAAACCAGATAACGCGGCGATCGAGGCCCATTTCAACGCTAATCGCGATCAATTCGTCAAACCGGTAGAGGTCAAGGTCGACTATATCAAACTGGATATCCGCGACCTGGAGGCCGAGATCCATCCGGATGAGGCTGCCCTGCGCAGTTACTACGACGAGGTTAGGGATACGCTGGGTATGAGCGAGCAAAGGCGTGTGTCTCACATCCTGGTCAGTGTCGACACCCCGGAGGCCGAACAGGAGGCGCTGGCGAAAATCACCAAAATCCGGTCGGAACTGGACAAGGGGGGCGATTTTGCCGAGCAGGCCAAACAGCACTCGGACGACAGTGGCTCGGCGACCCAGGGTGGTGACCTCGGTGTGATCGAAAAAGGCGTGCTGGACCCGGCGCTCGAGGACGCGGCCCTGGCTTTGCAGCAGGGAGAGGTCAGTCAGCCGGTGCGCTCACAGTTCGGTTATCACCTGATCAAGCTGACCGAACTCAAGCCGGGTGATATCAAGACTTTCGACCAGGCCAGGGAAGAACTGACCGCGCGTTACAAGCTTGAAGAGGCCGAAAAGGTCTATTATGAACGTTTCGAACAGTTGCAGGACCTGGCCTACGAAAATCCGGAATCTCTGGAGGTGGCTGCCAGCACACTGGGACTGAAGATACAACAGAGCAAGCTGTTTAGCCGTCAGGGTGGTGAGGGCATAGCCACCTACCCACAGGTACTGAGTGCGACATACAGTGAAGACGTGCTCGCTGCCGGCGATCTGAAGCGCGCTGTGAATAGCGGCCTGATCGAGCTGCCACAGGAAGATTCGGACCGCCCGGCGTCCATCGTAGTCGTGCACCTGGCCGAGTATGTTCCCGATCGTCCGCTGGAGCTGGAAGAGGTGCGGGACAGGATCAGCGGGCAACTGCAAAAGACTGCGGTAAACGATGCGATGACAAAGCTTGCTGATGATCTGCTCGGTAAAATCAAATCAGGAGGCAAGCTGGAGACCCTGGCGGCCGAGAACGAGTTGGCCTACAAGGCCAATACCAAGGTCGCACTGACGGATCAGTCGGTAGACCGTGCAATTGTGGATGCTGCGTTTCGTCTTGGTAAGCCGTCTGCAGGCAACCAGCCCAGCGCGAAGGTCTTTACCACCAAGGGCGATCTGGCCGTTGTGACCCTGCTGGGTGTCGAAGATGGTGATCCGGCAGCCCAGCCTGAGTCCATGCTTACGTTTATGAAGCAGATGATCCAGACAGCCCAGGCCGATGACACCATCAGGGGGCTGGTGGCAAGCTTGCGTATGGCGGCCGAGGTGCAGGTATTCGAATCGAACCTGATACAGCAGGAAAACAACTAGAAATCCCGACAGGGCTTTCCTGAACAGTCACCGGGAAGCAGGATGCGTCTGAAACTACATTGGCAAATACTGATAGCGCTGGCCCTGGCCGTCGTGGCCGGGGTGCTGGCGGGCAAGAGCTCGTCTATCCTCGGCATTACCTTTATCTCCATGTTTACCTTCGTTGGTACCCTGTTTCTGAATGCCCTGAAAATGATCATCGTGCCACTGGTAATGTCGTCCATCATTACCGGTATTGCCAATGCAGGCGGTGGCCAGGGTCTGGGTCGACTCGGTGGCAAGACCATCATCTTCTATATGGCCAGCAGCTTGCTGGCCATCATGACCGGCCTGATATTTGTCAACCTGTTTACACCGGGTCTGCTTGAGGGTCAGCCCTTGCGGCAGGTGCTCGGGCTGGACATGTCTCAGGCCCAGGTGGCAGCGGACAAGGTCAACGGTCGTGATATCAGTGTGATTGCCGATGTGTTTCTGAGCATGGTGCCACCGAACATCGTCAAGGCTGCCAGCGAGGGACAAATGCTGGGCCTGATTTTCTTCAGCCTGTTGTTCGGTTACTTCATGACTCGCATAGACAAGTCACCGAGTGACCTGCTGATCAATTTCTGGAGCGGTCTGTTCCAGATCATGCTGAAGATCACCGAACTGGTGATGAAATTTGCGCCGATCGGCGTATTTGGTCTGGTCGCCCAGGTCGTCGCCGAGATCGAGCCGTCCGAGCTGGGCAAGCTGGCGGAGTCGACCGGGGTGTTTTTCATTACCGTGTTGCTGGCACTGGCAGTGCATGTCCTGCTGACCCTGCCACTGGTATTGAAATACGTCGCACGCGTACACCCGTTCCGGCAGTACAAGGCGATGGCGCCGGCACTGCTCACCGCGTTTTCCACTGCTTCGTCCTCGGCGACATTGCCACTGACCATGGACTGTGTAGAGAAAAGGGCTGGGGTATCGAACCGTACCACCAGTTTCGTGCTGCCGCTGGGTGCGACCATTAATATGGACGGTACCGCGTTATATGAATGCGTTGCGGCCATGTTCATTGCCCAGGCCTATGGTCTGGACCTGAGTCTTGGAACCCAGTTCCTGGTCGTGACCATCGCGCTGCTGACCTCTATCGGTGTCGCAGCGGTACCGGCGGCCAGCCTGGTGGCGATCTCTATTATCCTGGCGGCGATCGGCTTGCCTGCAGAAGGCATCGGTCTGTTGCTGGCGGTAGACCGGGTTCTGGATATGTTTCGTACCGCAACCAATGTGTTCAGTGATTCCTGTGCGGCAGTAGTGATTGCCAGCACTGAAGGTGAAAAAAATCTGCTAAACAGTTAATCTGCCATTAAGGGATATGTGTTACCAGGATATATGCCTTCCAGAACGATAAACAATGGCACTGACCGAACAGAGAGACAGTAAACCACTATGCCTGTAGACCGACAGACATATGACGAAAAATCCAGGCAAGCCGGCAGGTTACTGATGATCCTGGACTTTTTCCTGGTATTAATGGTGTACCTATTTACCTACCATTTCGAGATGCTGTTTATCAAGCCGGTCAAGACAGACCTGCAGCAGTACCTGTTTATGGCTCCATTCTTCCTGTTGCCGTATACCTACATAATGAACCAGTATGGTGCGTACAGCCGTTTGTCCGTTCCATCTATCTATGACTATATGTGGTCGGTGATCAAGGCAATTTCTATCAGTTTGTTGTTATTGCTGTCATTCATCTTTGTATTACAGGTCGAGTTTATCAGTCGCTCCCAGATCATCATTTTTTGTGTGGCCCTGTTTGTTGGTGTTGTTGTGACACGCCTGATTCTGGTCTGGTGGTATTTCAAGCGTAACGTCGAATCCAAGGAAAATTTCTACAAGGTACTGATTATCGGAACCGGTGAGCGGGCACAACGCCTGTGCCGGACCTTGCATGAACATACCGAATGGGGTGTGACCATCATCGGTTATCTCGATCCGGACCGGACCAGGATTGGTGAGGAAATATGCGGTGCCAGGGTGATCGGCGCGGTTGATGATATAGACCAGGTGCTCGGTAACAAGGTGGTGGACGAGGTTATTTTTGCTGTTCCCCGAAGCATGTTCAGTGATGTCTCCTATATCGTCGAGGCCTGTGAAGAACAGGGTGTCAAGTTCAGGCTGATGGCGGATATCTTTGATCTGAAGGTCATGCGTACCCAGCTGGTGGACCTGGCCGGTATTCCACTGTTAACCTTTGAGCCGGTCGCGCAGAATGAACTGCAGTTGATTATGAAGCGCATGTTCGACCTGGTGGTGACGCTGCTATCCATGCCGATTATTTTGCCAGTCATGATACTGGTTGCACTGGCAGTCAAACTGGATTCACCCGGCCCGATCTTTTTTGCCCAGGAGAGGGTAGGTAAAAACAAACGTCTGTTCAAGATGATCAAGTTCCGTTCCATGTCGGTAGATGCCGAAGAAAAGATCAAAGATCTGGAGGATATGAACGAGGCGGAAGGCCCGAACTTCAAGATTACTAATGACCCGAGGATTACGCGGGTTGGTAAATACATCCGCAAGCTCAGCCTGGATGAACTGCCGCAGTTATTCAATGTCATCAGGGGGCAGATGAGCCTGGTCGGGCCGCGCCCGATGTCGCTCAGGGACGTTGCCCTGTTCGACAAGGGCATACAGCGTAAACGCTTCAGTGTGAAACCGGGGTTGACCTGTATCTGGCAAATTTCAGGCCGCAGCAACCTGTCATTTGAGAAATGGTTGGAACTGGATCTGGAATATATCGAGAACTGGTCCTTGGGTCTGGATATGAAAATCCTGGTCAAGACCATTCCGGTCGTATTGCTCTCCAAGGGTGCTGTTTAGCAGCGTATAACCCTTTTGGGTCAGCTTGGCCCATTTCGCTATTCCCGACAACTGTCATCATGTATTGGTGGAATTTGCTGTAATTTTTTCTTTCCGGCTGACATCGATATAAGTATTTGATAATAAAATTGAAATTCCCGGTAATCGTTTGACAATTGTTTACAGAGCAGGTAGCTTGAAAGTATCAAATCGACGTGATTTGAATAACCCGTTTAATGGAAAAATTGATCCAGATCAAGGATAGGTAAGCAGGTATATGGGACGATATTGATTAATACAAAACGCTTAGAGAGACGAATATGCAGTTTTTAACTCGTTTGCACCAGAAAAAAGAATTTTGTAAGTTTTGTTTGTATTTGTATTATGCGGGGCTGGTATTAGTAGCCCTGATACCCGTTTTCCTGATGTATGGCAAGTAGCTTGGATCAGCCTATTGTAATGCCCTGACTGCCTCGGCCAGTGTCGTCGCCAACGAGATACCGTTGCTGGGATGCGGGATACTGTCACTACTGATCACCCGCGTTATCCCGGCCTCGTTCATCGCCTTGAGTGTGTCCTCGATAAATAGGGCATGGATGATCACGGCATCAACACGCGCGCAGCCCTTCCGGTAAAGTTGCCTGGCGGCGGTGATCAGGGTCTGGCCGGAACTGGCGATATCATCGATCAGGATGGCCAGCCGATTTTCATACGCAAACTCCGGCAGGGTGATTGCCACCGAGGTGTCCGAATGCCGCTGTTTTTCACCAATGACATAGTCGCAAGCGGCCAACTCCGAGATCGATGCTACCCATTGTTCGGATTCACGGTCGGGTCCAACCAGTAGTTTGTCGGTTTCGATGCCGCGCAGGTAGGCGCTGATCGCATCCGCTGCACTGGTATGTTTTGCCTGAATGTCAGGCATGATTTCGTCCAGTGAACGGATACGATGCAAATGTGGATCAACAGTTATAACATTATCAAACAAAGTTGCCAAAAACTCACCAATTATAACCTGACTTATTGCTTCGCCAGGTGCAAAAGCTATATCTTGCCGCATGTAGCACATATAGGGGCTAACCAATGTTAATGTCTCGCAGCC
>CAMYJU010000007.1:200711-298245 GCA_947258795.1 uncultured Gammaproteobacteria bacterium | reverse complement strand
AGATACCGACAATCAGCACGGTCAGCGCCAGCGCGATACTGAACGAGAAAAAGGTATCCAGCAGGATCGGCGGCAACGGAATGACCATCATCGCCATCAACATCAGCACCATAATCGGCGCACCCAGATTGGCGTTTAGCAGACCTTTTAAATTACCTGTATCAGTTGCGATGGCCATTTGTATCCCTGTTCAGCAGTTCTCAGATCTGGTGCCGTCATCAAAGCGACGGATTTCTGGCGTTATGATGGCACTACAGGGATATTGCAATTTCCGTTCCCGAATCATCTGTTACAGGGTGAGTCCGGAACAGGATACTTATTTACATAAATACAATGACTTAGGTGATTATTAGATAACGGAGCCATGCACATACGCCTGTATCGCCGCCAACCAGAATTTAGCGGGACAGGTTGTCGTGATGTTTAAATCAGCGAAATGACCGGATATAGTGGTGATATTACGGCAGGACGAGTAATATATAAGGTATAAAAAAGGTATTATAATTAAACTGTACTTCCATCATTACAGCCTGAGTCGTGACCGGCTGAAAGCATGACGATGCGGACACTACTATGAAACCAGGCATCTACAGTTCATTGATACAGGCGATCGAGAAGATCTACTACAGTATTGCCTGGACCGGCGTACAAAAACGCATGGACAGCTATAACAAGGACGGCCAGGGCAACTCGGGTTACGCAGACGGCATACACTCCCCGCTGATGGCAGCTATCGATGAAATGACTATCGATCAACAGCATACCGAGGATGAAGTGCAACATTCTGACGATCCGGTTCCAGGCAGCCCCGCTACAGACCTCTACAGCCCACTACCACACAATGACAATAAAGCGCGTGTGTTTACAACAGAAGATGTCGGTGACCTGTCTAAACATTTCAGGGAACACCGCAATGAATCCGGCCTGAGTAGCGGTATTGTGGAAAAGCTCGAACATAGTACCTGGCAGCATATCAATGCCGCGATTCGTTATGCGAAAAAAGGCGAACACCAGAATGCGAAGATACATGCGGATATCGCCAACAGTGCCTGCAAGGAACTCGCGCATTTCATGTACGAGGAACAGTACAAGGATTTTATTGTGGAAATAGAAAACCACCTGGAAAATCTGAAGCAGACCAGCCAGAAAAGTAACTAGTAATCAGTTTGCAAACATACCCTCTCACCGCGCAACAGATCAGGCAATACAACCGCCTGAGGGGCTATGGCGCAGGTGATCCCTGCATAAACATACCGCAAGGCCATGATGCCGAGATGTGGAAGCAGCACAATGGCTGCAAGTAACCACGATTATGACTGGACAGACAGATCGGTCTTGTCGTAGATATCAGAAGAAAAATAGCAGAATCGGTTCTTGCCGGCTTTCTTGGCCTGATACATGGCATGATCCGCACTCCTGATCAGACCCTCTGGATCGGTGTGATCTACTGGGTACAGGGAAATACCGATACTGGCGCTGACCTGTAATCTGCCGCCGGCACCATCATCAAGCTGCTTATTCAGGGCCTTCAGGATACGATTGACAACCAGCTCTATATTGTTCAGTGCAGACTGTTCATATAAAATTAGCGCAAACTCGTCCCCGCCCAGGCGCCCGACACTGTCATCTTCCCGGACACAGTGCTTGATCGCGTTGGCCGCCTCGATCAGCAGTTCATCCCCGGCCTCGTGACCCAAATGGTCATTGACCTGTTTAAAACCATCCAGGTCGATAAACAGTACCGCCAATGAACTCTGGTTGCGATGCGCCCTGGATATCGCCGACAACAGACGGTCATTGAATACCAGACGGTTTACCAGGCCAGTCAGCTGGTCATAGTGGGCCATCTTCTCCAGTTGCTGCTGGCTTTCCTTGATTGAAGAGATATCAAGATAGATACAGACATAGTGTGTCGCTTGCCCGGCACTATCTTTTACTTTTGATATTGACGCCAAACAGGGCGACAAGGTCCCGCTCTTGTGACGACTCCAGAGTTCGCCCTGCCAGAAATCCCTGATGGTAATAACCGGCCATACATTCGTATAAAAATCGGTTTTATGCCGGTCCAGACTGAACATGGTGGGTGCCGTGTGTAACAACTCATCACGCTCATAGCCGATCAAGGCACTGAACGCGTCATTCAAATCAACAATATTACCGTGGAAATCCAGCACCAGAATCGCTTCCATGCTATTGTCAAATACCGTCTGTGCCAGCCTCATGCCTTCTTCTGTTTTTCTTCGCTCGGTAACATCCAGCACCGTTCCAATCATTTGTATGGCATCACCATAATCATTTCGAATAACAGTTCCTTCTTCCTGTACATAGCGCACCTCCCCAGTCTCCCTGACAACCCGATGCTCGATACGGAAGGGTGCATCTGTGCTGACTGCGTCAAGCATGGCTTGCCTGACGGCTTCACGGTCCTGTTCGTGGATATGATCCATAAACTGGTCATAGGATGCACAGCATTGTTGCAGGTTCTGCCCAAACATGTGGTATATCTCGTTAGACCAGTTAAAGGAGTTCTGCTCGAGATTCCAGTCCCAGTTACCGAGATGGGCGATCTCCTGCGCCTTACTCATCATTTCTTCACTACGCTTCAGCTGGCTTTCTGACTGAACCCGCTCGGTAATATCCCGCATGCTGGCAATCGAGATCACCCCGTCCTCCTGCATTGAGAAACTGATACCGATCTCGACCGGTATCTCATGGCCATCCTTATGTAGCGCGACCAGTTTCATACTTTTTTCCATCGGTCTGCTGATATAACCATTAACTGCTGCATTACGCATGCCGATATGGGCATGACGAAAATGAGCTGGTATCAGGTCTTCTACCTTCATCTGGCCCAGTTCTTCCTTGCTATAACCCAGTATTTTCTGGGCCATCAGATTAGAGTTGCGGAAATTGCCCTGCTCATCGATCATAAACAAGGCATCAGGCACTGCCTGCATCAGATCGTCACTGTATTTCCTAGCAATTTCAAGATTCTGGTTGGTCTGTAGCAATCGCTTCAGAAACATAGTCAGGGTAACTGCGATTATGAACACCAATGGAATCAGTAACAGACCGCGGACAACCAGGTCACGCGTACCCATAATCTGCTGCGCTGTCTCTTGAAATATCTCGTTACTATGACTTCTAATGTGCTCAGATATTGTATTGATTGCCTGCAGTGCCGGCTGGTTATCAACTTTGACAAGTGTATCGATTTCCTCAGTGGTCTTGTTGTCAGTGATCATCGCTTGTGCTACTGCAAAATTGCTGACGTAGTGGTCTACAACGCCTCGTAACTGCTGAATGTCTGCCTGCAAGTCGCCCGATGGCTCCATTTCTGACAGCTCATCAATGGCTTTATAGGTATCCTTCAGGTCTTCCTCTATCAGTGGGACCAGGGAAAGATCGCGGCGTATAACCAGGTTCTTGAAATGATGGATAAACCCGCCATAGCCAAAGCCCTTCTCTATGTCCAGCAGGCTCCTGTTCACAACGACGGCATGGGTATTGAATTTCTCCCAGACACCCTGAGTCTTGCCCATTCTTGATAACACCGCGTTGCCATACCAGACCAACAAAATCGAAAACACTACGGCAAGCGTAATTATAGCGACAGCTTTATATCTGATACTTCTTGAAGTTTCGATTTGTATCATAACGTCTTTCTATTCCAGACCATCCATCCGACTCTCATCTTTATATATCATCGACCAATAACAGATTATCTTTTACGCTTCTTGCCGTTGGCAAGATCGTCCGGTACCGGCAGGTCCACCGGAACTTCTGGCAGGTCCAGGCCGTGCTCGGTCGCTACTCTTATCTGGTAAATATAGGCCAGGACCATCGCCACAGCCTGGTATAGCGTCGTCGGGATCTCCTGATCGAGATCGGTGGTAAAGTATATTGCCCTGGCCAGCGGCGGCGCCTCGAACAGCGGTACATTGTGTTCTTCCGCGATTTCTCTGATCCGGGCTGCTACCTCGTCATGTCCCTTGGCTAGCAGGCGCGGCGCGCTCATCTGTTTTTCATCATACTTGATCGCAACGGCATAGTGCGTCGGGTTGGTCACGATCACATCGGCCTTGGGCACTTCCTGCATCATGCGGCGCATGGCCATTTCCTGCTGCATCATGCGTATCTTACCTTTCAGTTCCGGATCACCCTCGGCATTCTTGTTCTCGTCCTTGACCTCCTGCTTGGTCATCTTTAACTTCTTGGTGTTCTGCCAGATCTGGAACGGTGCATCGATCGCGGCCAGCACGATCAGGCTGCTACTGATCAGCAGGAAGGTCCAGCCGACAATCTCCACGGAACGTGAGAAGGTTTCCCTGAAGTCCAGGGTGCCCAGCCCCATCAAGGTGTCGAGTTGCGACCAGATCACGAAAAATGCAACCGTGCCGATCAACAGCACCTTAAGTAAGGCCTTGACCAGCTCCATCAAGCCGTTCACCGAGAACAGTTTTTTCATGCCCTTGATCGGGTCCAACTTGCTGAATTTCGGTGCAAGTGCCTTGCCTGAAAAAGAGTAACCACCCAGCAAGGCCGGACTGATAATCGCAACAATGACCAGCAGCATAATTAACGGCAACAGCATGGTGAATGCCGCGAACAGGCTGTCCGCGATCGTGGTCAGCATCGCGGAAGGCTCAAAGATCTGTTTTCTGTCCAGCCTGAGCCCACTGACCATCAATTGCTTGAGTCCGTCGCCGAGACTGTCTCCCATGGATATCAGAGCGACCGAACCGGCCATCAGCATCAGCGTGGTATTCAGTTCACGCGATCGGGGAACCTGGCCGTCTTTTTTCGCGTCGGCCCTGCGTTTCGCGGTGGGTTGTTCGGTTTTTTCCTGATCGCTGGTATTGTCGGCCATATTCAGACTCCAGCAACCTCGGTAACGCCGTAGCTTTGCATAATGTCAAAGGCGTCCATCAGGATATCGGTAAAGCGCGGCAACAGGTTGGGCAAGGTAATTATCAGGATCAGAAAGCCCGCACCCATGGTGGTCGGAAAGCCAACCGAAAATATATTCAGCGTGGGTGCCGCACGGGTCATAATACCGAACGCGATATTAATCAGGGTAATCGTAATGGTTGCCGGTAACGCAATCAGCAGCGCACCCAGGAACATGCGTCCGCCCCAGAACACCAGGTCGCGGTAGTCTTCCGGGTTCATCAGCACCGGACCGATTGGCATGGCCTCGAAGCTCTCGACCATTACCTGGATCACCACCAGGTGGCCATTCAGGGACAAAAAAATCAGCGTCCCGAGTATGGTCAGCAACTGGCCCATGACCGGGACGCTGATGCCATTGGTCGGGTCGAGAAACTGGGCAAAGCCCAGGCCCATGGTCATCGATACGTTGTGCCCCGCCACCACCAGCGCACTGAACGCCAATTGCAGGGTAAAACCCATTAATATTCCCAGCAGTAACTGTTGCACCAGGATCAGAAATGCATCGGCGCTGAATGGGTCCACCGCAGGCGGTGCTGGCAACAGCGGTGCCACGACCAGGGTAATTGCCAGGGTTAACGCAATCCGCAGGCGTTTCGGTACGAGACTGCGTGCCCCGAATACCGGTGCGACCATCATCAATGCGCCAATACGGGTGAAGGGCCAGAAGTAACTGCCTACCAGGGATGTTATTTCATTCACTGCAAGCAGCATATCGGTTACCGAGCCGGCGGGGGTCAACCTATCAGGTTGGGTATGTTAAGGAAGATGTCACGCATAAAGTCCAGGATCACATTCAGCATCCACGCACCGGCGACACCGATAATCAGCGCCAATACAGCCAGCTTGGGAATAAAGCTGAGTGTCATTTCATTGATCTGGGTAGCCGCCTGGAACATCCCGACCAGCAGGCCGACCACCAGCACCGCGATCAACATTGGTGCAGACAGCAAGGCGGTCACCTCCAGTGCGCGTTGTCCAAGGCTCAATACCATATCTGTGGTCATGATCTGCTCCTCATCAAACCGCGAAACTGGATGCCAGGGTACTCATCAACATGGTCCAGCCATCAACCAGTACAAACAACATGATCTTGAACGGTAGCGATATCAGCATCGGCGACAACATCATCATACCCATTGACATCAGCGTGGACGCGACTACCAGATCGATCACCACAAACGGGATAAAAATCAGGAATCCTATCTGGAATGCGGTTTTCAGTTCACTGGTAATAAACGACGGTATCAGTACCGACATTGGCACCTTGTCCGGGGATTCCAGCGCTTCATCCCGTCCGGACAGATTGTAAAACAGGGCCAGGTCCGATTCGCGTGTTTGCGACAGCATGAAACCATGAAATGGCTTGACCGCACGTTCGATCGCCACATCGGCAGCTATCTTCTCGTCCATGTAGGGTTTGACCCCATCATGGTAGGCACCCTCGAGCACCGGCGACATAATGAAAAAGGTCAGGAACAGTGATAACCCGATAATAATCTGGGTGGAGGGTGTCGTCGGTGTACCCAGTGCCTGGCGCAATATCGCCAGCACAATCGCAATACGGGCAAAGGACGTCATCATCAGCAGCGCGGTCGGCAAAAAGGTCAGCGCCGTCATCAGCATCAATATCTGCAGGGTGACACTGTAGGTCTGACCGCCCTCGGCCGTTGGTTTTGTCGTCATCAGGGTCAGGCCGGACTCTGCCAGTACAGGCGATGACATCATCCCGATTAACAGAATTGCTGGAATGCAATAGCGAGCTTTCATCTTCAGGATTCCCTGGACATGACTTTTTTCAGTCTGTCCTGGAAAGCGGCGACCGGATGACTACTGTCACCGGACTGCAAAGGTTCATCGAGTACATGTAATTTTTGCACGCGTCCGGGAGCGACGCCTAGTAGTAACTGCTGCTCTCCAACCTGCATCAACACAACACGTTCACGTGCGCCCATGGATAATGCCGCGACGACGCGCAGATGCTCATTGCGCTGACCGGTCAGGTTACCCATGCGGCGCATCAGCCAGGCAGCGACCACGATCAGCGCGATGACACCTGCCAGCGCCACGAACACCTGTACCAGGTTCGTACCGGATGCGGCGGGCTTGATCAGCTGATCCGCTGTTTTGCGGGCCTGTTCTGTCTCTGCGAAGGCCGACCATGGCATCAGCATCACGCCATAGAGTGCTGCCTGTAACCGCTGGTATCCCTTATCGGTCATGGCGCTGCTCATGCAAGCTTTTTAACGCGCTCGGAGGGACTGATAATATCGGTCAGACGGATACCGAATTTCTCGTTAACGACCACCACTTCGCCATGCGCGATCAGTGTGCCGTTAATCAGCACATCCATCGGCTCGCCAGCCAGTCGGTCCAGTTCCACGACTGAACCCTGATTAAGCTGCAGCAGGTTACGGATACTGATATGGGTACGCCCGATTTCCATGGACATGGTGACCGGGATTTCGAGTATCACATCCAGCTTGTCATCTGTCTGGAAGCCCGGCCCCTGTTCGGCCTCAAGATCCGACATTTGCGCAGGCATTACATCGGGTGTTTCTTCCTGTGCTATTACCGCCGCTTCTGCTGCATCGGCGACCTCCTGCTCTTGCAGTGCCGCGGCCCAATCATCACCCATCGCGTCCTGATTGACTTCATTGTTATCACTCATAACTTATACTCCAGTCCTGCACTCACTGTTCCTGTTTACGATCATGTTCATGAGTTTGACAACATGATCTTGTTTTTCACCTTCACGGCCATATTGCCGTGAGACAACCCAAAGCTACCGGTAAATACTGGGATACCTTCAACCACCAGGTTAACCTCCTCGGGCAGTTCCACCGGGATAACGTCACCGACCTTCAGATTAACCACGTCACCTAATGTAATCTCGGTATTCAGCAAGGTACTACTGATCTCAACACTGGCACTATGCATCTCTTCCTGCACAGATCGCGTCCAGCGTTCATCCACATCACTACGGTCACTCTGTACCCCGGCATCGAGCAGATCCCTGATTGGTTCGATCATTGAATACGGCAAGGTCACATGCAGATCACCACCACCCCCTTCCAGATCCACATGGAAGGTTGAAATCACCACCACTTCGGTAGGACTGACGATATTGGCAAACTGTGGATTCACTTCAGAGGCCTGGTATTCATATTCAATATCCATGACGGGTGCCCAGGCCTCGGCCATATCCTTGAACGCCTCTTTCAGGATCATGTGTACCACACGCCATTCTGTTGGTGTAAAGTCACGACCCTCGATCTTTGCATGGCGGCCCGAGCCCCCAAAGAAATTGTCCACGATCATAAAAACCAGTTTCGGGTCGATCACAAACAGCGAGGTACCGCGCAGCGGCTTGATCTTGACCAGGTTCAGACTGGTCGGCACGAACAGGCTGTGCACATATTCGCCGAATTTGAGCATTTGTATCCCGCTGACTGATATTTCCGCGGTACGACGCAACATGTTAAACAGGCTGATTCGGAAATGACGGGCAAAACGTTCATTAATCATCTCCAGTGTCGGCATTCTGCCGCGAACGATGCGGTCCTGGCTGGCAAAGTCATATTGCCTGGCATCGCCATCTCCCAGGTCTTCATCATTCTCGGTCTCAACGTCGCCGCCATCTACTCCATGCAGCAGCGCATCGATTTCGTCCTGTGACAGCAAATCATTCGCAGACATGTTTATTGCCCTACAATGCTGGTGATATACAGTGCGTCGACCAGTTCCTTGCCGGTCATTTCGGTGAGCGCTTCCTGTACAGTCAACAGGGCCTCTGCCTGTAACTTTTCCTTGCCTTTTTTGGTACGCAGCTCGTTAAATTTCTGTTCGCTGAACAGCAGCACCAGCTTGTTCTTGATCAGGGGGACATATTCCCTGATCAGATCCATGTCTTCCGTGGAAAAACTCATCAGGCTGACAGATACCTGCAGGAATTTCACATCACTTTCTGTATCATTCAGGTTCACAACAAACGCAGGCGTCATATCTAAAAAATTCGGTTTACCCTTGCGTTTTACCTTCTTTTTCTTTTGTGGCTTGGGTGATTCGACAGCCTCTTCATCCGCCTCCACCTTTTTATCGGCTGACATTTCAGCGGCCTCTTCCATTGGCGGCTCATCTTCACCCATTAGTAACAGGGCGGCGGTTACACCAATACCGATCAATAGCAACACTGCCACAATAATGATGACAATTTTCATGCTACCGCCACTTTTCTTTTCTTCTGAACCGGAGACATCCAGCTCCAGATCATCGTCATTCCTGGCCATTGATATGTTTCCTTTTCCGTTTCACGCAAATGTCTACCGGTTTAGAAGCAAAACCTGTGCCACTGATCACGGGATATTTATTAGCAGTTATTTCAATAAGTTAGAAATGCAATTCGTACAGGTGACGACATGTTGACAGCTGGGTGACAGACTCTACCGTCAGCATGTTGGCAGCTACATCTATGCCTGTTCAACGTGGCCTGGTATGGCCGGGATAAATCGAAGGGAGTCAGTTGGATGCGTGGATCCCGGACCCGGTAACCGTCACGGGCCCGGGCCGGGAACCGGTCAGGCGTATTCGTCCAGTATGCCGATCGACTGTTCAGCTTCCAGCGTGGCAGACTGGGCAGTATCCTCACATTCCGGTCCACATTCATCGGATGTACCCGCTGACAGACCGCTGTCGTCAGTGCTTTCGTTACCACTGCCGGCATGCTGCAGTGCCGCATGGGAATGGCCGGACGAGATGTCCACATCGGCCAGATTAAGGCCCTGCTGCTCCAGCATTTCACGCAGACGCGGTATGGCCAGTTCTACCGCCTCACGTACCTGCAAATGCTGGGAGACAAAGCTGACACTGGCCTGTTCCTGGCTAATGTTGATACTGATTTCCATCGGACCCAGATGTGCCGGATTTATTCGCAGCTGCGCGGCGGATTGATTGTTGCGCACCAGCCAGCTGATCCGGTTAGCCATCTCGTCACGCCATTGCGAGTGGTTGAACGGCTCATGCAGGCTCAGGGTCGGCATGGATGCCGGTCGCGCAGATTCGACCGGTGTGGCTGCTAATGGCGCACTGGCGTTGACCAGGCTAACCAGGCTTTCACGGTGAAACTGGCTGTTATGCTCCGATGCTGCCTGCGGCAGATTGGCTAGACGGTTCTCCAGCAGGTTCCTCAGAAACTGCTCCTGATTGCCCTGCTCGGGATCAGAGAACATGGTCTCGTCCGCCAAATCCAATGCTGCCAGCACCTGGGCCTGGGGTGATTCTTCAGATACTGCGGCCTGGTTTCCCGCCTCCGCGGTCAGGCGATTCGCAATTGCCGTCGCCAGGGCTGCGCTCAGTTGCGGCTGCATCGACAATGCCGAGCCATGATCATTCAGCGCGGCGTCAACCTGTGAGGGATTGACCAGGCTGGCAACCAGGCCAAGTGCATCATGCCCGGCAAGCCGGGCCTGTAATTCCTCCGACAACCCGGCCGGGAGTGACTCGCCCTGCTGAACGGCAAGCGGTATTTCTGCCAGCTCACCAAGGATGGATTGCCGATGAGGCGGCAACGGGTTGCCCTCCAGCGGCAGTCCGCTGCCAACGCCGTTTTGCCCCAGTGCACTCGCCCCGTGTTCCAAACCTGCTAAAAATTGAGGTAAAGTGACGGTGCCGTCCGCCGTTGACAGAAAATCGCTAAGCACCTGTATAAACTGACTATTCTCACTGGCTTTTGACTGAATACCGGTATTGCCCGTGGCATTCGTGGCTGGTGAATTAAGCTGATTTCCAAGTGCAAGCAGCAGCGGATTATTGGCTGATTGTGGCATGGCTGTACTCATATTTTTTTCTCCTGGGCGGCAATTTCAGGGGCCTGCCATACAAGGAGCAAGAGTTATGCCAGATCGGGGTGAACCTGATCGTATGATCACGTGATCAAGTTTTAGATTTCATCTCTGGGGAGAGAGTCATACAGAATTTCACCATATAAATAAAGTTCACCGGGCTTTATTATTTTCGGAAACTTTTCCTTGCCGCTGTACCATTGCTTGTAAACAGAAACAGCCAGTTCACTACAATAATACTTACTGGGGTAGTTAAAGCCCAAAGTACCCAGTAAATCGTAGTCACTCCCGACCAGTCTCCTGGCGTTGTTCCAGGCGAGCCCTGCATTTTCATTGCTACGCCATCTGGGACGAATGATCAGCAGCCGATATGATTTATCAACAAATTCTTGTAATGTCGATATATGTACACCCTGGGCCTCTGCTTCAATTATCTGACGTGATTCAGCATCATATATACCGGCATGACTGATCGGCAGACCCGTAGCATAGGACACCAGGTTGTCTGTGGCCCGATAGCCCCGAATAACCAGCCAGTCTCCGGTTTTCGCTGTTTGCAGTACCGATTGCTCTATTTCCAGGCTTTGTCTTGTATGACTTTCGTCATCCGTTTTAACGATTACCGGACGAGCCAGGCAACCCGATAAAATCAAAAATATACTTAAAAGGATTATCTTCATGCTTACGGAGGTGGCCGTATTGATATAGACCATGAATGCAATTTATAAAGAATATGTCGGCTATAAGTCACGTTAAATAAACACAACGTCTAATTCAGCTGCGTATTTGTAACTTCGGCTGGAATTAATTGCTATCTGTATTATCAGACGTCTTACGAATAATTTGAGGAACAAAGCGTTCACTAAACCCCGCAACGAACGACCAAAAAAGCAATTTTGCGACATCAGCGCCGCTTTTGGGGAATGTTGTCGTTAACCATTGCACAAAACTAGCCACCAAATTCTGCTGGTCAATTGGTGAGTGTACATACTTAGGAAACATTGCCCCCTCAAGAATACCTGATAGAAACATGAGCATAAGCACAATAGCAAAAATACCACCATTTATCGGGATAAGAAGAATAGAAAGCCACGAGTTAGAAAGCTCTCTTAGCTCAGTTAATCCTATTGTCGGCAATCTTTGTTGTATACTTACAAATCCACCAATTAATCCCGCCAAGAAAACATAAGAGACCAAGTATGTTCTCTCAAGACTTACTAACTCGACAACATAAAATATTATCAACAAAATTAACATGCTAGCAGCAGTGAGACTAACCAGCTTACGCGTAACTAATTGCAAATACTTTTGTCTTTCAGACTCTTCCATAATTTCTACTCATTATTCAGATAAGTTTGGCTAACGGGACTGAAAATGACGCGGGTAGATTATGTTAAAATGAGTGATAGCGAATAAACAAAGCAAACGACGCTTTTGAAGGCCCCAGCAGGGGTGGAAACCCCTGCGATGTTTAGCCCATTGTTATGTGTCAGTGCTTATGCAACTCTGCTGAATTTTTAGAGTTAGATAGGTACTACCTTATTAGCACATGGCCCTTTCTGGCCCTGCCCGACTTCAAATTCTACTTTCTGACCTTCATTGAGAGTTGCATAGCCACCACCAGCTTGGATCTCAGAATGGTGAACAAACAAATCCTTGCCACCCTCATCTGGAGTTATGAAACCAAAACCTTTATCTGCGTTGAACCACTTTACTGTACCTGTACTCATTTCGACCTTTCCTCACTTAACGTAAATTGAATGACTTACTATTTTTTAGCGCTGCTAATTACCTTTGATATTTAAACACATAATACCAGTGACCTAATAGATGACACCGGCTTTTCATGGGTAACTTGGGCACATAACATCAGGATAACCGGTAAAAAAGCTGGCGCGCATTTTGTGATCAGTAAAAGGCGTGACAGTTTTTGGAGTCCGATTGTTTCTAATATTTATCTTAATTTTCATATTTAACAGGATGTTATTTAATTTTTCAGTTTATAGCAAATAGATATATTACGGACCGGATATTAATCATGGTTGAATAGCGATACAGTTCTATATTTTACAAGGAGATAGCATTATGGGGTTCGCCATCTGCACCGAATAAATCCCATATATTAGACCAAGTTTAACTCGTCTGCCAACGACGTCACTACAACCCTCGTGCTGCAACGAGTTATATTTCCTGGATTCGCCAATACATATTGTTCAATAAAAACGTTATTCAGCCAATATAGGTAAGGATAAAATTCAATTATTCACTGTCATCAATATCTGACAGTCTGTCAGTCGTCGTTATTGGATTTCCCGTTACGCGCAGAATACTCGTCCTGCTCACGTTGTTCCTGCTTCTGCTTTTTGTCTTCGTCGGCCTTCTGGTAGCGCTCTACCACCTTGTCCAGTGCGTTGGCACGGCTGCGCTGTCCCATCCAGTTTTCGGTTTGCAGGTCACAGGCCTCCTTGCCCTGATTGACCAGTGCACGCTGCATTTCGATGGCTTCATTCAATCGCGACAGGAACAGGCGGTAGTCCTGCATGACCCGCGCGTCGATCGAGGTATCGTTGTTTTCGGAAAACTTGCGGGTGTAGTCGTCGCGATACTCCAGCAACTCCTGTAGCTTTTTCTCCTTATCATTCAGACTGCTGCGACACTTGCCCAGCTCGGATGCCGCATCACGCTCCTTCTGGTGTGCAAATTTGGCTACCGGTTTGATGCGTTTTGATCTGTCCATTGTCGCTCCCAGTAATCAGCTGTTCTCACACATGCCTGGACATCAGTTCGCTGATTTGCGTCATACTCTGATCATAATTCACACTCTCATGCATGTTTTGCTGCAGGAAGCCCATCAACCTCGGATTATAGTCGATAGCCTCGTCTATCTGCGGATTGCTGCCGGGCTGGTAGGCGCCGACGTTGATCAGGTCGCGATTCTGCTCATAGAGGGAATACAGTTTCTTAAACGCCTGTGCACGACGCTGCTGATCCAGTTCGGTAATCTCGGGCATCACACGACTGATCGATGCCTCGATATCGATTGCCGGGTAGTGACCGGATTCAGCCAGTTGCCGTGACAGCACGATATGACCATCCAAGATCGCACGTGCGGCATCGGCAATCGGATCGTTCTGATCGTCGCCTTCTGCCAGGATGGTATAGAAGGCAGTAATCGAACCACCCCCTTCTTCGCCGTTACCGGCACGTTCGACCAGTTGCGGAATTTTCGCAAACACCGAGGGTGGATAGCCCTTGGTTGCCGGCGGTTCGCCGATAGCCAGTGCGATTTCACGTTGCGCCTGTGCGTAACGGGTCAGCGAGTCCATCAATAGCAGTACATTCAGACCCTGGTCACGGAAATACTCGGCGATCGCGGTGGCCTGCATCGCGCCATGCATACGCATCAACGGCGGATCATCGGCAGGTGTAGCGACCACCACGGCGCGCCTGAGATCGTCTTCACCGAGTATGTTTTGGACGAACTCCTTGACCTCACGACCACGCTCACCGATCAGACCAACAACGATTACATCGGCATTGGTATAGCGCGTCATCATACCCAGCAATACACTCTTGCCAACACCACTACCGGCAAACAGGCCCATACGCTGTCCGCGCCCAACGGTCAACAGGCTGTTGATTGCGCGCACACCGACATCCAGCGGCTCCGATATCGGGTGACGTAGTAAAGGATTGATCTGACGGCCGGTCAATGAGGTGGTGGCTTCTGTCTGTATCGCGCCCTTGCCGTCCAGTGGCCTGCCCGCGCCATCAATGATGCGACCGAGCAAGGCATTGCCTACATGCGCAACACAGGAGGTATTGGTCGGGACCACGCGGGCATTTGGTACCAGACCCTGCAGGTTGCCAGTAGGCATCAAAAAAAGTTTATCACCGGCAAAGCCAACCACTTCGGCCTCGATGTCACTACCTTCCGGCGTTGCGACCATGCAACGGCCACCGATCGGCGCCTGGCATCCAACCGCCTCCAGCGTCAGGCCGACCATGCGTGTCAGCTTACCCTCGACCACCATCGGCACCGTACCGACACGACGGTTGTAGTCCATCAGTTTTTGGCGCCAGGCCGGGTTACGATTTGCAATCTCCGGCTGCACCCCGGTCACTCCTTGTCACCGCTTTGTTCGGTATTGCGTTCATCGCCAAATACCTGTGCGATCAGCTTGGCGATGCGTGTCTCGACCCTTGCGTCAACCTGCGAAAATTCTGTTCTGACCAGGCAGCCACCCATGCTGATAATCGGGTCCTCGACCAGCTCCCAGTTGCGTTCATCATCCGACAGTGACAGGGTATCGCGTACAATGACCAGGTCATCCGGGTGTAGATGCAGATAGACCTTGCGTGACGCGGTTGGTAGGGAAGCGACCGCTTCCCGTACGATAGCAATGATCTGGCCCGGGTCAGTACGTATCTCACGCCGTACCAGTTGCCGTAACATAGAGATGACCAGGTCCGCCATGTCCGATACGACCTCGTCATCCAATTTGCTGAACGGCTCGGCAAAGCTATTCATGATCGTATCCAGGCTGCCTATGCGTTTCAGCAGTTCTTCCCTGCCGGCAACCAGTCCCTCTTCACGACCCTTTGCCCATGCCTCGTCATAGGCCTGTTGTTGTATCTCCTCGAGTGCAGCCGCGGTCATATACCCGGTGTTGGCAGGGGTGGCCTGATTGGAAGCCGGGTTGTCATCCACGACACGTGGCGGGCTCCACGCTTCACATCCGGAAACGGCGTCCTTGTTGATTATCTTGCTCATATCAAATCATCTGCTCGGCGCCCTTGCCGCCCAGTACGATATCACCGGAGTCGGCCAGGCGTCGCGCAACGGCCAGGATTTCTTTCTGCGCGCCTTCGACATCGCTAAGGCGTACCGGACCCTTTGCCTCGAGGTCATCACGCAGCATTTCGCCGGCACGTTTGGACATGTTCGAGAATATTTTTTCTTTGACCGCGTCGTCGGCACCCTTCAATGCCATGATCAATGTCTCGGATGAAATTTCGCGCAGCAATGCCTGTATACCGGGCCCATCCACATCCGCGAGGTTGTCGAACACAAACATCAGGTCCTGGATCATGTCGCCCAGTTCGTTATTGGCGTCCCTGATATCGTCAATGATCTCGGACTCAACCACCGATTCGACAAAGTTCAGGATGTCCGCGGCCGATTTCACACCACCGACGTTGGAGGATTTCATGGTTGTGGTACCTGAAAACTGGCGCTCCATGATTTCATCAAGTTCCATCAATGCCTTCGGCTGGATACCGTCCAGGGTCGCGATACGCATGATAATGTCCGGTCGTGTGCGTACTGGCATCATCGCCAGCACTTCCGCCGCGTGGTCACTGTCCAGGTAGGCCAACACGATCGCAATAATTTGTGGATGCTCAAGTCGAATCACCTCGGCAACGGCACGCGGGTCCATCCACTTAAGTGCTTCCAGTCCCTTGGAGCTGTGCCCCATCAATACCCGGTCAATTATACCGCTGGCCTTATCCTCACCGAGTGCTGATACCAGTACATTACGCACGTAGTCATCGCTGCCGATACCGAGCGCGGTCTGGTTGTCGACCTCGGATATAAAATCGCCCAGTACACCACCCATCTGGTTCTTGGATACATTTTCCAGTGTCGCCATCGCCTGCCCGATGCGTTGCACCTCTTTGGGTCCCATCAGCTTCATTACATCGGCCGCGAGCTCCTCTCCGAGGCTCATCAACAGCACGGCTGCACGTTCGGTACCGCTATAGCCTACCTTTTCATCAGCCATCACTGTTTACCCATGTTTTGACGACCTGTGCAACCCTGGCCGGATCATCCTTGACCAAGGTCTTGGCCGACTCTAGCTGATTCGAGGTCTGGTCTGGCGCCGGCAGGCCCTGTAGCTGTTCTGAATGATCCGGCAACCCGGCTTGTCCCGCTGCTGCCGCACCCGCGGCGGCTTCTTCCGGTGTCTGTACCATTGTTGTATGCATGACCTTGCCGGCGTCAGACAGGTTGCGTAAAACCGGCTTGATGACACCGAACACCATCAGTAATACGAACAATACACCCGCTGCCTGCTTACCCACATCCCAGACCCAGGCCTGTTCCCAGATTGGTGCGGCCGGCAACGCTTCCGGCGCGGCCGGAGTGTAGAATGACGCATTCACCACGTTAACGGTATCACCACGCGCTTCACTGAAACCGACCGCGTCCTTGACCAGTACGGTGATCCGGTCCAATGCCTGCTGGTCAAGTGGACTGCGTGTCACCTCACCATCATTGCCAACGGTTTGCAGGTCATCGACCAGTACCGCAACGGACAGGCGTTTCAGGCTGGCGCCCGGGGTAACGATATGACTGATTGACTTGTCCAGTTCATAGTTTCGGGTGGACTGGCGACTGCTGCGACCATTCTCCGCCTGATCTGTCAATGCGGTATCACCGGCTGACTGGGTAACCGCTTCAGGCGGCTGGTTACTGAGCGCACCGGGTATACCTTCCGCGATCGTGCCACTACCGGTTTTCTGTTCGCTGATCTGTTCGCTGCGTACCGCCGCGGTATCGGGTTTGTATTCTTCCAGTGTTTTTTCAGTATGGGTGAAGTCAATCTCGGCCACCACCTGTGCGCGTACGCGCCCCGGCCCGATGATCGGTGAGATCAGCTCCTCAATACGGGTCTTGTAGGTATCTTCCAGCTTGCGGGTATGGTTGAACTGACTACTGGCCGCTGCCATCTGATTATTGTTCATACCATTGGTAAACAGGTTGCCGTTCTGGTCGACTACCGTGACCTTGGCCGGGTCAAGACTAGAGATACTGGCTGACACCAGGTGCACGATGGAAGCAACCTGTTGATCGTTCAACCCCCTGCCAGAATACAGGTCCAACACCACCGAGGCACTGGCTTCGGTCTGTTTGCGTATAAAAGCAGTGCGTTTGGGTATCGCCAGATGCACGCGTGCAGATTTAACATTGCGCATGGTACCTATTGAACGGGCCAGTTCGATTTCCAGCGCGCGCTGGTAACGTGCCTGCTGGATGTACTGGCTGGTACCCATTTGCTGTTCTTTCTCGAGCATCTCGAAACCGACACCCAGCCCTTTCGGCAATCCCTGTGCAGACAGTTTCATGCGCGCTTCATGTACCTTGCCGGACAACACCATCACCGCACCTGTACCGTCCTCGACCTTGAACGGGATATTGGCCTTTTGCAGGGCATCCAGAACCATTGCGCTGTCCTGCGAGTCCAGATTGCCATACAACAAGGTATAGTTTGGTGACTGGGACCAGAGTACGACCGCGACACCCAATGCGACACTGGCTGCCAGGCCTATCATAAGACCCAACTGGCGTATCGCCGGTAGCCCGGAAAACCCGTTTGCTGTTTGTGCGTTAATCATGGCCATGAATTTTCACACCCTTTTTAATCTGTATTCGGTTTTTAGCTGTCTGTTCTAACTTACCCGTCAGAAACTCATACGCATGATTTCCTGGTAGGCGTCTACCAGTTTGTTCCTGACCTGGGTCATAGCCGTAAACGAAACACTGGCTTTCTGCATTGCAATCATCACCGATGTAATATCCGCATTCGGATCACCGGCCTGAAAGGCCTCGGACATACGCGCCGATTCCTTCTGCACCGCGTTAACGTTATTGACCGAGTCCTTCATGATCTTGGAAAAATCGACTTTTTCGGCACCGGTGACCTGTTCCGGCTGCATGCCTTCCGCCTTCGCCGCCATGACCCGCATCTGTTGCAGGACTTTGGAAATTTCAATATCACTCATCGTTAGTCTCCTGTCTGCAATGATTAAGCTGGTACTTCAATGCCTGCGTCACGCAAACGCAGTCTTTCTCGTCAGCGGTGTTATCAGTCGCTGTGTTTTCCGCATCCGCGTTCAGGGCCGGATAGATATGAATGTTGTCCATCTGCACGGTACCGCTTTCGCTGTCTTCCAGGCACAGATCGTAGTCCTGGATATCGTTGCCGGACATCAGAATCAACGCACGCTGGATGACATTGTTCAGTTCGCGTACATTACCCGGCCAGCCATGAGACTGTAGTTTCTGCTGTGCCTGGTCCGAAATCAGGATCTGTGCATGGCGGTCCGGCATAAAGCTTTTGATCATACGATTGACCAGCGGCATGATGTCGCGTGGCCGTGAAACCAGCGGAGACAGGTGTAACGGGAACACGTTCAGGCGATAGAACAGGTCTTCACGAAACCGGCCTGCCGCAATCTCCTCGCGCAGGTTGCGGTTAGAGGTGGCCAGTACCCTGACGTTCAGCTTGGTTACGCCACGGCCACCGAGGCGTTCGACCTCGCGCTCCTGCAGGACGCGTAACAACTTTGCCTGCAGCGCCATATCCATTTCCGATATCTCGTCGAGTAACAAGGTGCCGCCATTGGCCTGTTCGAATTTACCCGCCCTGGCCTGGTGGGCACCGGTAAATGCGCCCTTCTCGTAACCGAACAATTCGGCCTCGAGCATGTTTTCAGGTATCGCCGCGCAGTTCAGCGCGATAAATGGGCCGGTACTGACCGAGGAATGACGATGAATGAAACGCGCATATACCTCTTTACCGCATCCGCTCTCACCGGTAATCAACACGGTCGCCTCGCTTTCGGCAACACGCCTGGCCAGCGCCATCATGCGACGGGACTGTGCATCTTCTGCAACCAGTTCCGGGTCTTTTGCCTCTTCATTGTTGACAAACTGGCTTACCTTCTCAACCAGCAATTCGGCGTCAAAGGGCTTGACCATGTAGTCCACCGCACCTTCACGCATCGCCTCGACGGCCTTCTGTACGGTGCCATAGGCAGTCATCAGTACCACCGGTATAGACGGCGTCTGTTCTTTCAGTTTTCTCAGTAATTCGAATCCATCCATGGGTTGCATCTGAACATCACTGACCACCATACCGACAGCTTCGGATTTAACAATCTCGCAGGCGGTTTTACCGTCCTCTGTTGCTAGCACCGGGTAACCCGCGATTTTCAGGGTGTCACACAAGGCCTCCCGCAGACTTGGGTCGTCTTCTACAACCAGTACTGAACCGTTTATCATGGATCTCTCCTGTTTGTTACCGTATTGCAGGCATGCATATCGTTTTCTGTATCGTTGAGTACACCTGCTTCATTAATATGGGGCATGGACAGTGTGAACACACAGCCCTGGTCCGGTGCCGACTCACAGTGGACGGTGCCACCATGTGCATGCACGATGGACTCGACCACCGCCAGGCCCAGACCCGTTCCATCACTACGCGTGGTATAGAACGGGTTAAAAATCTTGTTGATAATCTCTTGTGCAATACCGGGACCATTATCACTGACCACCAGGCTGTACTGGCCCTGCTTCCCTGTCCTGTAGCTCAGGCTAACCTCGGCCTTTTCGGGTACGGCCTGCATCGCATTGGTAATCAGGTTCATCAACGCGCTTTGCAAGGCATCGGCATTGCCCACGATCACCGCATCCGGTTGTTCACATTCGAAACGGATGCTTGCCTGATAGCGATTGATGTCGGCCTCAAGCGCTATCGCCAGTTTTTCAAAAAACACGGCTACCGGGGTCTTCTCGGCCTGGTAACGGCCAATACGCGAGAACTGCAACATATCATTGATCATGGTTTCGATATGCCGCAGGCGTTCCATCATGCGGTCGGTAAAGCGGCCACGGTCCTGTTCCTGCATCGCGGATGAATTCATTTGTGAGGCATACAGAATTGCCGTGGCCAACGGCGTCCTGATCTGATGGGCCAGGCTTGCGGCCATTTCACCCATCGCGGCGAGGCGGTCATTGCGTGCGGTCGCTTCCTGCAACGCGATTTCGCGGCTGATATCGACCAGCAGCACCAGCCAGCCCGGTTCGTCATCCAGCGCCTGCACCAGTTTTTGCACAATACGCCCGTCATTCAGGGTCAACAGTTGCGCATCGTCTGTGCTGCTGCACAGGGACTGAGTCTGCACGGCGTCCCACTGCTGTCCTAGTAACGCACTACCGAGCATATCGGTTGCTACCGGATTGCAGTCAGTGATTTCACCGTCGCCGTTGACCACAATCACGGCGGCCGGCAGCAATTCATGCAAACGCGCCAGCCGGTTGGCCAGGCGTTCCTTTTCGGCGATCTCAATCAGCCCGATGCTGCGCGCATGCGCCAGTTCAGTGGTCAGACTGGCGACTTGCTGCTCGAGGTCACGATAGGACTCCTCGAGTTGTCCGGACATGCGGTTGAATGCCGCAAAGGCCTGTTCAAGTTGTTCTGCTTTTTGAGGGATCGGCGCCATGCCTGCTCCTGTTTCAAGTCAAGGGTTTGCCTTGCCGTTTACAGGAGCAAAAACTGTGCCTAAAGAAGTAAATTATTATAAAACAGTGACTTAGTGCTAGTACGCCCCAGGGGCGTCAAAATCATGTCATATCGGCGTTACGCTGCAGACCATATTTGCGCAGTTTCTCCACCAACGTGGTCCGTCGCATGGTCAACAGCTTGGCAGCATGCGCGACCACGCCGTCGGCCTCGTGCAGGGCCTGGCGAATCAGGTTTACCTCCAGGTGACTGAGGTGTTCCTTCAGATTAATGCCGTCACGCGGCAGGCGTGCCTCCATCGGCTCGGCGGTCAGTTCCGGTGTCATCGCCGCTTCGATGCGGTCGGCGAATACCGGCGCCACGGCACTACCGTTTTCCGGGCGGTATTTTTCAGGTAGATCATGGGCCTCGACCAGGCCAAATGGGAACAGGATGGCCAGGCGTTCGACCAGGTTGGCCAGTTCGCGCACATTGCCGGGCCAGTTGTACTGGCACATGGCCATGACCGCGGCTGTGGACAGGCGTACCGAGCCGCGTTTTTCATGCTCGATACGCGAGATCAGCTCGTTGATCAGCAGCGGGATGTCCTCGATCCGGTCTTTCAACGGCGGACTCTCGATCGGGAACACATTCAGACGGTAATACAGATCCTCGCGGAATTTACCTTCGCTGATCAGGTCTTCCAGATTACGATGCGTGGCAGCAATGATGCGTACATCTGTTTTGATGGTTTTGGTGCTGCCAACCCGTTCGAAACAACGTTCCTGCAAGACCCGCAACAGCTTTACCTGCATGGCCAGCGGCATGTCACCGATCTCGTCCAGAAACAGGGTGCCGCCTTCGGCCAGCTCGAAGCGGCCCTGGCGGGCACTGATTGCGCCGGTGAAGGCGCCTTTCTCATGCCCGAACAGCTCGCTTTCGAGCAGATCCGGCGGAATCGCACCGCAGTTGATCGGCACAAAGGGCTTGTCGCGGCGCTTGGAATAATAATGGATATTACGGGCAATCACTTCCTTGCCGGTACCGGATTCACCGAGGATCAGCACCGTGGCATCGGATCCGGCCACCTGCTCCATCAGCTGGCGGACATGCTTGATCTTGCGGCTGCTGCCGACCAGGCTGCGAAACAGCTCGACCGGGCGTCGCGCACCGCTACTGGATTTGGACTGCTTGAATACTTCTGCTTTTTGCAGCGCCGAGTTCAGTTTGCTGTAGCGGAACGGCGTGCTGACAATACCAAGAATATTGGCGCTTTCCTCGGTGCTGTCGGCCGCGGCGCCGTCCTTGTTATAAATCGCGAACGCCGGCAGGTCCTCGACCAGTTCATGTAGCTGGTCCAGTGTCTTGCTGTCCGGAAAGCGGTTGTCCGCCTCCCCGACAAACAGGGCATCGACACTTTCGGCCTGCTTCAATCCAGCCAGGGCCTTGTCGACTGAGACATAGGCATGCACATCAGCTTCAATAAAATCAAGGACCTGTACCAGGTTTGTTCTTCTCTCATCATCCGGGTCGATAATGAATATGTTCTGATCCATAGTATTTCCCGCGTTACGTATTGTGGTCTGTTGTTGTGATCTGCTACCCACAATGAGGCGTCAGAATGTTGACCTTCCGTAAGTAAAGCATTGCCGGAAACGAATGTCAAAATATCGTCATATTATGGATTAGTGATTGGAAACATCCAGTTGCGCAGCAAACACCGGATGCGGCGGCTAACTCATTACAACTATAACGTTTTAGGCTGGTACCGAGGGCATGACCGGGCCTGCCCCGGCGACAGGAACCGATTAACTGCGGGTTTTTCTATGCTGGGCGATATTGCGCCGATGCTGGCGGAAAATCAGGCGATCGAGCAAATCCTGCACCGCTTCCGACAGGCTCACTACCTGGCCTGCCAGCACCGCATCCGCGCCGGATTGTGTGACAGATACGATCAGCTCGACCGGCCGCGGATAGGTGTCGATGAAGTAAGTCGATACCTGTAGCAGCTGACCGGGTGCCAGATCACCCAGTTCCGGGCTTTCGATTTGTATGCCGTGAGCATTCACGCTGACCTGCCTGCGCGCCGGCAGTTCCAGCTGGCGCTCGATCACCTGGCCAACCAGGTCCATTAACATGTTGATCTTGAATTCCAGCCGGGCGATATCGTGGGCATGCCCCGGCTCTTCATGTACATCGATATGCATCTCATCGAGTGCGGCAACCATGCGCAGGACTTTTTCATTACTGATATTGACCAGGGTTAACTGCTCATCGTCAGGCATGCAGTCCAGGCAATGAATACTGAGCGGAACCGTCCCTTCGAATACCAGCTGGTCACGGAACAGATCGGATTCAGGCAGCACTTGCTGATTCATGTATCAGCCCTGGTTCTGGATGTAGGCCTGGCTGACGGTATGACCCCGGGAGATTGATTGCAGTTCATTGCCCACCAGCGTACGCACCTGTTCGGCACGCGCTGAAACCTGGCGGTCGGTGGAGATGATTTCGAGAATAAGTTTTTGTAGTTCGGCAGCGCTTTCCGGTCCGTCCGCCATCTGCGACAGATCGGCAAAACAGCTGCTAATCAGTGGCCGTCTTTCCTGCTCGGCCGAGGTTACCGCATCCCAGTCATTCAAACCGGAGGCCTCGTCCATCAACCGGGTCAGCTCCTGGATACGGCTTATCTGTTCACGATGAGTTGAATCGATTGGCATAATGATAATTCCGATGGTTTTCCGATCAGGGCTCCATACCCTTGGAGCGGGCATGCTCTTCCTGGATCTCGACCGGTATACCGTCCCAGCCTTCCTTGATGGTTGACATAAGATTGCTGACCTCATCCAGCAGATCGGGATTATTACTGGTATTGGCCTCCATCAGGCGCCGGTTCATATACTCATAGAGATTATCGAGGTTGACCGCGATTTCGCCGCCGACCTCAAAATCCAGGCTGCCCCTGAGCCCGTCGATAATCGACATCGCAGAGGTAATTAAGCGGCCTTTCTCGATGAAGTCATTGCTGAGCATTGTGCCCTTGGCCTTCGCAATCCGGTCCAGCGCACCTTCCATCAGCATCTGTACTAGCCGGTAAGGGGTGGCATCGGTCAGACTGCTCTGTACACCTACCTGTTTATACTGATTCAGTGCCGTTTGTATATTCGCATGACTCATGTTTTCACCACCTGCTGTTCAGGAATTTCGTGTTTATCTATCGGTATTTATAGACCAGGTCGATAAATACCACCATCATTATTGCTGGCTGCCGACCGTGGGCAGGGTTGCCAGCTGCGTTGCCAGGAAGTTGCTGGTATTGGCCAGACCGGACAACAGGGAGTCCAGCGCTGTAAATTGCCTGCGCAGACGTTCCTCGACCAGGGTCAAACGGTATTCCTCCCGCTCAATCTGGCTGTCGAACGAGTCTATCCGCGACTGTATCCCGCCCTTGCGCGAATCCAGCAGACCCTCGGGCTCGAGCAGGCTGGTAGCCAGTGCGTCCAGCCTGAATGCATAGCCCTGATCATCGTTTGCAAACAGTTCGGCAACACCGGCGAAATCGGTATCCATGCCCGTGCCCAGCTTGGTGCTGTCCAGTGACAGCTTGCCGAACTTGTCAAAACTCACGCCAATTTCTGCCAGGTAGGTAAACTGCGAACTGAGGCCGCTGGGCGGGTTGTTAAACACGCCGCGCAATTGCGATTCAATAGACAGCAGGGAGTTGTCACCCTCGAGGCTGCCTGCGCGTAAATTATCGATCGTGGTCTGCAGTGAATTATAGGCATCCACAAAACCCTGCACGGCCTCGGTAACCTTTTCCTTATCGCGGCTGATATTGACCGATGCCGCCGTGGCACTTTCCGAAACCAGGTTCAGGGTTACACCGGAAATCGCATCGGTAATGGTGTTGGAGCCGCGTGTTACCGTAAAGGTATTGTCGACCAGGATACTGGCGTCCTCGGCTGCGACAATCTGGTTAATATCCAGGTTGGTTACATCACCGGCGGTACCGCTGAAGCTCAGGTTGGCCTGGTTTGCGGTACCGGTTTCATTCGATGTCAGAATCAGGCGGTAACTACCACTGTTTTCTGACAGGATACTCGCCGTAACACCCGGGTTGTCAGAGGCGTTATTGATCGCGTCCTGTAACCCGCTCAGGGTCAGGCTACCGACATTGGTGATGTTCATGCTGTCGGAACCAACGGTGATAGTCAGGTCACCGGTGCCACCGATGGTGGTGGTATCGGTATCGGCATAGACGCGGGAACTCTGCTTCTGCGCGACCGCGAGGTTATCCACCCTGACGCTGAATGCACCAATCGCGGCGCTACTGTCAGCGGTCGCGGTGAGCACGTTCTCGTCACTGGAACTGGCGCCAAAAAACTTGAAATCGGAAATAGAGTTCAGGTCACGCATGGCGCTCTGGAACGTCGCCATCGCGCTGTTCAGACGGCCGATATCGCTCAGTTGCGCTCTGGCGTCACTCTGTTTGCGTTCGATCAGGTTCAGCGGCCGGCGCTCAATCGCCAGTAGCTGGGTTACAATACTGTTTACATCCAGTCCTGAACCGATCCCGGGTGAGCTAATCATAAAACCTCCAGTGCACTGCACTTATGCTCTGCAACTTCGATGCCATAAATGCATTTGCAAGTGGTTTGATGCAGGTTCCAGGCACACAGGGCGGGCTGCAACAGGTACTGAAGATCGCTGAAGGGTATCTCACGGACTATAGCTTTTCTAACAGAATCAACTACTTTGACTAAATGCTGGTCGGTGTTGTCGGTTTCCAGGTGAAGATCGAGATTACTGCATTGCACTGGATACTGACGAAATCTGATGATATTGGCTGATTCCTGGCTTGCCGGAGTGTGTTCAATACAGGCCTTGAGCGGCATATCCTTGCCTGTCGTGGCAGGGATCTGCCTCGATCTTTGCTTGCCTGAATCTGTGTAAGGTTTGATATTCATTTCAGCCAGTTTAATGTTGTGATATGAATAAAACGGTGTTGCTTTCATGTCTCTCTAAAGAACATCCGGGGCCTGAGCCCCGGATGTTTGCCTTAGCTGTTTTACTGTAACAGGGCCAGTGCTGACTGAGGCAGCGTGTTGGCCTGGGACAGTACAGATACACCTGCCTGCTGCAGGATCTGTGCACGGGTCAGGTTGGCCGTTTCAGAAGCGAAGTCGGCATCCTGCAGACGGCTACGTGAAGCAGACAGTGACTCGTTTACTGACTCGAGGTTAGAGATAACCGCTTCAAACCTGTTCTGTACCGCACCAAAAGTCGCACGCTCAGATGACAGGGTAGTGAGTGAGGTATCCAGAGTGCTCAGGGAAGCAATTGCAGCAGCGGAAGTCGATACATTCACCGTGCCGGTTGCAGTCAGGCTGGCTGCATAACCGGCGATACCGGTTACGTTTGAAGTAGTAACAGATACCTGGTTCGAAGCAGTTCCTTCAGAGCCAACCTGGAAAGTCAGGGAGCTGCCGGCGCTCAACAATGCAGTACCATTGAACTCGGAAGTCTGGATAATACGTGACAGTTCCTGGGTCAGCTGATCAACCTCTTTCTGTACCTGCTGACGTTCGCTGTCGCCAATAGCACCGTTAGAAGCCTGTACGGCCAGCTCACGAATACGCTGAACGTTACCGGAAATCTGACCCAGTGCAGATTCTGCTGTCTGACCCAGAGAGATACCGTCAGCGGCGTTACGAACAGCAACCGCATTACCACGGATCTGCTTGGTGAAGCCTTCAACAATGGCCAGACCGGCAGCATCGTCTTTTGCAGAGTTGATACGCAGGCCTGAAGACAGGCGCTGCAGTGAGGTATTGATAGAGTTCTGGCTGGTATTCAGGTTACGCTGGGCGTTGATAGACGCCAGATTGGTATTTACAACTAATGCCATGATAATTTCTCCAAATCTAGAAACCCTGCAAGGGTCTCTGATTAATCTTTAGCGGATATAGCGTTCTGTTTATCGCTATTCACCGCTCCCAACCACCTTAACGGCCGTGGTGGAGATATCTTTAAGCTTTTACCATGACAGGTTCAGGGTTTGGGAAATCCAAGTGGTTTCGGCTGTATCTATATGATTTTATATGATTAATTGAATATGGATCAGATTTCAGATCGCAGACTTCAGGCCTTTGAAATCTGACATCTGAGATCTGGAACCTGATAGCTGCTCCCGCGTCAGCGCATCCAGCCAGATATCGAGATTGTTTTCCAATATATGGTTATCCAGTACCCACTGTCTCAGGCGATCACCCTCCTGGTAAGCCGCATCCAGGTCGTTGATCCGTGCCTGTATCGCGTCCACCCAGGCGGCGGTACTGTTCTCGACCCGGCATACCGGCGCATCCTGGTACGGCAGGATATCGGTACAAACCACCGGCCAGCCCAGCATACCGTACTCCAGCAGGCGCAGATTACTCTTGGCCTCGTTAAACGGATTGACGTCCAGTGGCGCGAGCGCCAGATCCAGGTTCAGGCTGGCCAGTTTCTCCGGGTAGTCATAAAACGACATGACGAAGTCGTGCTGTTCGGCAACATAGGGTTTCAGGTTGTCCGGGCACATGCCAAAGAATACCCACTCGACCTGGCCGGCCAGTTGTTTGACCACGTCCTCGATAATGCGCAGATCACCGCCGTGTTGCATCGCGCCGGCCCAGCCGACGCGCGGCTTGTGGCTAACCGAACGGCGTGATTGATGTTCGCCCCAGATCACCATCTCCAGCATGTTCGGGACTACACGAATATCATCGATCATGTTTCTGCACAGTTGCGCAATCGGATCGGTCGATACGATCATGCGGTCACAGTAATACAGACCTTCACGTATGCGCGACCTGACATCCGCCGGAATTTTTTTCCATACCGGGCTTTCGCGGGGTATGCGGGTAATCAGGTCATCCAGTGAATACACCATGAATGCATCATTGAATTTACGGTAGTGCTTGACTGCATGCAGATGGGCATCCGTGATCGGTGCATTCAGTAACAGGCTGTCGGCCCGGGTTCTCAACAGTTCCGACGTAGTCGGTATACGCTGCGAATCATAGGCTTCAGAGTAGGTCACATCGGCCTCTGCCAGCGCCTCGCGATCCAGCGCCCGCAGCGGGGCAATCACACGATACTCGCCACTACCGCCATGCAGGGGCACACCCAGTATGCGGGTACGATCGTGAAAATTGACATCCCAGTTGATGACTATGTTTTTTTCCACCCGGAAATCACGATCGGTCAGGCTCAGGTGACGATTATAGGCCGGGTCACGGGCGATCACCGGCGACCAGCGTTCAAACATCGTTTGCTGTTCTTCCCGAAAACGGATGATCTGCTCAGCACTGACCACCGGGTCCTTGAACTCGGTCTTTTGACTGACCGAGCCATGGTGAACAAGCGTTACGTAGGGTGTCCACACCACCAGGTAACCGGCTTCGTTGGCCTTCAGACACAGGTCCACATCGTTGTAGGAAACCTTGAGATGATTCTCATCCATGCCACCCAGTTCCTGGTAGACCGATGTTCTGGTCAGCAGGCAGGCACCGGTTACCGCAGAGTAGTTCTGATCGACCTGGGCCCGTCCCATGTAACCGGGGTCGGTCAGATCCAGCAGGTTACAGTAGGGATGATCGGCAATACTATCCATACCCATGACAATACCGGCATGCTGAATCTTGCCGGTACCGGGGAACACCAGCCGCGTACCGACGATAGCCACTTCTTCACGTTGACCATGCTGCATCATACGTGAAAGCCATGCGTCCTGAATAATCTCGGTATCGTTATTCAGTTGCAGCAGGTATTCACCTCGCGCTTCCCGGGCGGCGAGATTGCAGATGGCTGCATAATTAAAGTTGTCAGGGTATTTCAGCACCCTGAGCTTGTCCGGATAGTGTTTGATCAACTCATCGTAGTATTCGAACACATCCGGATCGTCACTATTGTTGTCGACAATCAGGACCTCATAGTTCGGGTAGTCGGTTCTTTCCAGCACACTATCGACACAGGGCTGGATGAATTCGAGCTTGTTCCGCGTCGGTACGATAATGGACACCATCGGTGTCTGATCATGTTGATAGACCACCCTGCAGGTACCGGGCAGAAATCCCTGGCCGACTTCGGCCTGCACTCCGCTGCGTTCCAGGTGATCCCGAACCACCTGCTGTAGTATGTGCTCGTCCCGGATATCATCATAGTGCACGTGATACAACACATCATCTATATGACCGATGGTTCTGGCGCCATAGTTTTCGAACAGCCTGAACAGCAGGTCATGATTTTCAAAGCCCGGGTAACTACCCATACCGCCGGCGCAGTTGATCGCCTCGGTACGGGCCAGCGTAAACCAACCAGCGTAGTCGGTAGAACGCAACAGGTCGAGATTGAAATCTGGTTTGAAGCGCGGCTTGCAGCGTTCCTCGTTCCGGTTCAACTCGTCTTCATCACAATACATCACCACCCATTCCGGGTGCAGGTTGATGTAATCCCCGCAAACCAGCAGCAGGTTCGGTTCCAGGCGATCGCCTACCTGCAACAGGGCGCTCCAGTCTTCTTTAACGGATGCCATCATCTCGTTCAGGGCCTGGTGGTAGTCACCATTGAACTGACGCCATTCGAGCATGTCTGCCTGATGAAACACCTGGTCCGGACACGGCAGTTCGGAAATAACCGTTAATGCCCAATTGTTGTAGAACTGCTTGCCAAGATTGTCGAGCAGCCCCGCCAGTTCGTTTTGCTGTCCCTGTTCTATCCTGACGATCAGGCGTATGTATGGTTTTATCTTCCATTCCCGGTGCATGCGCTCAGCAAGAATCTGTATCCCGCCTTCACTGACCGAGTGCTGACGCATCCAGCTTTCATAGTACGCCTGTTTCTGCTCAGGTCCAGACACAAAATGTTGCGGATCATCCTCTGCTTCTACCTGTTCCGAACCGTCCTGCTGATTTAATCCAGCACCCGCGGTCCGGCATGCCGGTCCCAGATGTCCGTGACTGGCATAGACATCCTGCCAAGTCTGGTAAAACTGATCAGAAGCGGTACCCGCAGCATAGTCCTGTATTACTCTCTGTCTGGCCTGCTGTGCAATCCTGGCTCTAAGCTCTGGCTGTGAGATCAATTGCTCGATAGCGCATAACCATGCCTGCTCTGTATTCTCGCAAAGCAGGCCGGTTTCCCCATGAATAACATCCTTTTGATAGGGCTCCAGATCACTGTAGATACCAGGCAGGCCCAACACTGAAAACTCCAGCCACTTAATATTGCTTTTACAGCGATTGAATTCGTTATCGACAAGTGGAGACAGTATTATATCGATATGCTGCTGCCTGATCTGGTTAACATAGGCATCGTAGCCAAATTCAAATTTAACGCATTCAAAACCCGGTAGGCGACTAATGCGTTCTGTATAACAACCCATAAACAGGAAACGAATATTGGAACCATACTTTTGTGAGATTCTTTCCAGCGCACCCTCGATCAGAGCCAGGTCCTGCAGGTGTGTTGGTGTACCAGCATAGGCAATTGTCAGACGTTGATCCTTAGCAGCAGACTGATCGGGTTTTTGCCATTTAGCCAGATCGATCAGGTTCGGCAACACAGTAACATTGTCACAAAATTCCCCATACTTTCTGGCCAGGGCCTGAGTAGATGTGGTCACAGCATCGACCTTGCCTAGCAGGGCCTCGATATACGGACGTTGTTGCCTGAACGCCTCGACAAACTGACTATGTTCAGGTGGTTCTCCAACAAACAGGTCATCCGCTTCGTAGATCAGGGGCTTCCCGGACTTGATCAGCATATCCATTACATGCTGTGTTTCCTTACCAGGCATAAACCGCTGCACAATAATAAGATCAGCCCATTCATGAGCCTGTTTGTCCAGGCTGTATTTTCCGTTGGCATCGACATCGAGTACCCATCTGTATTCAATGCGGTCTGCCAGGGTTTCCATCGGCTGGAGCAGGCGCAAATGTGGACATGCTGTAGCCGGATGGTCCAGTGAATAGACGGCAATTTTGAGGCTTTGTTCATCAGACAGGGCAGGGGGACCGGCGTTTTTTTCTGCCTGTTTCTGAACGGCCAGTTCACCCGCCTCGACATACAAGGACTTTTCATGATTTATATAGGCAAGAATGTTTCGGTGGAACAAGCCCTGCTGGACATTCTCGCGTCTTTGTTCGTCCTTCCATTCACGATACTGCCGGTGCATTTCCAATTCTGCTGCATCATCGGCAACCAGCGTATCCAGATCGATCGCTGCTGCCTTACCGGCCGGCAAATGCAAACCGATATCTTCATCTTCCATATAGGCGTTGCGTAAGCGGGCTGTGGCAACACGAACGCCATAGTCGGCATCCTCTTCCCCATACAGGCCGTATTCCTCGTTCCAGTAACCAAGCAGTTTTTGTGTACGCTTCGGAATCAATACACAAGCGCCGCCGAGCGTACCACTACCCTTGTCATCCTTCATCCTGAAGATTACACCATTCACTTTAAAACGCGGATAACTGACCGGCTCAAAGTTATAGGCAACAACGCCAAGCTCCTGGACCCGCTCGAGTGTATCGACCATCGCGTTCAGCCAGCCATGTTTCTGTACGACGATATCATTATCCAGCTTCAGGAAATAAGCGGCATCCGGTTCCTGCAGCCAGGCGATATTGGCTGCCTTGGCGACACCGACGTTCTCGTCCAGCAAAATCAGGTTCTTGATAACACCCAGCTGTTGCTGCCGGATCAGGTAATCTCGCGTTCCATCCTGGCTGTTGTTGTCGACGATGGTTAAGACATGAGGGTATTCAGTAAACTTAACCAGTGCTTCAATCGCCTGTTGGGTAAACTCCAGGCGGTTGTAGGTAACCATGCCAATATTAACGAAACCGCTATCGGCCGGACTGGTCTGATTGTCTCGGTCGCTAGCCACTGTAACAGGCTCGGATGTATTTGATATCTCATTCCCGACGACAGCTTGCAGATGGTTTGCAAGTATCCGCACATCTTCACCCTTGCCTGTCTTCTCCCGTACGAAGCGACCGGCCTCGGTATAAACATCATGCGGCTGATAACAATAAGCTTGTTTGATGTTGTGTGACAACGCGATATGCAGTTGCTTGATTTCTGTCGGCAGGTCCGACTCAACAACCACCTGTATCAACTGATTGGTCAGTTTGATTAACTGCTTACGAAGCGATGGGTTACAGTCTGTTGTCAACCACTCGGCCAGGCGTTCCAGCAACGCTCCATTGTAGCCACTTTTGTAAAGCATGGCCGAAGCATCGGCAGATACCCTGAAGGTATTGTGTAACGCGAAAACCGCATTTTCATAGATTGACAGGTCAAGCAGCCGGAACAGCCGTTCAAATCGATAGCGGTTGAGAAATTCGCCCAGAAACCAGGCATAATCATAAACCGATGCGTTTTCAGACGTGATCGTTGCCCGTTCATTGTGCAGCCTGGAAACAGACAAGCGCCTGTTGATATAGCAGGCATCATAGTGGGCACAGATGCGCAGCCACATTTCCACATCATGCGCATAGCGAATGGATGGATCAAATCCACCCAATTGTTCAAATACAGTCCGGTGTATACATACGGTTATGCCATTGACAAAATTGGAAACGAAAAATGCGATGACGCGTAATTCCGGTGCAGGAATATTGATTTCAGGTTCAATCTTGCTGTTCGTACTATCATCAAAATAGTAACAATGCGTAAAAAAGAACATACGGCCCGGGTTGGCAGCAATTTCATCAGCATGTACCTGTAGCTTGTCCGCTTCGAACCAGTCATCTGATGATAGCCAGAATACCCATTCACCCTGGATATGTTTCAAACCTTCATTCAGCGCCGAGACAGTACCGCCATTTTCCTTGCTAAATACCCGTATTCTCTGGTCACGTGCCGCATAATCCTCAAGAACTTGCGCTGTATTGTCAGTCGAGCCGTCATTGACGACCACCGCCTCCCAATCGACAAAGCCCTGGTCTAGCAAGCTGTCCAGTGCGGCAGGGATGTATTTTGCCTGGTTATAGGTCGGGATCAGTATTGAGAACTTTGGCATTATCTTTGATTCGTGAGTTGGTGTGTATTCTTATCCATGAACTTTCTGGCTCATATCCGGTGCAGACATATATTCATGTAATTCCTGCTGAACCTCATCAAGCGAAAGTAATAATTCCCTTACCTCTTCAACACTTAATCGGCGTGTGTTTTCTGACGTGTAGTCGTATGCAGCACTCTCAAGTGGATCACCTTCATTGACATACTTGTTATAGTTCAGATCTCTTCCATCCAGATGTACCCGATAGTAATCATCCATGTCTTCGGCACGTCTGAGCTCTTCACCGGATGCCAGGGTTTCGTGCATTTTCTCGCCATGCCGCATACCGATAACCCTGATTTCATTCTGACGGTCGAACAGTTCCAGCAGGGCACTAGCCAGATCACCAACTGTACAGGCCGGTGCCTTTTTGATAAAAATATCGCCCTGCCGGGCGTGTTCGAATGCGTAGTCGACCAGTTCTATCGCATGATTCAGTGGTAACAGAAAGCGCGTCATGTCCTTTTCGGTAATCGTGATCGGTTTGTTTTCCTTGATCTGCTTGATAAATAATGGAATCACCGAACCTCGTGAGCACATGACATTTCCATAGCGTACGGAGGCAATCAGGGTATCGGTCTGGTCCTGGCCCCTGGCCGCGGACTGGACCATCTTTTCCATCAGTGCCTTGCTCATGCCCATGGTATTGACCGGGTAGACCGCCTTGTCGGTACCCAGGCAGATCACTTTTCTGACCTTGTTGCTGATCGCCGCCTCGATCACATTATTACTACCGATGATATTGGTCATCACCGCCTGCATAGGAAAAAATTCACAGGATGGCACCTGTTTCAGCGCGGCAGCATGAAAGATGTAATCCACACCCTTGCTGGCGTAGTCTACACTGTCGCGATCGCGTACATCGCCTATGTAATACTTGACCCGGGGATTATTGATCCGGGTACGCATCAGCTCCTGTTTGAGCTCATCCCTGCTGAAAATCCGCACCTCGTTAAAATCAAACTGCAGGAGGTAGTCAAGAAAGGCATGGCCAAACGTACCAGTCCCTCCGGTAATCAAGATGGTTTTACCTGCAAATCCGGTCACAATATCCCTGCCTGTCATTGACTGTGTCGTGTGTTTTCTGACGATCAGCCTGATAAATGCATGAAACATGCCACCTGCAGTCATCACAATATACTCATATACCACAATAATAATAAGGTATGACGACACATCCTTTATAACCAGCTCAGCGGATGCTGAATTCTTGTTTTTTTATTAATTACATAATGTTATGTTGCATATACGGCCTGCCGAGCAATCCGGTATTTTCCCATTATGGCTAATCTTTATTGTGTAGTCTGAATATAAACATGGTTATTTCTGCTAGAGACATACTCAGATGTCCGTTCTGGTGTTTAAAGCGGCAAGAATATGACTCTTGACCCGCAAGCATTTGCACAACACGCTCAAGACATCCTGGAACAGGTATGGCCAGCATTGAACACTGCGTTATAGCGCGATTGTTAAATGTTCTTTACAGCTAATGTCTTTGATCTCTATTATTGTGAACAACTATAAAGACAGCAGATGGGGCATATCGTGACTGATTCAGGGAATCCGGCAATACAATATAACCAGGAAGGTGAGACACTTCTTCAAAGTGGGGATATCGAAAAGGCCATATCAGCCCTTGAACAGGCAATAAGCAAAGATCCCGATTTCGCTGATGCCTATAACAATATGGCCTGCGCGTATATGCTGAAAAACAATTACACCACTGCGCTTGAATATATCACCAGGGCATATGAACTGGAGCAGAACAATCAGGCGATTGTATTAAATACCGGTACCATACTGGCCAGCCTGGGTGCACTGGATGATGCCCTGCTGGTCTTCCGCAGTTTTCTGGACCATAAACCTGGCGATAGCCTGGTAACTGAAAAATTACAAGAGATCGAGCAGATTCGTTCAGACTCACTGTCTGCCGCACAAACCATTCAGACATCCGAAGCAGGTGCTGCTCCGACTGCAAGCACGCTATACAGTGAACGAATACAGGCCTACATACAGCCACCCAGTGGAAATACGGAAAAATATATTAATCTGCAAGCCGTTGCTATCAAGGGGAATACCCAGTCTTCCTACCAGGCCCTTAAGGACTATGAGATTATTGGGACCGGTAGCGGTCTGGATGCGGTCAAACACATCCTGCTGCATATCCTGCAAAACAAGCTAGGCATACAGAGTTTGTGGAATGATGCGATCTGGCGTCAAACCATTGTGGTTCAGGTTCATTGTAAAATCTCCAATGCGGGTACAGGCGATGCCTTTTCGGTCCTGCGCCCGACCGAACTGGATGATATCGATCCACAGTTCTCCATTGATGAAGGTCCCACCAGAACGGCGAACATTGCCAGCCTGTCTACACAGCTTGGACATGGAACTGACCTTGGCATGCCACTTTATGTCACCGGCACGATCCTGAACCAGCTTGGTGGGCAGATCAGTGATACCGATCTGTATATGATCGATGGCGCTCACCGGATATCGGCACATGCTCTCGCCCATAAGGATGACATCGATATCTTGTTACTGGCTCATGAGACCGAATATAAAAATCTGGTCAATCAGGACAGAATTAACACGATCAGCACTATGGTACAAGGCATCTCCTGGTTCAGTTCCTACCAGTCCATCCCGTTAACGGGCCTGAGCGGAGAACGTACCTTAAAACGCTTTGACCTGATGAATCTTGAGTTATTGAAAGACAGCACGGTAATGGATTTTGGCTGTAATATTGGTCAGGCCTGTATTGCAGCAGTACAAGCCGGGGCGCTCAACGTGATGGGGATCGAAGGGCATGTAGAAACCTATCATGCCGCGCGGGCGATCGGAGACATTACCGGCTTCAGCAATCTGGACTATATCAATATTGACTTCAATGACCCGGAGTTTGACAAAAAAATCGATGCACAGCATCCAGATCCCACAGATTATTCTTTCTTCTTCTCGGTCTACCGGACCAAGGAACTGACCCAAAGGGAAGCACTGTTCAGGTATATCATCAACAAGTCAACTAAGGGTATTTTCTTCGAAGGTCACGCCCACCCGAAAATTGACACAATCGAATATCATGACTGGTTATTTGAATGCTTTGGTCTGAAATACGAGTTTCTCGGTTATAGTGAGCAGGACATTCGTCCGCTATTCTTCATCAATCCCCAGGCCTGACACCTGCGTGTTCGATCATCCTTGCTCCATCTCCTGCAGCAGCTGACGGAATTGTGCATTGTCACTAAACTGCTGACTATAAAACCGGGTCATTTCAAGCGCCGCCTCCCCCTGGCCCAGGGCCTGTAACATCAGAACGCTGTTCAGCGCCGCGTCCTGATTTGATGGTTCGATGTCCAGCGCAGCCTTGATAAACCTGAGCCCCATTTCCGCAGAACCATACTCCCAGGCCAGCACACCCATATTAATATACGGATTGGGATTGTCGGAGTCTTCACGAATCGCGTTAATAAACGCATCACAGGCATTACCTTTATTGCCTGACTGGAACAGGGCCTCGCCTTCTGCATTCAGCCTGTCCGATTCGGTACCCATATTCCTGACCGCCCAGAATGCACCGTAGGGTTTCTCAAACGGGCGTCCGCTATGGTCATTGGGATGGAAGTCCTTGCATGCATAAAAATCCCATCCAGGGCCGAAGTCTTCCGGTAACCAGCCGGATTTATGTTCCTGCCAGTCACCACCATTCATACCCCATGCATCCACGCCATCCGGATGACACTGAGGCATGAAACCGTAAGGCGTAAAGATTGCGATTTGCCTGCGCGCGATCTTCTCCGTTTCCCTGAGCAACTGTGCACCCTCTTCCTTGTCCAGGTGTTCGATCACATCGGCCAGGTATATCGTATCGACAGACTTTGGCGGAAATACCCTAACCGCCTCTGCCCAGGTTGCCTGCAGAATAAGAAAGCTTCTATCCGTCAAGGCGTTAACATTCTGTTGCAGGTTCTCGACATATTCCGAGTAGGGCTCGCAGCATATATGTACCTTGGGTACGACCAGGTTCTGCGGCTTGATACCGCAACCGATATCCAGCAAGGTGTCGACCTTATCCAGTATCTGGCTTACTGCCGGAAACAAGGTTTCCCTGGATAACCAATTGACCGAGTTCATCATCTTGTTTGCTCCAATAGTTCAGTCCGTTGCAAATATCATCCCTGGCCAGTACCAGTCTTGCTGTACTCTTCATGCGCCTTGCAGATCATCTCATGCCATGATGGTGGCTGGTAGCCGGTTTGCCTGCGAAACAGATTGCTATCCAGCCTCCGGTCACACACAAATGCTTCATCCTTGTTGATCGTTATACCCAGATCATAGGCTTCGTTGATCATATTGATCAGATCGTACTTGCTGATTGCATCACTGGAAACATGGTATAGCCCATGCATCTCAGGATAGTCATCAATCAACATCGATACAATACGAGACATCTCCAGTGTCGTAAAGCCACTGTACAACGCACCGGCATAGCCATTAATAGCGGCCCCTGCCTGTGACAGCACCCATTCCAGCAGGCTGTGTTTACCCTTCAGTTCATGCCCGATGATGGAAGTGCGCAGGGTCAGCACATTTGATTGCTGCACCTCCCCCATATACTTGCTCAGGCCATACAGGTCACGGGCATCGGCAACATCTTCCTCGGTATAGGGCTTGCCTTTGCTGCCACTGAACACGCAGTCTGTACTGAACAGGATCAGCCGGATTGATCGTTCACTACAGATTCTGGCCAACTGATGCGGAAACAGCGAATTGATATGAATGGACAATTCGGCATTAGTGGATTCCTGCAACTGTTTGATCACGCCAACCGCATTAAGCACGACATCAGGCATAAAACTGTCGATGCGGTTTTCGACGGTGTCGATGTCCTGAACATTGACACCGGAATACAGGTTGGCACCGGTATGCGCCAGTTGCTGGTCATAGTTTCTGGTCGTACCTGCAACAGTGTATTGAGCAGCCAGCTGGTGTAGCATCTGATGACCCAGCATGCCCCCTGCACCCAGTACCAGTACCTTTTTCATCGTCGAGCCTGCTTTTGATGAACCTGACTACACATGACTATCAGGACTTTGACCACACCACACGATTAACATAGTCGGTGTAGCTGTGAATAATGCGTACGATTTTCTCTGATACATTGCTGACCTGGTAATCCTGTACAACTTCAGGTACAAAAGTGTCGCTGCGGTTATCCAGAACGGACAGCCCCTGCATGATGCGGTCGATATTGAATCCGGTCATGATCGCGACCGCCTCTTCCATGCCTTCCGGTCTTTCATGCGCCTCGCGGATATTCAGTGCATTAAAACCGATAATCGATGCCTCTTCGGTCAGTGTGCCGCTGTCAGACAATACCGCATGTGCGTTCTTCTGCAGCTGGATATAGTCGAAGAAGCCTAGCGGTTTCTGCATCCTGACCTGCGGGTGCAACTTGATATCCAGCTTGTCGAGCCGGTTACGTGTACGCGGATGGGTTGAGACGATCACCGGCTGTTGGTATTTTTCGGCCAACACATTTAGCATACTGACCAGCCGCATCATATTTTCCGGGTCATCGACATTTTCCTCGCGATGAGAACTGACCACAAAATAACGGCCCTTGTCTATGCCGAACTGAGCAAGCACATCCGATTGTTCGATGCCGGTGCTGTAGTAATCAACCACTTCACGCATTGGGCTACCGGTCTTGATTACCCGGTCCGGAGGAAAACCTTCGCGCAACAGGTATTCCCTGGCAATATCACTGTATGGGAGATTAATATCACTGGTTACATCCACAATTTTGCGATTAGTTTCTTCCGGCACGCGCTGGTCGAAACAGCGATTGCCCGCCTCCATGTGAAAAATCGGGATTTTCATTTTCTTGGCGATAATGGCTGACAAGCTGCTGTTGGTATCGCCCAGTATCAGCACCGCGTCCGGTTCGGTTTCTGCAAACACGACGGCGATTTTTTGCAGTATATCTGCAATGGTTTTTGCGACAGGCCCCTTGTCGGCGTCGAGATAGTAATCCGGCTTGCGGATTTCCAGCTCGTCAAAGAACACCTGGTTCAGTTCAAAATCGTAGTTCTGTCCGGTGTGTATCAGGGCGTGCCGGGTGCAGGCATCCAGGCGGGCGATAATGCGCGACAGGCGGATCAGCTCCGGGCGCGTTCCGACTACCGTTGCGACCTTGAGCCTGTCAGACATATGTTATTCCCTTATCGTGTCGGAAGCCCGGGCTATCGGGCTCTTTTGTTTATTATAGTATTAAAGAAAGTTGAACAGTGACAGGCCCTGTATGCGCGTATAGCTCTGCTGCGCCGCCTGCAAACCGGTCAGGCGCTTGTTCAGTTCGACCACGGCTTCCGCTATATCCACATCCTGTGTATCCGACAGGATTTCCCTACTGGAGATGATCACATCATCGTTCACCGATTTCTGGTTTTCCAGCGCATTCTGGCGCGCACCGATACTGGCACGTATGGTCTGAAAGTTTTGCATGACCGCATCGATATCATCCAATGATGCCTGCGTGGGTGCATCGGCCTCCAGGCCGGTTGCCAGGTCATACAGGGTATCGAACGCATTGACGGTCGTTCCGGGTATATTCATGAACACGTCATAACCGGAATCACCCGCTGCGATCTGGCGTGTGGTGCTGATCTGTAACAGCTTCTGGCCCTGGTCTCCGGCATAGGTGAAATTACCGGCGCCATCACCACTGAATGGGGTATTGGTTGTGTTATACCCGCCGAAGATATACTGGCCATCCGAGTCCTGTGTATTCGCAACCGATACCAATTGGTCCATCAGTTGCCTGATTTCCTTCGCAATCGTGACACGCTCTTCCGAGCCTACTGTGTCATTGAGCCCCTGCACCGCCAGTTCACGCGCGCGCTGTAATACATCCGTCGCGCTGGTCAAGACGTTCTCTTCCAGCGACAGGCTGAAACCGGCCGAGTCCGCGTTACGCTGATATTGGTCAAATGTCTCGATCACGTCATTCAGATCGAGCACCTTGCGTGCACCGGCCGGGTCATCAGAAGGTGACAAAATCCGGTTACCCGACGACAACTGTAACTGGGTCCGAAGTAACTCGCTTTGCTGGTCAAGGATCTGGTTGATCGATGCCTGCGATATCATCAAGCTGGAGATTCTCATATAACCAACCTCATCTTAAAGCATTCAGTATGCTGTCAAACAGTGAATTCGAGATACTGATAATCTGGGAAGAGGCCTGGTAGGCCTGCTGGAAACGCAGTATATTAGCGGCCTCCTCGTCAAGATTGACACCCGAGGTGGACTGACGATCATTGATTGCCTGTTCCAGTAATACCGACTGCGCCTCGGCACCGAATTCCGCACTACGGGTCTGTGCACCGGTCGATGAAACCAGGCGGCCAAATGCCTCCTGTATCGTCAGGGTATTGTTCTCCAGCGCAGAAAGATCCTGAATTGCTCCCATCGCCAGCGCGTTACGATTATCGCCGGCCGGGTTACTGTTGACCTGGATGGTAAACACATCACCCGCCTCGGGTGTGCCGCTGATCTGGGTGGTCCAGCCATTAAAGGAAATATCGCCACCCGAAGTATAGGCTACACCGGTTGGATTACCGGTGCCTGTCCCGGTCACATCAAAGGTACCCGATCCGGTAAAGGTAATGGTAACTGTCTGGGTCAGATTAGGGTCTGTTGGTGGACCGCTGGTTACAGTGCCCGGCGCTATGGCTGCGGTACTATTGGGCCCAAGACTGCCTGCCTGTGCCAGGATTGGTGCAGCCGCCGCAATATTGCGCGGATCAGTGATCGCGACAGCGGCATTGCCAGCGGCGTTATGAACCGGCGAGATCAGGAAACGGTCACCTGCATTGACAGTAGCGCCACTGGACAAGCCGAGACTGAAACCTTCTGTGCCTGATACACTGGTAGACAGGGCCGCGATAGATGCCGCACTACCCACAACCGTTGAGTCTGACAGTCGGGTAAGGCTGTAATTAGCGCCGTCAAAACTCAATTCGTAGTCACTGGCCTGCAGGATGCCGGCATCAGTAACCGTTGCACTGTAGACCACATCGGTCGCCGCGTTATTATTCGCATTCGCGAATGACAACGTGGTACTCAGGTCATTAAACAATAACCCACCCGGGTTGCCGTTCAAGTCTATACCGAGCTGGTGCTGGTTATTCATCGTCGTGGTCAGACCAACCGCGACCCTGCCGAGCTGGTTAAAACTGCTGTCCAGCACTTGCGAACGGAACTGCAACAGTCCGCCCAGCTTTCCGCCGGTCAACTGCTTGCTGATATCGACGGTACTACCCCCAAATGAAAAACCGACATTCAGCCTGGACGGATCGTATTCATCGCGCATGGTGGTCAGTGTCTGGTGGTCAATACCAGAAACCAGCGCCTGTCCGTTGCCGATATAGACATTCACGGTACCGTCTGACTGTTCAACGGTATCAACCGCGACCAGGCTGGACAGTCTGCTGATCAGTTCATCACGCTGATCCAGCAGGTCATTCGCCTCGCCGCTACTGTTGCCGCTGGTGGTGACAATGGTGTTGTTCAGGTCCGCGATGCCCTTGGCCAGCGAGTTGACCTCGTTGACAGCGCTGGTCACCTCGGCACTTACCGAATTATGGATACCTGTCAAACGGTCATAAAGAATCTGTAAACGAGCGGTAAGGTCATTGGCCGAACTCAACATGACATCACGACTGGCTATGGATGCCGGATTATTGGCCAGGTCCTGTATACCGCTGAACATCCCGTTCAGTACCGGTTGCAGTCCGGAGTCCTGGTTCGCGAGCAGATTGTCAACCTGGCTGGAAAACCGGAACAAGGTGTCCTGCTGATTGAATGCGGTGGTCGATGACCTGATCTGATCATACTGGAACTGGTCATATACCCGGGTGATATCGGTAATCTGTACGCCATTACCCAGGAAACCGACACCCACGAACTGCGGCGGATGGGTCGCAAACTCCACGCGCTGGCGACTGTAGCCAGGGGTATTTACATTGGCGATATTCTGGGACGTCGTGGTCAATGCCCTCTGATTGGCCAGCAGTGCCGTAATACCAATATCTAGAAATCCTGCCATCTTACTCTCCAGGTCAGGCCAGCGCCTGTAACAATATCTCCGCTCGCATGACCAACAATAGATCCGTCATCAAAAACCGTTGTTCAAAAATGGCTTCATGCGTTCGCTCTGCACAATCGCCCTAATCTTGTTCGCATACGCCGGATCGGTGGCATAGCCGGCTTTGCTCAGACTGTTTGAAAACTGTTCGACATCAGTGCCACTGTTGACCACCTTGCGGTAACGCGGATTGTCGGACAGGAATTTCGCATAGTCATGGAAGGCATCTGCCAGTGATGAATAGGAGCGGAATGCTGCCTTCTCCTGTTTCATCACACCATCCCTGAATTCCAGCGTATCTGAACTAACGGTATTACCCTGCCAGTGACTTCCCGCCTTGATCCCAAACAGGTTGTGACTACTGTGGCCTTCAGCTGTTTTCATTACATGCTCACCCCAACCGGTCTCAAGTGCCGCCTGCGCGACAATAAAGGCCGGATGCAGGCCCAGTTTGCCGGCCACGGTACGGGCATGCGGCATCAGGGATTCAATAAATCCTTCCGGTGTATCCCAGGATGGCTGTTCCACCTGTCCGGTTTCGGCCGGCTTGACCACCCTTTGTGTCATGCCGGCAGCCATGTTGCCGGTGGTGGCTGCAACGACCTGGGGATTATTCATCTCCAGCCTGGACCTGGCCGAAAGCTCATTGATCCGATGGAATACATTGCGCTGATAATCCGCCATATTCTTGCCAGTGTTGACCTGCTCCGGCGAAGACTTGTCCAGTTGCTTCGCCAGCATATCCGCAAGCCCGACCCCACGGCTGTTGCCCAGTTCCAGGGCGACCTGTTTATCAAACAGGTCCTGATACATTTTTACCTGATCGTTATCAAACAGCTCTTCACCGATATTTGCATCACGCATGGACTTGAGCATCATCTGTAGAAAGATGCCTTCGAACTGTTTGGCTACCGCCTTCAGACGCGCCTGCTCGTCTACAGACTTGTCATATTTCAGATTCTGTAAATCTGAAAAATCGGTATACAGGGCTGGCGTGACGTCCATTACACCAGAGCCCTAGATCACAATCAGTTCCGCGCGTAACGCACCGGACTGCTTCAGCGCTTCCAGTATTGCCATCAGGTCACCTGGCGCTGCACCAACTTCGTTAACGGCACGTACCAGGTCACGCAAGGTCACACCGCTATCGAACATCAGCATGCGCGCCTGCTCCTGTTCGATACTGATATCCGTGGCATCGGTAACCACCGTCCTGCCTCTTCTCGCAAAAGCTGCTGGCTGACTGACATCCTGACTCTCTGTAATAGCCACTGTCAGACTGCCATGCGTTACAGCGAATGGCATCACGCGCACATGATCGCCGACCACGATCGTGCCGGTACGTGCATTGACAATTATTCTGGCCGGTGCGTCGGCCGGTTCAACATTGATTTCTTCCAGAAATGATACAAATGCAACGCGTTGTGCGGCGTCTTTCGGCGCATTCACATTGATCGATATAGCATCGACCGGACGTGCAGTACCCTGCCCAACCAGTCGATTAATCGCGCCACTGATGCGATTAGCGGTAGTGAAATCGGCACTATGCAGATTCAGGGTGATGGTATCGCCTTCGGCAAAACCGGTATTGACCAGCTTTTCGACCGAGGCCCCGTTCGGTATCCGTCCGGCACTGGGCACATTCACAACCACGCGCGAACCATCATTACCCTTGGCACCAAAACCGCCAACCACCAGGTTACCCTGTGCAATCGCATAGGTCTGTCCATCCGCGCCTTTCAATGGTGTCATCAGCAAGCTGCCTCCCCTGAGACTGTCTGCATTACCGAGTGAAGAAACGGTTATATCTATCTTTTGTCCGATCTTGCTAAACGGCGGTAACACGGCATGCACCGAAACCGCCGCAATGTTATCCAGTCTTGGATTGACGTTTGGTGGTAAGGTAATGCCATAGCGACGTAACATGCTCTTCAGACTCTGGATGGTAAAGACGGTCTGATTGGTTGAGTCACCGGTGCCGTCCAGTCCGACCACCAAACCATAACCGACCAGTTGGTTAGAGCGTATACCGCTGATCGACACCAGGTCTTTCAGACGATCCGCTTTCGCAATATTGGTAACACCCGCCAGCAGTACCAGCATCACGATGCATGCTGTCAGTAACAGTTTGCTGACGGTTGGCCCCTTGTAAATTTTTCTGGTCATGACGTCCACCTCAGAATGGCCAGAATGCACTGACGAAGAAACGGGTCAACCAGCCGGCGGCGTTGCTGTCGGCCACGGCACCGGTACCACTGTATGCAATCCGTGCATCCGCGACCTTGGTTGAAATGACCTGGTTATTGGCATCGATATCAGAGGGCCGGACGATACCCGATATCTGCACATATTCCTCGCCCTGGTTCAGTTGTACGAATTTCTGTCCCCTGACCTGCAGGTTGCCGTTCGGTAACACACCATAAACCGTAACACTGATCGTGCCGCTTAACTGGTTACTCTGCTGGCTATCGCCTTTACCTTCGAATTCCGTTTCGGTTTCGACCTCAAAGTTCAACACCTCGGTACCGTTCAGGGTCGTAGGCCGACCCAGCAGGGTTGGCATGCCGGTATCGATATCGGTTGATTTGGCCAGTTTGGTCTCGGCGTTTTTCTTGGCCTGGGTGTTTTCCTGAAGCACAATAGTCAGAATATCGCCAATACGTCCTGCCTTGTGATCCTCGAACAACGGGATCGCAGTCTGCTGGTTATAGATCGAACCTGACTTCGGCTCCGGCGGAATATAATTGACCGGAGCTGACGCAGTGAAGTCCCTGGCAGGTTTCTGCTGCACGGAGATACAGCCGGTCTGCAACAGGCTGCTCGCCGCGATACAGGTAATGACAATTTGACGATAGTTCATTCTTGGTTCCTCGGTGCCAAAATCACATCACATTAACAATGCTATGCGATATTCATGCCACGTCAGTCAGTTGACTGTTAACCAATCTGGTTGCTGACAAATCTCAGCATGTCATCCATGGTTGAGATCGCCTTGGAATTCATTTCGAACGCGCGCTGGGTCTCGATCATGTTCACCAGTTCCTCGACCACGCTCACGTTGGAAGTTTCCAGGAAACCCTGCTGTAGGGTACCCAGTCCGTTCAGTCCCGGGTTGCTGGTCTGCGGACTGCCACTGGAGACCGTTTCCTGGAATATGTTCTCGCCTTCGGCCTGCAGGCCGCCCGGATTGATGAAATCGGCCATCTGGATGGTGCCGACCTGTGTAGGCGCATTATTGCCTGCTGCCAGGGCGCTGACGATACCGTCTGACGAAATAGTCACGCTGAGCGTGTTATTCGGAATCGTGATCGAGGGCTGCAACGGATAGCCGCTGGCGGTCACCATCTGCCCGGTCGAGTCCAGTTGAAAACTGCCGGCACGGGTATAACCGGTATTGCCGTCCGGCATCAGCACCTGGAAGAATCCGCGCCCCTGAACAGCGAGATCGAGATTGTTGTTTGTCTGCACCAGGTTACCCTGGGTATAGATTTTCTCGGTTGCAACCGCACGCACACCGGTGCCGACCGCCAGTCCGGTCGGAATCTGTGTATCCTGTGAAGACTGCGCACCTACCTGGCGTACATTGCGATAAAGCAGGTCCTCAAATACGGCGCGATCACGCTTGAACGCGGTTGTATTAACGTTAGCCAGGTTATTGGAAATCACAGCCATACGTGTTTGCTGTGCATCGACACCTGTTTTTGCTATCCAAAGTGCTGGATCCATGTTCCTTACCTCTTGCTGTTACCGTGCCTGAAACTGCCCAGACCCGGTTCTGTTAAACTATTTATGAAAGTGATAAAAGCTTGGCTGAGCTACTGTCGATCTCTTCCATGGTTTTCATCAGTTTCACATGCGCCTCATACTTCCTGGCCAGATCGATCATCGTGGTCATGGAACCGATTGCCGATACGTTACTGCTTTCGAGAGAGCCGGCCACTACCTTGACCGATGCATCCGGGACATACTCCGCACCACCGGCAGTCGTCAGCAATCCGTATTCATTTTTAACCAGACTACCTGGTTCCGGTTTGACCAGTTTGAGCCGGTCCACTGCCGCCAGTGTGGTTGCATCCTGACCCTGCCCCAGTACAGAGATCGTGCCATCTGTCGCTATTTCAATTTTCTCGAACGGCGGCAGACTGATCGGACCGCCATTACCCATAACCTGAAAACCCGATCCATTTATCAACTGGCCGACAGAATTGACACGCAGGTTACCGGCACGGGTCAATGCCTCCTGGCCATCCGGTCCAATCACGGCCAGAAAACCGTCACCCTCGACCGCGACATCCAGCTCATTGCCGGTATGCTGGATATCACCGGGTGTGACGGCTATGCCATTGTTCTCAGCCACACCATAGAACCGGGTGGCCATTCCCTCGCCCTGCACCTGCATATCGCGAACACGCGCCAGGTCCGCACGAAAGCCGGTGGTATTCACATTGGCGAGATTATTGGAATTCATTCCCTGTGCGGTCAGGGCCTGCTTGGCTCCTGACATGGCGATAAATACTGCGCGGTCCATCAGTGATTCCTCGTTTCAGTTAAATAGCCAGTACTTAACGGATATTGATGATCGTCTGCGTAATGGTGTCAGCAGTCGAAATCACCTGGGCATTGGCCTGGAAGTTACGCTGTGCGGTAATCATGTTGACCAGCTGCTCGGTAATCTCGACATTGGATGACTCCAGCGCGCCCGACTGAATCAGACCCAGACTACCACTACCCGGGGCTGCGACCAGTGGAACACCGGAGTCAAAGGTTTCAACCCAGGTAGTGTCACCCAGCTGTCTGAGGCCGGTCGGATTGGTGAAGTTCGCGGTAGCGATCTGCGCCAGGGTACGGGACTGGCCATTGGTATAACGGGCTGTAACGATACCGGTCTCACCGATATCGACGCCGCTCAGACGACCTGTAGAGAAACCGTCCTGGTCCAGTGCAGTAACAGAAAACGCGCTGCCATACTGTGAGACATTGTTTAATGCCATAGTGGTGTTGAAGGCCGCCGCACCGGTTCCCAGTGCAACCGGATCAAAGCTGGCTGTTGTCGGCGTACCAGTATTCGGGGTAACGGTTGTCAGCGTACCGCTGTTGTCAAAGGTTATCACCACCGGATCACCTGCTGCACCACCGGCCGGTAGCATTTCGGTTACCGTGCCATCCGGCTCGGTCAGGTAGGTGTACTGGTTCCAGGTATTGCTGGCCGGTTGCTTCTGGTAATACATGGTCATCAGCAACGGGTTACCCAGACTGTCGTATACAGTCAGTGAGGTGGAACTGGTGAAGGTTGTCGGGTCAGTACGATCAAACGGGATCGTAATCGCCGGTTCGGTAGAGTCCAGGTTGGCCGCCAGTGACACACTGGTCGTTGCCGCAGGCGGCAGATCGGCTGTGCTGAGCTGCAAATCACCCAGACCGCCGGTGATATTGCCATTGCTGTCCGCCAGGAAGGCCGTCAGTCTCTGGTTCTGGCTGTTAACGACAAAGCCGTTACGATCGACACCGAATGCACCGGCACGGGAATAGGCGGTGGTTCCGTTATCGTTCAGTCGGAAGAAGCCCTGTCCACTGATCGCCAGATCCAGGTTATTGTCGGTAAAACCGATGTTGCCCTGGGTGAACTGCTGGGTAACCGAGGATACGCGTACCCCATTACCAATCGCATTGGCTGTTACACCGAGATTGGATGATGCGAAAATGTCAGCAAACTCGGCACGGGATGACTTGTAACCCGTAGTACTTGAATTCGCAACATTGTTACCGATAACACGAAGATCTGATGATGCTGCGTTCAGTCCGCTTAATGCAATTGTAAATGGCATAGTCTTGCTCTCCTAAAACCGTTAAATCAGAATACCTGTCTAATGTCCCCGAAACTGTGGGTACCCAATCCCTGTAACTCCAGTTGTGAACCACCTGCTGCGCCCAGTGTTACACTGCTTACCTGTGCGCTAACCAGGTTCTCCAGCGCATATACCTGACCATCGATGGTGGCATCGATAGCCATAAAGTAGTTACCGGGTGCGACTGCTGTTCCATTGTCATTCAATCCTTCCCACGTATAGCTATGCGACCCTGGCTGCAAAGTGCCCATTTGAATTTCCCTGATCACCTGGCCACTGCTGTCATAGATGCTGATATTTACATCACTTGCCGTCACCGGCAGTTCAAAGCCACCTTCAACAGATGTCTGGCCGTCATAATTGGCAACATCCGATGCAACCTGCACACTGCGTCCTACCAGTGAGACCAGTTGCATGTTCTGGTTTGAGGTCATCGAACCGGCCAGGGACTGGAAGGACTGGTTCAGTTCATTGATCCCGGACGATGTACCAAAGGCGGCAATCTGACCCAGAAAGTCGCCGCTCTCCATCGGCTTGAACGGATCCTGGTTTTGCAACTGGGTAACCATCAACTTAAGAAAATCCTGTTGCAGGATCTTGTCGTTGTCCTGCGAACCGGCCTGGTTTGCCAGTCCGAGTTGTGCCGAGATATTTGAATCAAATGTTGTTTGCATTACGGTGGCTCCGAAAAAAATCTGTCTATTCACCCATACGCAGGGTTGCGAGCATTAATTGCTTGGCCGTGTTCATGACCTCGATATTGTTTTGATAGGAACGGGATGCCGAAATCATGTTGGTCATTTCTTCAATGACATTGACATTGGACTGGTAGATGAAACCGTCCTTGTCTGCCCTGGGGTTACCCGGTTCGTACAACTTCTGCACATCACCCTGTTTTTCGACAATATCAACCACCCTGACACCAACTGACGACTTGTCACCCGGCAGTGTGTTGTCCATGATGGCCGAGAACACCGGCTGTCTTGACCGGTATACCCCTTCCGGCGTGGTGCTGATGCTGTTGGCGTTCGCCAGGTTACTGGAAACCGTATTCAGGCGAACGCTCTGTGCACTTAATGCCGTACCAGCGACCTCAAAAACCTTACCCAATCCCATGTGTTAATCTCCTTTCAGGGCATTCTTCATGCCGGTAAATTTTCCACTCAGAAAACGAAGGGTTGCCTGGTAGGCCACTGCATTCTCCGAAAACCTCGCACGCTCTTGCTGCAAATCCACGGTATTACCATCCATGGAGGGCTGCATAGGTACCTGGTACTGCAGGTTTGTACCCATTGTGGTGGTTCCATGAGGCTGCATATGTCCGACATTGGTGGTCTGCATGCGCATACCGTTACCGGTTGCCTGCTTCAATGCCTCGGCAAAGTTGAAATCCCTTGCCTTGTAACCCGGTGTCTCCGCATTGGCTATATTGGAAGACTGCAAGCGCATGCGCTCTGTGCGAAGCAACAGTGCTTGCTCATGGCTACCGAGTGCTGCATTAAAACTGATTGGCATTTTCCGCTCCTGTGTAACTATTGACTTCAATAGAGCAAATGCCGTGCCAAAATTTGAACATGCATGAATTTCAATTACTTAGAGTATTTTCACGGTTAAACGGCAAGCCAGGGTGGCAAACGTTTACCGCCAGACAGGACCCAAGCGGCAAGGCTTGCCGACGGGCTGAACGGGATATCCAGGTGGATGTCGTTAACGGGAATGATTTTGCCGCCGGTAGCATGTACCGGCCGTGGATAACAGCAGGACTCAGGATTTCCGCTTGTACACCATACCGCCACCATGACGTTCCATATCATAGTGCCGGCCGGCATTGCCGGGGGACTCGGAACCACCCAGAAACAAATAACCACACTGGTTGATGGCGCTGGTCATACGCTCGAGTATGTCCTGCTTTGCCTCTCCGGAGAAATAGATCAGGACATTACGGCAGAAAATTATATCGAAGCGGCCCAGCAAGGCATAGCTCTGCATCAGGTTGATCTGGCGAAACTGCACCCGGTTTCTGATTGGCTCGATCACTTCCCATTGATCACCGTCTTTGCGGAAATAGCGGGACTTGAAGTCCTCGGCCAGGCCTCTGCCTATCGCGATATTGTCATAACGCGCGGCCTTGGCCTTTGCCAGGATAGATGAGGATATATCGGTCGCGATAATCTGTATATTAGAGCCCAGTGCACCCGGGTTTTTGCGCTGGAAGTCATCGATGACCATGCTGATGGAGTACGGCTCCTGGCCTGATGAACAGGCGGCTGACCAGATCCGGATCGGTGTACGCCTGGCCTTGCTGAAATCCGGCAACAGGGCTTCCTGCAAAATCCGGTATGGATGACTGTCGCGGAACCATGAGGTCTCGTTGGTCGTCATCGCGTCCACGACTTCCGTCTGCAGGTTGCGATTCCGCCCGGTCTCGAGAACCTTCACCAGTTCGCCCAGGCGGTCGATTTTGTGCTCTTTCAGGATTCTGTTCAGCCGGCTGGTAACCAGGTAATGCTTGTTATCACCCAGAACAATACCGGAGGCATGCTCCAGGTAGCGCTGGAAGGCGGAATAGTCTGCAGGCTTTATCGCATTTGACATGGTCTGGATCTACTTTATACAGAGTTCAGCGTTCAAGTATTTTACCTCTAACCCCTGACATCTGACATCTGATATCTGACACCTGGCTCACGCTACCCTGCTCTTCAGTTCATCAATAGCTGACATAATACCAGTTGCCAACTCGTCCGCATCAAATTTACCGATAAACTTGTTTGCGCCCACAGATTCCACCATCGCGGTGTTGAAAACCCCGCTCAGCGAGGTGTGCAGGATCACATACAGGCTGCTCAACAACGGGTCCTTGCGTATCTTGGTGGTCAGTGTATAGCCATCCATGTCCGGCATTTCCACGTCAGAAATGACCAGTGTCAGCTGTTTTTCGACAGGTCCTTCCTTGGCCATTTCCTTCAGCTTGGTCAGTGCCTCACGTCCATTATTTGCAACCACGCTGTCAAAGTCCAGCGATTTTAGTGCTTGTACAATCTGCTTTCTGGCCACGAACGAGTCATCGACCACCATGATTTTTTTCGGAATATCCTCGCTATTGACTAGGTTTTCTCTAACATCTTCCGATACGTCCGCTGCCTGCCCCATCACCTCATACATGATTTTCTCGACGTCTATGATCTCGACGATCTTGTCTTCAATACGTGTTACCGCGGTTACATAGCTGCGCGAGGTCCCTGCCGGGGGCGGAAGGACATTCTCCCAGTTGGTATTGACGATACGATCGACATTACTGACCAGAAAGCCCTGCACCTTGCGGTTATACTCCGTTACGATAACAATCGGATCGGATGCCTCCGTCTGCGGTCGCCTGCCGATGGCCATGGACATATCCAGCACCGGTATGGTGGTTCCACGCAGATTGGCTATCCCGCATACCGCCGGGTGACTGTCAGGCAGGGCGTTTAACTGAGGACAATGGACCACCTCTTTGATCTTGAACACATTCAGTGCATAGGTTTGTCGTCCACCCAATGTAAACATCAATAACTCCAGCCGGTTGTGTCCGGCCAGTTGGGTACGTAAATCGACTGCATCCAGTAATCCTGTCATGATTTTCCCCCACCCTTATATAGATATGCTGATCATATCGGCCATCACCATCTATGCTTAAATCCACACGCCGCCTGAATGACGATCTCTCTGCAGCAGGCCTGTACGGGCATGCTTATTGCAGTAATCAACCCAGAACATCAATGTGACGACATTTTGACCCGCACAGACTCATGAGAATTTAACAATGAAAATGTATGAAAATAAAGGGTTTTTGAGATTTCGGCCGAATCTTGGCCGGACCCTCGCCAGCCTGGTGTTGGCTATCGCTGCGGCTCCGGTATGGGCCCTGGACCGGACTACCCTGACTAACATACATGAAACCATTAAGGATTACCTGGCCCAGGAAGTCGTTTCGCGTTATCAGACCGAACCTGACATTACAGTACGCCGACTGGATCCAAGGCTAAAACTCAAGGCCTGCGATCAGCCCCTGCAGGCTGAATTGCGTCGTGGCAGCAAGCTGGTTGGTACCACCAGTGTCGCGGTCAGTTGTAATACCGGCAATCGCTGGAAAATCTATGTTCAGGCCGACATCAAGGTCATTCTGAATATTGTCGTTGCAGATGCGATGCTGGAGCGCGGCCAGCTCATCTCTGATCAGGATCTGAAACTTGAGGCGCATGATATCGGCAGCCTGCCGCAGGGCTTTTTTGATAATACCGGTCAGGTAGCTGGCATGATGGCCAGACGGACCATCAAACCCGGCGATCTGATCAATAGCCATATGCTGAAACGCCCCTATATGGTCAAACGTGGCGAATCGGTCAATCTGATCGTACAGACGCCCGGCCTGAGAGTGCAAATGAAAGGCAAAGCTCTCGGCAATGCGACCAAAGGCAATAACGTCAAGGTGCAGAACCTGAGTTCGAAGCGCGTCGTTGAAGGTATCGCCGTGGCACCTGGCGTGGTTTCCATCTCGTTAAATTAACCAGCCCTGTTAATTATCCCTAGCAAAGCTCAAGGAATGATCCTGAGTGCCGATAAATAGTATGGTGAAAAGAGATTCTTGACAGGAGTAGACAACAATGTCTAATGATATCAATAATTTGGGATCGGTCAGTACACTGATTACTCCGGGAACCCAAAATGCCAGCCCGACCGGTGCTCAGACACCTGAAAAAATTTCGACTGCGGTTCCGACCCAGAGCGCTGATACGCTCAAAATCACGGATTCGGCACGGCAACTGCAGGACCTGGAAGCCCGTGCAAAAGAACTACCGGTGGTCGATAGCAACCGGGTAGAGCAGGTACGACAGGCCCTGGAAACCGGTAACCATACGGTTAACCCGGACAAGGTGGCACAAAAACTGCTGCAGTACGAGTCCTACCTACCGGCATAATGTGACAGGATAAAATTATGGACAAGGAACTAGCGAGCAAGGCACTGGATCAGATACTGGGCAGACAACTGTCTGGCACCACCAGGCTGATCGATACGCTGAAACATGAAAAAGCCGTGCTCACCAGCGATCCGGAAGCAGTGGAAAGACTCGCAGAAGAAAAGCGCCAGCTAGTCAGCCAGCTTGAAGAACTGCATCATGAATCGAATTCATTGTTGCAGCAAACCGGCTATGCCGGCGACAGTGATGGTATGCAGGCGTTTCTGGCCTGGTGCGACGACAGTGAGCAGACCTTGCACAAGCACTGGCAGCATTTGCTGGAGAATATCGAAAGTTGCCGTCGTCTGAATCAGATCAATGGCATGGTGGTTGAAAAAAGCACCCAAACCCTGCGTCACGCCCTGGCCATTCTGTCCGGACAGACCGTTACCGATATTTCCTACGATGCCAGCGGAGCGAGGATATCAGACAACGACGGCCGCGCCCTGGCCAAGGCCTGACGGGCTGCTACCAGCAACGAATGCCCAGTTCATGCAACATGGGCAGGTCATGGCTGTCATCGATATCCTGACAGCTACCAAGCAACAGACAATTCAAACCCCGTTGTCGCGCCCGCCTGAGTGTTTGGCTACAAACCCGTTCCGAGCCCCATTGCACACCACGAAACAATCCCGCTTCAGTCCTGCCGCTTGCCAGTAGGCCATAACCACCATCCCGCGCCGGTATCAGTATTAAATCATTGTTGCCAGACAGGTACTGACAGACCTGTTCGATTTCACCGACACTGATACCGGGCACATCCGCTCCAGTCAGGATCACTGATTCGGCGCGCGTCAGGCCTGAACGCAGTGCATGATACATACGGCCACCCAGATCCCTGCCAGTCTGTCTCTTCACCTGGCTCACGCCTTTGCGACGCATGGCCAGAAATAATGGATGACGCCCGTCAGGCGTGACATGTAACGCCAGCGGGCAGATCCGGGCTGTGAGCAGGGTGTTGATCCGGGCCTTTAGCATATTCCGGTAAACAGCCGTCGCCCGCCGGTGACCAATCGTTCTGGCCAGACGGCTTTTTACCTGACCGCTGACCGGTGCCCGCGCCATCACGATCAACAGGATATGCGGATAACGATACATTAACGACGATAACGCAGGGCCAGTGTAGCAGGTGAAACACCCAGGGCATATGCGGTGCGCAGTGTCCACATCAGGCCTATCGTTCTGAGGACGCCGTGGTTTTGCCAACGCCTGCTAGAGGTGGTCAGTTGCTCGTCACAGCACAATGGACGTTGCCGTTTTTTCAACCGTTTGCTGATTTCGATGTCTTCCATTAACGGGATTTCCGCAAATCCGCCAAGTTGTTCAAATAGTTCACGTGACACGAATATCCCCTGGTCACCGGTAGCGATAGCGGTCAGGCAGGATCGGCTGTTCATCATGAATGCAATGCAGCGGTAGATCATCCCCGGATGATCAATCCGCACCCGGAAACGCCCCCACACCTGCTCATCGCTATCAGCCAGCTGGCATATCCTCTCCAGCGTGTTGATATCCGCTATGGTATCCGCATGTAAAAACCACAACAGACGGCCGCTCGCCCTGCTCGCCCCGGCATTCATCTGTATGGCCCTGCCGGGCAGGCTGCTTACGACCAGGTCAGCCTTGCCTTTGGCAAGCGCAACACTCCGGTCTGTACTGCCACCGTCTACCAGGATAAGTTCAGCGCCACCGCTACGTAATCCCTGTAAGGCGGACAAGGTGGCGCCAATGTGCGCTGCTTCATTCAGACAGGGAATAATAACGGAAAGGCCTGAGCTCATAAGGCCATTGTATAGCAGCGTTTGCACACTCGCGAGCAGCCGGGGAACGTACCAGGGTGCGTAACAGTTCCCGGGAATCTTTGTTATACTGCCGGCTCACGTCCCCGTGGCACAACTGGATAGCGCGACGCCCTCCTAAGGCGTAGGTTACAGGTTCGACTCCTGTCGGGGACGCCAGATCACCAGGAAGAGCCCAGGCGGCCAGTTCAGCTCTGATCCTTGCGGTTGGCCTCGACCACATTACTCAACTGCCTGATGCGTTCAAGCATATCACTGAGCTGACCGGTATCGATCACTTCAACGGTCAGGCTCATACGCGCCATATGGTCCTTGACATCAGTCATGGTGTTGACAGCCAGTACGTTCACCTTCGCATTGGTCAGGACCTGGGTAATATCACGCAACAGGCCCTGACGGTCATAGGCCAGTACCTGTATGTCAACCGGATAGGTCGTACGTGGTGCGGTATTCCAGGCCACCTCGATCAGGCGCGCCAGTTTGTCTGTTGGCAAGCGCAGGATATTCGGGCAATCCGAACGGTGTATGGTAACCCCCCTGCCCAGCGTGATAAATCCGACGATCGCATCATTGGGTGCCGGCTTGCAACAACGTGCGATGCGGGTCAGCAGGTTACCGACCCCCTGGATGCTGATATCACCCTGCACCTCTTCCCTGTCAGTCGGCTCCTTGACCTCGCGCAGGATCTTTGCGTCTTCATGATGCGGCCGCAGTAATTCATGAGCCGCATTGGCCAGTTTGCCCGTGGTAATTTCACCCCGGCCAATCTGCGCCAGCAATTCATCAACCGTCTGGCAATGGAAGCGCGAAACCAGCTGTTCGGGCTTAGCCAATCCGAGACCCAGGCGACCCAGTTCGCGAATCAGTAATGCCTGGCCATCGGCGATATTCTGGTCCAGATCCTGATGCCTGAACCAGCTACGGGCCTTGGCACGCGCACGTGAAGTACGCAGATAACCCAGGTTCGGATTCAGCCAGTCACGACTGGGTGTGCCATTACGTGTGGTCAGCACCTCGACCTGCTCACCATTCTGAAGCTGGTAGGTCAACGGCACGATTTTGCCATCCACCTTGGCGCCACGGCAGCGATGGCCGATATCGGTATGGATGTAATAGGCAAAATCCAGCGGGGTTGCGCCACTCGGCAGGTCGATCACATTGCCACGCGGTGTCAGCACATAGACCCTGTCTTCAAAGGCCTCCGCCTTGAAACGGTCGATGAAATCGCCCGCACTGGGTTCTTCCTCTTTCCATTCCAGCAATTGCCTGAGCCAGGTAATTTTCTGCTCGAAGGCCTCGTCGTGATGGCCGCCGCCTTCCTTGTAACGCCAGTGCGCCGCCACACCCAGCTCGGCATGTTCATCCATCTTGGCGGTACGGATCTGCACCTCCAGGGTCTTGCCGTCAGGGCCGATGACCGCCGTGTGCAGTGACTGGTACATATTCCCTTTTGGGGTCGCGATATAGTCATCAAACTCGCGCGGGATATGTTTCCACAGGCTGTGCACCACACCCAGTGCCCCGTAACACTCGGCCAGGTTATTCACAATCACGCGAATCGCACGCACATCAAAAATCTCATGGAAATCGATGCCCTTGCGTATCATCTTTTTCCAGATGCTATAGATATGCTTGGGTCTTCCGGCAATACTGGCCTCGATCCCTTCTGACGCGAGGGCCAATTTCAGGCGTTCGACCGCATTGGCGATATAGCGTTCGCGGTCAACCCGGCGCTCATCGAGCATATGTGCAATACGTTTATAATTGGCCGGTTCCAGGTAGCGTAAAGACAGATCCTCCAGCTCCCACTTGATCTGCCAGATACCCATACGGTTGGCCAGCGGCGCAAATATCTCGATGGTCTCGGTCGCGATACGCTTCCGGGTTGCTTCAGACAGGTAGTTCAGGGTACGCATATTGTGCAGCCGGTCTGCGAGCTTGATCAGTACGACCCTGACATCATCCACCATGGCGAGCAACAGTTTGCGTAGGTTTTCCGCGTTGGCCCATTCCTTGTCACGCCTGCCGGTCTCACGGTCACCATTCTCATCCGTCGACGAATGAATCAGCGACATCTTGGTCACACCATCAACCATGCTGGCAATCACCGGCCCAAACTCTGTCTTGACCTGCTCCAGCTCGACCTCGGTGTCCTCTACCACATCATGCAGGATGGCTGCGCAAACCGTTTCATGATCCATATTCAGCTTGCTGACGATTTCCGCCACTGCAAAAACGTGATGAACATAGGGTTCACCGGATGCGCGTCGCTGGTGCTTGTGTGCCTCCAGCACCAGTTCGCCGGCACGACGGATCAACGCCAGTTCATCGCCGCTGTATTGCGATGCACAGCGGCGTATCCACTCATCCAGGGAGAATTCCTGGTCATAGGCCTCATGTTGCTGGGTTGTGCTTACCATGGTATCAAGCTTAAATGACCCTTACATTTCATAAAGATAGAACTAATTGCCGCTATTGGCAATTTTCCCGGGACGTATACTCCGGAAACGAGAGCAGGGGCGGATAGTCACCGGAATCCATACCGGGACTCAGCGGTTCAGGCGCCTGCGCCACTCCTGGAAGCCCGGGAAATGCTCATAGCCGCGGGTAAGGACATAGTCCAATACACCGCGCAGGCGGTAGAAATGGATGACCGAATCGACACGAATAATTTCCTTGCCACGTTCACTGTAAAAAACCAGGGTCGGAGCATAGTTCAGTCGCATGCGGTCGGCCCAGGCCCTGGCTGTGGTTTTCTTGCCGGTCGGTGTCACCACTGGCGTGTCCGACCACATGTCCAGCTGAACGACATCCAGGGCACGCAGCTGGCTCCGGGTTTCCCGCCGGGAAAATGGCCCGGCATGCAGGACATCACAGGAATGGCAGCTCTTTTGCTCAAACAACACCAGTAACGGACGTTGCCCGGGGAAGCGACTGCGATCCAATACGAAGGGTGGTTTCGCCAGGAACGGGGCGTCATTCAGGGCCGCCTGCCCCTCGCTCGGCGCCCCTGCTCCGCGTGCCAGGTACTCACGAAAATTTTCCTTCCGGTAATGGGCATCGGCGACAAACTCCAGCGCCGCCCGAAAGCGGTAGGGCGACTGGTAACCAACCAGCTTCAGGATCTCGTTTCCTGCCAGATCGTAAAACAGTAGTGAGGGAGTGAAATTGGCCTCCTGCTTCACCGAGAATTCATTTTCCGGTATCACGGTACCATCCAGCTCGGTGACCAGCCTGGTACCACGCACATCAATCGCAATGACCTCGAAATGCTTCCTGGTGTAGTCAACTACATCACGTTTGCTGAAGTTGTTATCCAGAAAGGCCTTGCAGTAAGGGCATCGCTTCTGACCAAAGTAAACGATCAGACCTTTTTTACCGGCTTTATTGATTTCCCCCAGGTCTTCCTTTATGTCCAGAAAACTAAGCAGGAACCAGTCCGGAATATCGATCGTATCAGCCAAAGGCCGGTCATCAAAATCCGGCGCCGTGATATCGATTGCAGATGCATGGGAAAGCGCCGGCACACATGCCAGCCACAACAACGCCAGTAATGCTACTGATCTGACAAACATAGTCATACCCGTTTTAACGAGATGAAGCGATTATTCTGATCATACTCCAGAATGAACTCGCCATGAACACCATCATGACCGACATGTTCACGTAACATCGCAGCCGGGAAGCGGATAGTCCGGTGCTGGTCGTCGACTACCTGAACCTGGGTAATCTCACCACGATAGTATTGCCGATATTGATCCTTGTTCAGGTGTAAATGAAATCTCGAGTCCGGCATGAGCGCATGACATCCAGACGCCCGGGTCAGCCGATACTCAGCTCGGTAACAATCTGGTCCCATGCCCGTTGCAGGTGAGCATTCTGCTGCTTCTTTCGTTCCTGCCCTGGACAGGCAAGCAGTTGCGCCAGGTTTTCCTGCTGGACTATCCCTCCGGGACGGTCTTTCGGGAAGTTACTGGCCCGGCTGAATACGACTGCCGACTTGATCTCTTCCAGGTCCGTCATCGTTTGCACCTGGATACGCTTATCACGCATCACGTACAAGGGGTTGGTGAAACGAAAACTCTTGCGTCCGATAACCTGGGTCCACTCATCGGTCTGGCTGCCACCGAATATCATACCCTCATAGTCGAGCACATCCAGCACCCAGATAGCGCACGGCGTCATCACCACATAATCGACACTATACTGCTGACCATCAATTCCGGGAACGATCACAGGACCACGAATTTCCACACTGAACTTGCGTACAATGCGGGATATCTGGGCCAGTGGCCGACGTCGTCTGCTTAGAAACCTGGTTATCAATAACAGCAACAGCAATACCACCAGGCCATATGCAACCAGGTGCCAGTCAAGTTGATGCCAGTCAAGTTCAGGAATCATGGCATCCATGTTACCACCACACTCCGCCTCCATTTATAACACCTCATGAATAGGCATAATACCCATGGAAAGGTGGACACAGCAAATCTGATTGAACACAATGCCTCTATGAAACGGATTTTCTTATTATTGGCAATACTCATACTGCTGTTGCCACAGTCGACGATGGCGACAAATGCTGATTCCCGCCTCGAAAACCAGCGCAGCCTGTACAAGAATGCCAGGCAGGCCCTGAAACAGGGCGTCCGCTTGAGATTCTGGTCGTTACTGGCCCGGCTGCATGAGTACCCGCTATACCCGTACCTGCGCTACGAGGATATCAATGCCCGGCTTGATTCCGCCAAGGCTTCCGAGATCAGGGCGTTCATGATGGCCTTTCCGGATTCCCCGCTGGCCTGGCGATTGCAGAATAACTGGCTGCAGCAACTGGCCAGGCAAAAACGCTGGCATGACTTTCTGTCAGAGCAACCATTACGCAACAACACCACATTGCGTTGCCATACCCTGAACGCACGCCTGATCGTTGACAATGAAATCAATATCAAACAGTTTCAGAGGATCTGGCTATCGGGAAGCTCATTACCATCAGCCTGTGATCCGGTCATCGAGCAGATATATAAACAGAACCGCCTGACCCCTGAACTGGTCTGGAAACGCATCGACCTGGCGATGCAACGCGGTAACACCAGCCTGGCTTCCTACTTACGCCGTTTCCTACCATCACATGAACATGCCTGGCTCAAGACATGGATCAAACTATACAAACAACCCCGTCGCTCCCTGGACGGGAACGCACTCGGCACCCACAACCCGTATCGCCACAAGATCAGGCTATCCGCCCTGTCTCGCCTGATCCGGACACAACCTGACTACGCAAAGGAAAACTGGGATGCCATAAGCCTGCAGGATGAAGTCTCCGCACCCGAACTACTTGAACTCAGGAAAAAGCTGGCCCTGGCCCTGTCCTATCGTTATGATCCGGATGCCGCACAATGGCTCGAAAGTCTGCCTGATACCATGCAGAACAAACATGTGGTCGTCTGGCGACTACGTGTGGCACTACATCAGCGTAACTGGCACAACATAGAAGAACTGGTCAACCTGCTGCCACATCGAGAGCAGCAATCCTCCCGCTGGCAGTACTGGCTGGCACGCGCCCTGGCCAGCACCGGCCAGGACGACAAGGCGCAGATTATTTTCAGAAAGCTCGCTCGCCAGCGCAGCTATGAGGGTTTTCTCTCTGCTGAACGACTGCAGCTCCCCTATAGCATGGAACATAAGCCGCTCAAGCCTGACCAGAACCTGTTGAGCGAACTCCGGACCTTGGCCGGCATTACCCGTGCACGTGAGCTTTTTTATCATAAGCAATTACTGGATGCACGGCGTGAGTGGCATTTCCTGACCCGGAAAATGGATGAGGACACTTTAAGACATGCAGCCTGGATTGCCGATGAATGGCTGTGGCATGACCGGGCAATCCTGACACTTGCACAGGCCCAATATCGCGATGACCTGGATATCCGCTTTCCATTGCCATACAAAAACCTCATATACACTGCAAGTGGCCAGGGCAAGGTGGATCCCGCATGGACCTATGCGGTAATCAGACAGGAAAGCAGCTTCAATCTGTCCGCACAGTCGCCCCGAAACGCCAGGGGGCTGATGCAACTGTTACCCGGCACCGCGAACCGGGTGGCGAAAAATCTGGACGGGAAACCAATCGCCACCCAAAAACTGTTTGATGCCAGACAGAATATCCGTCTGGGTCTGGCTTACCTTAATGACCTGATCGATGAGCTGGAGCACCCCCTGCTGGCAATGGCCTCCTACAATGCGGGCAAACGTGCCGTCATGCGCTGGCTGCCTTCGCAAAATCCAATGGATGCCGACATCTGGATTGAAACCGTTCCATATCGGGAAACACGAGGCTATCTGAAAAACATCCTTGCCTACACACTGATATATGAAAACCGTCTGGAACTGCCCTATACACAACTCGGGAAACGTATGCCGGCTATAACCGTGCCGGAGGACAACTCAAATTGATTCAAACTCGACCCATATGGTCAGTCCGCCCTTCTGCTGCACGGTAGCACCGATACGCCCTTCCATCAGGTCAATGATCTTGCGTGAAATAACCAGGTCCATACTCTCCTGACTGGTGCTAAGACTGTTGTTTGCACGATAGTGACTGATGTGAAAGATCGTGGTGATCTCTTCTTCAGAGGTCATGGATTCTTCACAGCTGAAATTGAACCTGAGCCGGGTCTCGGAGCGGCGTTCACAGTCCAGTACCAGATCATGCGGTCTTGGCATGGAGCGTATCAGATAATTGGCAATATTGTAGAAAGCATGCGTCAGCCTGGGCTGATCAATATACAGTTTCGACCTGCCTTCTTCGTTTTCGTTTATCAGTAACTTGAAATTACTGGCTTCCAGTTTGGCTCTGAGCACATCCTGGGTCATCTTGAGTATATCATTCACCCTGACATTGGCTGACTCAAGTTCGACATTGCCTGATTCCATATCAGCCAGAACAACCACCTCGTCGACCAGGTGCAACAGGGCTTCACCCGACTCTATGATGCTGGATGTGATTTTTTCCTGCGCCTTGTTACCGCTCTCCCTGGCATCAGACAGAATAACTTCGGCAAAACCGATCATGGTAGTCAACGGGATACGAAATTCATAACTCAGGCGCGCCAGGAATTCCGATTTTTCTATACTGGCCTGTTCTGCCTGGTTTACCTTGTAGGTCAACTCGGATACCGCGACATCCTTCTGGTTCATTTCCGAACGCAGTCGTGTAACCATATCATTGAAACGAACCGCAAGCTCACCAAACTCGTCATGAGCATGGGGAGTAACCCGCGCGCTCAGGTTGCCGTTTGCCACATCATTGGACGCGCGTATCAGTTCATACAGCGGTTTTACCAGTGACTGGATCAGCAGGGTTGCCACCAGTATCGCTATCACCAGCCCAAGGATGAAAATTATGACAGCGCCAGTTCGTATATTTTCAAGGGTATCCGTTAACAGCACACCAACTTCCTTGGAGATGGTGGTCTGTCGTACCGAAACCTGTGACAACAGTGCCTCCAGCTTGTGCATGTCAGGCAGCACTGTATTCTTCATCAACTTGAGGTCTTCGCGCCAGTCGGCCTGCTCATAGTGATGCTTGAATTCGATCAGTGCCCTGGTGTAACGCTCATGTATACCCAATAGGGTGCTGGCCCCGTCCAGACCCAGATCAGGCTTCAGCACCAGCAATTCCTTGAGTTGCTGATGACTGACATCAAGATAGGTATCGACATCAACCAGATTGTTCAGATTATGGGCGGCCAGTGCAATACGGAGAGCGGCCAGCATCTGTGCCCAGTTATGGCGTATATCAGTCAGCAGATTCTGGATGCTGGATTTTCTGTCGCTGAGTTCACCTTCACGTATCTCGTCGATGTATTCGTTCAGATAACCCAGGTACTGTAATGCCAGCGGGTTGAGGCTTTCCTCCGCTTCGGTCAGCAACGGGTAATTGTCGCGGGGATTTTGCTGCAGAAACTTTATACGCTGTCCGGCCACGTCCAGTTGTTTCAGTAGCTTCAGCATGGACTCATGACTGTTTCCCTGGTCCTCCTTTTCCAGCCCATGCCTGGATTCATAAGCACTTATCCGGTCTATCTCAAACGCCAGATCATCAAGGTTTTTATTATAGGATTTGAAATAGTCCTCATCCCCGGTAAGGATGTAGCTATGTAACGCTGCCTGTGACTCGTTTATCTTGTATACAGCACCCAGGGCAAGCATAGCCATCGGGTAACGGTTCTCGATCGCATCGATACCGAGATGGGTTACCTTGAACATGCGAAACAGGGTAATCGCCATACTGGCAGCCAGAACCAGTATGACTACCATAAAACCGGTAATCAGCTTGTATCGAAAAGAGAGCGAGTGATCCTGCTTCATGTCCCCAACCAACCGGGTTATGGATAATGGACTCTATCTGATGTTGATCCGTTCATTTGCCAGGCATAACAAACTGGACCGGCTTACCCTGGGTAAACACATGCTTGCTGAATACCCCGTATACGTGACCGCATTCTGAACAAAAAACAACATAAAACCAGGCTTCTCGGCGACGTGAATGTTCAACACTGTCTTTGGAAACGATATGCTCGATACCGCTGGCTGAACATTCGGGACATATTGGTTGGGCCACGTTTGCTCCTTTGTGATTTTGATCAAATGCATAGTACACAGGCGCCACCATGCCGTGCAAGTCACAAGACGCAACCAACTCAAATTTGAACACTGATCGTTAGTTCACATCAAGACACCGGTCTGCACACAAAACCATTTCCATAATATTTGGGCAGGAATTACAGTCGAATCGATATCGTGATTAAAAGATAATTTTGCCTGTCAGGATAAAAAAAAGCGGAAGGCCCTGATGGAACCTTCCGCTCACTATGGCGGCGCCTTGAGGTATGGAGTCTGCTTCGGATCAGTCAGTATGACCTGAAGCTAGCCCAGGGCGTTATACACAACCGGTCGGTTTTGGTAATCCGCCATACTTGCTAATGGGCTTCATCGGACCGGTCATCCACATCTTGAATATCTCTTTCTGGTCCTGACCGATGTATTTGGCGAATTTCCGGATGGGTGGCACAGTGGAATTCTCCTCATAGTACTCACGTGCTTTCAAGATCTGCTCCCACTTCATATCGTCCAGCTCAATATCGTCCTGTTCAGCCATCGCCCGGCCGATTTCCGGGGTCCAGTCATTAATATTGCACAGGTAGCCATCCCCGTCACGTTCTGGTAAATCCATAATAAACCTCATAATTTACGATTGACACAAATTCTTCGCCACGTACACAAATGGTGTACTTTTCTGGACGGCAATTCTGAATTACCTTAGCAGTTTTGTCAAGTATTGGGTCCGCGACAACGACTGCCCGTATAGCGATAAATCATTTTATCCAAGAATCAGTTATTTATGTGCAAGTTTCAGGTATGCAGCCTTGCCCTGAACAGATTATTTATATAGATTATGCGCACCAACACTACCGCTAACCAGAAGAGAATTTAACATGAAATTGATACTGCTAGGCGCCCCGGGCGCAGGTAAAGGCACTGTAGCCAAGTTGCTGACTGCAATTGATGGCTCTGTACAGATTTCAACCGGTGACATCCTGCGTGGTGCCGTGCAGGCTGGTACCGAACTCGGCAAAAAGGCTGAGGCCTTTATGAAGGCCGGCGACCTGGTACCGGATGACCTGATCATGGGTATCATGGAACAGCGCCTGCAGGAGCCGGATTGTGAAAAGGGTTTCCTGCTGGATGGCTTTCCGCGCACTATCCCACAGGCCGAACAACTCAAGGAACTGCTGGAACGTATTGGCGTGAAGCTGGATATGGCCGTTAATATCGATGTAGCACGCGAGGTTATCCTGGATCGCCTGACCACACGTCGTACCTGCGTTAACCCGGATTGCCAGGCCATTTACAACGTCAAGAGTAACCCGCCGCAGAAGGAAGGTGTCTGCGACAAGTGTGGCAGTGATGTTGTTCAGCGTGAAGATGAAACCGAAGAGGCGATCAGCAACCGTCTGGCTACCTACAATGAGAAAACCGCACCATTAATCGGCTTCTACGATAATGAAGGTATGCTCATTACCGTTGATGCGACCTCCAGCGACGCGGTAATTAATGCGATCAAGGCCAACCTGGATTAACAGTCAAGCCTGAAAGCTGAAAAAAAGCCCGGCGGGTTGACCGCCGGGCTTTTTTTATTCAATGAATAGTCTGGTTATGGTTAATTCGTTACCGGCAGTTTGATTATCATTTCAGGCCAGACTACCAGCCCCTTGGCCGCGTGCACCGCATCACCACTGGTTATATTCCCGACATCTTTCCCAACTGCAGTACGGGCATGCATCGGACCGGAGCCACTAATACCTTTCAGGTTGTCTGTGCCGGCGATGATGCTGAACTCACCTTCGCAACTACCCTGCTTGCCTTTGCATTCAAATCCGGCAAACACCTTGCCGTGTTTCGCAGCGATATGACAACGGCCCTCGGCACTGATTTCCCCGGTACCGGTATTGATGTCCTGAGTAGTCGGGCATACAAAAGAAGCAGCACTGAGCTCATGCCTGTTATTCTCCATATACATGATGCCTTCAAAGGTGCCGATGAAACGTATGGTATCCGGACCCACCTGATACATTTTTCCCTCACCTTCCCATGGCGCCAGTATCTGGATGGCTCCTTCTTCTGCTCGGACCATGGACAGGGACAGGCCCGACACTAGCGGGATCAACAGCAACAGGATTAAGCGGGAAATCATACCTGACATAGGCGGCTCCGTATTCGTGATCAATCAAACAACGCCTGATTTTATCCCCTGGCCATGGCTACAGCAAACATGACCGACAGGGTATGCGTTCGACTATTTTAGTAAGCCCGAAGATCAGGCTTAAAGCATCCACTGAATAATAGTCAGAGATTAGTTGTTTTCAAGCCTATCCCAGCGTTGGTAGGCCTGTTCCAGGTCCTGCGCTACTTCTGCCAAATCAGACAGTTTATCCTGAATATATTGTTGATCCTGCTGATAGAAACCGGGGTCATTGATCTGCTCATCCAGGGCTTGCTGTTTCGACTCCAGGGATTCAATCTTTTCAGGCAAGCTGTCCAGCTCACGTTGATCCTTGTAGCTGAGTTTTGCCGACTTCGCGGTTGCTGCGACCTGCTTGATGGACCTGTTTTCGGGTTTTTTGGGCTTGTTCCCTATAATCTCGCCTGACGTATCATGCTGTTGCTGATAGTCATACCAGTCCTGGTAGCCGCCGACATACTCACCCAGCTTCCCGTCACCCTCAAATACGATGGTAGAGGTTACGACGTTATCCAGAAAAGCGCGATCGTGACTGACCAGCAGCAGGGTGCCGTCAAATTCACTCAACAGCTCTTCCAGCAACTCCAGGGTCTCGACATCCAGGTCATTGGTCGGCTCATCCATGACCAGCACATTGGCCGGCCGGGTAAAAAGACGTGCCAGCAGCAGCCGGTTGCGCTCACCCCCTGAAAGTGATTTGACCGGAGATCTGATTCGTTCCGGCGTGAACAGGAAATTCTGCAAATAGCTGATTACATGCATTTGCCTGCCGTTGATACTGACCATCTCACTACCACGATTCAGATTGTCTTCAACACTCTTTTCCGGATCCAGCTGAGCGCGGGTCTGGTCAAAATAGGCAATTTGCAGCTTGCTGCCCAGCTTTACCAAACCGGAGTCCGGTTTCAGCTCACCGAGTAAAGTACGAATCAACGTGGTTTTACCCACACCATTGGGTCCGATAATGCCGATGCGGTCACCACGCATGATGCGGGTGGAAAAATCACTGATCAGCGGCTCGCTCTGAAAGCTGACACAGATATGCTCTACTTCAGCAACCAGCTTTCCCGACTGTTCAGTCGAATCCAGATTCAGACGCACCTTGCCCTGCATTTCTCTTCTCGCCTTGCGTTGTTCGCGCAATGACTTCAACGCCCTGACCCGTCCTTCATTACGGGTTCGCCTGGCCTTGATCCCCTGACGTATCCAGACCTCTTCCTGTGCCAGCTTTTTATCAAATCTGGCATTCTGTTCGGCTTCAACGGCAAGACGTTCTTCCCGCTTGACCAGATAGTTGGCATAGTCACCGGGCCATGAACTCAGCATCCCCCTGTCCAGTTCCAGTATGCGAGTCGCCATGTGCTGCAGGAAACTACGGTCATGGGTTACGAATACCAGCGCGCCACTATAACTAGATAAATACTCTTCCAGCCAGGTAATCCCTTCGATGTCCAGGTGATTGGTCGGCTCATCCAGCAACAGTAGCTCAGGATCAGTTACCAGGGCTCGGGCCAGTAACACACGCCGTTGCATACCGCCGGACAGCGTGCTGATTTCCTGCTCAGGTGGCAATTCCATTTTCGATAACATGGTGTTAATTCGCTGCTCGAAACGCCAGCCATCAGCCGACTCCAGTTCATGCTGCAATCTTGAAACATGGTCGATCTGCTGTTCGCTGTGGTTGTGTTCCAGTTCCACGACGGCATGGTGATATTCCTGTATCAGTTGTCCGAGCCGGCCCAGGCCCTGTGCGACCACATCATAGGCATTGCCGTGAGTCGCTTCAGGCAGTTCCTGTTCAAGGCGTGCGATACGCAGTCCCGGACGCACCCAGCGTTCACCCTCATCAGCCTGCACGTCACCATATAGGACCTTCAGCAGACTGGATTTGCCGGTACCATTCCGCCCGACCACGCACAAGCGCTCGCCGCTCTCAACCACCAGTTCGATGGCGTCAAGCAGGGCAACATACCCGAAACTCAGTGAGGTATTTTTCAGTGTCAATACTGGTGTCATGTTTATGTCATATCCGAAATTATGTGCAGGCTATTATATCGCCTGACCGCCCGGTCTGTGCCGGTATTCGCTAATAAAAAATTCCAACAGGCCAATCATGCAATCCAATGGCTATATGGCCTGTAATCCGTATACAATATGATCCGGATCAATCCGATCCATGTACGAACTAGGGTAATATACATGTCACAACAGAATTCCTTTACACGTGATGAGCTGCTCAAATGCGGTCGTGGTGAGCTGTTTGGTCCGGGAAATCCACAGTTACCGCTGCCGAATATGCTGATGCTGGACCGGATTACCCATATATCCGACCAGGGCGGCCTCTATGGTAAAGGTGAAATCAAGGCGGAACTGGATATTTCACCGGATCTGTGGTTTTTTGAATGCCATTTTCCGGGAGACCCGGTGATGCCGGGCTGCCTCGGCCTGGATGCGATGTGGCAACTGGTTGGCTTTTTTATGGGCTGGTGTGATCATCACGGCAAAGGCCGCGCCCTGGGGGTCGGCGAGGTTAAATTCAGTGGCCAGATTCTACCTGGTGCCGAACTGGTCACGTACCAAATTGATATTAAGAGAGTTATTTCCAGAGGCCTGGTGCTTGGTATTGCTGACGGTGTGGTTGAATCGGGTGGCAAGGAAATTTATCATGCCAAAAATCTCCGCGTCGGCCTGTTTACCGAAGAACAATCCTTATAGGACCCGAGTGTTATGAAACGTGTAGTAATTAGCGGCTATGGCATAGTTTCCTGTCTGGGCAACAATAAACAGGATGTCCTGAATTCCCTGTATGAGGGCAAATCAGGTATCCGCTTCAAGCAGGAATACCAGGATATGGGCATGCGCAGCCATATCGCCGGCAGCATTGATCTGAATATCGAAGACCATATCGATCGCAAGGCACGCCGCTTTATGGGTGATGCCGCCGCCTTTGCCTATATCGCGATGCAGCAGGCGATAGCAGACGCCGGGCTCACTGAAGAACAGGTTTCCAATCCCCGCACCGGTCTGATCATGGGATCGGGCGGCGCCTCTTCCTTCAACCAGGTCGAGGCCGCCGATATCCTGCGCAACCGCGGCATTAAACGCGTAGGTCCGTACATGGTACCCCGAACCATGGCCAGTACGACTTCGGCCTGCCTGGCAACACCGTTTAAAATAAAAGGCATCAACTATTCGATTAGCTCCGCCTGCGCGACCAGTACCCATTGTATTGGTAACGCGATGGAGCAGATCCAGATGGGCAAACAGGACATCGTCTTTGCCGGCGGTGGTGAAGAGGAACACTGGACACTAAGCATGCTGTTTGATGCGATGGGCGCATTGTCCACCAGCTATAACGATACACCTGAAACCGCTTCACGTACCTATGACGCCTCGCGTGACGGTTTTGTCATTGCTGGTGGCGGTGCGGTACTGGTTATCGAGGAACTTCAGCATGCGCTGGACCGTGGCGCACATATCTATGCCGAGATTACCGGCTATGGCGCCACCTCCGATGGCGTCGATATGGTCGCACCTTCCGGAGAGGGAGCTGCCCGTTGCATGAAACAGGCGCTGTCCACGGTTAACGCAACGCCGGACTACATCAATACGCATGGCACCAGTACACCGGTTGGCGATGTCAAGGAACTGGAGGCCATCCGCAGCGTATTGGGCGACCGGGTCCCGCCTTTGAGTTCGAGCAAATCACTGGCCGGTCACTCACTGGGGGCATCTGGCGCACAGGAGACTATCTATTCCCTGCTGATGATGGAGCATGGCTTTATCCAGGCCTCGGCCAACATCACTGATTTGGATAAACGCGCCCGGGATTTCCCGATTGTGACTGCACGGCAAGACCAGGTGGGGCTGAATACGATATTGACCAATAATTTCGGCTTTGGCGGTACCAATGCCTGTCTGGTCATACAACGCTACACTGATTCGTAAAGCCTGGACTATCGATCTATTTCCCATACTTATAATACGTGTAAAGCTTGATTGCGGCCTGCGAACCGCTAACGGGCTGCTGGCAAACCCGCCCAGGCACCTGCTCCTGCACATATCAAACTGATTAAAAAGAGAAATCAGGCACATTTCGACGTTACCGGCCGCCTTTTCAACGCGATCGGGATCAAGTCCCCTTACAGAATGCCGATATGTTAGATACCGACTAACTGATATGGAACCGCTGGCAGACTGATACACTTATAGGCACTTTTTATGTTAGGCTTTGCCAGGCATCTAACCCATATAATATATAAAGAGTAAATCTTATGAAGCTGTCTACCACGCTGATTGCCGTATTTACAGTGTTCTTTAGCCAAACGATTACTGCCAGCAATCCATTAACCATTATTAGCATGGAAACGACAGGTGCCTCTACCTACTATGTCCAGGGAGAAATTCAGGGACTGGGTGAGGTTAGGATGATGGTCGACACCGGCTCTGGTTACAGCACAATCAATGAAGAAACCCTGTCCGTACTTAAGGGGCAGGGCAAGGCAGAATACGTAAAAGACCTGGTTGGGATACTCGCCAACGGAGATAAAATGGTTGTCAAAGTGTACAAAATCAGCGCACTGAATATTGGTTCCAACTGCTGGCTGGAAAATATTGAGGTTGCTGTATTCCCGGGCAAAACCAGACAAATACTCGGACTGAGCGCGCTGAAGAAAACATCGCCCTTTACATTCTCTGTCGATCCGCCTGAACTGACCCTGAGTAACTGCGTCGCCAGTTTGTAACAGAAAGCGGAATCTACTACTCCTTTGCCTGTTGCAGCCAGTTTCTGACTGCAACAGGCAAAACCGCACACCTGATCAGGCTTATTGCCCTGTTGAAGCGGGGTATGCCGGTACTTCTATTTCAAAAGCGCTGAACTCGGATGTATCCAGATGCCCGTCTGAGTTCTTATCCGCTCTCTGGTAATAGTAAAAGACACGATGCTTGTCCTTGACTTCAGCCTGGCTGATATAACCATTGGCATCCGTGTCCAGTTTATTGAAGCGCATTTCCTGATCCTTGTTCATTTCGCCGGCAGAAAATGCAGTTGTCATCGCTGTTAGCATGACAATGAATAAAGTAAATCTGGTCATGGTTAGTTCCTCCACATGTAATCTTTCCATATGTCAGTATGTGATCTTTCCATATGTCAGTGATCTGGTTGCGGGTTCGCAAGATAGATCGAACCGGACTACCGAATCATAGATATTTATCTTCTTTATCTAGGACAATCAGGTACAAAACCTGACAACCCGGAAAGACCCGTTCCGGTTGTGTATTGAAGTCGAGAAAGAGCTTCTCGTGATTTGAGTCTAGACAAGGCAGGTGCAAGGTCAAGTCAAATAAGCTGTAATAATCTGACCTTATCAGCTATTAAAAAATCATTTATAGCCGATTTCCGGTTTAATATCAGCCTCGCCCGATTTTCCATATTTATTATAAGGTATAAGGGCCCATAATCGTGTACAATAGCGTGGGGCTGGCGCCGGCTGTCTGGCTGACCAGCAGGCCAGGTAAAGATGCCCCCTGTTCCGGACTACGCCACACAATGATTAATCAGTGGATAAGACACGATATGAGCGATAACAATCTGAACAACACCCGCAATACCAAACCCTTAATGACAAGATTTAAACACCGGCTGCAAACGACCGTCCTTTTTCTGACGGCCATGTTGTCGGTAGACGCTGTTTATGCCGATGTCCTGATCATGAAAAACGGTGACCAGATCACCGGACAGGTGCTAAAACAGGCCCAGCAGGTTCTGGAATTCAAAACACCCTATGCCGGCACGATAAAGGTCAATTGGGACGAGGTCAGCCAGTTACAAACCGTCAAACCCGTCAGGATCATGCTGGATGATAAACAGATAGTCTCTACCAGGGCGATCAGGAATGAGGCCGACTCGACGATTATAGAAACCGAAACCGGCACCACCCCTGTGATCGTTAAACGCAAAACACTGGCTTATATCAACCCGGAATCCTGGCGAATTGACGGGGGTTACAAGACATCCGGCAAGGTGAATGTCGCACTGGACTTTGAGCGGGGCAACACTGACACCGATGAGATTGACCTGGACGCCGAACTGACAATTCGCCGGGCACACGACCGCGTACGCCTGTTTGCAGACCTGGAAAAGGATTCCTCCAGCAGTGTGACTACCAAGGACAAATGGCTGACGACCGGCAAATACGACTACTTTGTTTCGGAAAGGCATTATTACTATGGCAGTCTTTATTTCGAAAGTGATGAGCTGGCCGACCTGAATCTGCGCAGCGGTCTGGGTGGCGGCATTGGTTACCTCTTCTACAAACGCAAGAAACTGAACCTGTCAGGCGAACTGGGTTTATCGTGGGCACGGGAGGATTTTGAAAATGAGGACCTCAACGAATTTGGCGCCATGAACTGGGCCATTGACTTCGACAAGTTTGTATTTACCGACTTCACGCAGTTCTACCACAAACACCTGGGGGTACTGAGCCTAGAAGACACAGAGGATGTCATTGTCAAATCATGGACCGGGCTAAGATTCCTGTTGCCGCACGGCTTTAGTGCAAGCCTCGAGGCCAACGTCGACTTTGACAACACCCCGGCCGCCGGCAAGGACCGGATCGATAATCGATACAGTATCAAACTGGGATATGGCTGGTAGACAGTGCCCTGCAAGGATGTGAACATTATTCCTTGCAGGCACCCTCGTGATAAGCCGTTACTTCCGGGTTGGTGCATGCGGTACAACCCGTCGCATAGGTCCTTTCCTCGCCACCCAGGTGTAGCGCACATACCGGTCTGTATTCCCGGGTACAGACCTGTGGCCGTGGCTCGGGCGGGCATGCAATCAGCCTGTCAGCATGTCTGACCTGACCTGATCCACAGGCTGCCAGCAGCAACCCTGCCAAAATCAATCCGTAACCTAAAACAGTAAACTTGTTCATTATTTACATCACCTGACCAGGGATAACCAGCGAGCACGTCCACTACCGCTCTCTAATTCATTCTGTCCCTGTTACAGGTATATCGACATTTCGAATCTAATCTTGAAGCAGGTTTGCAGTCTGCCCATACCGATGAGGAACCAGCCGTGTCGGCCTGGCTTCGGGCATATGCTTCACGCCCGGTTTGACCATCATCAGAATTAGCGGCAACAGGATCAGGTCTGCGATAATGGCGACAAACATCGCAAAACCGGTCAGCACGCCGAAATAGATCGTTGGCATAAAACGCGAAAAGACCAGGATAGAAAATCCTGTTATGACGGTGATGGATGTATAGTACATCGCCCGGCCGATACTGCCATGACAACGCCTGACTGCCGCAGCGTAATCATGATCCCGGATGATCTCATCGGAGTAGCGATGTATATAGTGTATGGTATTGTCAACTGCGATACCGATTGTAATGGCCGCAATGGTAATGGTCATGATATCAAGCGGTATATTCAGCCAGCCCATCAGTCCGAGCACCATGCCGGCGGCGAACAGGTTGGGTATGATTGCGATCGTTGCCATCAGCAAGGACCTGAACAGTATGATGAACAGCAGCATAATGGCCAGGAATACGGCCCCGATAGTTAATATCTGGGACCTGAACAGGCTTTGCAGCATGTTATTGTAAAGCACCACCATGCCGGTCATGTGAACCTGTTCCTCGGCCAGACCCAGCTTGTTGACCAGGTCATGCCTGACTTTTTTGATCAACTCGTTGCGTCTCAGAGCCGGGTCTGACTCATATACACGAACTGAAAAACGTAGCTGGTTGGCATCATCAGACATATACGGGTCAAACAGGGTTTCCTTGATGTCTGTCGGCAGCTTCTTGTAAAGAATCGACATGCTGTAGTTATCCAGCGGCTTGCCGCCATTGATCGTTTTGAGCATGGACATGGCTGTATTCAGGGAAAGCACCTTGCCTGACTCCGGCAACTGCTCCAGATACGCATGAATCTCATTTATCTTGTCGAGGCGGTACATATTAAACCAGTAACTGGTTCCACTCAGCCCGGCTTCACCCGGTTCTTCATCCTCCATATCCAGTTCTTCCAGAAAGGCCTGCTCTTCTTTCAGCGATTTATAAAATTCAGCATCTGCGTCAACGATGATATCCATCGGGGTCGTTCCACCCAGCTCTTCATCGATAACCTTCATCCCCTGGTAGATATCAGTCGAATCCTTGAAATGATCAATGAACCTGTTTTCAACCGTCAGCCTGAACATACCGGCCACACTGAGTACCGAAAAGGCAATAAAGAAATACATAATCGGCCTTGTGTTCTGTATGACCAGGTTAGCAATAAAACCGGTGAACCTGCCGGTAATATCCAGTCTCAAATGCACCCGCTTAGGCTTCAGCAGTACAAAAATGGCCGGCAGCACTGTAAAGGTAAATACGAATCCTGCGCTAATCCCGATCGCCATCATCCAGCCAAAATCAATAACCGGTCGGATATCACTCACAATCAATGAGCTGAAAGCCACAACGGTAGTCAATGCTGTATAGAAGCTCGGGATCACCTTTGTCCTGATGGTTTCCTGTAACAGCGTTTTCTGGTCTGCTTCCGGATGCATGCGCAGCAACTCAAGATAACGCACCACCAGGTGTATATTCAGTGACAGGGTAATAATCAGCAAAAGGGAAATGAAATTCGATGAGACCACGGTGACACGCCAGTCAACCATGCCGAGATAACCAACCATAAAGATGACTGTTATCAGGCAGCAAAACAAGGGTAACAGAATATAACGGGGCTTTCTGAAAATAATCGCCATCATAGCAATCAGAAAAACGATAACGCCCACCCCAAACACCAGCAGATCATGCCTGATAAAATCAATCATATCCGAGGTGATCATCGGAATACCACCCAGGTGCATGACAGCAGATGAGCGATGCTCATTCATAATAGCGCGGATCATGCCGATATCCCGGCTTTCCCTGGCTGCGACTAGTATACTGTATTGCTGAAATTCATCACTGATCGTTTCAAGCTCGACAGCCTCTTCATCTGTCAGTTGCCGATGCTGGCCTTTCTCCCTCAAGGCTTCGCGCCTGCTCAGTAACTTACTGTATTTCCCGTCCCTGTGAAAATTGATCTGCAAGGCAGTCGTTTTCCCGTCCTTGCTCAGGATCATGTCCTTGTACAGTGGGCTTTGCAGAAACTCCTTGCGTGCCAGGGCCCGGTCGGTATCTGTATCCAGCAGGGTAGGTACTTTTTTTTGCAATTCCGAAATACTGACAGCAGGACTGCTAATAAGTGGTACATCAAGGATACTGTTAACCGACTCCACGCTTTCCATTGCCAGCAGACTGTCACGCAAGCTGACCAGGTCGGCCAGGGATTCATCGGCCAACAGGCTTCTGTATGGCTTATAGGTAATGACAATATAATCCGCAGTACCATATCGCGCTTTCACAGAGCGGTAGTAACGCAGGTTTTCATCGTTCTCCAGCACCAGGGAATCCGCGGAGGCATCCAGCCTGAACTGGTGTACATACAATCCAAATACAACCAGCAAGATAAAAGCGAGCAACAGGGTGATTGCCGGCCGGTCCAGCACCAATACCTCGTATGTCTGCCTTGGCGAAAATCGCATCCACTCACCTGTCGATCCATAGTCTGACGCCACAGTACAAGCTTAACGCTAACATATGGTTAATAAGGTTATTAGTCCAGCCGTCATATTTGTTCTGTTCAGCATCATCTGACTATGAGATAATGCCCTACATATTGTGTTGTATTAGCATTTCCATATACAAGAATAGTCTATTAATACTATAATGCCGTCACCACTTGTTTTTTTTTCAAAGTGGCGTAGCCTGTTCCTGTCGGCATACAAGACCATAATCGACACAGGAAACTGACGGATGTCAGGATGGATTTAAATGCTCTCGGTAGCAGTGTTCAATGGACGAGCAAACAAATGAAGATTTCTATTCCAAGCTTTTTTACCCGCTTTTTCAGCTTCTGCCTTATCTACTGTCTGGTTATTATTTATCCAGCCCATGCGTCGACTGATCTGGAGAGTCGCATGGCTGCCCGGAACTGGCAGGTCGTAAAGGGATACAATCCGGTAACTCACAAGCAGGGCTGCTATATGCGATCTGCTGATGCCGCGGTGCGTATCCAGGATGATGAAACCAGGCTTTATCTGTTATTAACCGGCGCCAATCTGTATATCGTCACAAATTCAATCATCGATACATCGTATAGTAACACCCGTATCAACGTAGACAAATACGAACCGATAGTGATTGAGCAATTTACCGATAAAAAGACCGCTCTGATCGCAACATTTGATCCTGAATATCTGGCCCAGTTTATCAAGGGTTACTGGGCGTCTGTTCACATGGGCTTCTGGCCAAGTTGGGAGAAAAGCGGTTTACAGGAGGCTCGCTTTGACCTGGTTGGTTTTACCAAAACCTATACCGAGTACATTCAGTGTCAGGCCAAATCTGAAATTGCACTATACGTTGGAGAATAGCCATGGGCTTACGTTTCAAATTTAATCTAATACTGATACTCGCTTTCGCAATCGGCTTTGTGAGTGCCGGCTTTTTTGCATTTACTATATTACAGAAAAATGCGCAGGAAGAGGTGCTGCATAATGCCGGCATCATGATGGCCAGCGCCATGGCCATACGCGGCTATACCGTAAACGAAATCAAACCATTGCTGGCAAGACAGCAAAAGAAGCAGTTCCTGCCACAAACCGTTCCTGCCTATGCCGCCACTCAGAATATCAAACGACTGCAAATACAATATCCTGACTACAGCTACAAGGAAGCAACTATCAATCCAACCAATCCGATGAACCGCGCCGCGGCCTGGGAAATGGATATTGTTGAATGGTTCAGATCACATCCTGATGAAAAAGAATTTATCGGTGAACGTGACACGCCTACCGGCCCCAGCCTGTTCCTGAGCCGCCCGATCAGGATAAAGAATGAAGGATGCCTGAGCTGTCATGGCATAATCAGCGACGCCCCTGATACCATGAAGGTACTGTATGGCACCGCTAACGGTTTTGGCTGGAAGATGGACCAGGTGGTTGGTGCACAGGTTGTGTCGGTACCGGCAACAATTCCGTATGAGAGAGCCGAGCGGGCCTTTTATACCTTTATGGGATCCTTGCTGGGTGTCTTTGTCATTATCGCTATTTTACTGAACCTGTCATTACACGGCATGATCATTCGACGCATACGCGTCATGTCCAAACTGGCAAACGAGGTCAGTATGGGCGGTACCGAGACGCCGGAATTTGAACCCAAGGGCAATGATGAGATCTCATCCCTGGCCCAGTCCTTTAATCGCATGCGTCGCAGCCTGGGCAGCGCTATCAACATGCTTGACGATACGATCTACAACAAGCCGCCCCAGTAAATATGAGCCCACAACCCACACCGCTCAGTATAGGCAAATACAGGATAGACCGTATCCTGGGTGAAGGCTCGATGGGCATAGTCTACAAAGGCTATGATGAAAGTATTGACCGCGATGTAGCGATCAAGACCATACACTATAACCTGCTGGCAGGTAACAAAAAGGAAGAATACCTGTACCGATTCAGGAAGGAGGCCCAGGCTGCGGCCAGATGCCTCCACCAGAGCATACTGACGGTATTCGACTATGGGGAAGATGTGAACACGCCCTATATCGTGATGGAATACTACAATGGCTCTGACCTGAAAAAATATTTACAAAGCAACGAAATCAGCAAAACTGAGGCCCTGGTCATTACCCAGCAATTACTGGACGGACTACAGTATGCCCATATGCGCGGCATTGTTCATCGAGACCTGAAACCGGGTAATATATTTATTCAAAACGGCAAGAATATCAAAATATCCGATTTCGGTGTTGCCCGTCTTGATCAGTCAGATATCACCCTGTCTGGGCAACTGGTCGGCACCCTGCGCTACATGGCTCCCGAAATGCTTCAGGGCCACAAAGTCGACCATCGTGCCGATCTGTACAGTACCGGCATTATCCTGTATGAACTGCTTGTTCTGTCAGGCACCCTCAGGCTGCAAGACAAGAACAGGCCCGTTGACCTGAAAAACAAGGACATCAGTTCTATTCCCGGATCTTGCAGAAAGATTATCAGCAAGGCCCTGTCCATCGAACCCGGTAACCGTTTTCAGACAGCGGCTTCATTCGCCCTTGAGATACGCAAGCTGCTCAGACTCGATGAATTCAGGCACGACCACATAACAGACAATATTTCGATTACCGAGGAATTCACGGCGGTACTGGACAAGGCCGAATCACAGGAAAACTCTTTGTCCGGTATATCCTATACGGCCACCCAATTTGCCACCGCTGCAGCACCTGGCGGCACGATCAACAACCAGCTGGATGATGAGTTTCTGAACAATCTGAAAAACAGTCTGGCCTTCTACATCGGTCCACTGGCACGCCTGCTGGTCAAGAAGCACCTGGACAGCTTTAACAGCAAAAGCGCTCTGGTGGAAGCGCTGGCAAAACAGATACCTGACCAGAAAGACCGCGACCGTTTTGTATCATCCGTAATCGGCACGATAGCACCATCAATACCCGCAATACCCAATCAAAATCAGGCATACATGGCAGGCACCCCGCATGTTCCGGACGACAGCTACTCTATTTCCAACGAACACCTGAAGATGATTGAAGGTCGTCTCGCTTTCTATATCGGCCCCCTGGCAACCACCATCCTGAAAAAGGTCTCCACAACGGTTACCTGCGAAGAGGAACTGTTTCAAAGGCTTGCCCAGTTTATCCCTACAGAACACGAAAGATCAGAGTTTCTGGGTAGCAACAGCCTGCGTACGCGGGTCTGACGGCTCCCTGACCACACTTCCCCTTATTTAATATATAGTTTTTGATTCGTCACTTATTCACAGCCCCGATGTGAATATGCCGAATTCTTTTCCTTAGATATGGTCAAAGATATACGTCAATGGAGATGTTGACCAGGGATACACTGACAATACTTTATTTAAGGATAATTGCCATGAACGTAAAACTAACTGCTGTGACAACCGCTATTTCATTTTTCATTCTGACAGGTACTGCCATGGCTGAAGTACAACAAGGCCAGACACCCGATGCCACCCAGTTTTTGCAATCAGATGAGGTAGCCGAATTTGCCGCTTATGAGTTCGAGGCCGATACAGTCGAACATGAAGTGATTTCCCAGCCAGTCAGGAAAAACGTCAGCCAGACTGACGAAATTCATGATTGGCAACCTGAAGAATGGAGTGAAATTCCATAGGCAAATATTTATAGGCCGGAGACACCTGCTACTGTCTCCGGCTCATCTCTATGAATTTATATTAGGGTGCTTGATTATCCAAAAATATTGTTCACGAATAATTATATTATAGTGTGCTTAGATACGGATATCTCTTTACCTGGCATTTCACCATCACGTCCACATTCATTTATCATTGTTTTATGGAGTGATTTAAATATTTTATCCTATCAATGACAACAAAGGACGTGCTAGTTTTTCTAGTATTCCTATATATAAGAAGAATAATATTACCAGTATTTCAATAGCTTCCATGCTTCTTTGTTTCCAGTACGACTACGTTATGTATTGTAGATAATTATATGGTAGACTGAAATTCATATATATAATGCATGCTACACAATACAGATTTTATTCTACACGTCACAGCATAATTCAATAAAATCATTCAATTTCAGAGTAATGGCTCATATAGTACTCATCACCACTTCTTATCCAATCTCTAATGATGGGAGTGAAGCAGCCGGATCGTTTGTCGCAGACTTTTCAAAGGAACTTTCCAATCATACGAAGGTTACTGTCATTGCACCGGGTAATAATACGACCGACCCAGAATCCATATCTAATAATATAACTATAGTACGATTTAAAGTTCCCAAATTGCCCCTATCTTTGCTTAAGCCATATAACCCAATGAACTGGCTTTCAATACTTAAAACCCTGAAGTCAGGCGCCAGAGCTCTTGAACAAGTACTTGAGGACACTCATATAGACCATATTTTTGCACTGTGGACCTTACCATCTGGATATTGGGCCAGAAATATAGGATATAGGAAATTTAAGATTCCATACTCGACTTGGTCATTAGGTAGTGATATATGGAGTTTGGGGAAAATCCCTATAATCAGAACTATATTAAAAAATGTTTTGTTGGCTAGTCAATCTAACTTTGCAGATGGTTATTTATTGAGAGATACGATTCAATCAATTACAAAACGTGACTGTATCTTTTTACCCAGCACTCGTGCAGTTAACATCACCTCAAGAAAACAACTCTCAACATCCCCTCCATTCCGACTGGCGTACTTGGGACGGTGGCATGCTAATAAAGGTATAGATTTGTTACTGGATAGCCTAATTCTTTTAAGAGAAGAGGATTGGCAACATATTAAGGAGATACAAATTTGTGGCGGAGGACCAATGAACGATATTGTACGGAACTCTGCCAAGAACCTAAGTAACAGACCCATAACAATAAGAGGCTATCTAGATAAAGCGGAAGCCACCAAACTTTTCGAATGGGCAGATTATGTGCTTATTCCTTCAAGGATTGAAAGCATACCAGTAGTATTCTCAGACGCTATGAAATGTGCCTGCCCGGTAGTTTGCATGCCGGTAGGCGATTTACCCTATTTAATTAATAAATATAATATTGGTATACTCGCTAATCAGGTTACTGCAGAATCATTTTCAAAAGCAATAAGCAGGATTCTATTAGAGCATCCAGACAGCTATTCAGCAAAACTAGACCAAGTTGCTAATGTTTTTAGATTAGAATATATTGTTGATAACTTTATGAAAATAATCTTATCTGAAGAAGATGGACGTTAATATTTTAATCTATTATGCCTAATAGTAACTCAAATCAATCAGCTGACCCTCGCTGGGGATCAAAAGACAGAGATAAAAAGGCGGAGGTAATACTCAAAACCCTGTCCCATTATAATAACACCCCAATATTACATACCACATGGGTAGATATTGGGTGCGGTAGCGGTGGCATAGCCGCTGCAATCGCACCTAATGTAACATCCATAACGGGAATCGATCCAGAGTCATGGGAGCGATGGAAAGAGTTTCAGAATCTACATCCTAATCTGCGTTTTTTGACCGAGTCGATTGAACATCTTTCATGTATGGATAATAGTGTAGATACAGTTATATGCAATCAAGTATATGAGCATGTTCCAGATCCAAAGCTCCTTATATCTGAGATATATCGTATATTAAAACCAGGCGGGTATTGCTATTTTGCCGGCCCGAACCTAATCTTTCCTATTGAACCACATGTTTTTTGGCCCTTTGTTCATTGGTTACCAAGAAAGTTTTCGATCACTTTAATGAGAATGTGTGGATCTAAATCTGTCTTGGATGCATATTCTGTCAGTTACTGGACATTAAAAAATTGGCTGAATTCCTTTGAAATATGCAATGCCGTCCCCTTTATTCTGAAAAATCCTGAAATATTTCATAAAACTAAATGGTGGTGGAAAATTATTTCACTATTCCCTTACCCTGTATTAAATTCATTAACCTGGATGTCGCCAGGTTTTGTATTTGTACTACGAAAGCCTTAACCCTAGATAAATGGACGAATTTAATTTTGAAACTAGTCCTTCTCACTTTTGGGGTGAATTATGCGATTCTGAAAATAATTTTTTTAATAGTGAGAGCTGGCAGAATACTCTCAACAAGGCATTTGACTGTCAGACGGTTTATGGCTGGAATAAAAATGCGAATACAGGAACTGCCATCACCATATTCAAAGCAGGACCTTTTCGGATAGGCTATATGGCATTTCCTGTCGGCGGAATAGTAGGCGATTCGAAAGTTGATAATAACATAATCAAGATACTGAAGAAATCATCATTTCCGGTCAGATTAGATCTATTAAGACTACAACAAAGTGGCTTTTGTGATAACACCGAACTTGATTATAGGTGCATTATCACTCCTGAAACCGCTATCGTAGATCTAGGAAATTGGGATCATCAACAATTCCCCAAGCTGAATCGAGATATAAAAAAATCCTTACGATCCAATATAAAACTTGAAGAAGCAAAAACGCTTATCGATAGTAAAATCTGTTACTGCCTTTTCAAGGAGACCATACATCGTCACTATGGTAATTTACGCTATAACCCCAAGTATTTTGATGCATTACTAGAATTGTCTACATTAACAAATAATCTCCGTATCTTACTAGCTAAAATGGATGACAATATTGCAGGTTTCATTGTAGTGGCACTACATGGTGACTCAGCCTATTATTTACATGGCGCCATTGACCAGTCATTAAAAAAATATGGCGTATCCGATAGATTGCTATTTGAATCAATTATCTGGTCAAGGGAAAATAATATGAAATACTTCAACTTGATGTCATCACCACCCAACCAGTCTACACTTGTACGTTATAAAGAAAAATGGGGTGGAACAACTAAAGATCATAAGACTTATGATATTCCAATCAAGAGGATGGCATCAGGTGCATTCAAGGGGACAATGTTGTTATATAGTTATTTCAACAAATACTTTCGTTAAATCAGATTTCTGGTCTACGCCTGGAAAGCCATTCCAGATAAACTAGAATAACTGAATATGTCAGCATTCTTATTATGAAAAATCCTGCACTGGCCAGAATTCCGACTGAAACGGGCAATGAAAGATATGGCGCCATCATACCAACTACCACTTCACGAACACCAACATTACCCGGTGTAATTGAAAATTGAGCCAAGGCATTTAAGGCAATGGCAAAATAAGATATTTCAACAAAACTTAGCTGAAATCCAAGCCCTCGTAACATACAAAAGAAAGAAAAGATTGTAGCGATGAACAAACCTAACGCAATTAGCAACAATGAAGGCATACACCTTGAATACGCAAATAATCCCTTACGTAAAGAATAGTAAACGCTTGATATTACAAATAGTAAAAATATAAATGTATATTCAATTGGTAATAACAGCCATACCAAACCAACCAGGCTAATGATCAATGAAGCTACGCTGGACACCAGGATAAAAACTACAAAATTATACCATTTTAATTGATAATTTCTGGTCAACATTGTAAGCAGTATCAATGTACCAGATTTTGCCGGTAGTATGGTATTCAACACTCCCTTTCTTGCTGTAAACAGGGCGGGATATAATATATTAGTATTGACATTATGATATCTTAGAAAAATCAGTACCTGTATACCCTGAAGCATAAACATTGTTAAAGCTACTAGTACGGCAAAAAGTAGCCATATTGGCCTTATATCTAGTAGCCCAACCGGAGCTTTGCTTACCCCAAAAATAATAGCAATAATAAACAGGCAGTATCCAAACCAGTATTTAATTTTATTCCATATTGATGATGATTTGTCATTTTGACTACTCATCAATCAGGTCCTGTGATTTTAGTTTATTCAGATAATCTTTCATTTTAGAAAGTGTTTCTTCAGGCAAAACCATATCCTTGGAAGCCGTGAATCTTTCAGGCATAGTACAATTATGATTTGATTTGTAACCAATCGGCGCAAGCCATTCTTCCAGAACCATTATACTGGCTACAGGTTGTTCGCATATATCCTCGTAGTTTAACACTATATATCTCCCAGAAGCATACTTTTCTAGATCCTCAAGAATTAACTTTTCTGTTTGATATACCTGCTCAACAATTTGCTGCCAAACTGGTAATGATAATAACTTTATAAACTCAGGCCTCCTGACTGACCACCATTTACTTGGATCTTTTTGACTCATACGCCCCAGATAGAGCGACTGGCTTGTCAACAACAAATCACGCCGAACAACTATAAATCTAGCCTCCGGTAAAGCCTTGGCTAGAACACCAAGTATTGTATCCAGATACAGGCACTTAAAAACCATCGGTCTTCTCAATATGGTTGAAATGGAGTCAAGGCTTCGCCTTAAGCCATTATAATTCCTATGACTAATTTCTTCAGGAATAACATGAAATCCATATTTATCATTATAAGCGAACCATAGACGCCAATAATCCGCGTGCTCAGAAGGTGAAGAAAATCCTTTTATATTCCCATATTTGGACTCAAATTCATCACTCGATTTACCTGTAAAAACTCTCTGTAAGACTCTCGCCAGGATATTTGGTATGCCATAAAGGTAACCCATGACAGTCGAAAAATATCCAACCTCAAACTGCTGGGTAATTATTTGATACATCAAGGTTGTACCTGAACGTGGCACACCTACAATAAACAGTGGAGGCGGGGCATTTTCATCCCTGTCCACCGAAAAAAGACGATCAACATATGAAAGTCCTTTATTTAACCCAAACAAAACATACTTTAATAAACTTTTAACATTCATTATATTGCAATAGACTCTTGATATACCTCTAAAAATAAACAGTCATGCTTAAACCCATTAATGCCAAATTTTAAATAAGACCCATTTAAACAATCTGCTTTCCCTGACATATGCACTAATATTGCTTTAAAATCTGACTAATTGAAAATCAAATTCTGACCTGATTATGCCAAGTATGGTTTAAATCCGAATATCACCTCCAATCTACCAGGATCTTATATATGTATTTGTATCAATCAGATAAGAATTGAACTATTGACATGTACTGTCCGTAGGCGGAGCTCCCTTTGGCAATAAACTACCACCATATTTCTGTCGCTGTTCATATTCATACAGTTTGGCATACTTCAGAAAGCTGTAATAGGTCATAGTGACAGAGGCAATAAAGCCTGCCCAGCCATTCAGAAAATTTCGCTTGAACAGATAGGAACGCAGGAAAAAGAACGGAGGATACAACACCAGCCGTATCCAGGGTCGGCTTTTTTTACCTTTGGCGACCTTGTCTTCAACCAGGCCGCTGGAATAATGATTGATTTTTTCAACCTTGACGTGAACACTGGTCTCGCCAAAGTGATAGAAAGGCTCACCCAGCCTCCTGATAACACCGTCGACCTGTGGCGCCGCATGGATAGGCATATCGCTGACCTTTCCCTTGTTCCTGTTGAACAGCCTGAGAAAGTGATTCATCCTGACTTTTGGCGAACACATTCGCCAGAATAACTGTTCCTGCCTGGCCATGGTGTAGCCGTCTGCGTCAAAACCTTTTTCACGTAAAGCCTTTATCTCGTCCTGCAAGGCCGGGGACAGCTGTTCGTCAGCATCCAGTAGCAGCACATAATCGTGACGGGTATGCTCCAGCGCCATTTGTTTCTGCGGACCATAACCCATGAACCTGTGCTGGAATGTCCGGCAACCGAACTGCTTCGCTATCTCCATCGTCGCATCCGTACTGAATGAATCCAATACCACGATCTCATCCGCCCACTTGACACTGTCCAGACAGCCGGCCAGGGTCTTTTCATTATTATAGGTTGTTACAAATACAGACAGCTTGTCCATTTCGCCTCCAGACATGATTCATAGCAACAACTGTGACATAATCACAACTCACATTGTACAGTGTTTGGCCCCATGAACTCACCTGCAATCTCCAGTCTCCATATAATAGGCAGTAAAGGGCCGGGTGGAGCCGAAAACTTCTATACACGGTTGATACTTGCATTGCATGAGGCTGGCTCTCCTGTACAGGCTGTAAACCCGCCTGCTAGCCCGGTCGCAACCACACTGGGCAACAGGATTACCCAGACACACATCAGCATGCGCAGTGTCTATGACCTGGTTTCCCGCTGGCAAATCAGCAGCCTGGTCAAGCAGGAACAACCCGATATCGTCCAGACCTATATGGGCAGGGCAACCCGACTGACGCATCTGCGACCAGGCACAGACCCCATCCATATTGCACGCCTGGGTGGATATTACAACCTGAAGGGTTACCGCCATGCACATGCATGGATCGGAAATACACGTGGTATCACAGACTACCTGGTCAGGAACGGGCTGCCGCATCAAAAGGTGTTTTACATTGGCAATTTTGTCGACCCGGTTCTTGAACGGGATGAACAAAGCATGCAGGCTATCCGGCAGGAGCATAAGATTCCACCATATGCACTGATGATCTGTAGCGTCGGAAGACTGCATCCGAACAAGGCCTTCGACACATTACTCAACGCCTTTTCCAGGCTACCGGCTGAAATCTCGGACAGACCTGTGCATTTACTGATAGCCGGAGATGGGGACCTGAAAGCCGCACTACACTCACAGGCACAAACCCTGGACATAGAAACACGGGTTCACTGGGCAGGATGGCAGGTCGACGTTGGGCCTTACTATCACATGGCCGATGTGTTCGTCTGTCCTTCAAGGCATGAACCACTGGGAAATGTCATTCTGGAGGCCTGGGCCCATCATTGCCCGGTCATATCGACCAATACAGCAGGTGGTACCGAACTGATCCGTGACGGCAATAACGGCCTGTTAACAGATATTGATGACCCGAAATCCATAGCAGGCAAATTGCTCGATCTGTTACAAGCTACACCACAGGACCGACTGGTACTGGCTGACAACGGCCTGAAAACCGTACAACAGAATTTTAGTAAAAAAGCCATTGTTAACCAGTATTTGTCAGTCTATCAGCAATTGAAGCAAAGCAAGGCAACATGACTGCCCGGGAGTTTTAACCATGCGAATCTCGTCCGACGGCCTTCCCTACCTGCATGGAGAGAAATTCTCCAACGGCTATCGCATTGGCTTTGACTATGAACAGCAGGACTGGCTTTATCGGTCGCGTATTGATGTACTCAGGGAAATTTGCTCAGGCCTTCAGCTTATCCATCTGGGCTGTGTCGATCACGACTACGATATGATCAGGAAAAAACTGAAGCATGATAAATGGCTGCATAAACACCTGTGTGATGTCAGCGGCCGCTGCCTGGGTGTCGACATCTCTACACCTGGCATACAATTCCTGAAAGAAACGCTTGGCTATGAGGATGTTGAGGCGCTTGATATTATTGAAGATAATAGTGACACCATCAACAACAGCAAATGGGACTACCTGTTAATCCCTGAAGTACTGGAACATATCAACAACCCGGTCAGCTTCCTGTCCGCAATAAACAGCAAGTACCACCAGAATATTGACCGGGTTGTGATCACGGTTCCCAACGCGTTCTCGAAAGACATCAACAGACTTGCCAGCAAGGGCTATGAAGGCATCAACACGGATCATCGTTACTGGTTTACCCCGTACACCCTGTCCAAGGTAGTGACGCAGGCAGGTATACAGATTGAAAACATCATCATGTGCAAAGGCGGCATTGTTAAACAACGGTCAATTTTCAGAAACCGCTACTTTCGCAGGCACCCGCTGATGCGGGGTAATATCGTGCTGATTGGCTCACTGGCCATGAATCATCAAGCCAGCTCTTCCTGCTGACCATCAGTCTGGCTCATACCCAGAGCAATGAACAATAACCACCAGGCTATGGTCCCCCAGTAGCTGCCATATAGCGCCATATGGGCATTTAGCGGAAACACCGCTACTGCGGCTGTGACTATCCATGGTAACGCCTGCAGCCGTTGGGATCTGGAATACGAGACAAACCCTCTTGACAGTAATACATAGAACAGCAAGTAACCGACCAAACCAATCGTACCGGTTTCCGCAGCCACCTCCAGCACCATCAAATGCGGATGTGTCGCCCCCTTTTCTTCCCTGGTCATCCAGAAATTATCGGTATCCGCATAACTTGCATAGGCATACCGGAACCCGCGTGGCCCGATACCGTTAACCGGGTTATCCCTGTAGATAGTCAACGCGACTTCCCACAGGGAAAGACGCATGGACGAGGCCTTATCAAAGGCATCAAGGTTGCTGCTGAATACACCTGCGGTCTCTGAAACCCGTTTTTGCACGACCGGTACTTTAGCAACGGCAACAATGGCAATCAGTATGACCACGACGGTCGCAATGACCGGCTTCCAGCCAGGTGATCTGCGGGATATAACGAACAGCATCCCCGCATACAATATGATTGCAACGATAAACATGATCCATGAGGACCGGCTGCCACCCAGCAGTAATACCGCAAGCAATACCGGTAACGCTAATATACTCCAGGGTGCCGTTCGCCAGTTTCGGCGCACAAGTTCAAATATCAGCGGCGATACAACAGCTGTCACGGTACCTATACGTGCCTTGGGATAAAACAGACCGGTCAAACGCCCGTTCTCATGCACAGGATTACCTAGTATATTGCTGCCAAAGAATTGTTGGATCAACCCGTCAACACACCAGAACAGAATGATTATAACGCCTGCCTGAAACACCCGCTGCCTGACCATGGCATTCTGCAATGAATGCACGATAAAAACACCAGCCAGTATGAATCCGATATAGCGCATCGCCGTGCTCGCAGCACGCTGCATCTCTACCGCGCCCGGGACGGACAGTACGATCGGTATCCACAAACATAAAAACAACAGCAACATCAGACGCATAGCCTGATTGGCTCTCACTTCCGGCCAATGCCTGATAATCTGGATTGATCCCAGGATCGCCATGACCAGCAATGGAAGATTGAACTTGTTCTTGGTTGTAAATAGCAGTAAACAGGAAACAATTAACAGCCAGGCATAATTGTCTTTCAGCCAGCGTACCGCCGGCCAGTCAGCATATGCATTCATCCACTATTCCTGTGTTGTATCGATCGAGATCACGGGCAGTATACAATAGGTCTGTATACACCAACCAGCAGAATAGCTAAGCTATCGCGAGCGTTTTGCTGCGCCAGGCTTCTTCCGCGTAGCTTTACCTTTTTTCACGGACGACGGACGCGCACCACCACCGGCCTTGCGCCGGGGCTGCCTGCCCCGGGCAGTACCACCTTCATTTCCGGCTGCGCCGGCACGCACAGGTTTTCCACCCAACAGGCTGATATCCAGGCGCCGTCCGCAAACCCGGGCCTTCTTCATTGCCTGAAATATCTCTTTGGGCATCCCGGCTGGCAGATCAACGGTTGTATAATCCTCATAAATCTCGATATGCCCGATGTACTGACTCTCCAGGTCAGCCTCGTTGGCTATTGCTCCAACGATGTTCCCGGGCTTGACCTCATGCGCACTGCCTACTTCAATCCGGAAACGCTGCATCTCGACCTCGGGATGACCTGCGAGCGGCCGCGCGTTCAGATTAGCTGTCTCGGTGGTTCTTTTTCGCTTCCCGGGTGCCTTGTCTTTTCCGCGCTTGTCACCTATGGCAGGTTTTGATTTTTCCGGCAGTAACAGCGGCTCCTCACCCTGCAACAGCCCTGCCAGCGCGGCGGCTATCTCCATCACCTCGACACCTTCTTCCTGCTGCACCTCGGTCAGCAACTGGTAGTAAAATTCATTCTTCTCCTCAGACAAGCTATTACAAACACGCTGCTTGAAGCGCTGAATTCGCTGTAGATTGATATCTTTTGCAGTCGGCATCTGCATTGGTTCGATCGGCTGGCGTATGGTTTTCTCTATCGCCTTCAACAGCCGCTTCTCACGAGGCGAGACAAACAAAATGGCATCGCCTGTCTTCCCGGCTCGACCGGTACGGCCAATACGGTGTATATAGGCTTCGACATCGGTAGGAATATCATAATTGACCACGTGGCTAATACGTTTAACATCCAGCCCCCGGGCTACCACATCGGTGGCCACCAGGATATCCGTCTGTCCATTCCTCAAGCGTCCAACTATGCGTTCGCGCATATTCTGGGGGATATCGCCATTCAGTGCATCACAGGCATGACCACGTGCTTCCAGTTTCTCAGCCAGTTCAACCGTAGCCGTTTTGGTGCGCACGAACACAATCATCGCATCGTATGGTTCAGCCTCAAGCAGCCGGGTTAGCGCATCCAGTTTGTGCAAGCCGGAAACCTGCCAGTAACGCTGACGAATACCCTCCGCAGTAACCGTCTTCTGTACAATCTTGATCACCACCGGATCGCGCAGATAGCACTGCGCCACCTTGCGAATCTCTTTTGGCATGGTTGCAGAAAACAGCGCTATCTGACGTTCCGATGGAACCTGTTCAAGTACCCACTCCACGTCATCGATGAAGCCCATGCGCAACATTTCATCGGCCTCATCCAGTACCAGGGCTCTCAGGCCATTCACCCTGAGCTTGCCACTGCGCATATGATCCATTACCCGGCCCGGTGTACCGACAATAACATGCACACCCCGTTTTAGTTGTCGCAACTGTATTTCATAGGACTGACCGCCATAGACAGGCAATACATGAAAACCCTTCAGATGACGGGCATAGGTCTGGAAGGCCTCCGCAACCTGGATTGCCAGTTCGCGTGTTGGTGTCAGCACCAGCAATTGTGGTTCGCGCTTGCGAAGATCAAGACGAGACAATAATGGAAGGGCAAAGGCAGCTGTCTTGCCTGTACCGGTTTGCGCCTGACCGAGTACGTCCTTGCCTTCCAGCAGTGTCGGGATACTCTTTGCCTGGATAGGCGACGGTTGCTCGTAACCGACATCTTCAAGCACCTGCAACAGGGCCGGTGCGAGTTTCATATCAGCGAAGCTGATCGAGGAATTGTCTTGAGACATACGGATTCTACCTTATTGCCCGGACTTCACGGAGCCTGGTCCTGTCAGCTGCTGGTGAGACAAACCAGGCAAGGCTGTCCACCATTAACCTGTCTATCTTACTAATGTAGTTGTAGCAAAGATACGGTCAGGCCAGTTTATCTACGGCCACGTGGTAGCGTGGATCTTCAAGCACATTGACCTCGACCAGGTCGCCGGCTTTCTGTAACAATCTGCGACACTCCGGGCTCAGATGGCGCAAATGCAGTGTTTTACCGGCATTCAGATAACGTTCCGCGAGGGTATCTATAGCCTCAATTGCCGAATGGTCCATAACCCGGGAATGCTGAAACTCGATAATAACATCATCCGGATCACTCTTGCATTCAAACAGGTCCTGGAAGTTGCGCACAGACGCAAAAAACAATGGACCATGCAATTCATACACTTTTGAACCATTATGGTCCATAAATTCCTTTACATTGATATGCTTGGCGTGTTCCCACGCAAATACCAGTGCAGACACAATCACACCAACCACCACCGCAACTGCCAGGTCCGTTGCCACAGTCACCGCCGAGACCAGTACCAGGACAAAGGCATCGCTGGCCGGGATTTTGCGTATGATACGCAAGCTGGACCATTCAAAGGTCCCGATTACCACCATGAACATGACGCCGGTCAATGCTGCCAGCGGGATCACCTCGATCAGATCGGATGTAAACAAAATAAACATCAGCAGGAATAAAGCGGCACTCAGCCCGGACAAACGTCCTCTTCCACCGGAATTGATATTGATCATGCTTTGACCGATCATCGCGCACCCCCCCATGCCACCGAACACACCAGTAACACTATTGGCAACCCCCTGGCCGATACATTCACGGTTACCCTGACCACGGGTCTCGGTAATTTCATCAATCAGGCTCAGGGTCAACAGGGATTCGATCAGACCAATGACCGCCAGTACAATGGAATAAGGCAGGATTATCTGCAAGGTTTCCAGGCTAAACGGTACCATGGGGATATGAAATTCCGGCAAACCACCGGCGATCGAGGCCATATCGCCAACGGTACGGCTGTCCAGACCCAACACAATAACCAGTACCGAGACGGACACGATCGCTACCAGAGATGACGGGATAGCCCTGGTCAGCTTTGGTAGAAAGTGAATAATGGCCATGGTCAATAAAACCAGGCCCAACATCAGCCACAGAGACTGCCCCTGCAGCCACGCCATTTCACCCGCCGGGTTCTCGATCTTGAAAGAATTCAGTTGTGCCAGAAAGATCACAATTGCCAGACCATTGACGAAGCCCAGCATAACCGGGTGTGGTACCATACGGATAAACTTGCCCAGCCTCAACAAACCGACACTGATCTGGATCAGGCCCATCAGCACGACCGCAGCGAATAGATATTCCACACCGTGTTCGGCCACCAGGCTGACCATAACCACAGCCAGCGCCCCGGTCGCTCCGGAAATCATACCCGGTCGCCCGCCGATCACTGCTGTGATCAGTCCAACCATAAACGCCGCATACAGGCCGACCAGCGGCTCCACCCCAGCCACGAACGCAAAGGCCACCGCCTCGGGAACCAGCGCCAGCGCCACCGTCAGGCCAGATAGAATATCGTTCTTCGGGCAACCCCGCTCGTTACATTTAATATTAAATAACATGGCGATCTCTTGCTGTACCGGTAGTGGCGTAAAAAACCCCACATATTAGCATATTAATAATTTCTAATCAATGTGGATAGTAATTTATATATCACTTTGAATCAGTGGCTGAGAAAAGTGGTATTTATGTCCGTTTTACTAAAGGTTTGGACCCGGCAACCGATAAACATGGCACCCGTATAAACAACGCCGGACTGGCTCGATCACGGGTTTGAATAACTGTCACGCGCTGACCAGAGGCACTACCTCAATGAAGAAAAACCTGCCCATAACCAATATCGAGCAGAACTTTGCCGATGATGCGAATATCCTTTCGACCACCAATCTGAAAGGCGCAATTACCTATGTAAGCCCGGATTTCATCAGCATCAGTGGTTTTGAAAAAGACGAACTGATTGGCAGGAACCATAATGTAGTCAGACACCCGGACATGCCACCCGCCGCGTTCGAGGATCTGTGGAAAACCGTCAAATCGGGACAGTCCTGGCTCGGTATCGTCAAGAACCGTTGTAAAAACGGCGACCATTACTGGGTATCGGCCTACGTCAGTCCGATTATCAAGAACGGTGAAATCTACGAATACCAGTCGGTACGCAGCAAGGCCAGGCCCGAAGAAATCAAACGCGCTCAGGCCCTGTATGAACGGCTGAATGCCGGTAAACAGCCGGGTTGGGTCAAACGCAAGCCACTCCGGTTTCGCACCAAGCTGACCATAACATTTATCCTTCTACAACTCGGCACCCTGGCGATACCCTTTATCAATGGTAATGTGTCCCTGACAACAGCACTGCTGAGCCTGCTGCCCGGCATCGCGATCATGTCTGCGTTCCTGTATCGCGAGGTTACACCGTTGTGCAGGATCTTCGCCAAGGCCAGGAGCATTTTCGATAACTCGATTGCACGACACGTGTTCGCAGGACGCAATGACGAGGCTGGCCAGGTAATGATGGCATTCAAGTACCTCGAATCGGAAACCGGCGGTGTGGTAGGCCGTGTTGCAGATGCTTCACAGTCCATTTCGGATTCTGCTGACAAGCTGACCACATCCATAGAAATGAACCAGGACAGCATCCAGAACCAGCATACGGAAACCGAGCAGGTGGTTACCGCGGTCACAGAAATGGCCGCCAGCATCCAGGAAGTAGCCGTTAACGCACAACAGACAGCGGACTCGGCGACACAGGCCAATAACGAGGCGAGTAACAGCAAACAGGTCGTTAACCGTACCATGGATGCCATTCACAATCTGGCCCAGGATGTGGAACAGGCCAGTGAGGTAATACGCAAGCTGAACGAGGACAGTGAAAAAATCAGCAGTGTAGTCAATGTCATCAGTGATATTGCCGAACAAACCAACCTGCTGGCACTGAACGCTGCCATCGAGGCCGCACGCGCCGGTGAACAGGGGCGTGGCTTCGCAGTGGTTGCCGACGAAGTACGCACGTTGGCCAATCGTACACATGACTCAACCCGCGAAATACAGGCCATGATCGAAAGCCTGCAAAACGGGAGCGCCCAGGCCGTTGATGTCATGAACAAGAGCTGTACACAGGCCAATAATAGCGTCGAACGCGGAAACGAGACCGTCGAGTCCCTGAACGCGATTACCGACGCAGTCGCGACAATTAACGACATGAGCACCCAGATTGCTACAGCAGTTGAGCAGCAACATGCCGTGGTCAATGAGGTTAACCAGAATTTAGTCAATATCCAGCAGACTTCCGAGCTTAGCGTTTCAGGCATAAACGCCAGTGAGGGGACCTGCAACACCATGTCCAGCCAGTCTCGGGAAATGAAAATTCTGTCAGACCAGTTCTGGAGCAAACGTCGAAGCTGATGCAACTCCGAGCCCGGGATTTCATATTAGACCCTTACCCTTTTACTATCTCAGAAAAAAAGGTGTGCTATACACCGGCTTTTCATGACCACCTAATCACATTCAGTCAATACGGAAAAAATAGCATATCGAGTCTTTCTTGTACTTGCCATCCTTGAATACAGTATTGGTCGTCTTAAGATGATTCTTATCCCGTAGTTGATGGGCAATCAACTACAGCATGGTTATTTATTCACTGGTCATCTTACCTATGGACGAAACTTGACTATGTGCGTAGCCTCTCGTCTAGGTAGCTCGATACATAAGTTTTCAAGCCCACATTAATCCTCAAAGAGTTATATCGGAGATAAACCATTACCGTTGTACGGAATAAGGTAATATCCAAATTATGGTGTATATTAATTATATTTGAGAATCAATATCCTGGACGATTATGAGCACAAGGAAAAACGCAGGGTTTCACCAAAACCACTATTTATACAAATTTGCAAAGAACATTGTATCTTATACTAGACAATTCTTTATCGTCCTGGTTTTCCTCCCACTACTGATATTAAACCTGTCGGCATGCTCTAAGCAGGATAATCAAGGTCGGGATACAATTGATGTGCTGAGAATCGGGATACTCCCTGACGAAAACGAAGAGACCTTACTAAAACGCTATACCCCTTTTTTTGAATACATCTCCGAGAAACTGAATATTCCCTATGCATTAAAAATCCCAGATAGCTATAGTGAACTGCTTTTTCAGTTTGAACAAGGCAACATAGATCTGGCCTATTTTGGTGGTTTTACTTTTATCAAGGCACACCGTTCTGCCAAGGCAGTACCACTGGTGATGCGAGATATCGATATTAATTTTACCAGCTACTTTATCAGTGCCCCCAAAAGCCATCTCAAAAAGATTAAGGAGTTTAAGGGTAAATCATTCTCATTCGGCTCCAATCTATCAACCTCAGGGCATCTGATGCCACGGTTTTATCTGAAAGAACAAGAAATATCACCCGAATCATTTTTTAGCAAAGTAGTTTATTCTGGATCCCATGATAAAACTGCCTACTGGGTCAGAGACGGTATTGTTGATCTTGGCGTGTCCAATTCCAAGGTGATCGATAAGATGCTTCTTGACGGGAGATTAAATCATACCGATATACATATTATCTGGGAAACACCGCCTTACCCTGATTATGTTTGGGCGCTGCAATCGGATTTTAGTCCGGCAATGCAGGCTAAAATACGCGACATCTTTCTCTCCCTCAATCCATCAGATAATTTCCACGCACTAATTCTGTCTGGTATGGATACGGGTGGTTTTTTGCCTGCATCAACCGAAGATTTTAAGGTACTAGAAAAGACTGCAAATGAAGCAGGACTGCTAGTTGATTAAAGAAAGCCTCAATGACCCCCATATCATCAGAGACTCATATTATCATCAGGTATATTCGCCTAATGCTTGCAGTATTAACACTGTTTGTATTGTTGGCAAGTGCACTGCTTTTCTGGCAGAAATATGAACATGATGCGATCTTTTATTATGCAAAAGAATTTCACGATGCCTCCTCACAGAATATCAGCAATATCCAGCTTGAGCTACATACTTTAAAGAATGAATTATATAAAGCTCAAGTACAGGATTCTGATTCCAGATTATTGTCACAACCCAATCATACGATAACCAGATCACTACATATAATCAGGATAAATGCAGACAAACTCTATTCCCTAAATGAAAAATTTCAAAATTCTCTGACTAATGACCTGACTGACAAACTCAAGAGTCAACTGGCAAGTGTCTTGTCATTTATTTCATCCTCTAAGCAAAGTGACTCAAGCATGCATGCAATCAATATCCCTGCTATTGAGTCAATCCTGTTGACACTTAATCAACTTGCCCGACTTCACAAAATTGCCAATAGAGAAATGCATAGCAAGGCCAATATACAGCATGAAAAATATTTTCCATATATTGTTATATTTATTACTATCGCAATCATTTCGGTTGGATATATTACAAATAGGGCATTCGTCTCGATACGATCAATATTGGCCCGACAAGAAGATACAGAAAGAAGATTGACCCGTGAGAAAGAACTGATTCATACCACTCTTATCTCTATTGGCGATGCAGTAATAACAACAGATAGAAACGGATTGATCAATACACTAAATCCCGTTGCTGAACAATTAACTGGCTGGTCTAATACTGAGGCGGCGGGCAGGCCTATAAAAGATGTCTTCCCTATTATTGATGCAACCACTCGAAGACCTATTGAAAACCCTATAGACAAGGTTATATCGACTGGAAAGACCGTATTCCTAAGCAATCATACAACCCTTATTTCAAGTGAGGGCAAAGAGTACCAAATCGCTGATTCTGCTGCACCTATTTATGATAATGGCAATATTCTGGGTATGATACTTGTATTCAATGACGTAACTGAACAATACCGCTTGCGAGAAGCTGCAACGCAGCATCAGCAGAAACTGCAAGGTCTCTTTGATGACATGCGAAGCATGGTATGGATACTGGATCCAGATGGTACTACAACATTCTGTAACAATACGCCACTCAAGATGACTGGTTTAAAGGAGCAAGTGATCATTGGTAAAAAGCTTTGGGACTCACCTACCTTTGATTGTGACAGCAACATACAGGCTGTAGTCGAAAAAACATGCCGAATTGCAGCATCAGGTCAGATTAGCAATCACGACCTTGGCATTAAGACAACACATGGGAGGTTATGGATATCACTTTCTATTCACCCCGTAACCAATCAACATGGGGAGATTGTCAAACTGGTCGCTGAAGGTTATGACATAGATCAACGCAAACAAATGGAAGATAAAATTCGCTCATATGCACAGCATCTGAGTCATTATCGCGAACAAACGCCACTGGCTGCAATCGAATGGAATACTGACCTTCAGGTCGTCGCCTGGAACAAGGCAGCAGAAAATATATTTGGCTACACTTATGAGGAAATAAAGGGAAAAACAACAGACTTCCTGTTGCCTGAAAACATAGATTTTAATACTAGTCAGATATGGGATGATCTGGAAAGCACATCAGACAGACATATCAAAATCATCGATAGCCTTACCAAGGATGGCCGCATAATTAAATGTCAGTGGCATAACACCTTACTAAGAGGTGACTCGGGTGCTGTAATAGGTGCCGCCTCGATCATACTGGATATAACATCCGAGCATGAAGCAAGACAGGCACTGAAAATCCAGGAAGAACAACTCCGTCGCAGCCAGAAAATGGACGCATTAGGCAAGCTGACCGGTGGCGTCGCACATGACTACAACAACCTACTCGGAATTATAATGGGATATGCAGAGCAACTCGAAGAACATCTCAACAGTGATGCCAAATTAGGAAAATATGCTAATGACATTTTCAAGGCGGCCAGACGTGGAGCAAAATTGACTCAAAAGTTATTATCTTTCTCACAACATAAAACACCCATTGTAAACACGCTTAATATTAATAATCTTTTACATGAGCAAAAACTGATGTTGGAAAAAACCCTGACCGCCAATATAAAACTTATTTATGATCTGGAAAGTGATTTATGGCCAACCAGCCTGGATAGTGGTGATCTGGAAGATGCCATAGTCAACATGGCCATAAATGCGAAATATGCGATGGAATCCGGCGGTCAATTTACGGTAAGCACAAAGAATGAGCAACTAAACGACCTTGACGCGCGTGTACTTCACCTCAAACCTGGTGATTATATTATGCTT
>CAMYJU010000007.1:127684-200695 GCA_947258795.1 uncultured Gammaproteobacteria bacterium | reverse complement strand
ACAGATACAGGCATAGGCATGGACAAATCAACACAGGATAGAATCTTCGATCCTTTTTTCACGACTAAGGGTGAAAACGGTACCGGCTTAGGATTAAGCCAGGTATACGGCTTTGTTGAGCGTAGCGATGGGGCAATCCAGGTTTATTCAAAGATTGGGCACGGCACTCGATTTACACTTTATTTCCCCAGAAGTTTTGAGAACATCGATGACAAGCATAATTCACCTGCCATACCTGAAATATCCCTGAAAGGAAATGAAACTATTCTGGTTGTTGACGATGAACCTGGAATGCTAGAGCTTGCCAGAGACATCTTGACTAATCAAGGTTATCACGTACAAACAGCCCATGACGGCATTCAGGCGCTGTCCATACTTGAAAAAAGACCAGTTGATCTTGTTTTGTCTGATGTCATTATGCCAAATTTAGACGGCTTTCAACTCGCCAGTCAGATACAAAAACTTCACCCTAATACAAAAATTCTGATGACCAGTGGGTTTACCAATGATCGTCACAATACCTTAGAAACAGACATGCCTTTTAAAAACATACTACTTAAGCCCTACACTTCATCAACACTGCTGGAATATGTACGTAATCGGCTTAACGAGGACAAATATCAGCCTGTATTGGACGGTCGTACCGTTATGGTTCTTGATGATGACCATGACGTGCGGGAATTATTTAAAATTAACTTGAATAGACTTGGATGCAGAGTCATTCCAGCAAGCACCAGCGAAGAGGCCATCACACTGTATAAGCAATCTATGGACGACACAAACGGACCCATAGACATAGTCATACTGGACCTTACTATACCTGGGGATGTCAGTGGAGTGGTTGTGGCAGAAAAAATTCGAGCCATAAATGAAAAGGCCAGACTGATTGTCTGCAGTGGCCATACTAATACTCCAGAAGTATCTAACTATCATGACTTTGGCTTCAATGCTATGATCAACAAAGATTTTAATAGGGATAAAATCAGACAAGCACTGGAAGATGTAATATCTACTGATTAATGCTACGAATCTCTCAGACTAACAAATTTCAGATTATGGGTCACCTTGCAGTTCGGCTAATATAATCTCACCACTCAGATCTGATTCGAATATTACCTACTTAATCACGTCATCAATCCGATCAAAGATAGCGGCATCCTGACTTTGCTCAAATCCTTTGCAAGATTCCACTATTACCTCTGCTCGGCCAAATCAATTGTGGCGACAATACGACTTTCACATGCCAACCCGCAACTAACTGTTTTTCCAGTGCGGAAAGCTGACGACTTTTGTGACTAAAACTGATTGTTGCAAAATGTACAGCCACCGATACCCTTGATGCCATCACGATTAGGGCAGGTATGAGCTGCGTCAATCGCCAACTTGTGCACGCGTTCTCTGTAGTGCGCCAGCATAGTCTACCCAAAGGTATGTACATAACGAGACAACATCTAACCGGATCATGCTCCCTGATCAATAGTCACATGCTTGCATTCAAGCAAATGCGTGGCAGGTTTATTTGATACGTCTTATCGCTACGGCTATTGACCCGGAATTATTGAAATAAAAGGCGTTCAGGTCATTGGCATAGGCACAGAACTCACCTGTTGCTGCCGCCTCGAACTCTTTTCCCAGGCCTATTGGAAATTCTGACTTGCCAGACCCGCAGGCGCTTATACCAATCAGTTCGAACCATTTACTGCCTGGTTGTCTACGCCACCATTCATAGGCCCTGACTATCCATTCCCTGATCACGGAAATCGGCTCAAGTGGCTCACCTGTAAAGCAGTCCTTTAATGTCTCATCCTTGACCTCCCAGCCATTCGCATTACTCCTGATATTTTTATCACACCAGTAGTCGTCGCTGGCCACCTCAAATCTGTATACCCCGCCTTTTTCTAACAGTAAACCAGATGCATTCCAAACGCTTCTTGCACTAACATCAGCCATCGCACATTCATTGACTTTCAGTTTATACAGAGCCTGCAGGTTCACGACATCACCGCAATGACGGGAATAATCCATCGTCAGCCGCTTACAGCTGTCATCGGCATGCACAAACCCCGAGCCTGCCAACAAGCAGGATAATACACTTGCCGTGCACAGCATTCTGCCCCAAGTGTTCATGCGCTATCCTCTTCTGCAACCGGTGCCTGCCTATCGGGCTGCTCATGTATAATATAATGCCTGAGTGTTTCGCAGGCATCGACCGTTTTCCTGTACAGGATGCGCCTGACAAGAACATAAAAAACCAGCAGGATCACCGCCCCAATAAACAGATAGGGCCTTTGCACCACGATGATTTCAATCAGACCTTCAAAAAACTGCGGCGTAATGTAGTCCAGAATGTCAGCAAGATGGCCAAAAAGACCGGACCGGCCCCATCTGTCAGGTGGCGTGACCCAGAAATACAATGCAAATGAAACAATGGTCAGCACGGTAGACAGCATCAGGCCATACAACCTTTTACGGTAGAGCACCCATTTGTCGATCAATTGCCTGGTCCTGGCCCAGTTCTTGTGCTTGCCGGGATTCCGTGTCTGGACATTGGCAGGCACCTCACTGTCAACAACATCGAATGTAGCCGGTATATAACCAGGCACATAGTTTGCCGTGCGATGATTCAGCCTCTCTACGACACTGCAGTGTATCCTGATATTACCCTGCAGTTTGTCCTGGCACAGCTTTTCGATTTCTCTCGGGTGATACCGATATAACATCGCAATACCGTCACGGGAATTATACATACGTCCGTGTATATGACTCTGATCATGCACCAATTCCATCGCATCTTCATTAAACACCACACCATGTCTAATCGCGCGACGCATGACCCATCCCAGTGGCACGCCAGCCATACCGGCGCGTCTGTAGCCACCACCGACATTGGAGTGCATGCCTGCAAACCACACCTGCTCGACATTATCCGGGGTCCGGTCATTATCCGGATCGCCATCTATATCTTTCTCACTCCAGACATAGGGCCAGAACGCGGTACGCTCATCATCAATGGCCAGGGCCTGACAGGCATAGTGGACATTATCCGTGAGGCGGTAGTAATAGAAGCTATGCGGCCAGAGAAAATCCAGCACCTTCTCCAGCGACATGAATAATTTATCCAGCAGCCAGGACAGCAGACCTGTTATGTCTGTACGTTTGGGAAACCCGAGTGCCACCACGGTATCCCAGATACCCATGAAATGAACCGGAACATTACCATCTGATTCGTCTGAATTTTTGAACGCTTCAGCCTTGGCGGGGTTTTTTTTGACACATTTGTAAGCCTCAAAGGCCTTGCTGACCAGCTTGTCCAGATCACGGTTACGCAAGCCCCTGCCTTTGGCCAATCCACACTTGCTGATCATGCCATTACAGGCCCTGACGGTCGAGGCGCCACGACTGAAACCGAAAAAGTAGATACGGTCATCGGGGACATAGTTTCTTGCCAGGTACTTATACAGGTCGCATACATTGCGCTCAAAGCCGAAACCGAAGGCACCCCCCAGTACTCGAAGATATTTATTGGTCGCTGTACCGACACCATTGTCGTAGAAGATGATCTGCTCGCTGACTTTGCAGCCATCCCCGCATTCGCCGATAAAGGATTTGTCTACTGCCTTGTAAACCCTGTATACATTGCTGTCCGGAGTGTATCCACCCTTGTTCCCGGTTCCGTCTGCACACACAATGATATTTTTCGGCAGCATCTCCCTTCCTCCTCATGTTTTTATAATTTTTCATCCGTATTCCATCCCAAGTTTATCGCCAGTCATCGAATTACAGACAGGAATCCAGCTTGGTGTACCTGCTACAGCTATAGTCGTTTCCCCGCAAGATACCCATGACCGGATACTAGCGAATATAGGCCTCTGTCGCATAACGTCTCATCATCCGGTGACTGTTGAAATAGGCCGCATTCTTGCTGACTGCCCCCTTCATGACTGTAATCCAGCCAGGCCGGTCCTCGTAATACAGCGGCAAAACATGATGCTCGAGCTTGCTATACAGGGATTCAACATCACGGTTATTATCAGTATCACCGCTGTTACCGACAGCCCAGCCCGTAATCCCCTCAATACAACCCTCTATCCACCAGCCATCCAGTACACTGAGGTTCGGCACCCCGTTAAATGCGGCCTTCATACCGCTGGTACCGGATGCCTCCAGTGGCCGCAAAGGTGTGTTCAACCACACATCAACACCGGCAACCATGGTCCGGGCTATCTCCATGTCGTATCCCGGAATGAATGCAACAGTTAACGTACCTGCCAGTTCTCGCATATGTTCATGTAATATTCTGATCAGTCGCTTGCCACCCTCATCTTGCGGATGCGCCTTACCAGCCAAAACAATCTGCAACGGCCAGCGCCCGGCAAGCGCTTTTAGTCGTTCGATATCGGCAAACAACAAGTCTGGTCGCTTGTAGGCGGTCATGCGCCGCGCAAAGCCCAGCACGGGCAGCTCAGTATCCAGCTGTACGGAGCACCGCTTGTTAACCATATCGATCAGTTTACCCTTGGCCTGTTGATGCGCATCCCAGACATCCGCGTCGGCGAGACAGCAATCAGCCCTGACCAGTAGCTCCGGTTCATGACACCAGCCTGGTAGCCTGGAATCATAAAGCTTGCGGAAGCTTGCACAGGTCCAGGTCAATGGATGCACGCCGTTGGTGATGGCATGGACCCGGTAACCGGGAAACATCGACCGCGATACTTCTGCGTGCCGCTTGGCCACTCCGTTCACGTATTCGCTGAGATTCAGGGCCAGCTGCGTCATATTCAGCCTGTCTTCACCGGCAAGCTGTTTCAGGGTTGCCTCGTCCACCGTGGTTCTCATCAGGCTGTGCACCAGTGAATAGTCAAAACGATCATGGCCAGATTCCACCGGGGTATGGGTAGTGAAACAGCACAGCTCCCTGGTATGCAGCAGGTCATACGGTGATTCACCGGAGCGGAGTTCTTCCTGTGGATAGGCGTGTTGTCTCAGTAATTCCAGCGCGAGCAGGGCCGAGTGCCCTTCATTCATATGATATTGACGTATTTCAAAGCCAATCGCGCGTAACAGGCGTATGCCACCGATACCCAGCACCATTTCCTGCTTGAGCCGGTTTGTATCATCGCCACCATACAGCGTATGGGTAATCTCGCGATCTTCCGGCCGATTCTCAGCCAGATCGGTATCCAGCAGGATGACGGGCTGGCGGCCGTTCATATGCCCTTCCAGGGTATATAGCCAGCCAGCGACCCAGACCTTTTGACCTTCAATATTCAGGGCAACCTTGGCTGTCAGTGGTTTGGCCCATTGCGCCGGGTCCCAGGTATCAGCCTGTTCATGCTGATTACCCGCCTCGTCAATCTGTTGAAGAAAATACCCGTGGCGGCTGACCAGTGTCACTGCAACCATAGGCAGTTCCAGATCCGATGCCGAACGCAGGGTATCACCGGCAAGGACACCGAGACCACCACTGTAAGTCGGTATCTCGCTATTCAGCGCTATCTCCATTGAGAAATAGGCGATGCGAGGTATGTGAATAAACTCATCCAGCATGCTTTTATCCCCTGTTTCAACAATGGCAGACCCTGGACTGTATTACAATTCAAACTCCTCATGTCGTTGCGGCATCAGCACTTGCGTGTCTTTAAGACGGTTCGCAAATTGCCGCATAGCCTGCTCTTCGCCATGAACCAGAAAGGTACGCGCGGGTCGATTGAGCCGCTGATGCCAGGCCAGCAATTCGTCACAATCCGCATGCGCAGAAAAACCACCTATCGTGTATATCTGTGCACGCACCGGTATATCCTCACGGAACAGACGCACTTGTTCCGCACCGTCGATAATTCTTCTTGCCAGGGTCCCCTCTGCAGCATAACCAACGAAGATGACACTGGCATTTTCCCTCCACAGGTTATGCTTTAAATGGTGACGAACCCGACCACCCGTACACATCCCGGAACCGGCCATGATCACTGCCCCGCCGTTAATATTGTTAAGCGCCATGGACTGGGCTGTTTCACGAGTATAGTGCAAGCCCGGCAGTGAGAACGGATCCTTGCCCTTGCGAAACAGTTCCGCGGTTTCCTTGTCATAACACTCGGGATGTCGCCCGTATATTTCAGTGGCCGATATGGCCATAGGTGAATCGAGGAATACCTGTATGCTTGCCGGCAGCCGCTCCTGCTCCATCCCCAGGTGCAGAAAATAAAGTAATTCCTGGGTACGCTCCAGTGCAAAGGTCGGAATGATCACGTTCCCACCACGACGAAAGGTGTCTTCGATCCCGCTATAAAGTTCCTCAACAGATGGTTGCAAGGCCTTGTGTCGACGGTCACCGTAGGTGGTTTCCATGACCACCACATCGGCATGTGGTGGACTGGCCGGGTCGCGATGAATAACACGACCACTGTAACCCAGGTCACCGGAAAATAGCACACGGCATTTCTGCCCGATTTCCTCAAGCTCCAGATAGATACTGGCCGAACCAAGAATATGTCCTGCATCATAAAAACTCGCCCGGATTCCCGGACCAATATCCATCAACTTGTTATAACTGGCTACACGACCGAACAGATCAATACTGTTGAACGCATCAAGTTCGGTATAAAGCGGCTCAACTGTAACACCCCGCTCCTTGCTATTTGACCGGGCTGACCTGCGTGACTGGTATTCCGCTTCTTCTTCCTGCAAATGCGCGGCATCAAGCATGATCAGGTGGGACAGTTCACGAGTAGCGGCGGTGGTAATGATTTCGCCTTTAAAACCACGTTTGGTCAACAACGGAATACGTCCGCAGTGATCAAGATGCGCATGCGTCAGCAGCAGGAAATCGATACCGGCCGCATCAAATCCGAACGGCTCGGCGTTATCCTCAACCAGTTCCCGGCCACCCTGGTACAGGCCACAATCAATCAGTATACGCTTACCGTTGCACTCGATGAGGTGGCATGAGCCGGTAACCTGGCGGTCTGCACCGTGAAACGAGATCTTCATGGACGCTCCAGAGATTCCCCTATCGCTTTCACCTTACCCGCACAGAAATTCAATAGTCAATGATCCAGCGCAACAAGTCGCTCAACAGCTGGTTGACGCCGTTAACGTGTCAATGAATAAAAAGACGGAGTGCTATATCGCTGTCAGGTAGTGGATACTGAACAGGCCGGCCTCATCAGTCCATACACGAACCGGCGAAAAACCCGCCTTTGCGGCCAGGTCATGAAAGCTTTCGACTGAATACTTGTAGGAGTTTTCGGTATGAATCGTCTCACCTGACTCGAAGTCGTATAGTTTGTCATTAATGCACACACAATGATCTTTCATACACTCCAGGTGCATCTCGATGCGTCCCTGAGTCGAATTGTAAACCGCCTTGTGAGCGAAATTATCCGGCTCAAAGTCAGCTTGCAGACGCTGATTGATATGCCTCAGCATATTCAGGTTAAAACTGGCCGTAATTCCCTGCGCATCGTTATAGGCCGCCTCAAGAATACCAGGCTCCTTTTCAAGATCCACCCCGATCAGCAGACCGCCTTCTTTCCCAACCAGACGCCTTATCTGTTTCAGTAACTGCAAGGCCGATACCGGATCGAAATTACCAATACTGGAGCCCGGGAAAAACGCATTGTAGCGTCCCGGACCAAAGTCCGGGACGTCCCACGTCCTTGAGTAATCGACACAGGCAGCATGAATTGTTAGCCAGGGATAATCATTTGCCAAACGTTGTGATGAGGCAATCAGGTGTTCACGAGATATATCCATCGGCACATAAATACTGGGTCGTGCCGCCTCGAGTAAAAGGCGTATCTTGATACTGCTGCCGCTGCCCATCTCCAGCAGAAAGCTGTGTGTTCCCAGCAGCTCTGCCATTTCCTGCACATGCCGCCTGAGCAGACTGATTTCAGTACGGGTCGGATAGTATTCCGGTAAACGCGTTATCTCGTCGAACAGTTCAGATCCACGCTTGTCGTAGAAAAACTTTGGCGACAGTGTTTTCTGTTGGCGACTCAGCCCGTCGTGCACCTCGCCAGCCATGTTGTCTTCATGTACATGCAATTCATGATAATAGATTGCATCCTTTTTTTCAGCCATTGCAGGTGTCATATCAAGCTTCCTCTGCAGTCAGATTCACAGATCATCGGCCAGGCGTATACCACTAAACTGCCATTGGTCATTTGGATAAAAGAAATTCCGGTAGCTCATTCGTGCATGTCCGGGCTGGGTGACACAGGAACTTCCACGCAACACCATCTGGTTACACATAAACTTGCCGTTGTATTCACCGATTGCCCCCTCTACCGCTCGATAACCGGGATACGGTGAGTAAGCGGAACGGGTCCATTGCCAGACATGGCCGAACATTTGCACAATATCCCGGTTTTCATTATCGGTTGCAGCGGCCGGATGCAGACTCACAGACGCACTGGTTGAGACAGGATCTATTTGTTGGCAGACCCGTTCCCATTCCTGCTCTGAGGGTAGTCGTTTACCACACCAGCGCGCGTAGGCATCGGCCTCGTAATAACTGACATGACAGACCGGTCGATCAGGATCGAGCGTCTGCAAACCGTACAGGGTATATTCAGACCAGTCGTCGTCCTGCATGACCCAGTAACGCGGATGCCGTACGTCACCAGCCTGCCTCCAGGCCCAGCCATCAGATAGCCACAACATCGGGTCCGAGTAACCACCATCCTGTACAAATGCCAGATACTCGGCATTGGTCACCAGACGACTGGCAAAGCGGAAGGCCGGTAGTTGAAAATCATGCGCTGGTGTCTCGTTATCGAAATGGAAACCATTGCCGGTATAACCGATAGTGGCATCCACCTCATCAAAATTGCGAAATTGCAATGCCGGTAGTCTGTTCTGTTGCGCCGTCATCGGTGCACAGGCCAGGGCCGGGTATAAGGGGTTAAATGAAAAACTGTATTTGATATCGGTACAGAACAGTTCCTGGTGCTGCTGCTCATGGTGCAGACCCAGCTCACAACGCTGCAGGATGGTATTCCTGTCAGAATGATCGGTCAGCTGCAACAAAGCTATCATTGCATCATCTACATGACGCCGGTAGTTCCGTGTTTCCGCCACGGTGGGTCTTGACAACAATCCACGTTGCGCACGGGGATACTGCGCACCCACACCATGGTAGTAACTGTTAAACATGTATTCATAGTCTGGATTAAACAGGCGATAGCCGCGAACAAAAGGCTTGAGGATAAAGGTTTCGAAAAACCAGCTGGTATGAGCGAGATGCCACTTGGGCGGACTCACTTCGGGCATGGCCTGTAGACCGTAGTCCTCAACTTCCAGTTGATCACACAGCAACAAGGAGGCCTGACGGGTCCGACTGTAGGCATCCGCGATGGATTCCTCAATCGTGCTGACTGGTAAAGTCAGCTCCAATGCTGTTGTCCACATACAGTTAAACAGTCCATGTCGCTATCCCTGTTTTGGCCTTGTGCAGGCTGGTGAATACCGGATGCCGCTGATCAGACTTCAGCTAATTTTAGGGATGTCGGGGCAAGATGTCTAATACGATGGTGATCACCCCCCTGTTCAACAGCAAACCAGACAGGCCGGTTTAACAGCCTGATATTTCGGCTCATAATCTGCGCTGACGAACACCCTCTCACGCTTTATTCGCCTACTGAAATCATGGCTTTTTCATAGTGTTCGGTGATACGGGCAACATGGATACTGACGCGCCGCAGCCAGCGTATTGCTTCGAGCAGGTTGGTTCCGGTAGGCACATCGATTTCACCACTGGCGACACGATTCATCATCACACTACGCAGGGGCTCAACCTGTCTGTGTATACGCTCTGCCGTATCCGCTGCCATCCGCGCTGCCCGGACCCACTGGTTTGCCTCAATATGCTCAATGATCCAGGTGTTGGTTTCGACCAGCAACTGACAGCCTTCCTCCAGATCGGGCGCAGTCGATGCAATACTGGCGCGATTTTCCTCCTCGCAACGCTCGTGCAGTCTTTGCAAATGATCCAGGGAGTGAATGATCGCGACCAGGCGATTCCAGTTGATATCCTCTTTCGTGCTCAGATGAATCCGGTCAACAAACTCCTGTGTCTGTTCCAGTGCATGTTGCAGTTCAATCATATCAGCATGATGTGCCGCTGCAGTTTGCCCCAGCATCGCATTCACATGCTTCAGTAACACCAGCAACTCTGTGCGCACCGTCTCCTGCGAGCCCTTCAACGCCAGTTCGGGCTGCTCAAGCAGGGCCTTATCCAGACGCCGGGTAACGGCAGGTCCCTGGCCTGGCACCAAGCTTTTCATCAGGCGTGCAAACTGTTTCGCGAACGGGACCGCAATCATCACACCTATCGTGTTAAACGAGGTGTGAAACGCAACCAGCGCGACCTCCGCATGGGCCAGCAGCGTCCCCGGTGCAACAAATTCCCATAGCAGCATATAGGGAGTAATCAGAATCAAAGCGCCCGTCCCGGTAATCAGGTTGTAGGAAACATGCGATATGGCAGTGCGTCGTGAATCGATCGATCCACCTATGGATGCAATCAGCGCCGTTACCGTGGTACCGATATCCATACCAATGACCATCGCCGCGGCCTGTTCGAAATTGACCGCACCGGCATAAAGTGCCGCCAGTGTGCCCGCCACGCCGGCACTGGAGGACTGGGTAATAATCGTTATCACAATTCCCAGCAATACCAGCTTGATCCGACCAGCCAGCGTATCCTGCGGCAAAACATCAGGCGTCATGAACTGCGATATACCATCCATGCCCTGTTGCATGAATGAAATACCAACGAAAATAAGACCAAAACCGGCTATCGCATAGCCGACAGATTTCAGGCGGCCCTTCGCGAAAAGACGCAAAATCGCACCAATCAGTATCAGGGGCATCACAAAGGTGCCCAGTTTGAGTTTGAATCCCAGCAGCGCCACCATCCAGCCGGTAATGGTAGTACCTATATTGGCCCCGAATATAATACCTAACGCCTCGGGAAAGGTGAGCAGACCGGCACCGACAAAACCCACAGCAGCGACTGTCGTAGCACTGGAAGATTGCAGAATAGCGGTGGTCGCGGCACCAGACAGGGCACCTGTCGCAGGGCTACGTGTAAACCGGATTAAGCGACCACGCAGAGCAGCTCCGGCTAGTTCCTTTAAGCCATCGGTCATCACGATCATGCCCAACAGGAAAAGGCCGAGCCCGCCAGCAGTCTGGACGATAGAAATAATTGTATCTATATGTCACCTGCCTCAATAGATAAACTGTACAAGTGACTCTATTTTATCTTGTAAAATGAAAGCAAACTAGCTACCACCTGGTTAGCAGCTGCCAATTTACCAAACTAACGGAATGCGAGCAGCTACTACTGTTTTTAACAGTCAGATATTGTATTGTTTCGCTTGGTGGGCATATCGCAACAAACGGGAGATTAAAGAACTCTGACGGTGATAGCCAGGAATACCTAGAAACGAACCACGGCCTCGCCGCCTTTCTCAATCCAGCCATGTATCATTTTTTTGGTTGTAAAACCACTGGAGCAGTTTCCGTTCCGGTCGATGACGATCACACCGCCACGCCCCTTTACCCTGCGTCGTAAATACTCGATACCCGCCCGGGTTGCTTCCTCGGCATCCATGTCCTTTAGGTAAACAAAATCCGATATGGTCTTGGCTATTACCGTACGCATGAAATCCTCGCCATATCCGGTAGCCGATACAGCACAGGTTTCATTATCGGCATAGACCCCGGCACCGATAATCGGTGAATCACCCACCCTTCCCATGCGTTTATTGACTATACCCCCGGTCGAGGTTGCCGCAGCGAGATTACCCTGCATATCATAAGCAACAGCACCAATGGTGCCATACTTCTGGTCTTCGCTGTCTTCTTCAGTACTGTCATGATCCAGCATAACCTTGTGCTTGAGGCGGGCCAGTTTTAACTGCTCTATGCGATCTGGCGTGTAAAAATAGTTTTCCGGTGCTCGCTCCATTCCACAATGCTCGGCAAAGCGCTCTGCACCTTCGGCTATCAGCAGGACATGCTCGCTCATGGTCATCACCAGACGTGCGAGCTGAATCGGGTTGGCGATATTATCAACTGCAGCAACGGCGCCGGCGGACAAATCACGGCCATCCATGATCGCTGCATCCATTTCCACTTTTCCGTCTTCATTCAGAACCGAGCCACATCCCGCATTAAAAACGGGATCGTCTTCCAGCAGGGATGCGCAGGCCTCTACTGCTTCCAGCGCAGATCCACCCAGCCCCAGAATATCGCGACCATGTTCCAGGATACCACGCAGACTTTCCAGGTAGCGGACGGCCGTGTCACTATCCCGGATATTATCGAGCGCTCCTGCGCCACCGTGGATCATGAGTGAGTAGCCGGCCTTTTCAGACATCATAATTGAAGTTGTATTTTTTGTTAGTGACCTGAATGAGCCTTGATGCTAGCAGAGGCGTGCCTTGAGTTCCAGCAACAACTCATCCTGATACGCCCTGGATCCAGCCAAAAGCATCATAATTTTTCCGGCAAGGACAGTACCCCAGTTTACGATAATCACCCCGCTGCCTGTCTCAGGATTATATTCAATTCCATCCAGATTAATATCTGAAAGTGCCCGATGCCTGGTTGACATGTTTATCGCAATCCATTTCTGTATTCCCAGTTTCCTGGCAATCATCGTTGGGTAGGAAGCTCCATTAAAGCGCGGATTACACTCGATGGCTGGATATCGGAAACCTTTGTCAGTTTCAACCACGGCCACATCCAGCGCAAATATACCTTTCAACCCGTGCTGCTTAAGCCAGAGGGCCATCGGTTCGATCATATCCCAGGGCGCGTGACTGGACGGCACCCGGTTACCCTGATGCACAAAACCATCGAGTATCTGTTCACTGGCTTCAAGCCTGACCAGTTCGTTGCCAGTAACCATGTACTGCATATTAAGAAAAGTTTCTGATAATACTTCTTCCTGAACCTGTACTGGGACATCATGGTTAAATTTACCGATTGCCTCATGTAACTCATCTTCATTCTGACAACGATATATGCCGACGCCTGATACCGATATGGCGGCCTTAATATAGCATGGGAAAACAATCTCCCTGACTACCCATGGATCAATCGAGTGAATACTATCAAAACATAAGGTCTTGGGTACATCTATACCCAGTTTATTGGCAAGGGCCATGAAATTATTTTTTGAATTTATAAAGTCAACCGTTTCCAGCCACTGGTCATCACCCCAGTATTTAAATTCATCCCGCCCATAAAAAAATACAGAGGGTTGGTAACCTATATGCGAGCCCAGTTCATTCAAGTCGAGGTTCCAGATAACATTCTCGGTATGGGTCAACCCTATTCGCCTGTAGTGAGCATTTATATCGTCCCATAATGACGCGAGATCAGGATGCAGTTGTATAATATCCCAGGGCTCTGAGAATCCGAGTGAACGCCCCGAGTATAAGTGATTACCAACCACTCCCTCAGCCGTGCAGTGCATGATATCGTGGTTAATAATATATTTTGTCGTATGAAAATAAGCTTCATCAATTGCGATAGACATAAGCTGATTACCCCGATAAATCTGAGCAAATTAAGCAACCATGTTGTATTTATATTCAGCAAATACTATGCCATCAGCAAATGGCCGAATATATGGGCCAATTCGCATCGAGATGGAACTAATATGGAGCATATGGGACTGCTGCGCACTATCTGGGTGCAGGCGAACAATGTTAAGGAGAAATATTCCATAACATTATAATGTCAATTCAAGTAGTCATATACACGATGATAAAGAGATCAAACGTCAGGAAGTTGAGAGTAAAGACCGCTATGACTGAATATATTTAATATATATTAGTTTAGCGCTTGCTGGATTTACGTAGATGTTCCATGGCCCGCAACAGTGCCAGGCTTAGTCGTAACTCGGCGTCTGTGTAATCCACACCCTTACGCTTCTTTTCAACAACCTGTGCGGCCCTGGCTGCCGCCTCATCCAGCTCCGCGCTACGCATGACCGTATCGGCCAACACCGTGACGATATGCGGTTGCACTTCGATAACACCGGAAGGAATAAAAAAATGCTGCTCGGTTTCCTGATTGATTACGAGTCGCAAAAGCCCCGGTTTGAGTCTGGAAATCAAGGGCGCATGGCGTGGCCATATACCCAGTTCTCCCATTTCCGCATTGGCAAACAACTGTACGGCCTGCCCGAGAAGATTGAACCCTCGGTACTGACAATATCCACATGCATTCTCATGGCCATAGCACAGATTCCGATATACCCATTGCGACTATGGGAGTAGAATCTTTATCAGGTACCACCTGATCTTCCCAGCAGAGCGGTCGTACTGTTAAACAACACCGCACCCAACAGACCGACGAAAAAACCGCATAGTGCAATCATCACGAATGCCATCAAACCGAGATTGCCCGCGACCGGACTCAGGGCCAGCCCGATAGCCGGAGCGAACATACCCAACAGTCCCAACATCAGGGTATTGCTGACCCTGCTGGTGCTCGGTATGAAGCCCCTGCGGTAGGTCTCGACCGCAAACACCATAATCGCCAGCGCCCAGGCTGGGATTGTAAACAGGTAAAAAAAGGATTTGATAGTCGGGTCCTGCGACAAACCATCAATACTCAAAAAGGCAACCCAGGCATGTAACAAAGGCAGGCTGACCAGCAGCGCTACTACGGATAACAAAACAACCAGTACTTTCATTTTTTGACTTTCACACATCCCGTCAGAGGGTGCAATATAGGTAAACCGCCGCAAATAAGCCAAACAACTGTCGATATATTTTACACCTATATTAATACTTTAATTGTCATATATCCGTAGTGTTAACTGTTCTATACTTTGAAACGAATAATTTGACTAATATTGGTGTGAGCTGACACGCAAATATATGCGTTTATGCTTATAAATTACTATAGATTTGATCTAGATCATTAGACTATTTTGTTATAGGGTATAGTCTGCAATCAAAGGATGATTGTTTTCGGCTAAAGACATACAAAAAATGTCGATATTTTTTACAAATTTATTTACTTTTTATAATGATATTAAATTAAGGCGCTGTTTTTTAAATATATTTTAAAGCTGGTATTGAACTTGCTTAATAGTAAAGTAGGACACAAATCAAACTAAGCTTAGTAAATATTGTAACTGTGGGAGTAAAACAAATGGGTACACAAAAAAGAACAAGCTTGAGCCGGATACTGTTAGCTGGCTGCTGCAGTGTTGTATTCAGCTTGACAGGCAGTCTGGCGTGGGCAGGTACCATCGTTGGTACTGATCATGATTTTTCAACATCAACCTGGTCCGGCGGTGAAATCTGTATTGCTTGCCACACTCCGCATAACGCGGACACCACAACTACAGATGCTCCGTTATGGAACCATGCACTGACCGCAGCGACCTATACGCTGTATAGCAGCCCGTCACTGGATGCCACCGTTGGACAGCCAGACGGTTCGTCCAAACTGTGTCTGTCCTGCCATGACGGTACCGTTGCACTGGACAGCTTCGGTGGTGTAATCGGTAGCACCTACATAAGCGGTACCGCAAACATTGGTGAAGGCACACCTGGTGGCACGACCGGTGATCTGAGTAACGACCATCCGATCTCTATCACCTATGATGCTGCACTGGCCGGAACCGACACCAGTCTGTTTGACCCGACTGTTGGCTCAGTCACTATTGGTCAGGGCGGCGATTCCAAAACAGGCACCATTGATGATGTCATGCTGCTTGCAAACAAGGTACAGTGTGCTTCATGCCACGACGTACACAACAAGTATGCCATTCCCGGCACACCGCTGCTGCGTATCACTGATGCCGCCAGTGCATTGTGCCTGACCTGCCATAACAAGTAGGCACGTCTTACTAGCAAGGCAGGAAATATTGTAACAAAACACCCCGTCACCTGATACCTGGGTGACGGGGTTTTTGTTTGTCTGCTATACGTTCGACTCTCTGTATTCAAACCGAGTCATGATATATTTGTGGCTGGCACATTGGTGGAATATTGGCATGATCCGGAAAAAAATTATTGACATAATGACCTCAACAAGAACCCTCTTGTTGGCCTGTATTGTGGTTGCATTATCGATGACTGGTTGTGAAACCGCCCCGAAAAAGGAGGTTGATGATGACGGCCGCCTGTTTTACCCCAGCTTGCCGGATGCCCCCCGCATCCAGTTTCTGAAGACCTATTCATCATCCAGGGACATTAGCAAGCCCGATTCCGAGTTTGCTACCTTTGTGTTGGGCAAAGACAAGGACAAGGATGCCATTCCATTGATCAAACCTTATGGCGTACAAATACGTGATGGCAAGATTCATGTCGTTGACACACGTGGTGGTGGTTATGCCGTGATGGATGTGATCAATAACAATTTCAAGACGGTCACCGGTACAGGTGGCGGACGTATGGCCAAGCCCATCAATATCACCATTGATGCTGACGGCAGTAAATACATCACTGACTCCCTGCGTAACAAGGTGTTGAAGTTTGACAGCAATGACAAGTTTGTACGCGCCTATGGTGTCGAAAAGCAGTTCAAGCCTGTTGATAGCGCAATCTCCGGTGACAAGTTGTTCGTGGTTGATATACAGGATCACGAAATAGAAGTACTCGACAAGAACAGCGGTGTGCTGCTATACAAGGTTTCCCGCGGTGGCAGCAAGGACGGTGAAATATTTCATCCGACCAATATCAAGATTGGACCGGATAATCACCTGTACGTCAGTGATACCAGCAACTTCCGTGTGCAGAAGTTTACCCAGGATGGCCGTTATGTGAGTACCTATGGCTCTCTCGGCACCGGTCTGGGTAAATTTGCCCGCCCAAAGGGAATCGCGCTGGATCGGGAGGGTCGACTATATGTAGTGGACGCTGCATTCGAAAATGTCCAAATCATGGGTCCTGAAGGCAAACTGTTGTTGTATTTCGGTCGTCCTGGTTCCAAACAGGGTGATATTAACCTGCCTACCGATGTCGAAATCGACTATGACAATGTCCAGCACTTCCAGCAGTTCGCACACCCTGATTTCAAGCTGGAATACCTTATTCTGGTTACCAGCCAGTTTGGTCTCAACAAGGTCAATGTCTATGGCTTCGGCAAAATGAAAGACATGGAATATGTTGATGATATTGCAACAGGCAAGCCTTAACCAATGACACGTCTTGTCCCTCGTCGGTCTTACGGGACGGGTAGCGATCAAGCCAGCAGATCAGATGCAAACAACAATAAGCATTCAAAAGAAAGGATATTCTACGTCGTGGTCAGGGAGACATTTTTCACGCATCTTGACTGATGCGTCAGGGACACGATTAAGCAGGATTTTCGGCCTGAATCATCACCTGGCGCGTCTGGGCACATGCCTGATTGCAACTATCATCAGTTATACCAGTGCTTACGCGGAAGATATCAATGTATTTCGCAATACCGGTATCGAAAGTTATCTTGAGTTGCGTTACCTGTTTGATGAACGCATGGATACGAACGCCGGTGTCGAAACCCTTAGCCAGCAGCAAACCACTACCGAACAGGAACTCTCGTTCCTGACACACAATTATGTCTACCATCCGAATTTGCTGAAACTGGATCTGGGTGCCGGGTTTACCTTTGTACAGGATAGCTTTGAAACAGCCAGCGGCGAATCTGATGGAGAAGACGGTCTTTACAGTCTGTATGCCCGCGCCAGTTTTCTGGAGAAAAAACCCTATCCGCTGGCGCTGTACTATAATCGTGACAACCCGGCCTCTTTTCCGGGCAGGGCCGAGCGTGTGCAACAAACCAATACACTTTACGGGTTTGATTTCGCCTTACTGGAGCCACTGATCCCGCTAAAGGTCAACATGTTTGCTTCGCATAACGAGCGCACAGGCGATAGCCTGACCCAGGTCGTCGATGAAACCATCGACCGCTTCGGTATACGCGCAAGCAAATCCTACGATGGAAACTATTCGCATTCACTCGGTTATGACCATACCGAAGAGGACTCCAGTACCGGCAGCCTGCTAGTGCCGGGGGGTATTACGCCGACCTCACGCACCACCGATGTGGTGACCTACAATTCAGACTGGGTTTTTGGTCAAGCAGACCAGTTCAGATATTTCGATCGCGCCACCTATACGCAGGAAGAAGGGGTGCTGATGCGTGAGGAAATCAATTTTTATCCCACGCTGCTGTGGAGGTACTCTGACAAACTGCATTCATCGTACCGTTATGGTTTCCTGGACAGTAGCATCAACGATGTTGACACAACCAATCACAACGCCAGCGCAAACCTGGATTATCTCTACAGCGACCAGACCGAATTCAATGCCGGTGTCACGGCAGAAGACAATCAGACCACCGGGGTGACCAACCGTCTGTATGGTATTGATGGCCGGGTGCAGCACAAACGCCCGGTACCGAATGGCAAACTGACCCTGACAGCGGTAGCAGGCTATCAGCAAATCGACCGCGAATCAGAAGCGGACGATACCCTGGCCAGAGTTATTGGTGAACGTGTCACTCTGACCGGCCTGACACCGGTTGCGTTGGCAAATGATTTTATCGATATTACCACTATTGAGGTTGAGAACCTTGCCCAGACCCAGACCTATGTAGAAAACACGGACTACCGGGTTATCGTGGTCGGCGCCCGCACTGAAATCCAGCGTCTGGGCGGCAGTAACATCGGTGATCCCGAAACCGTACGCGTTAATTATTCTTACAAAACGGGTGGCAGCGCGGGCTATACCAACCTGGACCAGACCTATCGTGCCGCACTGGAATATTTCCGCTACTATAACTTCTATGTGCAATACCGCCTGGCTGATCAGGAAGTCACTTCCGGTGCCCCAACAACGCCGCTGAATAATCAACGTGGGCTGTCCTATGGCGCCAGCGTCGATTATCCGGTCAATGACTGGCTCGAGGTCGGTGCCAGTGTCGACATTACCCAACAGGACGAGGACATTTCCTCTTTTAGCAGCCAGCGTTATGATGCCTACAGCCAGTTTCTGTTACCACTCGCGTCCACGCTCAGGGTTTCAGCCAACAGGTTGACTGTCGACAACGATAATACCGATGAAGACATCGATCTGACCGGCTACAGCGTGATCCTGCGTTCGCGCCCGATCAACCGTATGATCGTCAGCGCAGAGGCCTATACCGAAGAGGATGTGGGTGGTACCCAGTTCCGTAAACGCGATACGTTCAGACTCTCGGCACAGTGGCAGCTCTATCGGTTACGTGTGGATGCACAGGCCATCCTGCGCAAGGAGCAAACCGGTCCTGCCGAAACCGAGCGCACCCAGTTCCTGGCAACCATCAGGCGGGATTTCTGAAAATGATGTCATGGCAAGTAAAACCCGGTTTGACAGCATACCTGCTGATTCTCACAACGGTTTTGCCCGGATGTACCACGACAACAGACAGGAAAGCAGAGCAGGCTACAGCTAAAATCGACAGGGTCTGGCCAGAGTCACCCGCTAAAGCGCGCATAGCCTATGTCAGGTCATTCACCTCACCGCGTGATCTCGGTATCAGCAAGGGCTTCTTCGAACAGATCATGGACTTTTTTACCGGCGCGGCCGACTGGCAGCTGGTACGCCCGATGGCCGTGTTGTCTACCGAAGAGGGTAAAATTTTTGTTGCCGATCCGGGCAGCAAGGCCGTACACCGCTTTGACACCAAAAATGGCAGGCATAAGGTGATCCTGACCCAGGACGAACAGGCCATCCCTTCTCCGACCGGACTGGCCCTGGGCGCCCAGGGAGAGGTCTACATCACGGATTCTGCACAGGCCCGTATCTATGTCATCAAACCCGGAAGCGATACCGCTGAGAAACTGGACCTCAAGATTACCCCGGATCAGCCGACAAACTTATTCGTAGACCAGAAAAGCCGGCGCCTGTATGTGGTCGATGCTGGTCGTCATCATATAAAGGTATATGATCTCGACGGGACACTGGTCAACACCATCGGTCGACGCGGCATCGGGAATGGTGAATTTAACTTCCCGAGTATGATCTGGCTAGACCGCAATGATCAGTTACTGGTCAGTGATGCACTGAACTTCCGGGTACAGACCTTCGATCTGGAAGGACGTTTTATAAGAAAATTCGGGCGACATGGGGATGGAACGGGCGATATGTCCCGGCCCAAGGGTGTCGCCACAGATAAAAATGGTCATATTTATGTCGTCGACGCCTTGTTTCACAGCTTTCAGGTTTTTGATAAATCAGGAGAATTCCTGTTGAGTGTCGGTCATCGCGGAGAGGCTGCCGGTGAGTTCCTGTTACCTACCGGAATCTATATCAGCCATGATAATATGATCTATATCGCTGATTCGCACAATAGTCGAATTCAGGTATTTCGGTATATTGGTGATCAGCCATGAGAAATATCAAAAATACAACATTGCTGTTACTGGTCCTGAGCGGCCTTTACTGGGGCACGGTGACGGGTCAGATCGCCAACACCAAGCATAACCTGTCTGTCAGCGGCCCCGGTAGTATCAAGGCCACCAGCGAATCCGAGATATGCCTGTTCTGCCATACGCCGCATAACTCGTCCCCATCGGGCCCATTATGGAACCGGCGTGATCCGGGCGGCACCTACACACCTTATACCAGCTCCAGTATCGCGACCACACCGGGCAACCCGACCGGCGCGTCGATCCTGTGCCTGAGCTGTCATGACGGCACCATCGCACTCGGTGAGCTGAATTCGCGTGTCACCGATGTCAATGTTAGCGGTGGTCCGACCATGCCGGCCGGTCCGGCCAACCTGAGCAAGGACCTGTCCGACGATCACCCAGTGTCATTCGACTACTCCAACAGCCAGGGCGCCAAACCGACCGAGCTGGTCCCGGCGGGCAGCCTGGGCCCTGACGTCAAGCTGGATAACAGCGGTCAATTACAATGTACCAGTTGTCACAATGCCCACGAAGACAAGTTCGGTATGTTCCTGGTCAAGTCCAATACCGCCGGGGCCCTGTGCCTGACCTGCCATATCAAGCAAGGCTGGTCGGCCAGCTCACATAGCACCTCCAGCCAGAACTGGAACGGTGACAGTGTTGCCAATCACGCCTGTCAGAGCTGCCACCTACCCCACTCGGCCAATGGCAAACAGCGTCTGTTACGCAGCGCAACGGAAGAAAATGTCTGCTACACCTGCCATGACGGCTCGGTCGCGTCACAGAACATCCAGAACGAGTTCAACAAGTTCTCACGTCATCCAATCATGAATACCACCGGTATACATGATCCGACCGAAGCGGCTATCGTCAGCAACCGTCATGTGGAATGTGTCGACTGTCATAATCCACATGCGGCCAGCGCAAGCGGCACCCCGTCCGGGCCGCTGTCACTGGTGCGAGGTGTGAACAACGCCGGCAATGAGGTCACCACGATCAATCTGCAATACGAACTTTGCTATCGCTGTCATGCCGATAGCACCAATAAACCGGCACCACCGACGACCAGGCAGTTCAACACAACCAATGTGCGCAACGAGTTCAGTACCAGCAACCCGTCCTACCATCCGGTGGTCGGTACCGCGGCTGATACCAATACACCCAGCCTGACCGGGATGCCGTTCCCGTCCGGCAGTATCATCGAATGCACGGACTGCCATAACAACAACAATACTGGCGGCCCGAATGGACCACATGGCTCCGCCTACCCGCAAATCCTGGAGCGCCAGTTCCTGACCCAGGACCCGACCACGGAGAGCGCCTCTGCGTATGCCTTGTGTTACAAGTGTCACAATCGCACCAGCATTCTTGGCAACCAGACTTTCCCGCTGCACAACCGCCATATTACCGGTGCTGGACAGCATATGGGCGGTGGCACCCTAAGTACGCCCTGTAATGTCTGTCATGACCCTCATGGCAGCCAGCAGCCCCGATTGATCAACTTTGATACGGATGTGGTGTCACAGAGCGGCTCTGGCCGACTGGAGTTTTTCAGTGATGGCCCCGGCACCGAGGCCGGTGGCTGCTACCTGACCTGCCATGGCAGAAACCATGACCCCTGTACCTATGGGGGAGGTGGTGGTGGTATGCCTGGTGGCGGCATGTGCATGGGTGGCGGTGGCGGTGGCGGTGGCGGTGGCGGTGGCATGTAAGCCGATCCTGCAGCCCGTTACCATGGGAAAAACATCTCCCAACTCACGCGTCCACTTGCCAATGATGATCGATATCGCGTCGCTATTTACTGATCCCGCATACAACTTTTAAACAGTTTATACTTCAAGGTGGTCAGGTGTCGGGGAAGCCTTGCCGGGGGCATCCGATAAGCCCCGGAAACGATGTCAGCACGCCTGTCGTCCACGCTGGCAAGGCCGGTTCGCGGTAGTTGTTCGACCATCTGACGAGCAGAAAGACCCCTTCTGCGCCCGTTCAGGGCCTGTACGGTCAGGATGGCACTATAGTAACAGGCCAGTCCCCTGTCCTTGCCCTGTTCGATCAGCCAGTCCGGGTCCAGCCGGCCAAGCTCGTTCGAAATCTGCAGGTCGGTATAGGCATCGGTAAAACCGATAATAGAAAACGTCAGGGTTTGTTTTGGCTGCTTTTCACTACCCAGACTGAGTTGCATTTGCAGTCCCTCGATCATGCGCTGAACCATTTTTTGTCTGGCTTCAGGGCGCAATTCGATACGAAACGCCATACCATACGGACGTTGTTGCAGCGGAGTCAGTTGTGTACTTAACCACGGATCCATATCTACCCGGATTTCAGCTGGCAGCTGCGAGGCCGGTGTACGCTGATCGGTCGCCAGAATCAGCAGGAACTGGACATCATTCTGATGACTGGCAACCACCAGTTGATGGGGAAAATCCGCCGCCCTGCTGCTGATCCAGTGGCCATCACCGGACTGTTCCAGCAGCCATTCTGCCCAGAGCAGACGGGGCAACAATAACAACACAAGCATACATATCCTGCTCATTGTCATCACCTGTATTAAACCCACCCGGCCACAATGGACGGACCCTCAGCTCCTTACACAGGGCTGCTGCAAGTCTTGCTAACCACCACCGGGTTTAAGCAAACTCGGAATATAAAACTCCTTGTACCGCTGAATCATATTCACGACCGCGACATTGGTCAACTCACGCACACGTGATGGTGGGTAGCCCAGCTCTGCAAACGGAAGATACGGGCCCACTTCCTGATGACAGTCCTTGCATGGCACCGGATCCTTGGTAACCTTGCGATGAATGACCTTTTTCATCTGCGATTTCTGCTCGGGCTGCAAGCGGGCCTGCTCGGTAACAAAGCGGTCAACAAAGATCATTTCCTTTACACCATGCAGCAATCGGGTCTCACCAAAGTCATTCAGGGTCGGCGCCACTTTAGCACCGTAATTGCCATAGATTGGATACTGACTGATCTCCTGCTCGGTATGATACAGTTTCTCGATATCTTTCAGTGCCTGCGGATTATTGGTAATCGTGCCGGTATCCTTGTCATACCAGCGGAATGCCCACTCCTTTACCCCTTCATCCGGTCTGGAATGGCAGGTCTCGCAAGCCAGATAAAAGGCATGCATGTTCAGGAAGCTACGCACCTCCTTGGATTCATCATGCGGCACATTGCCATGACAGCGTACACAGATACTGGCATTGTCCTGCTGTATGGTAAAGCCGATATGATGGAAGCGACCCTCTATGTAGGGTTGGTCGATCACCCTGTAACCCAGGTCAGTCTTTTTGGTCTTGGTCTGTTCGGCAATCAGCCGGACAAACATCTTTTCCTCTTCTGTGCCGGCCGCACCCATTTCCAACAATGATTCAGCCGCCTTTTCCTTGCCCTCAAAACCGAATATCAGCGGATACATGAAATAACCGTACCAGACAGTAAAGGCCATCAGGCACAGCACATAGAGCTTGAAAATAATCTTTTTAAGCAGCTTTACCATTCGTAATGCTCCCCACCGAAGTGTTGCTGCTGGATCTCTTCCTCCAACCCGGCCTCGATCATGACCTGTACATAGTGGGCATAGTGCTCATGGATCATTTCATCTTCTGACAAATAACCCGTTAGCCAGACCTTGGCTGCCGGGAATTTCTCCGGCGCATAGTGCACGTTATACCAGTGCACAAAGAACAGGAACAGAATCGCCAGCAAGGCCTCGTCCGTATGCATGATATACGCCGCGTTCAATACCCAGCCCGGCAGTATATGCGAGACCTCATCCCGCCACCACAGGACCGCCCCGGCAGGCCCCAGGATCGGTACACCCCAGTACGGAGCAAAATAATCGAATTTTTCACGCCATGACATGCGTTCATGCCGGGGCGGGCGATTGGTGAAATACAGCAGGTATTTCCATAGATGGATAATGTCGTACCAGTCCTTCTTGTTGGGCACCATTTCCTGGGTAAAAAAGGCCTTGATACCAGTACCCAGGGTCAGGCGGTTTTCCTTTTTCAACTTGCCCAGGTCATTCTTGATAAATTTCACTATCCAGTAAATCGTATGGTAGACAAACAGTACCAGCAGTACCGAACCTGCAACCCTGTGTATCGTTGGTGCAACCTCGGGTCCACCCAGGGCGGCATACAGCGGTTTTGCCCAGGCCTCATCAGCATGACGCAATGGAAAGCCTGTCAATGCCAGCAACAGCACAGAGCTGAACAGGACCACGTGCTGAATACGTTGATGGGCCGAAAATCGGTAGAAATAGCGCTTGCCGTCTTTATATACAATCGGATCATATTTTGACATGCTCCTACCCTCGCTATTGTTCCCTATCTTTTAATGCCGGCCTGGTATCCGTGTCATCAGCCTTGCTCTCTTTAAAGAATGCAAATGCCGGGAACAGACGCCGCATTAGCTCGAAGAAGATCATGGTCAGGAAGAAATACAGGATAACCGCCATCAATGCCTTGAAGAACATCAGCATGTAGAACTGCATCGGGTATTTTTCCCGTTCATAGGTCACATGAGTCTGGAAACTGGCCAATTGTGCACTGGCCTTCTTGTGACAATCAGAGGCCCTGCAGGTATTGCCAACATTGGCCTTGTTGGTGGCTGATGTGGGCACTGTTTTCGCCTCGATCAGATGCGTATTTTCACCTTCGACCACATGACAGTCCAGGCAGTCCGGTGTGCGCTCAGAACCCAGTTTGATCAGTTTACCGTGGAAGGTCTCCTCGTAGGTCGTTACCGCATCATCGAGCTCATGTCGCTCCAGGAAGCCCGGGTTCTGGTGACACTTGGCACACACCTCTATGGTTTCCAGCGGGAAACGGCCCTTGCGCAGACGTGAGGTAACATGCTCATAGAAATCCTCGGCAAAGTTACCGGTACGGTGACAGCTTTTGCAGCGGCTGATACTCCGTTCGGAAATACCGGACCTGGGCTCCCCCTTGAAAACCGATAGCGGACGATACAATGGTTGATCATGACAGTCTTTGCAACCGGGATAGTCCTCCTGGTATTTTTTTGGCTTGCCCTCTGCATCAAGCTTGCCATGTACACTCATTGCAAGCGTTTCGGCTATTGGCTTGTGTGAAAACCTTGCCTTGCCGGAAGGCTCGACAACATGGCATTGCTGGGTGCAATCCACTTTTTTTGCCGGGTCATGCGGGATGCGAACAATATCTGTGTGACAGTCCTGGCAATTGTTACGACGGTGCGGACCGGACTCGAACAATTCGTTATTGATATAAAACAGTCTGAACTTGCCGTTTTCATCAATCCGGCTCAACCCCCTGTGCTTGTGACAGATCAGGCAATTGAGCTCCTCACCTGCCTGGACTTCCCCGGGCGGTATAGTAGCAACAAATAACACGATTAATATCAGGAGCACCTGGTGGAATCTGTATTCATGCATGGCACACGAGCCCTCGCAGGCAAGATGAATAATCGTACGGGAAGCTGAAAGGGTAACAGGACGTAAAACGAGCCCATGATGCCGCTGGATGGGCATCACTGTTAACAGGGGCTTGTTTCAACGCAACCAACAATTCCATGATCCCTTATTATTGTTACAATCTACTCAGTATCTGATTATATACTTAACTAGACTATAAAAAGATTATATAGGATCAATACGATCATATTCTTGATTCAGATCAAGCCAGATCGATCCATAAACACCCGTAACGTTCGTTTACGTTTACACCGGTCTGTTAGCGAAAAAACAAATACCAGACGATTATCGCTATCGGAATCAGTGCTATCGCAGCACTGATACACCACACACAGGATTTTTTTAGTTGATTGTCTTGTTTGCTCATCCCAACTCTCCTCTGGAGTTGCTTGTGATCTCTTATCTGGCAGCAAACTGATTGTATTCCCTGAACACTAATTCCATTTAAATCTGTTTTAAATATAGAACAACCCGCTTCCTTTTCAACACTGAATAACTATCTTCATCTGTACAGATTCAATCAGTCTTAGGCCGGTCTTTTCTTTCCAGAAACCAATGCGCGACAGTATAACCGATACCACATACAGCCGACCACAAACTGGTCAGAATAAACCAGCCCATGGCCGACCAGTCATCATCACGCCACTCCAGCCACGCAAATACCGCAGCTCCGAGCATAAAAACCACACCCCAGGCAACCCGATTAACGTCCTCCATACCACCAGCCCGCTGCTACCCGTGTATTCAGGATGTGCGACATCATTTCTTGTTCTTATCCGACCTGGATTTGGACCAGTGGAAATACTTGTAGCGATACAATGAGTCCTCGCCATGACAATCTGCACACAGAAAGTACTCGGTACCGGTATGGCGGAGGAAACTATTGCGCACGTCGCCTTCGAGATTCTTGCCGGTACCTGCCTTCTGGCTGCTTGCGTTCCATTGATGCGGATCATGGCAGGTCAGGCAGGAAATCATGCCCACATCATCTGACTTGCCTTGCTCGGTAAATACCGGCACCTGCTGCCTGTTCCTGTCGCCCTCTCTCAAGCGACCCTTGTTGACAGACAAGACGCGAGGCGGATGATCGAGTTCCGCCGGCACCTTTTTACGTCCGACGCCCTGTCTGCTATGACAGCCAGTACATAATTTCTCCGTTCTATTCCCGCTGCTACCAGCCTTTTGCACCCACAGTCGTCGTGACAATTCTGCATGATGTACAGCATGACACTGCCCGCAAGGCCCGGACTGCCTGACAGTTTGTTCCCTGGCATTCAGGCCGTTGCGCGCAGTCACTGACAAGTCATGATCAGTACCGATCAGTCCTGCCTGGTCCTTATGACAATTGACACACAGCCTGGCCTTGCCGCTGGCCCTGATACGCAGGAAACTGTTGCTGGCGTCACCATCCGTATCCGGATCCCTGCCCGAACTGGCGATCGCATTGCCAGGGTCCCACTGATGAGGATTATGACAGCTTGCACAGTCCACCCTGCCATACTTGTCGTCACGCCGGGCATGCTTCGTAAACAACGGCAGGTCAGTCGTCAATCCGGACTTTTTCAGGCTGACATGCACCGGGTGACTATGCTTGCCGGTCGTTCTGTTTTCGGCCATGCTATCCTTGGCATGGCATCCAATACAAAGCGTCATCACACCCTTGCCCTTTTTACCAATCTTGCGTGCCCACATATTCTCGCCCTTGCCGTTATGTGGCACATGGCAGGCACTGCAGACTCCACTTTCTGAAACCGTCATACCGTCTTTGTTCTTCTGATCCGGCGCACTGATCTGCAGGTTATGCTTGGACCAGGCCACTGCCGCCTGCTCCCGATGACAATTCTTGCACAAGGTGCTGTCACTGTTATTGGCAATGCGCAAGAAACTGTTCGAACCATCACCTTCCAGCTTGCGCAAATCGCGGGCAGGCGTTTGGCCATGATCAGGCGACCATAGATGGGGATCATGACAGGTCATACAGGTAACATTACCTCCCACACTGACCCTTCCACCCGCTTTATCAAACAGCGGCAGTTTGACTATCTTTTTGGGTGCAGCCCTGTTTTTTACCTGGCTGATCCAGCCGTCTCTTTTGGCAATAATCCCGGCCCTTCTGAGTGGCACATCGACCGGGTGACTGTGTTTGTTGATCGATTTCTTGCGTGCGACACCCTTTTCCTTGTGACAGCTCAGGCAATAGGCACTACCCCTGTCCTGATTGACTGAGACCGGACGCGCCCACAGTTTCGGTGCGTTGGCCTTGTGCGGGACATGGCAGGCGCTACAGGGACCAGACTCGCTGGCGACATCCCCTCTCTCGTTTTTGGCCGATGGCGCCAGGATGGTCAGATTATGCTTGGTTTGCCTGACACGTGCCTGCTGAACGTGGCAACTGGAACACAGATCGGAATTATGGTTCGGCCTGGCCAGCATTTTCTTCTGTTCTGAGCCGTGCGCAAGGTGACAGGACTGGCAGATAACCTCATTCTTGTTACTGAACAGTGAACCCGCCTTGACCAGCGCGGCCGGCAATTTTTTCAGTTTCTTGTTGACCGGGTGATTGCCCTCCTTGGGACCCGTAACGCGGTTCAGGTGACATGCCGTACACATGTTGGAGTTTCTGTTATCGATGCGCAGAAACAGTGTCGTATCCTTTTCCTTCCAGTCAATACCATGCGCGGAATGACAGGTACCGCAATATATCTTGCCATCTTCATTCATAGGGAAGACAGTCTTGCCTTCGGCGGTCGGTATGGTCACATCATCCGAGGGTTTTACCCCGACCGGGTGGTTATAGCGGTTTTTTTTCCACTTGAATCGCGAGTCCAGTACAAATCCGTCATGACATGAAAAACACATCTGTTCGGTACTGGCCACATCCTGCTTACCGGTTTTTTCCCTGGGTAGCGGATCATAGGGGACCAGAGGTTTGACATCCTGGCGCTTGAACTCTTCCAGCCACATGATATGGCAAATTGCACACTCACGATTGGTTGAGGTCTTGCGCCGTAAGGCCGAGGCGTCCTCCGGAAACAGCCAGCTGCATAAGCCTGCAAAAAGGATAAAGCCAATAAACAGTTCCTTTTTCCAGTTATGTGTCTGACTGCGTGCTGACATGGACCATCAATCCATCTGGTAAACGGCAACCCGGTGCCTGAGCATCTCTGCTACATACAGGCGATTGTCTGCCGCGACCGCTATCCCTGTAGGTGTCATCATGGTGTGGGCAGTATCCTTCTGTGTGAGTACATGCAGAAATTTGCCACTGTCATTGAATACCTGTATCACGTTCAGGTAGCTGTCCGATATATAGATATGACCTTTCCGGTCTATCGCAATCCCTTTGGGACGAAAGAGCTGACCGGGCAGGACCCCCCATTCACCTATTTTGACAACAAAACGACCATCAGGCTGAAACAGTTGTGCACGTGTATTAAATACATCAATAACACCTATATTGGCATCGGGCATCACAGTAATGGTGGCCGGGTAACGAAACTTTCCGATTGCAGCCCCATTCCCGCCCCATTCGCGCAACAGGCGTCCGCTATGGTTATACACCATAACCCGGTGATTATTATTGCCGGTAATAAAAATATGTCCGGATTTTGGTTCGACCGCGACATCGATAGGCCGCACCCTTACCTCGCCGGTGGTAGTGGCAATAGCAGTCTGAAACTTACCCGTTGCCGAAAATATCTGGATACGATGATTTCCGGTGTCTGCGACGTATATCCTGCCATCATGACCGACACCTATGCCGACAGGACCATTGAATTCACCGTTCGCCGTTCCCTTACTGCCAAAAGCGAACTGCGTTTCACCATTACGGCCCAGCACGACCACGCGATTATTACCGCTATCGACTATGTAAAGACGTGATTCATGCACCGCGACATCTGTAGGCAGTTCCAGCTCACCCACCTGGCTACGGGTTATTTCATGCAGATACGTGATTGTCCGGCTGGCCTGTGCCGCTGCCTCGACTAGCGGCACATAAAGACAGGACAGCACAATCAGCGATGCTGAACACAGGGTGCGCAGTCGCAAGCACATTATTCGTTCCCGCTGGGTGAATCAAACGTACGCCGCCACCATGCCTTCGGATCTTCCACCGCCTCCTTGACCTTGTCGGACTTTTCAGAGCCAATCAGGGACTCCACCTTGGGCAGAGAGATGTCCTGCTGAAACAGGTTGGGCAAATAGAATTTTCTGTATTTCTGCACGATACCGATAATATTCAGATTGGTCACATCCGAGATACGGTCTTCCGAGAATCCCAGTTTACGAAATGGCAGATAGCTATCATTCTCGGCGGTGTGACAACGCGAGCAGAACCGCCCCTTGGGACTGACGGTCCTGTGAAACTGCTTTTTCACGGCCTCGCGATCCTTGTCAGACAGCTTGTCCTTGATCTCCAGGTATTCCTGTGCCTTCTCGTCATCCTCGGTGATTTCCAGCAAGACATTTCCGTTACCGGTCTTGTTATAGGCAACAATCTTGGAATAATAATCGTCTGTTTCCTGCAGATAGCCGGTTTTCGGGTCAATACCGGTACCATAGGGCTTGCCGGTTACTTCTATCCCCGAGTAATTCAGCCAGGCGAAACTGAGTGACTCCTCTTCAAACTTGCGTGGGTCATTATGGCAGGTCATACAACCGACAAACTGGGTGTGCATGTTAAGCAGGGTCCTGATCATACGCTCCTTGGAATGCGGATAATCGCCATGACAGGAGAAACAGACCGGTTTCTTGCCCAGGTTTACCAGATCTTCCTCAGGCTCGTTATGAAAATGCCTGTTCTTTTCGCTGAAGCGCTGCTCCTTGAGTTCCTGTAGCAACTTGGGTTGTTCCTTTTCAGCAAACATCCCAAAGTGCTCCCCCAATGTAATGGTCAGCTCAAAGATCAGGCTGGCAATGATCGCAAACAGTATCATGGTAGTCAGGAATGAAATACCCGGATGATCGCGGCGCAGGCCCTTGATCGAGAACGGATCACTGTGAAAATGATCCGGGATCTTGGCCTTGTGGTCGATCACGACCAGGATGGCAATACCCAGGAACATGAACAGCAGCACTGTCAGGATAATGAAGATCATGCTGTCATTTTCAATTCCGTGCATTGTTCTACCTTCTGTACGTTATACGTTAGTCAGTATTACCCATATGGTAAATATGCCAAATGCGGTCCATGCCAGAACGAACGCCAGTGACGCATAGGCGATGACCTTCTGGTATGGTTTCAATGGCTTCATCATGATGACGATTCCTCGCTGGCCAGCGGCGGCTCCTCGGGCATTTCATGCACATGACCTTCCTCGCGCAGTTCACGCGCCGTCAGCATGTCGTGCAGATAGGAACGTTCTTCCGGCAATTCAACCAGGTTACGCAGGTATTCGAGAAAATGCTCCTCGATCTGGTGTTCACGCGTAATCTTGCCGGTCAGGAAGGTCCATTGCATCGGAAACCGGCCTGGCGCCAGGTGCACGTTGTACCAGTGCCAGAACGCGATAACCAGCAATGCCAGCAGGGCTTCATGCGGATGAGAAAGACGCATCAGCTCCTGAAAGTTGGATGCCATACTGGCCGGCAGGATACTGGCCCAGATATCGGGAAACAGGAATGATGAACCCGACACCACCATCACGATATTACCGAAGGCAGCGGCAAAATAATGCAGCTTCTGCTTGTACATGAACTTGTCCATTTCAGGACGCTGGTCGTGCCGGCCGGCAAAATACAGAATGTCATTCTTGAAATCACGCAGGTCTTTCATTAACGGAATAATCGTACGCCTTATTTCAAACCGGCCTTTAAGCACCTGCATCAGTGGTCCGAGTGAAATGGTAAAGATGTGATAGATCATACTCATGATCATGACCACAGCCAGGGTACGATGGATAACACGCGACACATCCACCCCGCCGACTATGGTGTTCAGTGGCTCGGCCCAGACATGGTCATAGAAGGCAACCGGCAAACCGGTAAAGGCCAGCGCCAGGAAGGTAACAAAGGTGAGCATATGCTGGATACGGATATGCACCGAGTACCTGGGTAAATCGCCAATCGGGTTCGATACAACATTCTTGTACAACAGCACCCTGTCGTTCGGCATGAGATGAATCAGTTCCTCGATCTCCTTGCGATCAGCATCGCTGGTCTTGTTGATACGCATGGATGTTTCCAGAATCTTTTGCGCTTCATCAGATAATTTCATTTGTTTCCTACCCGGTTTTTACTCTGCTGCATGTTGTTTTGAATAACCTGAACCGCTCAGATCACACGATCCCTGTTCTTGCCCCTGCGGCTTCTGCGCCACCAGGACGAACCATGACGCAGTCTCCAGCCGGCGCCATCGCGTCTGCGCCCCAGGGTCTCGAACATTGCCAGACTGATCAGACCGGCAATGACGACATAGGCGACCCAGTTATAAATCGCTTCTGCCCAGAAAACAAAGGGGTTACTTTCTCGATCCTTGGTCGGGTGCGGATCGATGGTCGCATAGTTTTCGTTCGCATAGGTATGACAACGCTGACAGGTCTTGTATCGCCTTTCATCATGCACTGGGGACAAGGGATCACGCGAGGGCCTTATATCGTGAACCGACAGGTAATAGTTGTCGTAATCAGCATGACAATCCAGACAATTGGCCGCTTCACTAAAGCCATAACGGGTTACCTTGCCGTGGAAACTGTTGTCGTATGATTCTGATGCAACCGCAAACTTCCTGCCCAGCTCCTTGTCGCCTTCAGTAGCCGCTTTCATATGACGTTCAATCAGTTTCTTGTCGCCATGGCAGGATGAGCAGAGTGTAACGATCTCTGCAGACGAACGCTTGATGTCACGGATACGCCTGCTGGTATGGTTGTACCAGGCCTCGACGAAGGTTCGGTCTTCATGGCAGACCACGCAACGATCGGCAATTCTTTTTGGTATGCTCTTTTCACCCGGGTTGTACAACGGATTGGTGTGACAGCTAATGCAATAGGGCTTGTCGGCCTCCAGACCTTCTTCTATCTTGTCACGACCGTGCACACTCTTGCGGTAGACCTCGTAAATCGGCTTGTGACTGAAGTTCTTGCCGGTCGCCGGGTTCTTGACTGAATGACACTCGGCATCACAGGTGACACCGGTCTTCACTTCACGGTGCGGCAGTTCCTTGATATTGGTATGGCAGTCACGACAAGGGACATTGCGATGTACGGTCTTGCCAAACACGTGTGGAATGACATAGTAGGAGCGCCGCGTACCCTCTTCCGTTACACGACCCATCTTCGGGTACTTATGACAAAGCAGACAACCCTCTTCGTCGACAAAGGCCTGCAGCCCCCCCGAGTACAATACGCCCAGCAGTATGAAACAGAACAGAAGAAACCCGGATTGCCTGATCGTCATTCTATTATTCCTGTTATGATGATGTCAGCGAGCTGCCAACAATATACTCATTTTTCATGACAATTGATACAGATTCGTTGCGCCCGCAATCGATTTTTTTCATCCGCCCCCTTAGCCAGACCTGCCTTCTTGATCACGCCACGCTCATGCGGATTATGACAGGTTGCGCAGTAGACCTTGCCGGTGTCAGGCTCCAGCGGCATATCCAGATTCAGTTCCCGCGTCCTGGTCGCAAGCCTGTCGCGTATCCCGTCATCCGGTACCACCAGATGGTCCGGCGCCTTACCCCCCGAAAACATGGCCATATTGCCTCCAGGATGTGGCTGCCAACGATGGCAGTTCAGGCAGATCGCCGACCAGTCCGGATCGGTATGCATCGCAGCCCCTGCACCGACCCGACCACCATCCTGCCTCGGCAGCTTGCGATGGCAGATCAGGCATTTGTCCTTGTTGAGCACACCCTGATCACTGACCTGGTCATGCGGATTCAGTTTTTGATAGCTTTCCCGGTTATGGCACTGGTAGCACACACCAGTACGATGTTTGTAATAGCCGCCACGCAGAAAGGCACTGTTACGCACACGCATCGCCGCTGGTCGTTTTTTACACTGCAATAAAATGTCATGACAGGTCAGGCAGTCTGTTTTCCTGCCCTTGATCAGCCGCTGTCTGAATTCCGGCGACATTTGCGCTCGCATTCTTTTACCAGGCTCAAGACGGGCAGGATGAATCACGGTGTGATCCTCCGGGCGATGACAGTAAAAACAGCTACCATCCCCGCCGGTTTTCAGTAGCGGCGCACCTTTTGCCGGCTCACTGGTATGACAGGCCAGACAGGCCTGCTTACGCCAGTGTGGATCGGGGATTTGCGATGTCTCCAGCCGGTTTTCCTCTATCATGCCCGGTATCGCTTCAGCCTTTCTGATCAGCTGCTGGACGTCTCCGGGGTCCGGTCTGTCCGCATATGCAACAGGTGCCAGCATGCAGGCCATAACAGCTGAATGGAGCAGATATACCATGCTGTTGCGATACCGCCATCTTCTCAACACCCTCTCTCCCCCCTGTTTTGTGCGTATCGCCCGCACCAGGATACGTCATCGTTCAGGGTCTTTTATACAATGCGTTTCTACCCTACAACAATAAACGTATACCAAAATTGACCAGTATCAATATTCCCTGCATTTAATAGTAAAAAAACACCAGCCCTGAGTATACTTATTCAATAGATACTGCCGGCCCTGTTTATACGGGTACTGTATAAAACCAGACGAGCTGATATGATGACTTTATGATCATCCAAAGAATAATAATCGCTATTGGCCTGCTCATGTTCAACACCAGCCAGCTCGCAGCATGGGAAATCAATACCGCTGGTAAAAAAGGCATATTTGTCACTAATAGTAACAAACACCAGTTGAGTATTGTAGAAAACAACAACGGTGTTGATTTCTTTCTTTCATTATACAAGGCCAGAGAAATCATCCAGCCGGATATAACCGATCTCCAGATCGGTGAACTGGGCCTTAAAACCGGCAAGCTGCAACTGATCGACAACTATGCCGACCGCAAAACCTACATACTGGGCCTGGATAAAAAACAGCAGACCACACTGATGAACAAGATGATCAGTGGCCTGGAGATCGATGTCCGTATTGTCGATAAAAACAAAAACCGTCTGAAGACCAGTTTCTCACTGGTCGGGTTTACTGCCCGCCTGAATGATTTTCTGATTGCCCGTGAAATTGGCAGGCTGGACTATGAATGGCTGCTGGAAAACCACAGGGACCACGAACTGCTGTGCTATTACGCAGCCAATGTCTATGTCAAGGCATTAATGGATCGGCTGGCAAATGGCACATACAAAAAAACACTGGAGTCCTTACCGAAAACCGGCATCGAAAAACTGGACAGTGTCACCGGTGAAATGGTGCAAAACGCCTACAGCATCCCGGCCGGAAAAATGCCAAGAGACCCTCGTGGCGACAAGTACGGGATATTCAAGGCCTGTATGTCACAGGAAAAATGAATCGTCTGGATTAAATACGCATGGATATATCAGGGTAGCTGACTGATATCTGATATTTGTGTTTTACATCGTATGACAGGACATGCACAGGTCCGATGTTTTCGGGCCGACCGTCAAGGTCTTTTTCGAAGTACACATGTCCAGTCCGGACAGCGAACCACCACTGGCGGCAAGTACATTGCCATAGGTCCTGGCTGCATTTGCTGTACTGACATCCTTTTCTTTCTGCTCATGACAGCTGATACAGGTCACCCGGCCGCCGGCAAGCATGATTTTCGGATTGAGCGTGGCGCGAGAACGAAAACTGGCCGGTTGATTGAGCGCATAGTTTCCATAATGCATACCCACCGGATGATTGGTCTGCAGACCTGAAGCCGTGAACTGCATTGGTGAGTCCGCATGTTTGACAGTGATATGACCTGAGTCCTTGCTATTGTGGCATTTCATGCATTGCGCCGACGAAACATCCAGTTGCACAGGCTCGGGGGCTTTGGCCCCTGAACCGAGTAGCCATTCCTTGAAGTTGCCCGCAGACACGGATGGCACAACACATACAATCAGCAGCACTGCAACAAACGACTTGCCAAAAAGCTTCATAAATCTTCCTCAGTCAGGCCTGGCAAGGAAGACAGAAGCCGGAGATATCCGCTATGGCCACTACCCGCCCAAAGCAGGATTGCTGATGGCAATTGCAGATATTTATCGTTTCTCCGGTAGCCCCTCTACCATAACCAATCGGTCCCAGGCAGGTAACTTTGCGCCCCGCTGTTTTCACAACAGGTAGCCATTGTCACGAAACGTTATTTACTATAACGGCGGCAGGAAAAATACTTTTAGAAAAATGAGGAATTTTTTTTGTAGTTAGCGTTTCCGACGCTGGTACTGCACTATCTAGCAACTCCAGATAACAGCTCCAGCTGGTCAATTTTTATACGGAAAATCTCAAGTTATTGTTTTTAATTGGATATCTGCCAGCGCTTCATCGGCTATGGCGGTGGGGCGTTGCAGATCCCTGCACGATAGGAGCGGAAAAAGACCTGTGAGTTGCCCAGTTTATTTTTCTCTTCGGGATCGATCTGGTAATCCGGGCAGAGCTCCTTGAACGCGATCAGGCGTGCACTGCTGATGTGTTTCCTGGCCCGGTTTTCGGTGACAGCCTTGAGTCGGAATCCTTCATCCTTCTCCCAGTGGGCGGTTTTTTCCCAATAGACATTCAGATAATGAACCTCTCCGGCATTGAAGTTGACATCCATCGGCAGGTAGTCCCCCTCCTGGAACGAAGAGGTCACGCCAATATCATACTCACCCGGCGGCAACACCAGGATATTATAGCTATTACGGGCACTGGTGGATACGGTGTGGCCGTTGACGATCAGCCTGGTGGGATAGTAGCCATCGGCTATGGCGTCTTCGCGATAAACGTAGACCACGGCTTTGTCCGGGATCGGGCTGAACAGCTTGATATCGGCATAACGGCCGTCTTTTCCAGGCTCGACTGCAACCGTACTGCATGCCGTTAATACGACCAGCGAGACTATCAGACCGAAAATTTTGTACATGCCCTGGGACCCCATTGGGTTCTCTGCCTTTACTTCTGACTTACCGTTATTCTACCCGTATGTTGTTGATAGTAGAAGTTAATAATTTAGCGCCCCCTGAGCCGCTGTGATGTTATGCTGACCTGGATCAACATTATCAGGCGGTTGTACTGTTAGCATACGTGGCATATTATCGATGAGGCGGTTAACAGCCGTATAGCAACAGTTTCTGGAGACGCTTGTGAATAACCCTTTCAAAATGATCAGCTTACCGCTTTCGCTATTGTTACTGACTATCAGCAGCCTGTGCCAGGCCAGTCCCGACCAGGACCCGCATCAGGGCATGCCGATGCAGGGAAATACCACCGGCAAGATATACGGCAAGGTAATCGAGACCATCAACACCGATAACTATACCTACGTACACGTAGACACCGGCAAGTCGAAGCACTGGGCCGCCGCCCCGCCGGTGAGCCTGGCTCCGGGCAGCATGGTCTCGTTTGTACCCAATATGCCGATGCAGAAGTTTTACAGCAAGACCCTGAAGCGCGAATTTGATGTAGTGTATTTTGTCGGCCAGATCTACACCGACAAGGCCGGCGACCCCGCGACAACGCCAGCTCCGCACAAGTCGGCCAATAAGGCTCCCGCACAGCCCGTCGCTGGCATCAAAAAGGCGGCCAACGGCAACACCATCAGCGAGGTTCTGGGCCAGAAACAGCAACTGGCTGGCAAAACCATACACATACGCGGCAAAGTAGTGAAATATACCCCACAGGTGATGGGTACGAACTGGATCCATATCCGTGACAGCAGCACGGCCAAGGACCTTACGCTCACCACGGCCGGTACCGCGAAAACAGGTGATGTGATCCTGGTCAGCGGCAAGCTGTCACTGAACAAGGATTTTGGTTTCGGCTATATCTATGAGGTACTGCTGGAGGATTCCAGCATTACGGTTGAATAGCACTTGCTCATCGTTACGGCCTGATCGCCTTGCCAAACAGGTAACGCAGCCGCGTCGGACCACCGACTTTTTCACGCTCGCTCCATACCAGGTGCAGGTTGGTGTCGTTATCCAGAAACACTGACGGGTGCGACTGGATGCCGACTCCAGAGGCAGCCTCTACCGTGAGATCGTCACTCCAGTCCCCGCCCTCGATCCAGCTCAGCACAATGTCGGCATCGCCATCACGGTTGTCATCCCAGGCCACCACCAGGCTGCCGGCATCGTTACCGGCAATTGCCGTATGCCACTGCTGGGCAACACCGCCAAAACTGTCCTGGACCTTGGCGTTTTTTCCAAACAGGCTTTTACCATCCGTCAGGTAACGCGCCGCATAGACATCATAGCCTTCACGAAAATCGCGTTTATCGGCCCAGACCGCCATACCCTGGCTGTTACCATAGCCAGCCAGCGCCACCCGCGCCACACCATGCCCTTTCCCGTAGGGGGCACGGGACTTTTCGGGACCCTCACTAATACGCTGTGGTGTACTAAAGTTACAAAGTGATTTCGTATTGCTGTGCGCAGCCATGATAATAGTATGACCTGGCCGGCGATCCTCCCAGGCGACTATCAGCCGATCGCCCAGGCTTAATGCGACCGGGTAAAGCTGTTCATCCCTGGCTGACTCCTTATCCACCGGGCATTCCGGCAATTTGCGCAACAGTCCTTGTACGATCGCCAGTTGTTGCAGCCATATTCTGGGATATTTCCCGCCTGCCGCCGCATAGACCAGCAGTAACTGTTGATGATGACGAACCAGACTCGCCTGGTATGCTTCAGCTCTACCGACCATCAATGCTTTACCAACCCTTTCAGCGCCAATCAATCGCACAAAAATACGCGCATCTTCCTCCCAGGCGACGGCAAAGTCACCGTTGCCGAGTGACACCAGTGATGGCTCAAACGCCTCGCCCTGAGCGCTAATCCTGGTTTCGGATTCAAACTCGCTGGCGCTCAATGGCTTACGCGCCAGATAGATTTGTGGTGTGCCGTTACGATTGTCTTCCCAGACCACAGCCACGACATCACCCGATACAGCAATATTTCTTCTGCCGGAAGATTCCAGATGATGAAAGATGCCGGGGCCTGATGTTACACTTACCTGGACCGGCTCCTTGAATTCCCATGGTTGCGCATGCACAAGTGGTGTGATGGCAAGCATGACGATGCCACTGAGAACAGTATTCAGACTCATGGTTTGACGGTATTGGCCAGTTTCTGTTGCACGATTTTGTGGGCTGATAGTAAATCCTCGATTCGTTGTACACCAACCATCCTGTGAAAGACTTCACCTGTCTCAGTCATAAAGGTAAATACAGGCGTCACGAAGGCGTTGTACCGGGTGCCGACTTCACGCTCGGCAATGCGTTCACCACTGGGCAGACGCAGGCGCTTGCCGCTTTCAGAATCGACATAAGCGAGCACATAGTGACTGTTATAAATTTTGCGTACCTGCTCATCGCTAAAGGCTTCCTTATTGGTTTTGTCACAATAGCCACAGCCATAACGACCAAAGTAGACAAATAGCGGTTTTCCCTGCGTCTTTGCCTGCAGCATGGCTTTGTCGAAGGTATAAAATTCATAGCCAACCGGCTTGTCCGCCAGCGCTACGGGCATGATCAGAAAAGCTAACAGTACCAGGAAAGGACGTAACATGAAGGTATTACCCGGGTAACATGACTCTCAGTCCAAATATAGTACTGATCGACGTAAAAAAAGGATTTAAAAAATTAACAGATTCCTAATAGACTAATTTTTATTGGCTTCTCAAGACACTATCAGGCACTTTAATGAACGATGCGATTTAGTTCTATAATAACAGAATTTATCAGAGACCCCTAAATAACTACTAAAAGACTTCTATTCCTTTTAATAATCTAGTCTCAGGTCCCCTCCCGCCAGGAAGAAAGATATTTATGTTGCTCTTCAGTCAGATCGTCGATGCCGATATTCATCGCTGCCAGCTTCAGGCTCGCTACTTCCCGATCAATATCTACCGGGACATTATATGTACAGCGTTGTCCAGCCGCCGCTCGTCACTAAATCGCGCTGAAAGCTCACGCAGTACCGGCATTTCCTGCAGGGCCCATTCAATGCGTTGTTGGCCCTGCTCGGCTAATGCCGGATCAGCGACATCAAAACTCTGGCTGTGTGTCACAAGCAGTACCAGATGTCATTATTAATATGAAGAGTTATATTGCTATCTCATAGTAGTGAAGTATGGTTAAGTAACCGGTCTTTTTCCAGACATCAGTTTCTGCATCATTAAATAAGCAGTAAGCAGATGAGACAAGCAACTTGTTTATTGGTGTCTTATACTTATTACATTACTCTTATCCTGTCGAAATCTCTCACCAGTACTGGAATCGAAGAACAATAAACGCCTTACATCCATGCACAAGTTCACCGTACCCCCTTCACCAATTCCGGTTGCCGGATCAATACGTGCGACCAGTAGTTGTCGGTCCTTGTCACGGGTGGTGATATCCAGATTTTCCGGAAGCTCCATCGCCTCGAATCCTTCGGTTGTAGCATAAAAGTAGATAAACAGATCCGCCCCAAGCCATTCGACCAGCTCTACCTGCGCCTCGAATTGCACACCATCGCAAGGACTGTTTTTTTCTCCAACAATCCGTAGATGCTCAGGCCGAAATGCCGCGATAACCGGGCCTTCCGAAAGTTCTACCTGCTGACTCATGGTTTCAGAAAGCCTCATTGAACCGAGCGGTAACTCAAGATTTGAATCCTTGCACCGGGCCGGCAGGAAGTTCATGGTCGGCGAGCCGATAAAACCGGCGACGAACAGATTCGCGGGACATTCATAGAGTTCACGCGGTGTACCGATTTGCAACAACCTGCCCTTATATAACACCGCAATACGATCACCCAGGGTCATCGCCTCGGTCTGGTCATGGGTAACATAGACCGTAGTGGTGCCGAGTCGACGCTGCAGTCGCGCAATCTCGGTACGCATCTGTACACGCAGTTTCGCATCCAGGTTCGAGAGCGGCTCGTCCAGTAAAAATGCTTTGGGCTCACGCACAATCGCCCGGCCCATCGCTACACGCTGGCGCTGCCCGCCGGACAGCGCGCGTGGCTTACGGTTAAGCAGGTCTTCCAGTTCGAGGACTACGGCTGCCCTGGTAACACGCTTGTCGATCTCTTGCTGTGACAATTTCGCAAGCCTGAGCGGAAAAGCCATGTTCTCACGCACACTCATATGCGGATACAGGGCATAGCTCTGAAACACCATAGCCATATTCCGATCCTTCGGGTCCAGTTCATTGACCACCTGGCCATCTACACTGATTTCCCCGGTCGTGGGCTGCTCCAGACCCACGATCATATTCAACAGGGTGGATTTGCCACAGCCTGAGGGGCCGACCAGGATGAAAAACTCACCATCGCTGATCGTAAAACTAGCCTCCTCGACCGCAATCGTAGCGGCGAAATGTTTGCTGATATTGCTTAGTTTTATTTCAGCCATAACACCAATCGTCTCCGTTACTCCTTGACCGCACCGGTCGTCAGGCCCGCCACGATACGTCGCTGGAACAGCAATACAACGATAATGATCGGCAGTGTCACCACCACTGATGCGGCCGCGATCGAGCCGGTGGGCTGCTCAAAACGCGAGCTGCCGGTAAAGAACGCAATCGCGGCCGGTACGGTACGTGCGTCATTGGTCGAGGTCAGCGATATCGCAAACACAAAGTCATTCCAGGCGAACATGAACACCAGGATCGCGGCGGTGAATACACCCGGCGCTGCCAACGGCACAATTACTTTTATGAATGCCTGTAACGGCGTTGCGCCATCTATCCGTGCTGCCTTTTCCAGGTCCCACGGGATGGATCGAAAGAACGCGGACAAGATCCAGATCGCCAATGGCAAGGTGAAGGTCATATACGTGAGTATCAGCCCGAACCAGGTATCGTACAGTCCCAGCACACGCCACATATTAAATAACGGTCCAATAATCGAGATTGGCGGAAACATCGCTATGGCCAGTGCGGTAGCGAGGATCAGGCGCCTGCCCGGGAATTCCAGACGTACGATTGCATAGGCCGCAAACATGCCCAGCATCACAGCGGCCAGGGTCGAGATCCCGGCGATACCAATCGAGTTCCATAACGCCGCTGGGAACTGCGGGTCACTGAACACCGCTTGATAGTGTTCCAGGCTGACAGTAGCCGATATAAAACGGCCATCTCCAAGATCGGCGCTACGTTTCAGCGACAACGAAATTATCCAGAACACAGGGATGAGTGCATAGACCACGACCAGCACACTACCCAGTCCCCAGAACAGCCGTTCGCTAAGACCATGATCCTTGGTCGTAGTCATGAGTGCTCCCGCCGGGACAGATCGATAGCAAAGCCCTTGATGTAAATGATCGCGATGATGATCACACACAGGAAGATCAGCACCGAGACGGCCGAACCCAGACCGAGGTTGAGCCGGGTAATCAGTGCGTTATAACCGGTGATCGATACCGACTCGGTGCCCTGCGCACCACGCGTCTGCACAAACACTGTATCAAATATACGAAACGCATCCAGCGTACGAAACAGTAAGGCGACCATGATCACCGGTCGCATCAGCGGCAAGGTAATCCTGAAAAACCGCTGCACCGCATTCGCTCCATCCACACGGGCTGCGCGTATCAGGTCGACCGGCACCAGGGTCAGACCAGCCAGCAGCAACAATGCCATGAATGGTGTGGTCTTCCAGATCTCGGTCTGAATAATCACGAAGAAGGCCGACCAACGTTCTGCCAGCCAGGCCCCTTGCATCCCCGACAGGGCATTGACAAACCCGGTGGTCGGGTCGAATGCAAAACGCCAGGCCATTGCCGCGACCACGGTGATAATCCCGTACGGAATCAGCAATGAGGTACGCACCAGGCGCCGACCGATCAGTGCATGGTGCATGATCAACGCAAACACAAACCCAAGTACCAGCTCTACCGACACCGATGCGACTGTAATCACCAGGGTATTGCTCAGGGCCTGCCACCATGCCTCGGAACCCAGTACACTCAGGTAATTGTCGATCCCGATGAATTCGTATTTATCCGGAAAACGCAGGTCGTAACGAAACAATGACAACCAGAACGCATACAGCATTGGCCAGGCAGTGACCAGCAGCATTGCGATCACCGCCGGTGCGCACAGCAACCATGCCAGACGATGCTCGCTATGCTTAAGCCGACTCATAACAGACCCTCTGAGAGCAGTGCTCGAGTCACTGCCTTGCGCAGGCGCGCAGCATCCCTGTCCGGGTCGAGTCCGTTCATCGGGTGCAGGCTATGACAGAGCGCCTGCGAGATGTCCGCATACAGCGGTGATTGCGGCCGTTGTACCGCATCACGCAGGGTTTCACGCAGCAGGTCCGCAAACGGGAAGGTCTGGCGTACCTGTTGGTCATCATAGAGCGCAGCGAGCGTCGGCGGCAAGCCGCCGATGGTCGCCGCCCGTCGCTGGTTCGGCTCAGACACGATACAAGATGCCGCCTCGAAAGCCAGGTCCGGATAACGACTGTACGCAGCAATGCCGATATTGATACCGCCAATGGTCACACGGCTGGGCAGACCTGCTACCACCGCTGGCCAACGTGCCCAGCCGATATGCTTTGCAAGACCTGGTACATTGGCCTGGGCGCTCGGCCAGACGTAGGTATAGTTGACCATGAAGCTGGATCTGCCGGTCTCAAATGCGAGGCGCGCATGATCCTCACGCGCAGTCGCCAGATTGGGGGCGGCTGCGGCGGAGTTTGCCAGCCGCTGCATGACTGCCAGCGCCTGCCGGACAGGCTGCTGCTCCAGCAACACCGTCTGCTTATCGACATCCAGTACCGAACCACCTGCCGAAGCGAGCAACGAGACGAAAAACACAGTCAGACCCTCGTAGCGCTCGCCCTGAGCCTGGATCGTACCGTGCTCACCCAGTCGCTCTGCCATGTCGATCATTTCCTGCCAGCTTGCTGGTGGCGTCTCGATGCGATCCGTACGATACCAGAGCAACTGGGTATTGGTTGTGAACGGCGCGGCCCAAAGTCTGTTTTTATAAGTCGCGCTTTCGATCGCGCTCGCCAGGCGACCCTGTTTTAGACTGCGTGCATGTTGTTGCTGCCAGGGTAACACCCAGCCGGCTTCTGCGAACTCGGCGGTCCAGATTACATCCATACCGACCAGATCGATATCCGGGTCGCCAGCGGCGAGACGGCGCACGAGTTGTTCGCGCTGCTGATCTGCATCTGTCGGTAGTGGCGTCAATTGAATCTGATAGCGGCCCTGCGATGCCTGGCTACAATGCTCGGCGGCCTGCCTGAACGCGCCAGACTGTTCGTCAAACACGTACCAGTGCAGACGCGGTATTTTCTCCACCTGCTCGTTGCAGGCCGCCAGTACGCAAAACGCGGCGCCGAGTAAGACTGCTGTAGTAACTCTCGCCTTCGACATCAACATCTCCGTGAGCCGCCAACTATGTCATTTAATTAAATACTGGATTCCCGCTCCCCGCCTCCGCGGGGACAGGCAGCAGCGGGATAACAATGGAACACGAACAACATCAAACACCCGCAGCCCGGGTTGCATGCCATACCGGCTATCGTACCGAGGAGTATCCACAGCATTTTTATATCGGCCAGCGCAGGATTGAAGTTGATGAGATTATCGATCGATGGCTGGACCCGAACTACAGCTATTTCAAACTACGTGGAGATGATGGCGGCATCTATATTCTGCAATACCAGCCCGCATCAGACTGCTGGAAATTGATTATGTATGATTCCGGTGCCAATGAGACAACACGTTTGTCTTCCAGCTGACTGCATACAGATGGCACTGGATTGCTTGCAATCGTCATAGCTCGTCATCCCATGGCTCTTCGCTGGAACGATCCTCTTCCCACACATCCTCCACTGCCGACCGGCCTGCGTCCGCCACCTCCACCCTGATTTCCTGCTGCGCAGCACACCAGTCCTCGGCAGAGGTATCGGTGATCTGGGTACCCAGATCATCAGTTTCGGCAATATCAATCGGACCGGACCAGTCTTCCGGTGCCTCCACCATCTCGACATCGAGTTCAAACCAGCCATCCTGGCTGACTTCTTCCACGCCACCATCGAAATACTGGATTTCAATACTACCCTCGCTATCATCCCGCGCTACCACGCAGAATTTCTGACCTTTACCAAGGTGCTGATACCAGTTTCCTAATACAGGGTCGACTTCTGTTGCCATAGAGCTGTCATCGCTACTTTGATACAGAAATAAGTGAGATGTCAAAATGACCGTTTAAATCATGTTGTTGTTATCGAGGAGACCAGCATTAAGCCTGCCCAGCTCTTGGCCGCAAACAGGAAGAGCCTCTGCATCAGAAGTTGCGCCCTTCTCACCATCCGGGGAGAAGGGCTGACTTCTACCCTAGTGGTGCTTGCATACCGACTTCAATGTCGTCATTGCATCTTCAAAAGACAGTTCCGGTTTCCCCTCACCTCTCTTGCCGCGCTCTGCACAAGCGACCACATCATCCACTGATAACATACCCTGCAGACTACCGCTGTCATCAATAACCGGTAAGCGGCGTATATGTGCATCCGACATGGTTTGCAATGCCGACTCGATCGAGTCCTCGGTGTTACAACAACGCACGCCATTACCATTGATCACTTCACTGGTTTCAATATCGCACAAGGCCCTGTGTTGCAATGCCCCGGCCATGGCAATATCACGGTCGGTAATCATGCCGATCGGCATCCCGGTATCACTCATCACCGGAATCGAGCCGCAATCACCGTTCCACATTTCCATCGCGACGGTTTCCAGGTCGGTTTGCGGAGTACAGGATCTGATATTCGTGGTCATCACATCAGAAACTCTCATGGTGGTTCCTCCTTGCTGACTACAGAAACTTTCATACATTCCCGAATCAACAATAGTTCAAAACACGGATTCTGCAATCATCCCTGTTACAATTAGACTGACTTTAAGGCTCGGCGAGATGATGCTTGCCTACCGGCCTGACCGTACTGGCCTGAGGCCCCATATCCCCTTCACTTTCAACAAAACGTACCTCACTGCCAACATCGAGTTGCCGGAAACCGCCATTTAATACACTATTTTCATGGAAATAGATTTCGCGTCCATCGGAACTCAGGATTTTGCCATAACCATCATCCGGTAAATATTCGACCACCCTGCCATGTGGCGGTACTTCGTGGGTCTTGACCTTGCGCCGGGTCTTGCGTAAACGTTCCTCCAGTTGGCGGCGGGCCGCATTGAAGGCATCACGAATGGAGACATAGATGTCTTCGTGGGCGTGGTTCTGTCCACTTTCCCGGCTGACCACGATCTCGCCACCCGGTACGGTAATATCGATCTTGATCTGGTACAGGTTGCCCTGGTGATGATGCTGACCTAGCGGCTCAACAACGACCCGGCATGCCATGATGTGATCATGAAATCGCTCCAGCTTTTCAGCCTTTTCGCGAATTTTGGCCTCGACGGCTGGTGAAGGTTCCATTTTCTGAAAGGTAATCTGTAAGGGTAACTGCATTCTGTTCTCCTTAGGATTGTTGTTTATCTCTACTGGTCATGTCTGACACAGCATGCGCATGCTTCTGGTAGAGCTGGCACAGATTGTCTGCGTACACTGAACATCTTTTTGTTATCGTCATCGCAGACAGTTAATGGGTTATAGTCGTGCATTACCGGTGCGAACAGCAGGCGCACCGGCATTGATCATCGCGTACCGCCATCAGAACAGTGGCACACAGGGATTTACTCTACCTTGATTGTATGACGTCTGGATGCTTCAAGCTTTGGAATTGTCAACTCGAGTATACCATCCGAGAATTTGGCCCTGGCCTTGTCTCCATCGACTTCGCATGGCAGTGTCGATGTGCGTGCGAAAGCACCCTGTGATATCTCGGTACGGTAGTAGTCTCCCTTTTCTTCCTTGTGCTCCTTTTTTGTCTGACCTTTGATCGTGACCGAGTGATCTGTCACAAACACCTCGAGGTCCTTTTTGTCAACACCGGCCATTTCGGCACGAACCACCACCTCGTCATCACGCTCGATGATATCCATGCGCGGCATATTATCCTCTATCATTGGGCCCATCTCCGCCCAGGACGGCCATGACCAAATAGGCCGATGATGGGTTGGTGAAAACATATTGCCAAACATACGTTCCATTTCCTCGAATGGACTCAACGCATGCATGGGGGTGGATTTCAGTATGTCGCCGCCATTGCCTTGCTTAGTTTCTTTCTTGGCCATATTACACCTCCTGTAACTGATCAATTGTATATTCCAGTAATTCCTGTACAACGGCCCGGCCCTGACCAGCCCGGTCTATGCCTGATTTTCACTGTACTGCCTGGACAGGATCCTGGCATCATCAAGCACATCGATAGGTATTCTGACACCATAGGCGGATTCAATACCTGCCTGCGTTTTTTCTGTTCCTGCGTCAATCAGATCCAGTTCCCTGATGAAGCCGCTGACGTCCTCGAGTATCGACCAGGGATAGATCAACCAGCGCCACTCGGTCTGTTCTTCTGCGTAGTAATCCGGTATGAAGCTTGACACGGTCTTGTGATGCAAAACAGCCGTTTTTAATTCCGCAGGCGGTCCTGACTCGTGCAGATGAGACACCGCCAGTTCAAATGTATCGCCAGCATCACTTACGTCATCAACGAGTAACAGTTTCAGCCCTTCCACTTTTGCTGAAAGCGGATAACGCAGTATTGCCTGCGGTTTCCGGTTTGCCGCATGATAATGTTCGATCTTGAAACCCGTCATGTTGTAGACATCCAGGGAGTCGGATAACAGGCGTGCCGGCATGTAACCACCGCGCCCGATAGCGACTATCATGTCCGGTCTGAACGCCGAGGCACGAATCATCTGTGACAATCGCCGTGACAACTCGCAGAACCTTTGCCAGGTCACCAACTCACAACGCATCGCTGTCGGTCTGTTCCGTTCGACACTAGTGGCTATAGTACCCACGATGGGCATCTCTGAGTAAATCCTGGAATTCCTCGCCGCGCAGGTGGACCAGTTGCTTGTGATCACCTGCCTCGAAATACACCTCGTCCAGAAGGGTCAGTGATTCATCCAGCAAGGTCTCAATGCCATAGGCAGGGCCGAGTGGTGGCACGGCTCCTGGTTCGCAATCCTCGAATACTTCAGAAATTTCTTCCTCTGTTGCCAGATCCAGACTACGATTGAATTCGTGACAAATATCGTCCAGTCTCAATCGGCTATTGGCCGGAATAACGACCAGCATATAGCCGGCTGTATCCTGTACCAGTACGGCCTTGGCGATAAGGTCTTCCGGTATATGTGCCGCTTCTGCCGTCTGATGGCTGGAACCTGTGTGATGGTGCTGCAGCAGGTCGTATTCCGCATTTTGTTTCGCCAGGTATTGTTCCTGGGTTGTTGCCAGGGTCATAGTCATACTCCTCGGGATACCATTTCTGCCCGTACTTCAGGGGGTATCCCTTCAGGTATCTCTGGTGGCGCATAAGATGGCTGCTCAGAGGGTGCCGGTTCTGATTCGGGCACCGGTTCCGAGGGCACCTCTGCCGGTTCTTGTTGAGGTGCTTCCGGAGGTGGTTCAGATGGAATTTCAGGGTCCCCTGCTACAACAGCACGATAGGACAAAAAGACTGCCATATGATAGCACCTCCCCACCTTTTCTCAGCTGTATTACAAGCATAGCCCATTCAGCGATGAGTTCCATTGCGCCAGATCAAGCCGGTATGGAGCGGTCTTGTTTACTCATCATAAAGCAGGATTTTCATGACAAGCGTTGCACCCGGTCTTTAAAAAAACAAGCACCGGCACCGGCAAGCAGTCAGGCCCCTGTCATAAAATGGTCATATTCAGCCATTATGCTTTCATAACAACTTTTTGGATATGGTTTTGATCCTGAAACCTGCGTCAGAACCAGTCTGCACGTTTCCCGATAAACGGAAACCTTCACTAACAAGTTCACTCGGGGTACAGCAATGCCAGTTAAAGTCGGTATCAATGGCCTGGGCCGCATGGGTAGACTCAGTCTACGTGCAGGCCTGGATAACCCTGCCTATGACATCGTGCATGTCAATGAGATTGCGGGCGATAGTGCAGCGATGGCACATCTGCTCGAATTTGATTCAGTCCATGGCCGTTGGGAAAGGGAGTTCAACAGCGATAAAAATGCCATTTACATCGATGGCCAGCAGATCGGCTTTTCAAGCCTGCCCAAACCCGATGACATAGACTGGGCCGGGCTCGGCGTAGAGATGGTCATCGAATGCACCGGCAAGTTCAAGACCGAAGATGACCTGCAATGCTATCTGGACCAGGGCGTTAGCAAGGTGCTGGTATCCGCGCCGGTTCCGGAACCGGCCATCAACATTGTCTATGGTATTAACCATCACGAATATGAGCCTGACAAGCATCAGATTGTCACCGCGGCATCATGCACCACCAATTGCCTCGCACCAGTGGTCAAGGTAATGAATGAACAGATAGGTATTCAGCATGGCTGCATGACCACTATCCACGATATTACCAATACCCAGACCATTGTAGACAAGGGTCACAAGGACTTGCGGCGCGCACGCGCCTGTGGCGAATCATTAATCCCGACCACGACCGGCTCGGCCAAAGCCATTACAAAAATCTTCCCGGAGCTGACGGGTCGCCTAAATGGCCATGCAGTACGCGTACCACTACTGAACGCATCGCTGACGGACTTTGTATTTGAGGCCAAACGTGAAACCACGGCAGAAGAAGTGAACCACTTATTCAAACAGGCCGCAGAAGGCGAACTGGCCGGTATCCTGGGTTACGAGGAACGTCCACTGGTATCGGTAGACTATGTCAACAATCCGCATTCCTCGATTATCGACGCCCTGTCCACAATGGTCATCAATGGCACCCAGGTCAAGATCTACACCTGGTATGACAATGAGTGGGGCTACGTGAACCGGATGATGGAACTGGCCGCCTATATCGCCAAAGACCTGTAATCGAACAGTTCCTGCTCTAGCATCACCACTTCAAATCTGGCGAAAGATCTGTTCTCAGATCGGAGCGCCAAGCCGTATATCCCTTACTCATACCTCAGGATTTACCTCTAATTCCTCCCCTGTGGAAGCCTAGACAACGCCAGGTTATTAATAAATATCAATATCCGGCTTGACAAGCCTCAAATCCCTTGTCTATTTTATGTATATACATTGTATATTCGATGACATATCGAATATGGGTATTTATGTGTTTGAAATATGCCAGCAAGGTGCTGTTTCAGTGTGATGTTAAGGGTCGGGATCAAAATATCGTTCATTCTCATGGTAACACTGGCTGTGAAGTCGGTTGCTTTGGCTGATGCTGTGAGTGACAAATCCGCTGCCAGTCGAATTGCTAAACTGCTTGCCAGCTTCGACCTTGAACCATTCATTGCGCAACAGGGAAACCCTGCCCCGGGAATTACCGTAGGTCCGGCCATCAGGATAGAAAACTGCAAGAACTACCCTTATCATAACCAGCAATCACCGATGCAGGGCTATGTGATGCTGGCCAATGATATTCGGGAGGGTTTGCGTATTGGTCTGCAGTGCATATCCGGTAACGGTCCGGCCGGCCCCCTGCACCCCTATCACAACCAACAGGCATCCCTGTTACTGGATATTCTGGAAAGCAATCATCAAAAGACGTTTCGCTGTGTCGAGGACAAGACCTTTGCCTATGCGGTCGCGATCGCCCCGCCCGAGCAGTTCAAATACTATGAACATGACCAGGATATCAGTGAAATCAGTTACCCGGGTGTTGCGATTGACACCTACCGCGTGAGTGGCTTTTTGTCACGTAAGCATGAACCCAGCGCCTACCGTGATTTTTTCAAGCTGGATGAGCAGCAGATTGCCGAACACCTGGCCGGTAATCCAAAACGTATGCAACGCCTGCATCGTTATGAAAACCGAAAAGAGCTGGTATTCCATGAAATGGTCCACTGGCTGGGTCATGCACATACCAATATGAGCCCGGATGTGGTCGACCTGTATGAGGCCTGTTGCTTCGGCGGCAGTGATTTTATTTCAGATGAAAATAGCAACAAGTCATTCCAGTTACGTGCCTGCAATATACTCAAGGATACGGAACTATGGGATGCCAATCAGAAACAGCAAACCCGTCTTTGGCGGAAAAAGGCCTATGACCAGCTTAAACCGGATATGCGCAACATGTATGACTAAGACTCTATGCAATCCATACTTTAATTCTGGCATGACAGACTGATACCAAGGCACACCAGACTAAACAAAACAGCTATCCTGGACATATTTCCATGTCAGAAAAAAAACGAAAAAAACCAAACAAGAAAGACAGTCAACTGGTTATTCGTATCAACAGGAAACAACGAGACACCTTCATCGAACTATGCGAAGACCTGGATACCAGTGCGGCCAGGGAGATCCGCAGCTTTATCCAGGAGTTTATCAAGCAACGCAGAAAGAAGGCTTAACACCGGTCCTGCTGGCACTAACTGCCCTGGTAGATGATGTTTCTGTCTGCCAGCCAGGCAGTAAAACGCTCGTTTTTGGTCTGCATTGAACAGGTAGGCGGAAGTGTATCCAGATAATGACCAAACTCGACCAGTAAGCCGGTCTGCTGTTCCTGATCCAGATCATCCCACTGAATCAGTTCGGTGCGCTTATCTGACCCACCGTCTTGGTCAGCCACAGCGTTACATTTGCTTGCCCTGGCTGTCAGGGCCATCGTTGTAATACGGGGAATCCGTTGGATCTGGCGTATTCAGGCTATGGCGAATATCCTCTCCGCTCATCAGGTAAACGACATATTCGGCCAGATTTCTGGAATGATCGCCGATACGTTCCAGCGCCTTGATAATCAGAGTGATATAAATAGCATGCCCGACATTACGGGCATCTTCCAGCACAAAGGTCGTCAGTCTGCGCATACTGGAACGGAACTCGGCGTCCAGGATTCCCTGTTCCCTTGCCATTTCCACTGCATCATCGGCATCAAGCCCATCGATAATACCGAGTGCCCTGCGCAGCATATTGGTCACCAAGGTACCCATGGAGTGCACATCACGCATGAGCTGCCCACTCGGATGGCTACGTTCGGTCTCATACATCTCTTCGATGATTCTGGCAATACGCGCTGCCTCATCCCCTATCCGCTCCAGGTCGGTAATGGACTTGGAAAAGGCCATGATCACGCGCAGATCCCTCGCAACCGGCCCTCGCCGGGCAATCAGCGACACGATTTCATCATCTGCCCTGATTTCCAGCTCGTCCACCTTATGCTCCCTGTCCAGAACCAGACGAGTGGCAACCAGGTCTTCAGTCTTCAGTGCTTTCAGGGAAGTGTGCACCTGGTCCAGCACCAGGCTACCCATCTCCAGCATCATCAGATGAAGACGGTTCAACTCTCCATCATAGCGTATGACTGTATGTCCTTCCGTTGGTTGCTGCATATTGGAATCCTGTCAGGTACGGGATATGTATGAGCGGTCTCTGTATAGAAACTACCGATGAGTAATCAGGTGTATTCCCCTGGTCTTTGTTGAAAACCTAACCAAAACGACCGGTAATATAGTCTTCCGTGAGCTGGTGTTTCGGATTGGTGAATATCTTGGTAGTATCACCCACCTCGATCAGATCACCGAGGTGGAAGTATGCAGTACGCTGGGAGACACGCGCCGCTTGTTGCATGGAATGCGTCACGATGCAGATGGTAAATTGCGTGCGCAGCTCATCAATCAGGTCCTCGATTCTGGCCGTTGCAATCGGGTCCAGTGCTGAACAGGGCTCATCCATCAGGATCACTTCAGGGCCTACCGCAATCGTGCGGGCGATGCAGAGACGCTGTTGCTGTCCACCCGACAGTCCGGTGCCCGGCTTGTCCAGACGATCCTTGACCTCATTCCATAAACCTGCCTTTTCCAGGCTGGTGACAACGATCTCGTCCAGTTCCACCTTGTTGTTTGCGAGCCCGTGTATGCGTGGACCAAAGGCGACATTTTCATAGATGGATTTCGGAAACGGGTTCGGCTTCTGGAAAACCATGCTCACCTGGGCACGAAGCGGTACGACATCGATCTTCTTGCTATTGATCTCCTCCCCATCCATGATAATGCTGCCGCTTACCTTGCAGCCTTCGATGGTATCATTCATACGATTCAGGCAGCGCAGGAAAGTGGATTTACCGCAGCCGGACGGGCCGATCATCGCGATCACTTCATTACAGCCGATATCCAGATTGACATCGTGAATGGCGTGATTCTCACCATAGTGCACGTTGACGTCACGACAACTCATGCGTGGGTTGTCGACAAACACTTCGCCAACCGTCGCGCGGTTTTCACGGTCTATCGTGGCTGAATCTTCAGGCATGAAGACCGGCTCTTTCACCCCAGTGTCTTCGATTTCATCAACTTTAGACTTCTCAATTGTGTCCATTGGAATACTCATTTTTCTGTCAGTGCCAGGATAAAAACCGTTCTCACCAGCGCCGCTCAAAGCGTTTGCGCAACATGACTGCCAGGGCATTCATGGTGATCAGAAAGGCTAACAATACCATAATTGCTGCCGATGTTCGCTCCACAAAGGCGCGCTCGGGACTATCCGCCCACAGATAGATCTGCACCGGCAATACCGTAGACGGATCAAAGGCACCCTGGGGTATATCGACGATAAACGCCACCATACCGATCATCAGCAATGGCGCACTTTCCCCCAGCGCCTGTGCCATACCAATGATGGTACCGGTCAGCATGCCGGGCATCGCCAGTGGTAAAACATGGTAAACCATGGTCTGCATCGGTGATGCGCCAATACCCAAAGCCGCCTCTCTTATTGACGGGGGAACCGATTTCAGCGCCGCCCGGCTGGCGATAATAATGGTGGGCAGGGTCATTAAGGTCAGCACCAGGCCGCCCACGATCGGTGCCGAGCGCGGCATTCCAAAGAAGTTGATAAATACCGCCAGACCCAGCAAACCAAAAACAATAGAGGGAACAGCAGCCAGGTTGTTGATATTGACTTCAATAAAGTCGGTAAACCGGTTCTGTGGTGCAAACTCTTCCAGGTACACAGCGGCCGCGACACCAATCGGGAATGACAGAATCAGGGTCACAATGAGTGTAAAGAACGATCCGGCCGCGGCACCCCAGATACCTGCCAATTCCGGGTCACGGGAATCTCCTGCGGTAAAAAAGATGGTATTAAAGCGCTTCTCGATCTTTTCTTCACTGATCAGTTTATCGACCCAGGCAATCTGCTTGTCCTTGACCCGGCGATCTGCCTCCGGTGAATTCCGGTCAATATGCCCTTTCAGTAACATATCGATCTCATCATCGACCGGCACCCAGACTGAGATCTTCTGACCGATTAGTTCAGGATCTTCCAATACCATTTCCCTGATCTCGTAACTGGCCCCGGTACTGACCAGCCGGTAAAGCTGTCTTTTATCCCTGCGCGACCTGACCTCCGGAAACATTTCGCGCAGTGTGGCCTTGACCAAACCGCCATAATCGGCCCTGGATAGCACGGAATCCTCCCGTTTACCTTCCGGGTCTATCCTGTCCGGATCAATATAAACCTCGATTTCCACATAAGACTGTGCAAAGGCTGTATATCCATTGGCGACAATACTGACAAACAGTAATGACAGAAAGATTAGACCAAGCGCGATTGCTGCAAGACCGTAAAGCCTGAAACGGGTCTCAGCGGCCTTGCGCTTTTTCATTCCGGCGCGAACAATATCGATCGTTCTGGACTTTTTACTCATATTGTTCCCTATACTTGCGTACAACATGCAGCGCAATTACGTTTAGTGTCAGGGTCACAACAAACAGCATCAGCCCCAGTGCAAATGCCGCTAACGTCTTGGCACTATCGAATTCCTGGTCACCGGTTAACAGGGTCACAATCTGCACGGTCACCGTGGTCACCGCCTCGAGCGGATTGGCGGTCAGGTTTGCAGACAGACCTGCGGCCATGACCACAATCATGGTTTCACCGATGGCTCGTGAAACGGCCAGCAGAACACCGCCTACGATACCCGGGAGAGCAGCCGGAAAGATCACCTTGCGGATTGTTTCAGACTGGGTTGCACCCAGACCATAGGCACCGTCCCGCATCGCCTGGGGTACCGCATTAATCACATCATCAGACAGGGACGAGACAAACGGGATGATCATGATTCCCATGACCAGCCCTGCCGCGAGTGCACTCTCTGATGCCACATCCAGTCCGATATAACCGCCGGCATCGCGTATCGCCGGAGCTACGATCAGGACAGCAAAAAAACCGTAGACGACAGTCGGAATACCAGCCAGGATCTCCAGTAAGGGTTTTGCAGTGGCCCTGAACCGGGGATTGGCATATTCAGACAAATAAATCGCGGACAATAGCCCGATCGGCACCGCGACCAGCATTGCAATCAGGGAGATCAGCATGGTACCGGCAAACAGCGGTACTGCACCAAAGGCACCGGAAGAGCCGACCTGGTCTTCACGAATCGCTGTCTGCGGGCTCCACTCCAGGCCAAACAGGAAATCGGTAAGCGGGATTTCCCGGAAAAATCTTATCGATTCAAATAGTACAGAAAGCACGATCCCGAGGGTAGTCAGTATCGCAATACTGGAACAGAAGATCAGAATCCCGGTCATTACCTTCTCAACGGTGTTACGTGCACGCTGTTTAACCTTGATCCGACTAAGCGTAATCGCGCCGGTTACAATAGTCAGACATAAAACAACAACTGCCAGTGCGGCATGACTGGTGGTGACCAGGCTTTGATAGTGATCAGCCGCAGCCTGCAAGTTCTCATCCACATCCCTGCTGGTGATATTGCCCTCGACCAGGTTTTTGATGTCATTAATGATCAGGTTCAGGCGATCTGGTCCGATACTGCGGACCTCATCAGGCAGGCCGGCAACCACCAGGTTGGTAATAATGGCTGGTTCAAATGCGATCCAGACCGAAAATATGATCAGCGCGGGTATGCCGCACCAGATAGCTGTATATAGCCCATAGTAGGCTGGTAGTGAGTGTAGATTCCTGATTTGGCCCTGGGAGACCTGAAAGGCCCGCTTCTTGCCCAGATAAAAAGCCAGGGAAGACAAGACCAGCAGCACAACCAGTAGAAATGAAAGTTGCATACCTACACCGAATTTTGAAAAATTAAAGTACAGCGGCCGGAACCCCGGCCGCTGTAACTTTACTCGATACTACTTCATGTTTAAAGGTGTCAGATTCTTCGCATCCGCTGCAAACTTGGCACGCTCAGCAGTAGGCATCGGAATCAGACCACGTTCTGACAGATATCCTTCGTCACCCCAGGCCTTGTCGCTGGTGAATTCTGACAGGAATTCACGGATACCCGGAATCACGCCAACGTGGGCCTTCTTGACGTAGAAGTACAGGGGACGGGAGATCGGGTAGCTGTTATCAGCGATGGTCTCAAATGAAGGCGCTACACCATCCACGAGAGAACCCTGTACCTTGTCGAGGTTCTGATCCAGGAAGCTGAAGCCGAATACACCCAGTGCATTGGAATTGGCTTCGAGTTTCTGAACGATCAGGTTGTCATTTTCACCCGCCTCGATGAATGCCCCGTCTTCACGGATCGCATAGGCAACCTGCTTGAAGATGTCTTTACCCTTTGGCGCCTTGCCCTTTTTCTTTTCATAGGCCGTCCAGACACTCATCGGGATACCCAGCTTTTTCATCATATCCTTGATTTCCGGTGCGCCACGCTTCATTTTACGCAGTTTTTTCAGATCATCGATCTTCTTGGCACCGCCACCCATAGCCAGTTCGTTGAATGCATCGCGGGTACCGGATGTTGGAGGCGGACCCAGTACTTCGATCTTGGTGTTAGGCAGGCTGGCATTGACGTCTTTCCAGGTCTTGTTTGGATTACTGACCAGCTTGCCGTCAGGGCCCGGGATCTTGTGAGCCAGCGCCAGGAAGATGTCCTTACGGCTCAGCTTGAACTGACCGGCCTTCTTGGAGTTGGCAATTGCGATACCGTCGTAACCGATTTTGACCTCGATGATATCCTTGACACCGTTCTTTTTGCATTTATTCACTTCTGAAGACTTGATGCGACGGGATGCATTGGTGACATCCGGATGCTGAACGCCAACACCGGAGCAGAACAGTTTCAGACCACCACCGGAGCCGGTTGATTCAACCTTCGGGGTTTTAAAACTGGTTGTTTTACCGAACTGCTCTACTACAACAGTGGCAAATGGATATACGGTCGAAGAACCGACGATAGTGATGTGATCACGAGCTGATGCTGCATAAGCCCCTGAAAACACAGCTGCTGAGAGTACTCCCGCTAATCCTGCAGATGCAAGAAACTGGCGCGTTGACATAGTTGCCTCCAATTTTTCTGATAAGTAAATTGTTGTCTGTAACAAGTTTAAGCTTGTGTTCGCTTAACGTTTTCCCTTGATGACGCAGTGCCATCAGTCCCTGGTTGTTTATTCGGTACATTCCCGCGTACCCGGGATAACGCCCCACTACTCAGGCAACCATAGTGAACGAGAAATATTACAGATTTACGACAAACAACTGACCAGCACCCCCATATCGTAATATTTTTGAAAATATCCTGTTTTTTTAATTACTTAGAGATATATATCCGTGACCAGTCCGATGATCATGGTGCCTGGGTCAGGCAAGTCTACAGGCAAACAAATGAATAGCCCTGCACAGCCCCATCACGCTTTACAACAACTATTTCTCTTTTAATTCAAATAGTTAATGTGACCTGACTTAACTGAATCTATTTGTGGCTGAATCAAACCGGGATCAACCGATTTCCAGATTAATATGACGAATATTACAGAAAAACCGTGCTTAAACCCAGCCGCTTCCTTAGCACAGAGCGGTTTTGGCATGCCGGTTTCGGCAGCTTGGCACTACCTCAGGCTTCATGTCTTGTGCCGATCATTGTCTGATTCAAGACTGATCGATGTGCCTGAGTCTGCTGTGTCGAATACCGACATGGACTTTGGCATCACCACACGGGAGCACGACTCATACAATTCTTCGTATACCAATTGGGGTTCATACTGATAACGCCGTGAGAAATGAAAGGTCACCAGGCGTCCAACTCCGGCAGCCGATGCAATTTCGCCGCAGGCACTGGTGGTCAGATGACCATTGCGTTTTGCATGCAATATATCCCTGTTAATAAACGGGGATTCACAAAACAGGGTATGGGCGTTATGCGCAAAACGTATCAAACGTTCCCTGTTGTCGGCGGTATCGGCCAGATCAGTCGCATAGACCAGACGTTTGCCTGGCCGGATCAAGGCCAGCTCCGCAGCCAGCGCCTTGACCGGTTTTTCCTGTCCATTGGGTAACTGGATCAGGGCAGAATCATGATTCGCATGTAGTTGCCGCTTCAGATCCGTCAGCCAGGGGCCCGGCTCCAAGCCCTGTTCCTGCAGGCGATCCTTACGGATATTGATTTCATTGTCCGGCTCAAACGCATAGGCCATCACCGGTGTCATATGGTCCAGCATGATGCCACGCACCCGGAACCCCTTTTCGTTCAGCAGGATACCATCGACAAGCTCAATATCATCCAGCCGCTCGCTGGCGGTTTTGCCCGCCTGTATGCGGTAACGTTGCAAGCGCTCTTGATGCAACTCGGCTACGATGAAAGCCGGGCCTCGATCACCAATCCGGTCCCATAAAAAACTGTGCACGAATCCTGCGATATGCCTGGCCAGTCCCGGTGGACCATATAGCCGGCAATCCGGAAACTCACCCAGTCTCGATCGTAACAACCACTGCATACCACTGATATGGTCCATATGGGCATGGCTGATAAAGACATCGGTGACCTGGTGCGCAATACGTGCCGGCAGACGCCCGCCTTCACCCAGATCAAATAACAGGCTGCGCCCGAGGTGACGTATACGCAGATGCAGCAAGGGATCACCGAACACGCCATTCACCAATGCCAGGTCCAGCGGACCCACCCGTCCAAGCACCCGTGGCCCACCATTATCCTCGGGCAGGGACAACACCTCCGGCGGAGGGACAAATTCAAAGCCCTCCCTGACAAACGGGGCCGCGGTTTCAATCTGGCCATTCATATTGCGTTGCGCATCGCGAATCAGCACTGTATCGAATGCTTCATTGACGGGCGGTGCGCTGATGCTTAATTGCTCTCCATCCAGGCGCAGGACCTCACCCATAGTAATCGTCCTGTTGGCTTGCAACAGGGCAAGCATGCGACCCGTCCAGCAGGCAGACTCATCAAGCGGAGGTGGTGTACCGATCAGGTTCAAGCTGGACAAATCAATCTGCTGTTCGACTGCCGAGTTGAGATAGGCCTGCCACTGCGTCGTTCTCAGGCGGGCGCGCGTGCGTTTACCGGGTCGTTTTGCTTCATCAGCCGCATGGATGACAACAATCTCCCTGACCAGTGCGCGTAGTTCGGACAGTAGCGGTGGCGGTCGATCTGGCCGGGTCAGCGCCAGGACCACTTCGATACCTGCAGCTTCGACCAGCCCCTGCAGCAACTCTCGCCCGGCCACTCCCCGCACCACACCCGGCCCGTCTACCAATAAAACACCTTCCGGCTGCGGCTGCAGCAGGTATCGTACCGCGCTGACCAGCGGCAGTCGAAAACGCCCTCCATCCAGGCTGCAGATAGACTCAAAACGCTCGACTTGCCAGTGGTCTGTTTTCCAGCCGGCCAGACTAATCGCACCGGGGATACCGAATACAGGCGAACCCGGATCAGCACTGAGACACCAGCAAATCCTGCCAGACCGGGCCAGTGCCACGGCCAGTTTACCTGCCAGCATCGATTTGCCCGTGCCGGGTGCACCGAACAGCAGCAGGCGCCGGTCAGTATCCAGCACGGTTCTGATGATCCCAGACGCGTCAGCGTTTAATACACGCAGTTCATGTCTCCGGCTAGTCATCTTCAATATCTACAAAAGGAACCTCTGATTAACATGGTTTTCAGTCTATGCTCACGATCCATTGATCAGGACCTGTCTCTTCAGTATGGATGCATCTATGACTAAAAGCGCGAATGACATCGATGTTCGTCAAGGTATGACTACTCGGCTTCAAGGTCTTGAACATGCCTCCGCCGGCCAGCACGAACGGTATCAGCAATTGATCCGCGAGATGAGAGCCAACCGGTACACCGGCAGCCAGATAACGACGTACCTCTTTCACGACCCGGATCGCAACCTGCTCGGCGGGCAGGCCACGCTGTCCGAACGCAGTAAAAAATTCAGTAATGTTTTCACTGCTCACCACGACAGAGACAGCGTTACCCGGTCCATAAGCCTGGGTCACGTCCTGAAACCTGAGTTGCGCATCCGTATAACCCAGGCTGTGTTTTAACGTGGCCAATTCGCGTTCGGCGATATGCCTGGGTAAATGCGCCAGCAGCACCTCGGCATATTGATTCTGAACAGATCCACGCTCCGGAATGTCTAGCGCATTCAGGCTGGACACGGGTTGAACATCCACCTGCATGCGACCGCCACCCCGGGGGGCAAAACCGGGTTGTTCCAGTGTCGCGGTGACCCTGGGTCCCATGCGATTCAGAATTGGCAAAAAGCTGTGTTGCAGGAAGTCAAAGCTGGGTGCAAGGGGATTGTGTGTGCCACCTTCCAGTACCAGGCTTGTAGGCGCATCGGCCAGTATCAGTGCTGGCAGGATGGTTTGCAGCACGAGTGTCGTACTGCCCGCGGTGCCGATTGAGAAATGATAGTCCCCGGCCACCAGGCTGCCGGGCCTGAACACCAGTTCCTGTGAGCCTTTCTGGTCCCCACTGACTACGGCGTTTGAAATCTGCATCGCGGCCTTGACGGCCGCCAGATGCTGGGGCTGTAAGCCGGGTCTGGCCCTGGCTGCCCGGATATTGAAAATACGGAAAGACCGGCCAATACAAACCGACAGGGACAGTGATGTACGCAGGATCTGGCCACCACCCTCGCCGGTACTGCCGTCAATACTGATTTCCGTATGTTTTTGCGATGCCATGCCATCCCATCCCGGTATTTCTGGTATAGATGCCTGTCTCGTTTGCATCTGTCCAGTCGTCAAAAGCAACACCTGCGACAGATGCACTTTCACCTGTATAATCGACATCAACTGCCAGAATCACAGGCGGGTACTCCCAGTAGTTCACGCACCTGATGACTCTCCCTGGCGGCACTGACCTGCCCGGCGAGCAACCGGGCCTCAGATAGGGAAGTCTCTCTGACGGTGTTTGCCAGATAGGGAATCATTTCCGGCTCGACCGAAAAGGCACTGAAGCCCATACCCAGTAACACGGGCAACACGCCTGGCATCTGCGCCAACAGACCACACAACTGCACCCTATCCAGATGATTGCCTGCTGCGTCAGCCGCCTGCAGCAAGAAGCGATACAATACGGGCGCATAGGGATCAAGGTAATCTCGCAACTCAGGCAGGTCACGATCGACCGCGAACAGGCATTGCATCAGGTCATTACAGCCAATCGCAACAAAGTCGGCAATATCAAACCAGTTCCGTATCTCCAGCACTGCTGCCGGTGTCTCGGCCATAATCCCGATCGGCAAGGACTTGCCTGTTCGTTGTATTATTTCACCGCGCCAGTAACGAAACTCCTCAGGCCGAACTATATAAGGCAGTAACAGCCTGAACTGATAGCGATCAGAAAGATGTGTAACAGCATCCAGCATCGCGTAGACAACGCCACGAACCGGCTCCTGGTCATAAAGCCGTATCCCCTGCAGGCCCAGCGGGCCGGTCATACCAGCCTGCATTGGCAGCCAGGGTACTGGCTTGTCTGCGGCAATGTCCGGCAGGCGTACGGTCACTGACAATGGCCGTACTCGGTCACATATGGTTTCCAGGACTTCATCAAAGTATGCTGCATCCGGTATGCGACCGGTCTCCGGCATCAGGAACTCGGAACGTACCAGGCCGATTGCCGAGGCGCCTAGCGTCAATGCACGCGCAGAAGCATCAACACCAGCAATACTGGCGCGTAACGCAATTGCCACACCATCTGCGCTATAGACTGGTTCACCTGCTGGTGGTGGTTCAGGTGCCTGCACCGGCTCAGTATCGGAATCGGCAGGCCAGGCTATTCGTCCCTGTGTACCATCGAGCAGTACCTCGCTACCTTCTTCCAGTCTACAGGCCGCTTCAGTGGAGATAATCACGGTAGGGACAGCCAGTCCCAGCAGCCGGATCATAGGATGGGACAATGGCGCACCATCGACGACCACGATACCGGCCGGTCGGAAATTGAACGCGGCCAGTTCCTTTTGGGTCAGGATGACAATGCTGTCGTGCGCGACATCGTGGTTGCGACACAGCATGCCACGTGCAACACCTGGAGCAAAGGGCATGACCTGTAGTTCGGTCATAGGCGACTCATTCTGCTTTCAGGTATAAACCTGTAGACAATGCAGCCATCATCAAGGCTGTCAAGGATGAACAATATGTAAGTCTAGTTTATATTAAGTATACCACCTTAACCGGCGTCTTTTTAATATCAGGCAGACATGAGACATCGGGTATTAACGCGTCATGGACAGCCTCAGTATTTCCTGCCACATTCTGATATACGCCCTGCCAGCAATACATGAACCGGCATAGGTATTGACGGGACGACGCTCAATCCCCATACGTTCAATTTCGCTGGCATACGGAATATAGGTACCAAGTATCGGTGCCCCCAGTGATGGTGGTTGCTCGACAATCTGACGATGCAGTTGTTTACGTTTGTCTACCATTGAGAAAAATGGCACCAACATAAGATGCTTCAGACTGTGCTTTTCCCGATAGCTGATAATCTGTTTTAATGTACGCAATGACAAAATGGTCGGTATGGTTGGTATCAACAAGACGTCCGCAGCATTAAATATGCTCTCCGAGAGCAGGGAAATGCCCGGCGCACAGTCAAGAACAACAACATCATAATCCTGTGCCAGAGGTTTGAGCAGTTTTTTGAACCTGCCACGTGGCTTTCCGGCCTCTTCAAGCAGCAAATCCAGATTCCGGTAGGAAAAATCTGCGGGCAACAAATCAAGATTGTCATAATCCGTGCCCCTGATATAAGTTTCCAGGCGTGTTTTATTATCCAGCAACCCGGCGGCCTTCCCTTTTATTTTCGGCTTGATTCTGAAATAGAAACTTGCAGCACCCTGGGGGTCGAGATCCCATATCAGTACACGCGCCCCACCCTGCGCCGCCAGGTAAGCCATATTGACCGAGGTCGCAGTCTTTCCAACACCACCCTTTATGTTATAGCAGGCATATACAATCATTTTATCTGCCTTTAATCACGTACCGAAATCCCCTCACAGGCTTATGCAGCACCTTTACCACCTTTTTTACCTTTTCCAGGCTGCCCGAAAATGCTTTCAATATTCGCCTGATTCTTTTTCAGGGCAAAAGCCCTGAAGCTTCCCTTGAACTGCTTGCGTAAATCTTGCTGCTCTGTCCGCAGAACATCCATGAGCATGTCAATAGCCTCACCAGTCTCAATCGACAATTCCGCTGCATCAGACATTTGTTTCTTGATATGATCAAGCGCAATGATTTGTATGTAGTAGTCATGGTAATCACCCAGCACATCCTGCAGCTGTTTTAACGATTCCAGCAAAGACCTGATTCTGGAGCGAGGATACAGGTCTTCAAAGAACTCAATCAGATAGCGAAGCTTCTTGCAGCTTATACGCAAACGGTGCAACTCTGTATCAGGCGAATCTGCACGAATATTCCTGCCCTCGTGTATTACACGACGATATACCTTCCAGATCTGTTTATCAGCCAGCTCCTTGATTGGCTTTTTTGATATTGCAGACGATTTGGTTTCTGTTTGAGGCGTATCCAGGAATTGTCGCCATGCCCCTGTCAATTTTTTGTATCGACTGGATTGCAGACCTTTGACCAGTCGTTCGTGTTCCTTGCCTTTTTTTCTGACAAGAAATTCCCTCAAGGGCACAAGTGCAGGCCGGATGTCTTCAGGCAATGCTGCCTGATATCCGTTAAACTTGAGCAGATACACATGCATATCACGGGCTGGCCCTGTAACTGTACCCATCCATCCAAACTCACGCATGAAGGCTTCAACTTCAGAATCGGGCAATATATGCCTGGACTGGCTGAGCGCTGACCGGGTTTTTCGGACCGCAACCCTGAAATCATGTAAAAATTCTGTATCGATATCATCAATGACCCCTGGCTCATTTAACTTCATGGCCTCCAGTAACTTGAGCAAGATCGTCCTCAATGCTTCACTGGCAGTCATATCTGGTTTGAGCCTGTATTTCAATTTTGCACTGTATTTAGCAGGCTCAACATTCAGTAATTCCAGTCCTTGATCTAATTCGTCTTTGCCTATCAGTGAAAATTTATAATTTTTTTTCAGATAACGGAGAATCTGCTCAGCAGGCCTTGTGTAACCTTTGACAGGAATCAGCCGAATCCGCTTGCCGAGCATACGATACTGACCGTTCGAAAGAGCCAGTCTGGGATTTTCAAATTGTATATAAAGAAGCGTCTTGTTATCGGCGTCGACAGCTAGCAAGCATTTAACCCGGGACTGTATGACTAATTGCGGGATCAGTGCACGTATACGCAGGACGGGCTCCAGTCTGTTGCGAAATACAAATGACGAAATGTCTGACGTAAAAACAGGGATGCTGTCAATATTCAGAACACGCTGCGTGTCCGGTTGCCCTTGTGAGCGTAGTATCAGTCTGACACCTTCCGAACTTGTCTCGGCAAACAACAGTAATCGCTTCCTGTATAATCGCCAGTCGAATGAATCAAGATATGTACGGCTGACGCTTGTTATCCCGTCATGTTCCAGCGAAAAATGGCTCGCCAGCTCGTTTCCTAGCTCATCGATACGAATATTCTGAGGTAGACTTAATTCAACTACTTTATTCATTGGGTGGTACTACTTTTCCCACATCGGATTAAAGTCCGTTATATTATTTTACATAAACGTGATTTGTTATTGTAAAGCCTGGCTACCAATGTAATGCCCTCAAGCGGGAAAACTTCTTGTCCTGATGAGCCTCCATCCTTTTCAGGATATCACCCAGAACTGAAACAGCATAATGAATATACGGGCCCTTGTTTAACATAACACAGTCCGCCCTGACCGACATCGCAGCATCGGTAATCTCCGGTCGAGATGCCACTCCCTTTTTTGACAGTGATTCAAATACCTGGGTTGCCCAGATTACCGGGACATGTGCAGCTTCACAAACCCATAAAATCTCTTCCTGTATTTCCGCCATCCTGACGCTGCCAAGTTCAATTGCCAGATCACCTCTTGCCAGCATGATACCCAGATCAATATTGTTGGCCATGGATACCGCTATTATATCCGGCAACCTCTGTACGGCATGACGTGATTCGATCTTGGCAATAATTGGCAAGTTCTCCTTACCAATTCGCCTTAACCGGTCTTTTAAATACAAAACATCTTCAGGCCGTTCAGTAAATGACAATCCCACCATATCAGCATACTTGCAAATAAACTTCAAATCATCCAGGCCGCTCCGGCTTAGAGGCGGCAGATCAAGCGTGGCTTGAGGAAAATTAAGCCCTTTCTCCTTTTTGACTCTTGCCCCTTTGGGGCCAACGCGGTTAACTTGCAACAACAAGGCATTTTCATCCCTGCCCTTTATCACAGTACCTATCTTGCCATCATCGATCCAGACCGTTTCATCCCTGTTGAGCCGATCAAGAACATCCGGGAAGGTACATCCCACGACCAGTTTGATCGGTACATTAAATCGCTCCTGATACCAGTCGATATCGTCACATTCCTGACTCAGCACCAGGTGATCGTATAGGAATACCCTTGGTGGCTTCTTGTCCGACCCGATGGACTTGTCCTCATTGCTTACAACACGATTTATACGAATTTTATGACCTTTCAGGTCCATCAGTATGCGGATTTCCTTATTCTGGCATCTGGACACGTGCCTGATATTTTCAATCATGCTGTGCCATACCTTCTTATTGTCATGGGCACAATTGATACGCGCAGTATCCATACCTCCTGCTACCAGATTTTCCAGCAAGCTCATGTTACTGGCTGCGTCTGCAGGCATAGTAACCATAATGTATTCCGACCGGGTGGCGGGTGGATTACCAAACAGTTTTGCTGCCCGCTGCCTTATCAACCTGTGGCCGAAATCGTTGGCGACCGGGATACTGCTTATCTTGTCCTGGTACGGCTGATGCAGTACTGCGCGTGACAATATATCAATGACCCTGTCGATATTACCCAATACCTGTTGCTCACCCCGCCCCAATGAAGATAAACCATGGTCTGCCAGGCGAAGCTGCAAGGGACGAAGATCCTCACGACGCATGACAATATAGTTGAACAGGTTCTGGATACTGGATACCCCGTCCCGGTTGGTCCAGTCCAGCATCAGTGATGCCATCTCTTCCTCTGTGCTACTCTGTACACGTTCCTTCAGACTGATCAGATCATTGAGCAAATCTCTGAGCTGGATCTGGCGGGTGGATTGGCTATAGGTGCTGGTCGTCATGGCTTTGAATGCTGGTTTTAAATTTCACTATACGCCAGCCAGGTGAAATATTTATTACATTTTATTAGTAAATCGGCATCTGCATCACCTGTAGACACACACTTTCCTGTCATGATTCATAAAAGTGTAACAAATGATTCATAATATGATTTGTTTGTATGTATATGCCATGAGTGTGAACGACCCCGACCAGCCGATCTTTTAGCAGAAATCAACGTTATTGCTTACCTGAAAGGTAACGGGCGGGAGAAAAATATGGACAGCGGCTTACGCAATTATCTGATTATCACAACTGGATACTGGGCCTTCACTGTCACGGATGGCGCTATCCGCATGCTGGTGGTGTTGTATTTTCATCTGCTCGGCTATACACCGTTCGAAGTTGCCATGCTGTTTCTGTTTTATGAGTTCTTTGGCATCGTGACCAATCTGGTCGGTGGCTGGCTGGGCGCACGCATCGGCCTGAACCTGACCATGCATATCGGCATGGCCCTGCAGGTGCTCGCCCTGGCCATGCTGATGGTGCCCGAGCCCTTGTTATCAGTCGCGTATGTGATGTTTGCACAGGCACTATCCGGCATAGCCAAGGATCTGAACAAGATGTCGGCCAAGGCCAGCATCAAGACCCTGGTACCCGATCAGGACAGTGGATCCAGATTATTCAAATGGATTGCGATACTGACCGGCTCCAAGAACGCACTGAAAGGTGCCGGTTTTTTTGTTGGCGCCCTGCTATTGCAGTTACTGGATTTCAGAGGCGCGCTCGCGGTCCTGTCAGGTGGCCTACTGCTGGTACTATTGGTCTCGATTAGGCTATTACCGTCGGGTCTAGGCAAATCGAAAGCGAAACCGAAATTTACCCACGTGTTTTCCAAATCGGCTGAAATCAACTGGCTGTCTGCGGCACGCTTTTTCCTGTTCGGTTCCCGTGACGTCTGGTTTGTCGTTGCTCTGCCGGTCTATCTGTACTCGGTATTCCAATGGAGCTTCATGCAGGTCGGTGGATTTCTGGCCTTGTGGATTATTGGCTATGGCATCGTACAGGCCAGCGCACCGGCCCTTGTTCGCCATAGCCACCACGGTAAAGGAGCGGATGGCGGTACCGCAAGACAATGGGCACTGGTTCTGTCGCTGATACCGGTCAGTATTGCGATCGCATTGTACTTCGACGTCCAGCCCCGCATGATACTGGTCACCGGCCTGGTGATATTCGGCATCGTGTTTGCGATCAACTCGGCGGTGCATTCCTACCTGATAATTGCCTGGTCTGATCATGACAAGGTCTCCATGAATGTAGGCTTTTACTATATGGCCAATGCTGGCGGGCGTCTTGTTGGCACTATCCTGTCCGGCCTGGTTTATCAGATCCAGGGACTGACCGGCTGCCTGGTCTGGTCAAGTATCTTTGTCCTGTTTGCCTTGTTGCTTTCGATAAAGTTACCAGTTGAATAACCGGAAGCAGCCCGGTAAAGACCGCCACTCAGCTGCAGGAACGCCTGTTATATGACTTAAATCAAGAAGTCGGCACGGCTTCTATACTATATTATTTATTAAGAAAACTCTGAAAGTTGATCGATCGGATCCATAGTGTCACTGTGCCCTGTATTCCGTAGTGTCTGTACTGGATAACACGATTATTTGGAGGACATGAATGGAAGATATATTCAAATACGCCGACGAACTGGGGCCATTGAAGGTCATTCATGTCCATGAGCCGTCGGTTAACCTGAAGGCCATCCTGGTTGTCGATAACGTTGCCAAGGGACCTTCTATCGGTGGTGTGCGCATGGCACCGGATGTCAGCACCGAAGAGTGTATGCGCCTCGCCAGGGCGATGACCTACAAGAATGCGGCAGCCGGCCTGCCCTATGGTGGTGGCAAAGCGGTTTTATTCGGCGACCCGCAGATGCCGATGAAGAACAAGGAGATCCTGATCCGGGGACTGGCCAGGGCACTGCGTAATGAAGAAACCTATATCTTTGCCCCCGATATGGGCACCAATGAGGAATGTATGGCCTGGGTCCGGGATGAAATTGGCCGTGTCGTCGGCCTGCCGCGTGAAATCGGCGGTATCCCGCTGGATGAGATCGGCGCTACCGGCTGGGGCATCAGCCACGTGGTCGATGTGGCCCTGGAATACTGCGACTTTGAATTGCAGGGGGCTCGCGTGGTGGTACAGGGCTTTGGCGCGGTTGGAAAAAATACCAGTCGCTTCCTGACCGCCAAAGGCGCGGTTCTGGTAGCCGTAGCGGATTCACGTGGCGCCATTTATAATCCACAGGGACTCGATATCGACACCCTGCTCGCGATTAAAGCAGAAGGTAGCTGTGTCACCGATTACGAGGACGCGACCAAAATGGACCGCGATGACGTGATCGATGTGGAATGCGATATCTGGATCCCTGCCGCCCGACCGGATGTGGTCAATGAAGGGAATGTCGATCGTCTGAATACCAAACTGGTGGTAGAAGGTGCGAATATTCCGTTTACACATGGTGCTGAAAAAATCCTGCATGACAAGGGTGTGCTATGTATTCCCGACTTTATCGCCAACGCCGGTGGTGTGATTTGCGCAGCCATGGAATACCAGGGCGCCAGCCAGGCTGCGGCGATGCAGACCATCGAAGAGAAACTGCGTCGCAATACCGCCCTGGTTCTGCAAGCGGTTAAACAGGAAGGCATTTTACCTCGCGAGGCATCCATGGAGCTGGCCCTGGAACGTATTCACAAGGCCATGAGTTTCCGACGATTTTCGTTATTTTCGTCGGCACCGGATTTTATATAGCCCGCGCCGCTCGGCAGAATCGTGAACTAGACCTAAACTCTATATAGGGTTTGTTCAACAGGATTCGCCATGTATCGGATACGATTCCACGGTCGCGGTGGCCAGGGCATGAAAACAGCCAGCCGCATTCTTGGCACCGCCTTTTTTCTGCAGGGCTATGAGGTGCAGGATGCGCCTCGCTATGGCGCCGAACGCCGGGGCGCACCGATATTTGCCTATGTCCGTGCGTCAAAAGACCCGATCAATGAACGCGGGATTATCAGCCAACCCGACCTGGTGATTGTGGCCGACGACAGCCTGGTACCGGTACCAGGGGCGGGTGTTATAAGCGGTATTGACGCGCACACGGTATTGCTGATTAACAGTGACGAAGACCCCGATACCTGGAAACAACGCCTGAACTTCAACGGTAGTCTGTTCACCCTGCCGGTCGAGACCGAGGCACGTGCCGAGTTACGTTTTATTGGCGCTACCTGTACCGGCGCAGCAGCGCGTTTGCTTGGTGTGATCTCACGTGATGCCCTGACCCAGGCGATCAGACAGGAACTGGCTGAGCTGGGTGACGCCATCGTGGAAGAAAACCTAAGCAGGGCCCTGTCGGCTTTTGGTTTAATGGAAGCTCATGCCGGTACCGTTAACGCAGGCAGTGTGGTCTCGGCACATGACTATCAGCGCCCGCAATGGGTCGACCTGCCGTTTGACCAGGCGCGCATCTCGGCACCGGCCATACATGCGGCCGCAACCAGTATCGCTGTCAAGACCGGCCTGTGGCGGACCATGCGACCGCTCATCGACTACGAGCACTGTAATCGCTGCTGGTGGGTGTGCAGCACCTTCTGTCCCGATGGCGCGATCAATGTTGACGACGAGGGTTATCCGCATATCGATTATGACCATTGCAAGGGTTGCATGGTCTGTGTCGCACAGTGCCCACCGCATGCGATTGCATCCATCCCCGAACAGGACGCCCAGGCTGCAGACAATGAAGAGGCACGGGCATGACTCGTAAACTGTTGACAGGAAACGGAGCCGCTGCCTGGGGCGCACGCCTGTCAGCAAGCGATTACATCCCGGCGTTTCCGATTACACCGCAGACCGAGATTATCGAAACCCTCGCAGGCTGGATAGACAATAGCGACCTTGATGCACGCCTGGTAACACTGGAATCGGAACATTCCATGATTACTGCAGCCGCTGCCGCCGCCAGTACCGGGGTGCGGGTGTTCAGCGCCACCTCCAGCCAGGGACTCCTGTATGGCATGGAGATGTTATATACTGTAGCCGGCTGGCGATCACCGTTTGTACTGGTCAATGTTTCACGCGGGCTGGCCTCACCGATCACCCTGGGACCCGATCATAACGACATCATGGCCGCGCGGGATTCCGGTTTTCTGCAAATCCATTGCGCCACCTGCCAGGAGGTTCTGGACAGTACATTGATCGCATTCCGGCTTGCCGAACATACACGCGTACGTCTGCCGGTGATTGTCAATCTCGACGGCTTTTACCTGTCATTCACGCGAGAACCGGTTGATATACCCGATAGCAAGCTGGCCAGACAATATGTCGGTGATTACGATGCTGAAAATATCCGTTTCCGCGCCAGCGCACCCCTGAGTCAGGCCGTCGCTGTACTTGGCGGCTCACCGTATTCGTATTTTCGCTACGAAAGCCATCTGGCCGCACAGGACAGCCTGGAGATCTACCATGAAGTGACGGAAGAATTTAATCAGTTGTTTGGCAGACAATACGATGCCATAGACTGCTACCGGTCTGATGATGCCGATTATGTTTTTGTGATGATGGGTTCGTTTGCCACCAAGGCTAAAGAGGCGGTCGATCAATTACGCGATACAGGCTTCGCCATCGGTTTGTTGCGTCCTCGCCTGATGCGTCCGTTCCCGGCACAGATATTTCAGCAGCTCCTGGCGTGCAAAAAAGGTGTCGCGGTAATCGACCAGAACCTGTCGATGGGCATGGGAGGCGTACTGCATTCAGAATTGGCCGCATCATTGTATGGACAAGCCCATGCACCACCGCTGTTGATGAGTTATATCGGTGGTCTGGGCGGGCGCGATATCTCCAGTGAAGAGTTTTTCGAAATCGCCTCTGAACTACGCTTGAGTGCCGAACAGGGGAAGACCCCACCTCCACGCCTGCTCTACACCAAAACCGAACTGCGTGAGGTCAGGAAATTACAGGCTGTCGCACATGTGGAGCGCCAGGATCTCGATGAGGGAAACACCCATGAGTGAGCTGACATACCGTCGTATGAAGGATTTGCCATCCACACATCTACTCGGCACGGGCACACCAATGTGTGCCGGTTGTGGTGGACTGAACGCCCTGCATCAGATCTACGACATCATTGGAGAAAAATCCATCTTCATCAATGCTGCCGGCTGTATGACCCTGCTGTCGGTTTATCCATTCACGCCATTCAGGGGATCATGGCTTTATACCGCAATGGCCTCGGCACCTGCCGGGGCACAGGGTGTGCGCGATGCACTGGATGTACTGTTGCAGAAAAACAGGATGTCTATGCAGGATGACATGCAAGTGGTGGTATTGACCGGTGATGGCGCAGCCTATGGCATGGGCCTGTCTGCGACCTCGGGTGCAATGGAGCGTGACCTGGATTTCATGTACATCTGTTATGACAACGAAGGTTATGGCAATACCGGCCAGCAATACTCCGGGGCCACACCGCATGCGGCGATGACAGCCACTAGTAGAGGACCCCGGGGCTTCCCGGGGTTCAAGAAAGACCTGTTCTCGATATGGTCTGCACACAAGCCGGCTTATGTTGCCACCGTGATTGGTACCGAGCCACTGGACCTGGCACGCAAGATTGAAAAGGCGCGTAGCCTGAAGGGCCCGCGCATGATTATTGCGCTGTCACCCTGCCCTACCGGCTGGGATTATGATCCACAGGATAGTGTCACCGTAGGCAAACTGGCGGTGAGGACAGGTGTCTGGCCGCTGAAGGAATATGTCGATGGCAAGGTTGTCCATACCAAGGTCCCGCATCCGCGTAAACCGGTGGAAGAGTACCTGAAACTGCAGGGGCGGTTCTCGCATCTGTTTGAACCGCAACGAGATGATGCCCTGATCAACGAGATCCAGGCAAAAGTCGGCGCCTATTGGGAGGATGTTGACAGCTAGTCAATATAGTTTATGGAAGGGAAGTAATATGCCTTCGTTACAGAAAAGTTATTATCACCGGGGTGGAGATGAGCCTTTGTCTGGCGCCACCATCCCTGAGCATTTCGCGGCTATTGTGCAGCGATTTCCGGACCACGAAGCCGTCGTCTCACTGCCACAGCAACAGCGCCTGAGCTATCGACAACTCGCAGATGAGGTCGACCGGCTGGCACAAGGCCTGTTGGGATCTGGGTTCGGCAAGGGCGATCGTGTCGGCGTGTGGTCCACCGATAACCTCGAATGGCTGTTGATACAAATGGCCACTGCGCGTATAGGCGCCGTACTGGTCAATATCAATCCTGCCTACCGGCCGCGTGAACTCGCCTATGCCCTGCAACGCTCAGAGATTCACGGCATCTTTACGATACCGTCATTTCGCAGCAGTCATTATGTTGAGATGCTAGTGGAACTGATACCCGAGCTGAAAGATACCAATGACGGAGACATCAACAGTGAAAACTTTCCGTTTTTACGCAAGGTCATTGCGTATGATCCTGCAGATCCGGACAACACGGAACGACCGTATCCCGGTTTTGCTGTCTGGTCAGATGTACTGTCCGCAGCAGCAAC
>CAMYJU010000007.1:0-127657 GCA_947258795.1 uncultured Gammaproteobacteria bacterium | reverse complement strand
ACCTCCGGTACAACCGGCTTTCCGAAGGCCGTCTTGTTAAGCCATCACAACATCCTCAATAACGCATGGTTTTCCGCCAGAGCGATGCATTTTAGCGAGCATGACCGGTTGTGTATTCCGGTGCCGTTTTATCATTGCTTCGGTATGGTACTGGCCAACCTGCTGTGCCTGTCAGTTGGCGCCTGTATGGTCATACCGTCAGAACACTTTGACGCACCTGCGGTACTCCATGCCATTGAGGCTGAACGCTGTACAGCGGTACATGGCGTACCAACCATGTTCATAGCCGAACTCGAACACCCCGATTTTGCGAAATACGACCTGTCCTGTTTACGTACCGGCATTATGGCCGGGGCACCCTGCCCGCCGGCACTGATGCAACGGGTCATGGAAGACATGCATTGTAGCGAGATCCTGATCGGCTATGGTGAGACCGAGGCCTCACCGCTGACCCATTTGACGACACGTGATGACAGCATGGAACGTCGTACACAGACAGTGGGCAAGAACCTGCCTCACCAGGAAGTCAAGATTATTGATGTCGAAACCGGTCAGACAGTGCCACTGGGAGAAATAGGCGAGATCTGTTTTCGCGGCTATCACATCATGCGTGCTTACTACGGTCAGGTGGACAAGACCGCCGAGACCATTAATGAAAGCGGCTGGTTATACTCCGGGGATCTGGGCGTGATGGATGCGGAAGGTTATGTACGTATTACCGGGCGGCGCAAGGAAATGATAATCCGTGGTGGCGAAAATATCTATCCGAAGGAGATCGAGGAAGTCCTGTTCTCCCATCCCAAGGTAGCACAGGCCGCCGTATTCGGCATACCTGACGAGTTCTATGGCGAAGAGGTGATGGCCTGGATACAGTTACATGCCAATCAGGAATCAAGCGAAGAGGAGATGCGCAACTACTGCAAACAGCAACTAGCCCACTTCAAGGTACCGAGAAACATCTGGTTTGTGGATGACTTCCCGATGACGGTCACCGGGAAACTGCAGAAATTCCGTATGCGCGAGATCGTCAGCGAGAAAGCACAGCAACAGCAGGAAGAATAATCAATCAACTTCAAATATACCCTGGCAGAAATATGATCAAACTGACGCTGACAGACATTCAACAGGCACGGGAACGTATCCACGATACCATCTACATGACACCCTGTGCACACTCCGAGGTGCTCAGCAACATGCTCGGCTGCGAACTTTATCTGAAACTGGAAAACCGGCAAATTACCGGTTCGTTCAAGGAACGTGGTGCCGCCAACAAACTGCTGCAACTGGATACTGAACAAAGAGCCGCGGGTATCATCGCTGCATCAGCAGGTAATCATGCCCAGGGAGTTGCCCATGTCGCAGCGAAGCAAAATATTCCGGTGAATATCGTCATGCCGGAGACTACACCACTGGCGAAAATACAGAATACGCAGGAACTGGGCGCCAGCATCATTTTACATGGCGGCAGTTATGACGAGGCCTTTGACAAGGCAAAACAGCTACAGAAACAGCATGGCTACACCTTCATTCATGCCTTTGACGATCAGGACATCATTGCCGGACAGGGAACCATCGGCCTGGAATTGCTCGAGCAGGTCCCGGAGATGGATATGCTTGTCATACCGATTGGTGGAGGTGGTCTTATCGCAGGTACAGCCCTGGCGATAAAGGAAATACGGGCAGATGTCGACATTATTGGCGTTGAATCAGAGCGCATGCCGGCGATGAAAAGCAGCGTGGAAGCCGGCCATGTCCATCCTCTACGCTTCGCCAATACCATTGCAGACGGAATATCGGTAGCCAGAGTTGGTGAATTGACACTACCCCTGGTCAATGAATATGTCTCGGATATTGTTACGGTATCGGAAGAAGAAATCGCTCATGCCATCATGACCTTGCTTGAACGCGAGAAAACCCTGGCAGAAGGTGCTGGCGCGGTCGGTTTTGCCGCACTACGCTATGACAAGATCAATAACATCAAGGGTAAAAAAGTCGTTGTTTTAATCAGTGGCGGCAATATTGATATGACCATGCTTTCCAGAATCCTGGAACATGGCCTGGAATGTGATGGCCGTCTGGCCCGTCTGAAGGTGGTGGTGCCGGACAAACCCGGCAATATCGCCGAACTGGCTGGATTGATTGCCGAACATCATACCAACATAATGTCCATATCACAGAACCGGCATGTCAGCGAGGTTGAACTGGGCGAGACCGTTGTCGATTTGCTGCTCGAGGCAAAGGGCTGGCAACATGTCGATGCGATAAGCGAATCTATCCGCAAGCGCGGTTATCTGGTGAAACAATGATTGTATTACAGACCGATCTCGGCCTTGCCTGATTCTGCGCGGAGGTTCCTGATAACCTCTTCCATCTTCCGGGCAGCAATCTCCAGTTCCTCACCGATGGCCTCACAGATCATCAATGACAAGACCTGATACTGGTTTTCGGAAATACTGTCACGGATATCCTTGCCCAGTGACTCCCTGAATGATTCGACCACCTTGTCCGCGCGTTCCTGATGCTGACTGTTCATATTACGCCCCCTCTTTATTATCAAAAGTATAGTAAGCAGAAACTGGCTTTGCGAGCCAGTCGTTATAGCGTAATATCTGTATTTGCTATCAGTATTATGGAAATCGGTTGTGATACAACAAGAAAAACATTATGCAGCACTGGCACCCATCATGGCCCTGGCCGGTGTCTTTGTTCACCCGGCCGCCAGCACGGTCCTGCCCCTGATCCTGTACTTTATTTTTGCCTGGCGCAAAATGGAATTTTCACGGCTGACCGCACTACGTGCAGCCGATCTGGCATTCAGCGTACAAGTCTTTCTGGTACTGGGTAGCCTGCTTCTGACCCTGTATGCAGCCTATAACCCGATGCCACAAAATGAAATACAGCTCATTGTCAGGTATTTCACCCTTATAACAGTCGGCTACCTGGTCATCTCCCTGGCAATCGGTATCTTACAGGCCTTCCGCGGCAAGGCCTTCTCGTATCCATTATCCCTGAAAATAGCCGAACGCCTGTTAAACCTGGGCAGCAAGAATCAGTAACTACGAACCAGGCATTCCTTTGAGCAGATCTTTCAAGCGGCAGTCCTGCTTTGGATACAAATCGTTCAGTAAGGCAAGAAACAGTTCGGCGGTTGAGAGCGCATCACTCAGGGCATTGTGGGCACGATAGGCAGGCAAGTCATATTTCTTGCGCAGATTAAATAATCGCAATGAACTGCTTTTTATTTCCTGATGATGTCTGCTAAACACCCGTTTGGCCAGTAACTCGGTATCGATTACCGGCATATAAAATTCCTGATTAAAATATTTTTGGCATATCTTGTTCAGAAAGCCCAGTTCAATCACGGCGTGATGCGCAATCAGAACCTTGCCTTTCATTCGTTGCAACAGTTTGACCACGGCATCTTCCACCTCCATACCATGCACAAGCATATCGTCGGTAATCTTGTGGATCACAGCCGTTTCACCCGGCATATCGCGTGTAGATTTGATAATCTGGTGCCACGCCGTATCCAGATGGATACTGAACCCCCTGATTTCAATCAAGCCGATACTGATAATATGATCATTGTGTATATCGAGCCCTGTGGTCTCAAAATCCAGCACGACATAATCAACCCCCCTTGCCGGGGTCTTCGTATCGACGAATGCCTGCCGGTAAAAATCCAGCAAGGGACCCTGGTCACTCTGTTTGAGTAAACGCAAACGTTTTGACTCGGGTCCAAAAAGCCTGGCCCACATGGTTATTGCATCCGTGTTGCCTGATGGCGGCTTTCCAGGACTTCCTGCATATCCTTGATGATCATGAATGCGTCCTTCAGGTGGCCCCGTTCCAGCCCGCTAAGCGTTTTTGGATCAATATAGTTATCAGCCTGCATACCATCCCTGATCTGCTGCGCCTGATGCTGAATGCGCAGACTTGAAATGTATTCCAGCGAATCAATCAGGTTCTCGCTCATCTCCTGACTCATACTACCAGACTCATAGGCCAGACGTAGACGCTCGGTGGAATTACATGCCGTTAGCCCCTCGGACAGCGCATACACCCTGGCGATATCAACAATCGGGATGATACCGCGATGCTTGATATCCAGTGTGTGATCATGCTCCTGGTCATGGATTAACACAAAGTTGCGGAAAAAACCCACTGGTGGCCGGCGTGACAAGGCGTTTGAAACCATAAAGGCAATGAAAATACCGTTACTGCGGGTCATGGACAGCATATCCCTCTGCACCTCCTCATACAGCTGCGCTTCGCCGTATACCGGCCTGAGATCAAAAAAGATACTGGATAGCATCAATGACTTTTTCTCGGGCTGTTCTATCCATTTCCTGAAGTATTTACGCCACACTCGCACAGGCTGGCGCCAGCGGTCATTGGTCGCCATCGCGTTGCCCGGACAATAGATATAGCCACAGGCATCAAGGCCGTCACTAACACTCTTTGCGAGAGCGGCAAAATACGCGTCATGCTCCGGACGCATGTCGTCACTGATAAACAAGGCATTATCCTGATCCGAGTGGGAGGTTTGCTCGTTCCTGCCCTGTGAACCACCCGCGAGCCAGACATAGGGAACTGGCGGAGGACCCAGTGTCCTTTCCGCAAACACCAGCAAACGCCTGGTCAGCGCATCGGTAATGGCCGTAATCACCTCGCCTATCTGCACCGCTGTACTGTTTGCCATGGCCAGCTGCAGTTGCAGTTCAGGCAAATAACGGCTTACCTGTACCAGGCGCTCGACTGAGTTGGCCTTTTCGATATCCGTTGCGATAAAGGCCGGATTCGCGCCCAGCTGGTGAATCAGATCGGTAACGCTGACCATGCCTGTCGGTCTGTTACCTATGACCACCGGCAGATGGTGTATCTGATGCCGGGTCATGGTCAGCAGTGTATCCGCGAGACTGGTGTTGTCGGATACACTGATCAGCTCGGTAGTCATGATTTTACTGACAGGCAACTCAGTGTTTAAGCCCGTTGCCACACAACGACTGCGAAGATCATGATCACTCATGATACCGACCAGTTGTTCGTCCTGCATGACCAGTATCGAAGACACATTCTCATGAGTCATGTGTTTTGCCGCATTGGCTATCGAGGTATCTGACGATACAGAAATTGGTGTACGACTGGCAATATCACTGACACTCAGCTGCATAAATGACTGCGCATCCTCACTCCGCTGCCTGCATTCCAGTGCATATTTAAGACGCTGATGTACCGATGTGATGAAATACTGATGAAAATCAGGTGATTCATCCTGTAATGACTGGATCACTTTACATGGAATCATATAAAGCAGACTGTCTTCACTGGCAATCCCGTGACCACCATCATCACTTTCAGCCACACAGGCGCTGCTATAGGTCTCCCCCTCGTTCATTTTTTCGAACAGATTGCCGTCAGCGTCGCGCAAATCGATGGCGCCACTGCGTAAAAGGTACAAATAGTTCTGATCAATATCTGACGGAGGAAATGCCTGACCACGGCGTAGATAATGTATGACTATCATGTTGACAAGCGTCTTGCGTGACGCTTCTGTCAGCGTAATAAAGGGCACCTGCATGGACAGGTAGTCGTATATTTCCTGGAGCTCTATTTCCATGTCTGTTGTCTAACAGGTATATGTATCAATCATAATACATATCGAATAAAAAAGCCCCGCATCAGCGGGGCTTTTCCTGACCACACGACTGATCAGTGGTCCGTTGCTGTACCGGCACCTTTCGGCACCCGGATATCCTCTACCAGGTGCTGGATGTGCTCGGGAGGTGCTGCAGTCATCTTTGATACGGTAAGAGCTACCGTAAAGTTGATGATGGCACCGACCGCACCAAAGGCATTGGGTGAAATACCCATGAACCAGTTGGCGCTCATGTCGCCAAGGAAGTCGGTTCCCGGGATGAACATGATGCCCTTGTGTTGGAACACGTATAGCAGGGTTACACCGATACCGGCGATCATGCCCCATACTGCCCCTGTGCGATTAACGTTCTTGTTAAAGATACCCATCATCAATGCCGGGAAGATGGAGCTGGCTGCAAGACCAAATGCAATCGCAACCGTACCAGCGGCAAAATCAGGTGGGTGCAGGCCGAAGTAACCGGCAAGTCCGATGGCGCCCGCCATGGCGATACGTCCAGCCAGCAGTTCGTTCTTTTCAGAGATATCCTTGACAAACACACCCTTCAGCATGTCATGGGATATCGACGAAGAAATCGCCAGCAGCAGGCCGGCTGCCGTTGACAATGCCGCGGCCAGGCCACCTGCAACTACCAGTGCAATCACCCAGTTTGGCAGACTGGCAATTTCCGGATTTGCCAGTACCATGATATCACGGTCGACCTTGACCATTTCATTGCCTTTCCAGCCATAACTTTCGGCCTTGGCAGCAAAGTCCTTATTCTTGTCATTGTAGTACTGGATACGTCCATCGCCGTTCTTGTCCTCGAATTTCAACAGACCGGTTTTCTCCCAGTTCTTGAACCAGGCCGGCGCCTTGTCGTATTCGAGGTTACCGGCAGGATCGCCAACCTGACCTGTCTGAATGGTGTTCATCAGGTTTAGGCGTGCCATGGAACCAACAGCCGGAGCCGTAGTGTACAGAATGGCAATGAATAGCAGTGCCCATCCGGCAGATGCGCGTGCATCACGTACTTTTGGTACCGTAAAGAAACGGATGATGACATGTGGAAGCCCTGCCGTTCCGATCATCAACGACAGGGTGTAGGCAAACATGTTGAGTTTGCTCCCGAGTACCTGCGTCGTGTATTCGTTAAACCCGAGTTCTGCTACGACCATGTTCAACTTGTCCATCATGTAAGTGCCATTATCAGCCATGGAACTGATGATGCCGAGTTGTGGTATCGGGTTACCAGTGATATTCAGCGAAATAAATACCGCGGGTACGGTATAGGCAAAGATCAAAACACAGTACTGTGCAATCTGTGTATAGGTGATGCCCTTCATGCCGCCCAGTACCGCGTAGATAAATACGATACCCATACCAATATACAGTCCGGTGTCATAGTCGGTTTCAAGGAAGCGCGAGAACGCCACGCCGATCCCCTTCATCTGCCCGATTACGTAGGTAATCGATGCCAGGATCAGGCACACAACCGCAACAATACGTGCAGTTTGTGAGTAGTAGCGCTCACCTATAAACTCGGGCACGGTAAACTTGCCGAACTTGCGCAGGTAGGGCGCCAGTAACAGGGCCAGCAGCACATAACCCCCGGTCCACCCCATCAGGAAAACTGACGCGCCATAGCCGTTAAATGCAATCAGGCCGGCCATCGAGATAAAGGATGCTGCTGACATCCAGTCAGCCGCAGTAGCCATGCCGTTCGCCACCGGGTGTACACCCTTTCCGGCAACATAGAACTCACCGGTGGTCGACGCCTTGGCCCATATCGCGATACCGATATAAAGCGCAAAGGTTGTGCCTACTATAATATAGGTTAATGTTTGCAGATCCATGGTTACTCTCCTTCATCTTCATGAACGTCGTACTTGCGATCAAGTGCGTTCATTTTCTTTGCATATACAAAGATCAGTATCAGGAAGGTATAGATGGACCCTTGCTGGGCAAACCAGAAGCCGAGCCCGACACCTCCAACCCGGATCGTATTGAGGGTATCCACCAGGATAATCCCGAACAGATACGAAACAACAAACCAGATAGTGAGGAGGACAGCGACCAGACGTAGATTGGCTTTCCAGTATTCATTTGCTGAATTGCTCATATTGAAACTACCTCCGTACTTATTTTTGTTATCGTATAGATATAACTAGCGAGTTTTAAAACTGCAATGCATATCAGATACATGATTTTTTATGTAGAAGCCGACTCATAGTATGACAATTCGAGCAGGCGGTACAGTTAGTAATTGTTAATTCAGGTTTAACTGCCCAATAAACTGCCAGAAACAGCTCCCTGAATACTGATATTCAGGTTCGGGGACTAAACATCTCATCAGCGGTCGCCCTAATATCAGACAATATCTGCAATACACAGGCTATCCCAAGCCAATGATTTTTATGACATCCAGCAGCATTCCCTAGTTAACCTGATATCGAAAACCAGTCGAATAGACCGTATCAGCTATCCCGTTTTATGTAACATCTTTTTAAGTTCTACCAGGGACACATAATTCGGGCAAAAGCTCATATCTTTTGCCGGTACACCGTCTCGCAGGCAGCGATCACATGTTTCCAGCTCGCCACATGTCTTGCAGGCGCTAACATGATCTTCGATTTCGGTCACTGGCACGATAGAAATATAACGTTTGATCGGTATATTCAACAAAGAGATCATGCTGCAAAGACGAAGGTGTTGCACAATCGCCAACAGATTTTTTCTATACTCACAATAGTCGATAACATCCCCGGGTGCATGACTATACTCAAGCAACACAGCAATGATTATTCCAATCGCCAGAACCAGGAAAACCATTGTCAACACATCCAGAACCATGCGTGAACTCCTGTATTACATTCTATAAATATCCTAGTTCATATCCACAGGTCCTGTAATGATATAGATCAATGTTTATTACTGTTATGCCCGGCCTGTAACAGTTTTTATCGATTTGGTTATGCTGTCCCGGGCAGGCTATGCATCTATCGCAGGCTATCCAGATCATATCGTTACACAACGAGCACGATCCATTGCCTTACAAAATATAGTATTTATGATAAACGGACGCCTAAGCGGCATGACTGCTGTTTGCAGGCAGCGCTGCCACCTGGGTTTTCATCAGGTCCACGATCGCGTATACACCCACATGACGGTTGGGCGACAGGTGTTCGTCCAGATGCAGTCGGGTGAACACCTCATCCATATCCAGCACCTGAATCTGTTCTCGTGTTTTACCGGAACACAAGCTGATCAGCAGAGCCAGAACACCCTTGATAATAACCGTATCGCATTCACCGTGGAAATTAACCCGATCCTGTTCCGCGGGGTTGATATATGCATACACATATACCGTGCTCATGCAGGGCTTGACCCGGTTGTCTTCAATCATTTCCTCTTCTGGCATTAGCTCCAGTTGTTCGCCGAGTTCCACCAGGTACTGGTAGCGTTGCTCCCAGTCTTGCAGAAACTCAAATGCTTCGACCATGTCATTCAAATCAGTCACTGTACCCACCTGCCGGCTCATATCATCCCCAGTTCAAGTTTTGCTTCATCGCTCATACACTCTTTACTCCATGGCGGACTCCATACCAGCTCGACGTCTACATCCTCGACATCTGGCAACCGCCTGATCGCATATGCCACCTCGGCCGGGATTTTTTCTGCAACGGGGCATGCGGGTGCCGTTAAAGTCATACGCACATGGACATGCCTGTCCTTTCGTATTTCAATTTCATATATCAGCCCCAGATCATAGATATTAACCGGGAGTTCCGGATCGAAGACTGTACGTATAGCGGCTATTACCCTGTCGCGCAGAGTGGCCCCGGCTGGAATTTCCAGCTCGGTTCGATCACTCCTTGACCGAATATGTGGATGAAATCTGACGAATTGACTCATGCTATCACCTTGCACATGCATATAACGTATTGCTATCCATCGCTGAACAATTTCAGAAATTCTCTTTGCAGCAAACTACCCACATACTCCATCACCACCTGCGCCTTACATGTTTCCAGCACCTCACTGACAAATCCGAGACAGAGCATTTGCTTTGCCTGCTTTATATCCAGACCACGTGACTGCAAATAAAACAACTGCTCCGGCTCCAGCTGTGCTATTGAGGTTCCATGACTGCATTTGACATCATCTGCATAAATCTCCAGTTGTGGCTTGATATCGACCTCAGCACCCGGTTCAAGCAACAGATTGGTATTAGATAGATGAGCATCTGTTTGCTGGGCATCCTGCAAAACCTTCACATGACCATCAAATACAGCTCGGCCTTTGCCAAGTAGGATTCCCTTGAACCTTTCCCGGCTGACACAGGACGGTACGGCGTGTTCAATATCAACATGAAAATCCATCAACTGGCCGTCATCAACCACATAGATACCATTTGTCAGGCATACAGCATCCTGTTCATCAAACCGTGCGTTGAACTCCGTCCGCGACCAGGCACTACCAAGCGTAATACTGGTCCCTTCATAGCGACTGCGCGCTGCCTGCTGTAAACTGACCCTGCTCATATGAAAAGTATGCCTACTTTCTTCCTGGATACGATAATGGTCCAGCACCGCACCATGTTCCAGGCTAATTTCCGTCAACACAATATTGAAACAGGTAGAAGGCCCGGTCGAACCAAATCGTTCTATCAGGGCCGCATTTGCACCCGCTCCGAGCACGACAAGATTTCTGGGCAGGAACATGTAATTGTCTGGAAGTCCGGTGGTCAGATGATTCAAAACAATAGGCTTGTCAATAACACAATCCGCCTCGATATAAACCAGACAACCGTCATCAAACAGGGCCCGATTGAGCAGCATGAACATTTGCGTCTCATCCTGACCGGTTTTACCCAGCCGGGCGGCAAGCAGATCGGGAAACTGCACCATGGCCTCGCGCATACCCATGATATGCACACCGGCAGGCAGACCATCCAGCCTCGACAAGGCCGGTACCGGGATACCATTGATCAGCACCAGATGGTACGCATCCAGCTGATACAGGACATCATGGCGTAGATCTTCCTCTGTCAATGTCGATACATTTTCACCTGCAGGCAAAAATGGATGCACAAGCACACGATCGATGCCACTGTAGCGCCAGTCCTCATCCTTACGCGTTGGAAATGATTGATGCAAAAACCGGCTTGCTGCTACCTGACGCTGTTTTTCCAGCCAGGGATAGCTATATCCTGATGAGCCCTTGAGCCCCTGGGCCAGGGCCTCGCGGTAGTGACGAATGGGTTCGTAGGCAACGCTCATGCCGCACTCTCCGCTTCCAGCCAAGAGTAACCCCGATTTTCCAGCTCCTGGGCCAGTGTTTTATCACCTGATTTCACTATCCGGCCACCCGCCAGCACATGTACAAAATCCGGTTCGATATACTTCAACAGACGTTGATAATGGGTAATCAGGATCATGCCACGATCATCAGCGCGTAAGCTATTTACACCATCGGCAACCACGCGCAGCGCGTCAATATCAAGGCCCGAATCGGTCTCATCGAGGATGGCCAGGCGCGGCTCCAGTAATGCCATCTGGAAAATTTCATTACGTTTTTTCTCACCACCAGAAAAACCGGTGTTAATGGGACGTTTTAATATGTCTTCATCCATACCCACCAGCTTTGCCTTTGACCGGATCAGCTTCATAAACGCTACCGCATCCAGTTCCTGTTCCCCTATTGAAGAACGCATGGCATTTACGGACGCTTTCAGAAAAGACAGTGTGCTGACGCCCGGTAATTCGACCGGGTATTGCATCGCAAGAAATATTCCTTTTCGTGCACGCTGTTCAACGTTCATCTCCAGCAGGTTTTTGCCATCATAGATAATGTCACCTTCGGTAACATCGTAACCATCTCTCCCTGCCAGCACATGAGCCAGGGTACTCTTGCCGGAACCATTCGGGCCCATAATCGCATGCACCTCACCGGCACCTACTTCAAGGTCCAGATCATGCAATATAATCTTGTTCTCAACAGCTATTTTTAATCCCTTGATCGATAACATCACCTGACCTCCACAGCGCTGGTTAGCCCACTGCTCCTTCCATGCTGACGTTGAGTAGTTTTTGGGCCTCCACCGCGAATTCCATCGGCAGTTCGTTGAATACCTCCTTGCAAAAGCCATTCACAATCATGTAAACCGCCTCTTCCTCGGACAAACCCCGCTGCCTGCAGTAAAACAACTGATCTTCGCCAATCTTTGAGGTGGTCGCCTCGTGCTCCAGTTTTGCACTGGGGTTACTGACCTCAATATATGGAAAGGTATGCGCTGCACAACGGTCTCCAAGCAGCAGGGAATCACACTGGGTATGGTTGCGTGCATTGTCTGCTCGCCTGGACATGCGCACCAGCCCGCGGTAGGTGTTTTGCGCCCTGCCCGCTGAAATCCCTTTAGAGACAATCGTGCTACGTGTATTCCGGCCAAGATGAATCATCTTGGTGCCGGTATCGGCCTGTTGCCTGCCGCGTGTTACCGCGACAGAATAAAACTCACCAACCGAATCATCTCCTCGTAATATACAACTGGGATATTTCCAGGTAATGGCTGAACCTGTCTCCATCTGGGTCCAGGAGATATGCGAGCGGTCACCACGACAGTCACCGCGCTTGGTCACAAAGTTGTATATCCCGCCGCGACCTTCCTCGTCGCCCGGATACCAGTTCTGCACCGTGGCATATTTGATCTGCGCATCTTCGAGTGCGACCAGTTCCACCACGGCCGCATGCAACTGGTTCTCGTCACGCATCGGCGCCGTGCAGCCCTCCAGGTAACTGACATAACTGCCTTCATCTGCAATGATCAGGGTACGCTCGAACTGCCCGGTCTTTTCGGTATTGATACGAAAATAGGTGGACAGCTCCATTGGGCAGCGCACACCTTTCGGTACATACACAAAAGTACCATCCGTGAATACAGCGGCATTGAGTGAAGCGTAAAAATTATCGGTATACGAGACTACTGAACCGAGATATTGTTTTAGCAGCTCGGGATATTGCTGTATTGCTTCGGAAATGGAACAGAATATCACGCCGGCATCGGCCAGCTGTTGCCTGAATGTGGTTGCAACCGAAACACTGTCGAATACCGCATCTACTGCGACACCGGCCAGTCTGTTCTGTTCTTCCAGCGGTATGCCGAGCTTGTTATAGGTTTCCAGTATCTCGGGGTCAACTTCATCCAGACTGCCCGGACGATCGGCGCTTGATTTAGGTGCGGCATAATAACTGATCGCCTGGTAATCAATCGGCGTATAGTGGACGTGGGCCCAGGTTGGTGTTTCCATGCCGGTCCAGTGCGCATAGGCCTTCAGACGCCAGTCGAGCATATAGGCCGGTTCATTTTTTTTCGCGGAGATAGCGCGTATGGTCTGTTCGTCCAGGCCGGGCGCTAGCGTATCGGTTTCGATATCCGTAGAGAAACCGGCCGGATACTTGCCCTGCAGCAATGCGTCCAGTTCGTGAGTGGAAGCACCCATGGCCACCCCCTGATGTTATAACAACACTGAGTCGTCACTAACAACACTAAATGTAACACTAATGTAATTAGTACCTGAGCTTTTTACTCAAGTATAGCGTATATTCTTGAGTAAATTAGTCAAGATTATTATTCTTGGATGGCTGTTATTCAACCTATTGTTATTAATGATAATATTTTATAGCTATGGAAAATATCGGAAACGGAACTGGAATCCGATATGAAACATCCAAGCCCTCATGTACTGATGACTCATTGGCAGCGCCTAGCTCTCTATCTAATCAGGCCCTCCTTATAAATTCAGGATTTAGCGATAAGACTGGTCCCAGACAATATATACTCCTGGATATGCAACAACTAGATTCCGCAGTTTCACTGGACGACTTGAACAGGCTATTTCTGTTCGCGGATGTCAAATCAGATATACTTGAGCAAGTCGCCAGAGCCTGTCCGGTTTTTCGGCTTGATGAAGGCGAGACCTTGATCAAGCGCGGCCAACGCAATCATTCTCTATATATAATTCTCAAGGGACGTTTACGGATTCAACTCGATAAAGGGGACGGCACGGCCCTGTCCTATATTGGTGAAGGACGATGTGTCGGTGAAATGTCGATTATTGAAGAAGAGGATACTTCCGCTTCCGTGATCGCCGATGTCGCCTGCGATGTCCTTGAGATTGAAGACCAGATTTTATGGGGCCTGATCGAACAAAGCAGCGTGGTAGCGAAAAACCTGTTACGCCTGCTCAGTAAACGGGTCAGAAATGATAATCACACAATTTCTGAGACTAAGAAGCTGCAGCAGTATTACGAGGAAAAATCCAATTTCGACACATTAACCGGATTACGTAACCGGCGCTGGCTGGATGAGCATTTTGAACAATATGCCTCGATGAATCATCCGGTATGTCTACTCATGATCGATATTGATCATTTCAAGAACTACAACGATCAATTTGGGCACCTGGCCGGTGACTTCGCTATTGCTTCAGTCGCCAAGGTTATGAGCGGTAATCTGCGTCAGGAGGATATTGCCCTCCGTTATGGCGGTGAGGAGTTTGTGGCCATTCTTCACAATTCCTACCTGGACTATGCCCATGAGGTTGCAAACCGCCTGCTGGAACACATTAGCAAACAAATAATTATTGACCAGCATGGCAAGCCACTTCCCTCGGTTACCGTTTCAATCGGTATGGCCCAGCATAGCCGCGGCGATTCTCGCGAAACCCTGATCACCCATGCTGATAATGCGCTGTACGCGGCAAAGCGAGCAGGACGAAATCAAGTAAAGGTTGTATAAACATCATGAAGCATGAAGATGATGTGGAAGAACACGTTATAAGCTCTCGTTTGACAGACTATTCTTTATGCTCACTTCTGAATTGCAGACATCAAGGTGCCTTGTGCTTCACAACATCTGTGAAAAACGGCAAATACTCACTCCAGTTTGAGATAGGACCATAGTGCGAAAATAGCACATTACCCTTACGGTCCAGTACATAGCTGGTTGGAAACACCCGCGCAAGCATACGATCGGGATAGGATTTTCCATCAGTCGTCGTCAGATTGGAATCATCCACGTCTTTTACACCGGAATCATACAGCGGCAGCTTGTCGAAGTCGTATTTCTGTGCCCATTTATAAGACGTATCAAAAGACTCGCGGACCTGAAGCAGGACCATCTCCACATCGTTGCCGAAATTCTTTCTTAACGTTGTTTGCAACTCCAGCAGAACAGGAAATTCTCGAAGACAAGGCGCGCACCAAGACCCCCAGAAATGAATCAGCGTGATCTTTCCTGAAAAATGCCGAATCGACAAGGACCTCCCGTTACTATCTGCAAAGCGCAAATCGGGAAACCGGGTATGACGACTAATGCTGTATTCACTTGTTTTCGCCTGATCTGATCTGGCACGCCATAAACGTGGCCATGCATCGGCATCGAAAACGATTTTGTCATTCAGACTGTAGAGTACGCATTTTTGTTCTGTGTGCTGTTGACAACGCATTAGGGCAATAATCCTGGCCTGATCTTCACTTACTTCGCTTTCTGTCCAGGCCCATGTGCCACCGGGTGCAATCGCAAATGCCTTATGACTATCCGAATAAATATAATGGATGAAATTATCACGTGCCTTTTTGTTTACATGAGGTATCTTGTCTGCCTCTGCGCGATCCAGCGCGAAGGCCGATAACGAAACTGACATATATACAAAGACAGCGCAGACAAACCGGAGATATACGGTTTTGTCTGCGCCAACACTGCTACTGTGGCGGGGTAATAAACTTACCTTGGTTATAGAAGCAAGGCGCCTCACTCTTCAGACTCTTCCCATCCTGTGATCATTGCCTTGATATGCGCAGTAGGCGTATGACCTGCCGTTGCCAGATAAACATGCGCAATGAAAAAGATCAGCATCATGAATGCACCGACGACGTGAAAAAACGCGATCCAGTCCAATGACAGCCAGCCCAATCCAACAACCGCAAGGTCATTATAGAAAAGGTATGCCCAGCCGCTGAACCAGATTACCGGATTGATAACCACCAGTACAAACAGATATGCCAGACGTTGCAAGGGATTATGCTTGCTTAATCTGGTTTGCTTGAATGGATGCGGCGCATTCGTGAAAATACCGGTAATGTAATATTTGACCATTGCATCAACCTTTTCCATAGTCGGTATATACTGCTTCCATTCACCGGTTGTGAAGTGCCAGAATACCGCAAACACCCACAGGGCAATAATCATCCATGCCGCAAAGGTATGGTACGTGACCGCATTTTCAAATCCGAATATCCGGTAGCTGCCGTGGACCTCAAAGCCGGTCAGCAACATGAACACAATCAATGCTGCCTGTGACCAGTGCCAGAAACGTTCGAAACGCTTAAAAATATAGATTCTTGCCATTTTACTTGGCCCCCTTCCGACTTGTCAGGATACGGATACCACCGTGAGCCAGTACACCCAGCAGTGCCAACAGTGCTATACCTAAGCCAATCTTGTCCATAACAGGTGTATTATTGGCTCCAGGCAAATAAATACCCTGTACATTTCTCAAACGGCCGTTCTCGTTATGACATTGCGCGCAGCTCAGCGCATCTGCTTTGGGTGCAACCATGTGTGTAATCGGCCAGCTCATCTCGGTTTCGACAAAATCCATTTTACCGCTGTATTCCATCCCTGCTGCAGCCATGCCTACTTTCATGGCTTTTTCCCAGTCGTACTTTTTCCAGTAAGCGTTGTCGTCCTCACCTGCGGTATGAAAGACCGCCAGCGTCTGGTTTCCAACATCCCAGGGCTGTTTTCCTCTAAATACCTTGACCGGCCAGATACGGGAATTGGGATCATCAGGCCCACCCATGAACTGGTTGATCTTGACAATCTCACTACCATCCACTTTGTCGCCAAACAGTGTGTATCTTACATTTCCATTAAACCAGACATACTCAGGGATAACTGAGCTTTCATAGGTAAAGTCGCCTTTCTTGCTGTCATAGGCAACCATACCGCCACTATTGCGGATTTTCAGTCGTTTACCGTTTTCATCCAGACGTCCTGCAGTAGACCAGTCCCAGGTCATTTTGGTCGGAATATTGCCACGGGCAAACTCTGGAATATGACATGTCTGGCATGCAACCTTATCAATGTGATCATTGAGCTTGGCATATTCTTTATGAGGCTCATTGCCATGGCAGGCAACACAGGTAGTCGGATTACGACCATCTTCCTTACCCCGTAGCAACGCACCTTTGTCATCTGCTGCAGTCGGCGCATAGCGGCTGCCAGTTACTTCATGTGAATCACTCAAGTGGCATTTACCACAACTGAAATTTAATCCCTTGGCTTCCATATGCACATCGAGATAACGCAAAGGCTGTTTTAGTGAACTATCCAGGTCACCATGTTTTACCGCATTTCCACCGCCACCATAGAAATGGCAACTACCGCAGGAATCACGGCTGGTTTTACCGACGTTCTGGGCAACCTTCTTCAGATCGACAGGTTCCCGGATTTTTCCGGATTTAGGCGGCCATTCCATGGGTTTATAGTTGGGATGACCGGAAAGACCAGGAATCTTCTTGTACTTGCCAGTTGTATCATGACAGACCAGACAATCAACATTTTCTTCCTTTGCAAAATCGAATGTGTCATCTTTCCATCCGTATCCCACATGACAGGCACTACAAAAAGCTTGATTGGACTTTACAGAAGTACAGAAATTATTAATGACGTTCCTTTTCCCCAGGCGCTGTTTCGTCGCCGGATTAAGAAATTCCCAGGTCCAGTGCTTAGTACTATGGACCTGTTTAGCTGCCTCGGTATGACATTCCAGGCAGGCTGCCGTTACCTCCGGCCCTGATTCAAAATCCTTTTGCAGTTCCGTGAACTTGGTATGATCCGCAGTTGATTTACTCGCCTGTTTTGCTGCTTGTGTCATTTTTATTGTAGCAACACTTTCCTTTTGCTCCGCTGCGTAAGATGATAAAGACAGCATCAATACAGCGGCAATTAACAGGAGATAGCGGATACTGAATCTCGTGGTATTCATCACTTCTTCTCCAAAGTCACTGCGTAGTGCGCAGAAACAAAAATAATGTTCTAACTAAAAACATGCTTTAACAACCGCTTTCTGGTGTACCTGCGCCGCCACTACCACCGCCAGGTCTCTTGCGGATTAATGGAGGTGCCGGCTTGCTCGGGTCCATAACGATAAATTGCTGCTGATCCTTGGCTACTTCAGTCATGATAGATGCTACCTTGCTACCAAACAGTTTTCCCATGAGTCCGGAATTCATCGTACCGATATAGGTTTTGCCGTCATCCTTTTTGTATACACTGATCGTGCAAGGCATCAGGATTGAAAGAATACGAGTTTCCATTTCTTTTAACAGTGGCGCGGAATAATCTGTACTACAAGCTTCGACCAACAATACGGGTAAAACATTAATACCACTTACCTGTGCCGCACGTGCCGGGTTACGTAGCGCTGACAGTTTCCACCCTCTCTTTTCCAGGGCCTGGATGTTGGCCTGCACACGTGCAGCCGTTTCTTCAACGCCAAAAGGACTTGCATATTCGGAGAACATAAAACCGCCTGCAAACTTGAAGGCAATCACTATCACAAGGACAATCCCCGCGAAAAAACCTGAAAATATCTTGATCATGATCAGCCTCCTGTAAAAGCTTAGCTTATACGCTTATAAATTTAGTACTTCATAATATAATTATGTCCTAATTTTTGCAAAAGTCTATTGACCAGGATCAAATTATCTACATATTTTTTNNNNGTTCTATCATTTCTACCCTTTATCTGGTTTCTTTCTGAATCAACGCCGAACAGCCCTTTTCATAGCGCAGAACCAAGAATAAATCATAGTTCAACAGACAGAACACATATTTCCTGAGTTACGATTACAACTAAGTGCTTCACTCCACCCTTATTCGACCGTTTTCCTCTACAATTTATAAACTTTTGTAAATTGTTTGATTTAGATCATTTCTATTTATATATAAGTTTTTTCTAATGTATGAAAGGGGTAGAATACTTCAATTGAAGTTATGTGCTTGGGTTTTAGCACCCTAACGACTACAGGTAAATCTGTTACAGGGCTTTAGTATTTTCTATATGAGGCAAATGCTATGGGTAACAAGGTTTTCAATCTGCTTCTGATTTGTATTTTCATAATCACCTTCCCTCTTCACAGTACTGCCAAAGTTGAGGACTCCGCCTGTCTTACCTGCCATCAATATCCAGGCCTGGTTAGACAAGATGACAACACTGGCCTGAAAATACTTCACATCGATAGTGAAAAATATCGCACTACACCACATGGACATCTTGATTGTAAAGCCTGTCATCTAGACGTGGACAAAATTCCGCACGTTGGTAATAACATGACCACGTGTCAATCAGGGTGTCACCAATCGGACAAGGATATAGCCTTGCTAGCTAAGACGCCTCGCAAGGGATTTCATCGAAATGAACAGTCAGTTATTACCAACCTGGAGGACAAGACTTCTTGTAAAGTTTGCCACAAGATATATCCTCATAAAAAAGAGCCTTTTGCTCGTGCTTTTCTGAACATGCATACCGGCTACATGGTATGTGAGGTCTGCCACCTTGATCGATCCAAGTTCACTGTTTCACGTTATGACTGGGTACAGACAAGGGATGTGGCATTTCAGGGAGACGCATTTGGAAGCTTTTATACACCAGATAATAATATTTCACAGAAGTCTGATTCAATACTTTCCAGAATAGCCCCCTACGTATATAAAGATGGAAAATTACAGGCCTTAATGAATACCTGGGACACTGATGGCGCACACAAAGTCTGTTCCTCTAGATCACGACTGGATGAAGATGAAAAAACTATTGAAATACGCCATTATCATCGTGATGTCGTAAAAATGGAACATACTACTGCATGTGTGGAATGTCATTCCTCCATGAGTATGATTGATTTCAGTTCCTTAGGCTTTACGACAGAACAAGCCGTAGCCCTGAAAAACCTGAACATTGGCAATATTATAAAAAAATACGAAGTTTTCTATATGCCAAGTATGTAGGAACGGAAGATAAAAAATCTGTGACAAATGAGAAAAATTTCGATTTGTTATCGATCTCTTTGACCTATGAGCTTTGTCGTTTTTTACTAATTTCAGGGTAAACCGTGACCTGACCCCACTTATATGTCGATTTTAGTAACTTTGACCTTTCTCCTATAAAAGATCCATGCAAGTTGTGAGAATGCCAATTATAATGACCTAGCGGGGTCTCATAATGATGCGTAAAAGATTTACAGAAGAATAGATCTACCTTGCATCAAGCAATGAAGGCAAATGAAATTCTTCATAAGCCTTGACCATAGATGCCATATCCAGCGACTGGAGATGTAACACCCTTTGTGATGAATACAATAGCTGACTGAAATCCAGTAAGCCATCCCGGGTATGGCATTCATCACAAAAGACTGCTTGTTTAGCGAGGGGCTTGTGGATCTTTTTCAGTGACCATTTGACTTGTCCTTCATCAAGATGTTCACGCAATTTGATAAATTCTTCGCCAAACTCCTGATCCGTAACGGAAAGAATATCAAGCCGCTTCTGTGCCTGGTTTTCGACTATTAGTGGCACGATTTGTCCCCCATACACCCCAGGCTGACCGTTCAGGGTGGTTAATGCCTCGCCTGTATCTGCCTCCAGCCATAGGTAGTTTACTTGTTCAGCGTTATCCGGCCTGATATGACAGACTTCACATGCCATGAACCATGCATGAGCATTGAAAAACGAGCGAGTCTTCTTTTCTTTTGTATGAGGATAATCACCATGACATTTCACACAAAGTGATTCAGATGGAATACCTTTCAACACCACGTCGTCCAGATTATGGAAATGGCTAAGCCGATACTTCTCAACATGAATCGGCTGTACTTCTTCACTACGTACAGTCCTTGAAACAAAACCTCGCGTTTCGATATCTATTGGTCCACGTAAAAAATAGATATAAATCAGCCAGACCCCGAATCCGATCAGGGCCAGAAAAACCAGACCCATCAGCAAATCCACCGCCAGACACTTCAGACAATGCTTGGTGTCTTCACTTGGCATTATCATCAACTCCATTTTGCTGATTTTCTTTCTTATTCATTTCCCGCTCATACCAGAGACGATGTTCTTCCTTCATCAGATCTTCAGAGATCATGCCATCGATAAACGCCCGGTTCATCGGATAAACGTGTGGGTTGTAATGCACCGAGAAAATATGCCCGACGATAATAGCCAGCGCGGCCAGAGTCGCTTCACCAAGGTGAAAAGCGCCTGCGACGTCTATATAGAACTTGGGCCAGAGGTATTCGGTCCACATCATAGTGCCCGTCACAATAACAACAAACATGCCAAAGTAGACCGACCAGTATTCCAGCTTTTCCAGGTAGAAAAAACGATCCATTTGTGGCCGTTCTTTTCTGAACCCCAACATGTACATTATATTCTGCCACGCATCAACAATATCTTTCACCCTCGGCAACATATCCAGAAACCAGCTTCTGCCCTCTTTGCTGACAACGACATATATCAGGTGGTAGACACAAATTACCGTCACCACGACACCGGCAACACGGTGGATGAACCCTCTCCACCAGAAAACTGCTTCACTTGCGTTACCCAGCACACTGATAAACCAGCGATCCGCCTGCAACATGAAACCGGTAATGATGAGCAAGGTTGTTGAGATCATCAGAATAATGTGTTGTATCCGTTGACTCCTGGTCAAACGGATAAATTGGCTTTTATTATTTACTGTATCATTCATGCTCTAGTGCCCCCGTATTCTGCGCTCACGTCTCGAGGCGTACATATCCAGTAGTCGATGCAGGCCCAGTCCACCCACAACCACCGTAATCAGGACCTTATAAAAGAGCTGTATCCAGCCAACCACCTTTGTTTGAAAAGTCGGGTCTTTTATAACCTGATTCTCCTCTGGAACAGGTTCCTCTCCGCTCATCAGGAACCTGATCTTTTCCGGAGACGGATGCACCCGACTACCCAGCGAAAATTCATCGATGGCCTCTACATGACAACCCGATTGGCGACAGGTCATGATCTTGTTTTCAATACTCACTGGCGAGTGCTCTTCCTGGCGGGATGTAATTCGATGAGGGGAAAATCCTAGATCATAAGGCGCATGACAATTCAGACAATTTGCCACCTCTTCGTTACCAAACTTGATGGCCTTGGCATGAAATGTATACGTAAAACCGACCACAGCATCGAGACCGGCTTTTTTCATCAACTCCTGATCTGCATGACATGTACTACATAGTTTTACGACATCTTTTGAAGGGCGCCGCTTGCTGGTTCGATACATTATATGCTCATAAAATCGCTGCACGAATTCTTCTGATTCATGACATTCCTTGCAAACCGTTACCTTATGTATGGAGTCCGTCTGTTTCCCGACAGTATCATGGTATGTCTTGTTATTGTGACAGTCCTTACAAACTGGCAAATCACTTTTGTCTTTTATTCGTGAGCCAGCCTCTCCATGAACACTGTTGTTATAATCGTCAACGATTTTCTTGTGAGAAAATGATCTGTTAGTGGATGGGTCAACAATATGGCAATTGGTTGCACAATCGACCGCCGGTGCGTTTGTATGCGGGATTTTCTCTACCCCGGTATGGCAGCTCTTGCAACGGATCTTGCCATGATAGGTTGATTCAAACAGTTTATTGTTGATATAAAAAAGCCGCTTGGTCTTTTTCGCTTGCTCACCTTCAGCTTTTTCTATTCTTCCGAGGCCCGGGTATTTATGGCACATGGTACAGCTGCCATCAACTTCTGCCAGACACATAGGAGTTGTAAACAGCAATTGAATTGCTGTTGCCAGGAAAACAAGAACCTTGATCTGTGCTTTCAACCGATCCTCTTATTTACCTAAGGAGTATGAGTAGACTACTGTAATAACATTCTGTTGCAGTGTGGGTAGCGCTCCTGTTTTATTGCTGGTCCAGCCTGCTTTTGAATGCAGATAGCCTGGCTTATAGCTACCCAGCACCATGACCTTTGGCTACATGAATCCATCCTGTCTTTTAATTACAATTTGCCAATGATTTAATTTATTATAAATAAGCGATATGCTTATTGATGTAAGTCAACAATATATTGAAAACTTCATGGCAACAGGGAAACCGGTTTGTAATAACAGCCCAATTCATGCTTTATGAGTGTCAGTGGTGCAAGTAAAGGGACAAATAGGTCACTCTCACCCCTTCGGGGCTGCCGTTTTGCATAGGGTAGTGCTTATGCCCCGGGTACATGGATGAACAGGAGCGGCCGCTTAGCGCCGGCATTCTGCGCATCCTATGAATGCTTGCTAAACTTTCGTCCGCCTTGTTCATGGATACTATATAAATCAATAAGTTATTGGGACCATTAATCCTAAACGTGGTATCTGCTATCTATAATCAATAACTTAACATAACGGTGCATAACTGATCTCCGCAAAAGTCAGGCATCATAAAACTAAACAAGATAAGCTGATACCGATGTTTAAACGCATGACAGGGTTTGCCCCATAACGAGGCGAGACAAAAACTGAAATGGATAAAAATAATTTCAGCTTCAAGGATATTGTAGAGGCCGCACAGGATATCGTCATTGTCACCAAGGCACACCCGCTGGATACGCCTGGCCCAGAAATAGTTTACGTGAATAAAGCGTTTACAAAACTGACAGGACATTCACTTGAAGAAGCGCTAGGCCAAAACCCGAGAATCCTGCAATCTACTGGTACTAATTAATCAGGAATGGACCGGATGCCAAGATTCCTATCCGCATGACGATCAAAAACTATTCACAAAGCGGTAGATAATATTGGCTCGATATGAATATTTCTCCCCTCAAAAACACAAGCGGCGATGTCATGCATTTTGTTGCAATCGAAGGTGATGTCACAGATCAAATCAACTTGTGTTAAAACTCGAACTACTTTCAAAATCGGACACACTGTCTAATCTATTGAAACGCAGAGTTATTAACGATGTCATTACAAGTGAATTTGCCAGGTATTAACGTTCAGTATCTAAATTCTCTGACTGAATAAAAATATTTTGACTATCCGCCAACTGCTCGCAATCATAATGACTAACCTTTTTCAAACGTTGCTTCATCAGTCTATGGACCTCTAGACTAATCACGCTATCCGGTAAATAACCCTGCTCAGCCAGATCCATAGCCAAATTGATATCTTTCATACACGCCTTCCTTATTTACGACGATCATGATCATATGATGTTCCTTTAATCCCAAAGAATGGCCTCGTTATCCTCAAAACTCTTATAGAGACGCAGTGAACAACCCCAGGGCGTACGCGGCTGTATCTGCAGATATTCCTGTTTAGTCTGTTCACTTTCAAAATAAATTCTTAAGGCATTCTCACCACTGCCCTCTGTGACATATGGAGCATTACTACTATCATGCACATCATTTCCCGTCATCGGGTCGCGCGTTGTGACTCTCATCATTCTCTCCAGGCAGAAACATGATTTTGACGACTACATTTCCATGCTTATACCAGTTGTACGGTTGTATATCTCTACAGCGTGGCTACCCAGTTCGAAGGTTTGCACTTCCTGGTAAACCTGCTTGTTCTGTTCAGTGTTGAAATAAATTTTCAGTGAATCCTCACCCTGTCCTTCAATCACATAGGGTGCGCTGTCCAGGTTATCTACGTCCCTACCGCTGATCGGGTCTGTAATCTGAATTCTCATGTCATGCCTCCTGTAGTGGATGTTATTGAAGGGCGGTTATGCCCAGCAACATATGTATAATTATTGTATATTTCTTGTATATGTCAATAAATTTATTACCATATTATTCTTATAGTAATAAGAATTGTATATGTTACTGTTTATATTGATATATATTTATTTTTAAACACTATTGCAATCATAATCCTATCCTCAATTCCAGCCTAACGGACAACTTAATGGCGTATTGGAGTAAATTTGTATAATTAATTTATAGTTAATGAAGCAGAAATAGCGGCTAACGCTTGCCCGCTAACCGCTTAATGTAACTGCGGAATGATGGTGTGCCGATCTCAGCAATATCGAATATATACTGCATGACCGAAACGCAGCGTAGCAAGCGCCTGGCGGAAGTCCAAAGGTGATTCTGAGGTAGACGCGCAACGGTTTTATAGGGCCTCTTAGAGTTGCTGGCTGCTTGCCAGCGGTGGTATCACTAACAATGCAATAATAATATGATACAATACTTATACAATACTGATAACTGATTCAAGTGATGACTACAGATGCCCATAATGAACAGGAAAGCGGCCTTTTTCCTATACGAACAGTATCGGCAGTAACCGGTGTGAATCCCATTACGTTGCGTGCCTGGGAGCGTAGATACCAACTTATCATTCCAAAGCGAACACCCAAAGGTCACCGACTATATACAAAAGAAGATATTGAGCGAATTAATCGCATCACAGCCTTGCTGAACCAGGGAATGGCAATCAGCCAGGTAAAACCCTTACTGAATCAGGTGCAAACTCCTCATGCCGGCTCAACGGGTCAGATTACTGAAGATGTATGGAGTAGATACAAGGATATGATGCTCGATGCAATTGACAACTTCGATGAAAACCGCCTGGACAATATCTACAATGATGCACTGTCCCTGTATCCTGTGGATATCATAAGCTCACGTCTCATTACTCCCTTGTTACAGATATTGGGTAAGCATTGGAAGGAAAGTGAATCCGGTATCGCACAGGAACATTTTTTTAGCGTATATCTACGCAACAAACTGGGCTCCCGGATTCAACATTTGAATCTGCACACCACTGGACCAATGCTGCTCATCGCATGTTTGCCAGGAGAACAGCATGAAACCGGCATACTGCTATTTTCACTGGCTGCACTGAATCACGGCTATCGAACCCTGATTCTGGGTTCCAACCTACCCCTTGAACAAATTCCGGCTGTATTGGAAAAACGCCCATGTGATGCCATTATCCTGTCCGGCTTCTCACGTCCAGGCAAAAGCCTGTTTTCGGAAATGCTGCCGCGGCTCGTATCCAGTGTCGATATACCGGTCTTTGTCGGTGGTGCACTGGCGAGTCGCTACCATGAAGATATCCAGTCCGGTGGTGCCATATCTACCGGTGATGACATCCAAAGCGGACTCGAAATCATCAGCAAGACCCTGCAGTCATAATTATCATGGCTAGTTCTATCATCTGGTTTCGTCAGGATTTACGTCTTCACGATAACCCGGCCCTGCAAGCAGCAATTGCCAGTAAACAGCCAGTAATCCCAATCTATATTCTGGAGACCGGTAAAGGTCCATGGCCATTAGGCGCAGCCAGTCGCTGGTGGTTACATCATAGCCTGTCGGCACTGCAACACGCCTTGCACGAAAGAGGGTCTGAGCTGGTGATTCTTTCGGGTAATGCTCTAGAGGAAATATCACGACTGTGCAAGGATAGCGATTGCACCCATGTGTTCTGGAACCGCTGTTATGAACCCTATGCCATCAAGCGTGATACCAGAATCAAAAACAGCCTTGAAAAATCCGGCGTCATTACAGAAAGCTTTAACAGCGCACTTCTGACTGAACCCTGGAACAACGTTAAGGACAATGGCTCTCCCTATCGGGTATTTACTCCGTTCTGGAATACCATGCAGCGCAGAGGTATAACACTCTATAACAGCAAAACCCCTTCACGCCTGATCGGGTATGACCACAAAATCAGTAATCAAAGTAACTGTACGATTGATGACCTGAGTTTATTGCCTGAAAATGCCTGGGACTCTGGCTTTTATGAAACCTGGAAACCAGGTGAACAGGAAGCACTGAAACGGCTGAAAAAATTCCAGCGTGGATCACTGACAGATTATCACAATGATCGTGATATCCCTGCCATCGACAGCACCTCATTATTATCAGCCCATTTACATTTTGGCGAAATCAGCCCCTGGAGGATATGGCAAAATATAGAGGCATTCTGCACTAACAACAGGCATCAGGGGACCATCAAGGCTGCAGAAGCCTACTTGCGTCAACTGGGCTGGAGGGATTTTGCCCATCACCTGCTCTACCACTTTCCGGACACACATAACAAACCCCTTGATGCACGTTTCAATACCTTCCCATGGCGTAAGTCCTACCAGAAGGATTTCAAGGCATGGCAACAGGGTTTGACCGGCATCCCGATAGTCGATGCCGGCATGCGTCAGCTTTGGCGGACTGGCTGCATGCATAATCGGGTACGCATGATCGCTGCATCCCTGTTAACGAAGAATCTGTTAATACCCTGGCAACAGGGAGCCAAATGGTTCTGGGACACGCTGGTGGATGCCGACCTGGCCAATAACACCATGGGTTGGCAATGGACAGCGGGCTGCGGCGCAGATGCAGCGCCGTTTTTTCGCATCTTCAATCCCGTCCGCCAAGGTCAACGTTTTGACCCGGACGGCAGCTATGTACGCACATGGATACCAGAACTGGCATCGCTACCAGAAAAATGGATACATCAACCGTGGGAGGCACCATCAGAATTATTGGCAGACGCCAATTTCAAGCTTGGAGAACATTACCCTTACGCGATCGTCGACTTGCAACAAAGTCGCCAACGTGCACTATCAATCTGGAACGATATAAAATCAGCCAGATAACAGCTGGAACAAGACGATTGCACTTCAGTGTAAATATTCAGTCCCGCATTGAGGACATACACTTTTTCTTGCAGTCCATGCCCAGATACTGATAACGATTGCAGGCAGGATCATAAATGGCCAGCTTCCCAGCAACATAAAAAACAATGGAACCATCCACACCACAAAGGCTAACAGTGCCAGCCATGTATACCTGTGTTGAAACCTGCCTTCAAATCCGCATTGTCGACACTTCATCTGTACTGTCTAAATTGAATTTCTCAACATCAATTCCCTGGGATGTGGATTCAAATACACCTGATGCTCAATGAATGGATGCGGATACCTGCGAAAATGATGCTGCAGCAACGCTATGGGTACAACCAATGGATACTCACCGCGGCTATATGATTTGATTGCATCAACCAGCTCGGCCCGATCTTCTCGATCCAGACAGCTGCGCAGAAACCCAAGCATGTGTTGCAACACGTTGACATGTGATTTACGATTGGCTGGCTCCCTGAGTGCAGTCATAACACTACTGATATAGTATTCAGAGAAGTTTTTTACTTCATCACGCTTCACTTCAGACAATTCCCGACCCAGCTTGTAATAGATCTTCTGGTGATGGGCAAGAATCAGATATTTGTGTCGTGTATGAAAATCAATCAATCCGGATTTAGTCAAGCCATTCGCCGTAAGGTCCTTCCAGCGCGCGTATGCATACACCCGATTGACAAAATTTTCCCGTAACACCGGATCATTTAACCTGCCTTCTTCTTCAAGTGGCAACAGAGGATTCTTTAGTCTGACCTGTTCGGCAAATATACCCGTCCCTTTCTTTTCCGGCATACCATTTTGCGCATATACCTTGACCCGCTCCATCCCACAGGTCGGCGAATCCTTTTTAAAAATAAAACCGCATAAATACTCCATGGTAGACGCTGTTTTACCACTGTATTCCCGCAGTTGCTGTGTATGGTCACGATCTGGATTATGCGTTTCTACCACGCGAATGTTACCTTGATCATCCACCAGGCGGATGGGTTCCCTTGGCGTCCCCATCCCAATCGCAACTTCCGGACAGAACGGAACGAAATAAAAATACTCACTCAATAAATCATTAATATAGGTATTACGTTTATGCTGACCATCAAAACGTACTTTCGCTCCAAGCAAACATGAGCTCACACCAATCCTGATTATATTACATACAATCTCCTGGTCTTGTTTCTTCATGGCTGATCTCCGTATTAAAATCAAAGTAACTGCTCGATCACATTTACAAGCTGCGGACTATCAGGACGAACATGACTGGCAAAGCTGCCTATTACCTCACCCTTCCTGTTCAGAAGATATTTGTGAAAATTCCATTTGGGCGCATCCGATGTCACCTTACTGAGATAGCGATATAGTGGCTCAGCACTGTTACCGCGCACGTGTGTTTTTTCAAACATTGGAAACTGTACGCCATATGTCAGTCGACAGAACTTTTGAATTTGTTTTTCAGTACCCGGCTCTTGCCCGGAAAAATCATTAGAAGGGAATCCTGCCACTATCAATCCCTTATTTTTGTATTTGGCATATAACTTTTCCAGCCCTTCGTATTGAGACGTAAAGGTACATTTACTGGCAGTATTTACAATCAGTACTACTTTTCCTTTAAATGCCTCACACAGATGTACCTTCTTATCCCTAGCGAGAGGACGCTTATAATGGTCAAGCGCCTCTGGGCAGCTCTCTGCAGGTGCAGCGAAAGCTATGTTGCTGATGCATATCAAGAAAATAGCGACAAGTTTCATGGAGGTCTCCATATCTTTAAATGTCCATTAAAAACTATTAGTCAAAGCTGCTGTATCACTCAAAACAAAACAACTTTTGACATTAGCTATGCCCTATGCAATACTTATACAATATATATACATTAATAGCAAGTATTTGTACAAGTTTTATAGCAAGAGCAAGTCTACTGAGAAGTGTGAGGAACCCATTATGAACCGAGCAAAACTCGCGAGTGCAAAGTGCTATTTAAGTTGGAATTCAGCGGATGCCTCCCATATTGACTGGCAATACTTCCCGAAGGTGGATTTCTGGCGTGATATTTTCCCGGGTGACATCAACGAACAATTTCAAGATCTGGATGACGGCAGTCATGCTGAATCCGGAATCAACACAGGAGAAGTATTTCCTGCAAAGCAGGCTCAAGCGCTAAAACATGTTAGACATAAGTCTGTCACCACAAACTTTTCTACCCGTCACATTCCAGGCCCTTATATAGGTCGGCATTATCCAAAAGGTTTACTGGCTGGTTGCAGTGGTCTCGGTACGATCTATCCACAGGATATGACGCCATTCCTGTTACGCAATATGGATGAAAAAGAAGTTGAGGTTGACCTGAATCATCCCCTGTCTGACTTTGAACTGGCCATTGGCGTGAAAATTGACGAATTACTTCCATCAAAAGAAGAACGCGGCGGCCAGTGTAACGATATAGCCAGCGACATAGCTAATAATGGCTCAGGGCTACAGTGTACAACGTCCCAGCTGTCAACAGAACTTACCAATCAAGCCAGTTTCTCACGTAAAGTAGATTTTGAAGATCGCCTGTTCTATCAGTCACCTCGAATGGTACAACACATCGATAGCCGCGCACGTCAAACCATCAATCAGATCTATCTTGAGCATATCAAGCCAGGCATGAAGATTCTGGACTTGATGAGCAGCTGGGAATCACATTTAAATGGCATTGATGACAGCGTGAATGTAATCGGTTTGGGAATGAACCAGGAAGAACTACAGGCTAATCCAAGACTTCAGTCGCATGATGTATGGGATTTAAACCAGAATCCACTTCTACCCTACAATGACAACGAGTTTGATGTAGTGATATGCACTGTATCGATTGAGTATGTCATTCATCCCGATGATGTTTTTAAACAGATTGCCAGGATACTGAAACCGGGAGGCCGCTTTATTGTTACATTTTCCGACCGTTGGTTTCCGGAAAAAGTGATCCGTGTGTGGACTGAGTTACACCCCTATGAACGTATGGGTCTGGTGCTCGACTACTTCCGTAAATCCAATGCATTTACCACCCTGCTGACAGAATCATGGCATGGATGGTTGAGGCCATCAGATGACAAATACTTCCAGCAAAAACTACATTCTGACCCGGTTTTTGCAGTACAGGGGGTAAAAGAAATAAATTCATCAACCTGGAGTAGTTATTTATGAAACAACTATTAATCGTAGCTCATGGCAGCCGCAGGCAAGCCTCAAATGACGAAGTACGGTTGCTAACCGAATCCATTAAAACAAGAGTTGGCCAGGAATTTGATTCGGTTCACTGCGCTTTTCTGGAACTGGCTGAACCATCGATTTCCGAAGGAATCAGTCAGTGCATTATTAGCGGTGCCCATGAGGTCATTGTAATACCCTACTTTCTTTCTGCAGGGAGACATGTTGCAGAAGATATACCTTCGGAAATCGAACAGGCACGGAATCTTTATCCAGATGTTTGTATTACCACTACCGACTACCTGGGTGCTATACCAACTATACCTGATCTGATTGCCGCTCAGGCCAAACAAGCCACAAATACCAACGTAATGTAAAGGAGTCAGCCTATGTTAGTCACGACCACTGATCCGATCACTGGCAAAGATGTTACCGATCTAGAAAACGCTCCCTTCACCATTGAAGGACAAGGGGAAACATCCCTGAAAATATATTTCGAATCAGAACAGAGTAAACAGGAATACATGGTAATTTCCATGGAAGAAATAGATTCTAGTTCAATCGATATCTACAATAAAATTAGTGATAATGAAACCATGGGTACCATCAATTAACATGATTCGCCTGGCCCTGCTAATCGCTTTTACATTATTGATGAGTGCATGCACAGGCTTGCCTGATTCAGTTAAACCTGTTAAGGAATTTGAGGTTAAACGTTATCTGGGCAAGTGGTACGAGATTGCACGCCTGGACCATTCGTTTGAAAGCGGACTCAGCCATGTCAATGCCAACTACAGTATGCGCGATGACGGGGGCATCAGAGTTATCAATAGAGGGTATTCAACCAAGGAAAAACGTTGGCAGCAGGTAGAAGGCAAGGCCTATTTCGTTGATACACCAGACAAAGCTCATCTTAAGGTTTCATTTTTTGGTCCATTTTATGGATCCTATGCCATATTCGAGCTCGACCATGAAAGCTATCAATATGCATTTGTCTCAGGATACAATCAATCGTATTTATGGCTACTGGCGCGTACGCCTGTTGTTGAACAAAAAGTAGTGGACAGGTTTATCCAGCTCTCGACCGTACTTGGCTTTAATACCGACAAACTAATCATGGTTGATCAGAAATCAATAACAGAGCCATAACATAATGTACAGGTAAACGCATGCAACCTACAGCAGCTGATACGGCAACACTGGAATAATGAACTAGACAGCATAATCATCTACTGCTATCTACAGTGGCTCTCCCCTGCTTTATTACAATTACAGAATTTATCCGATCAACAGCGGCGCATGCTTGAGCTTGCCTCCATCGAGCAGCCGATAGAACTGTATTACAATGTTGGTGGTTACCCTCGCGTCATCTACAAGGATGCCATGAATACCGCTCTGGTTGAGGCCAGGATTAGGGTTTCCAATCAATATTAATCATCATGAAATTGAACACAGAGTTTTTCGAACAGCTACATTTGTAGATACATGACTGATGCCGAACGAAGGAGAACATATGCGGGCTCTGTGCAATGTCGTAGACGTTATGATGAGAGTTTATGATTAGGCATATGGTATGCGGCCCAAGGAGGTTTGCGAGTCCGAAATACCCCACCCGATTAACTCGGTGATCCACTCGCAGGCACCGGAGTAACACTCCATGCGTTTTTATTTACTGAGAAAATGACGCGCCCGCGAGCAATCATGTAACTGGTTGATGACGGATCTGCAGGTTGAGTCGTCTGAAGTCCTTATTCGTGAGAAGAAAGTACAACCCGGGAGCACTGCTGAGCAACAGAACAACCAGGTAGAGGAATGCCATCGCACCGGCATGGCCATGGGACATACCCGCAGCAACAAACAGGCTGACTGCTGCGGCCTCACGCACGCCTAGCCCGCCGATGGAAACGGGTAATGTTGCGGCCATGAAGACCAGAGGCACAATCACCAGGTAGTCAGGCAGTGCCAACGTGGCGCCAAGGCCGAGACCGAGCAAGTAGTAGACGCTCGCGGCCATCACCTGCAGACAAACGCTGATAGCGAATACCTGCGCCACGAGCCCGGGATGAGAAAGATAAATATGAACTGCTTCGACGATGCGCAGCATGGTGGCAGCCACCTTGTATCGCTGCAAACGGACGAGTGCTGCCTGTATGTAGGGGTAGGTTCGGCGGCTGCCGATAAGCACGAGCGCCGCGAACGCAAACGCCAGCAGCCACGGCAGGGTATTCGCCAGCACGCGCACATATACATGTTCGCTGGACAGTAATGACACGATCACTGCTGTCATGGTGATCATAGCCACTAAGCCAATCAGGCGTTCAGTAATGACCGGGGAGACGGCGATGACCGCATCGTGATTGTCACGGTAGATGTAACACATGCGAAACAGACTTCCACCTAGCGTAGTCGGCAGAACATAATTGAAAAAGACCCCGATGAAATAGGGGGCGAGCAACATCCCAGGGCGGTAGCCACACGCATGGTAATTTAGCAAAACCCACCAGCGGACGTTGGCCAGCGCAAAAAGCAGAAGCTGCAAAGCTACCGCTAGCGGGACCGTCCACCACCTGACCTCCCGGACGCTATCAACAATACGCGTGATATCCAACGTATAGAGAAGCATCGCGAGCAGTACCACGCTAACGGCTATTCTGAAAAACCTGGCCATCTATCTCAGGAACCTGGCACATGAAGATTTCAGCTTCGGTGGCCCCGTAGCTTTCGCTAACTTCAGAATGTGACTTTCTCTCATTCCCTCGTACCTCGCAAGTGGGTCGCTGTATTAACTCTATAGCCGAAGATATTCCGTTATCATCGCAGGATACATTGCGGGATTGAACAGGATATTCGTGATGTAGTTGCATTCGTGCGTGCAGGTCCGACAGTGCGGGTTACTGGTGGCTATTGAACGCAGCATGTCCCCTGCCTTGTCGGTACGGGACACGCGCATAATATCGTAGTCATAGTCCCGCACGTTTCCGAGACTCTGTGTTAGAATCTCGCAAGGGTACACCTCGCCCGATTCGGTTAGCACCAGATTCAGCTTTCCTGCGTAACAAGGCAGTGATCTGTCTTGTCCGATTAACGTTTGATGAATAAAGCGGCGTTGCAGAACATCCTGTGCTGCCTTAAGCCGCGCCCCGTTAAAATGATGAATGCCGGTTGTCCGTTTCCTCAGGCGGGCTGCCAGCATATCGGCTGCGCGCAAGTAAATGTCTGGATCGACCTGTTTGTATCCGTTGTCCAGCAGGTTACCGCGCACCATCGAGATAGTGTGTGTCACCCGCCTGTCCAGACTCCCAACAAAATCAATGATCTGGTCGGCCTTATGCTGGTTCTGCGCAGTAAGGACTGTATTGAAGCCGAGTTCGAAATTCGGATAGACATCGAGCAGATCCTTTAGCAACGCATAAGTTCGCATGGTTTTGTCAAAATTCCCATGCGTGTTACGTAGTTCGTCATGGTCAATACCGACACCATCCAGTGAGAGCTTGACAACTACAACACTGTTGCAGCAGTGTGATGCTATCCGCTGCGTTTGATCACGAATCAATTCGGGTAAAAGACCGTTGCTTGGGTATAGCATAACGGCGGGGCTGTTCTGATGGTAAAACAGCTTGCTTATCTCGACCAGGTCTTTCCTCAAATAGACCTCGCCACCCGAGAAGGCTAGCCACAACAGCTTACCCATGGACCGGGAGATGCGCTCGATCTCATCGATAGACAATTCCGGAGTCCTGGTCTGCGGATTGTCCGTGCTCTGCAGATAAAAGCAAAACGGACAATGGGCGTTACACTTGCGCGTCAGGAAAAAGGTGAGATGAACGGGTCGCCTTTTCCAGAAGATAGAGCTTGCATGGGGTAGCATCGAGGACATCATCCGGAACTCTCCAGCACGTCGACATAGTGGCGGTATCCCAGTAAGCCGGCAACTCCACCAGCACCGACCACTAGCGGATAGACCAGCAGATAGTAGGCGGAAGCACCGAATGCAAAAGCCATCCCCCGTGCGCGGTAAAACCCGTGCAGTAGATCACGGTTCACAGTGATGTTAATAATCATTAACGCCGCCATGATAAACAGCCACCACACATTCCCGCTACCCACCAACAGCAGTCCGGCAAGGATACTGCAAAACAAGGCAACCACATCGAACTTCAGTGCCCATGAGGCCGTACCGGAGTCTGCCAGCAAATCCCTATTATGAATCGAGTAGATAGTCCAGTATTTGGATTTTCTAAAACCATTGCCGACCGATCCGCGCAAGGAATAGTCGAACAGGTGCCGAACCTGAATGTCGGGATCCATAACCAGTCGATGCCCACTCGCCCGCAACCGATGACTGAATTCGACATCCTCGATAATGGGTAGAAATGCTTCGGCAAATCCTCCGCTTTTATCGAATGTGCCCGCGTGCAACACCATAGCATGTGCTGCGATGTAATCAGGGTAATCGCGACCACGACTTTCGGCGCAATGAATGAAGACCGACTGGAATGTACTGAAAAAACGGTCGTCGGCCGGCTTCGCGCTGTAGGTACCACCCAGTACCACGCCCCGGCCCGCCGCCTTTAACGCCGTAACAGCAGTCGCGACGGTATCCTCGTTTAACAGGCAATCTGCATCGGTAAAAAACAAGATATCCCCATGGCTGTGACAGGCACCGATATTGCGTGCCCTTGAAGCCCCACAGTGCCCGGGCAACTGCACCAGGGTACAGGGGAAGGTCTTGATTATCTCGGCTGAGCTGTCATCCGAGCCATCATTGACAACGATTACCTCAAAGCGTTCATAGCGCGATGCAAAGGCGGCTTCCAGGCAACGTGCTATACTTGCCGCCCCATTGTGGACGGGGATGATGATCGAGACAAGGTCATTTATACCCGGCATTTGATTGACAGCCAGGCCTTGTCCTGAGACGTGCCCCGTGGATCCTGTTGCCCGGTAGTCCAGGCTCAGCAGATCACTGTCTGTCAGCTCAATTAACTGCATCGCCTGACTGTTTTACGACGAGCACGTCGCAGTGCGCACCACGCACTACTCGCTCTGCGACCGAGCCCAGGTGGATTTGCTTCAGACCCGTGTGACCATGTGTTGACATGACGATCAGGTCATAGTCAGCGGAGTGGTCAACAATGGTTTGAGCCGGTGAGCCGCGCTCGATCACAGAGTGTCGGTGACCCTCGGGTGTCGTCAGCGTTGCCAGCAATTTCTCCATGCAATTTTGCGCCGTTTCCATCAAGGTTTCTGTCATCTCCTTAGGCTCCGGGTAATTATCATCCATCAGGTGAACGGTTGCCGGCTCATGTACGAACATCAGGGTCAACTCGCCTTCGCTCTGCGAAGCCAGTTTATCAGCTTCATGGAGTGCAAAATTTGACATTTCCGAACCATCAACCGGTACAAGAATACGTTGTGTCTTCATGTTTCACTCCCGTTTCTTAAATTGTTCTGATATGGTACTTAAAGTTCGAAGCTCTCCATCAGAGCGTTATGATCCGGTCGGCGGACATCATTACCTGTACAACATGATCCCAATCGTCATCCGTCAGCTCAGCATTTGCATCGTGCCGAGAAACCTCGTGCTCCGGTCCAAGCTGCTCAAGTGCATGCTCGAGTACACCTTTCTCGGGAAACAGGCCTGTATCCAGTACAAATATATTCATAGTGGCTCCCTTTTGTTGGTTGTTGTGATCAGATAGTGATGACCGTGTCCGCCGCGAGGATCGCAGTTGCCAAGGCGTCTGCATCGACATGCGGCATCGTTTGATCGGGCACTGTAGTCTTCGATTCAACATCCGAGAACTCCAGCAACTCTGCCATCTCGGTATTCTCGGGTGTATCCGCCAGCGGTACCATAAACACCATGCTCGGCGTGTGACCAAAGATCGTCAGGCCTGCTGCAACGCGCATGGCTTCTGTCGGGTCGCGACGTGCCAGCATTAAAATTGATTTTGCCTGTACCATAGTAAGCCTCCCTAAAGGCTAATAATTTTATCGCCATCACCAACCATGGCGCTGTTGTTGGTCTGACTGCCGATCTCCACCGGGCAGGACTGCTCTCCCATGTGGCGTTCCCAGGAGAGTTCACAGGCCGCTGCCTTGGTGGCTCCTGCAATGCTGGCGAGGACGTCATCGCGGACGAGAGTCTTGACACCGTCGCCGGTGAAAAAGCAACTCCAGCTAACTGCATTGCGATCACAGGCCCGCGCTAATGGCACCAGTATTTTGCCTGCCTCAGCTGAGGTCACCTCGAACAAAATATTCATCGTATCCGTCTCCTGTTTTCATAATTGAGCAGGGAATATTTTCGCAGCGTTATTTATCTATTCTCTGCCCGATGGTTTCGTGTGTACCCACCTTGCCTTTCCATCCGTGAAATAAATGTCGCGCGGCCCAAAGTTGATACAGGCTGCGCAGCCCCTGCAGATTGACCTGTAGGTCATTCCATGAGCGCATCTGCAGCAACCGCTGCAAAAGGAATTTCGGCCGGGTGTAGAAACGCCGGAACGCAATCTGGCGCAGCTTAAGGATCTCATCGCGCGTCATCGTATAGGGTACGAACGCAGCGGACTGATAGGTACGATCCGAGAGGCTCTCCGAGACGGTCCCGTATTTCTCCAGATTGTCGTGCAATGGCGTACCGGGAAACGGCGTAAGCGAATGGAAGTTGGCAAAATCGGCGTCAAGTTCCACGGCGAAGTCGATCGTCTTCAGGCCGTCCTCGAAAGTCTCGCCCGGTGCACCGAAGATAAATGGAGTGTTCACACGGATGCCGACTTCTTTCGCCCAGCCGACATCACGTCGAATCATCTCGATCGTGGTCGACTTTCTCAACGAATTCAGCGTCTTCTGCACGCCGCTGTCCGCCCCAAACAGGATCGCCCAGCAGCCAGCATCTTTCATGGCCTGCAGCAGCGGTTTGTCTACCTGATTCACGCAGGCCGAAGCAAACCAGGTGAAATCGAGCTTGCGCCGTTTTATCTCTCGACAAATTTCCATGGCCCGGTCGTAGTTGGCAGCAAATGTGTCATCAATAAACTTGATCTCCCGATAGCCCTGTTCAAGACACAGCTCAATCTCCTGCAGAACATTCTCTACACTGCGAAACCGGACACCGCGGCTACCGGACTGACGCCGCTTGTCAATCTGAAAACAAAAAATGCAACGTCTGTCGCAGCCCCGTGATGTGATCAGAATAGTGACCGGTTTACGCCGGTATTGTCCCGGCGGCGGGATGTAGTGCGCCTTATCACCTAGCAGGTGCCGGGCCGGAAAAGGCAGCTTATCGAGGTCTTCGAGCAACGTCCGGGGTGGATTGCGGATAATCTCCATGCCTTGTCTGAAGTCCACACCCGCCAAACCGACAAGGCTCTTGTCCCCCGCCAGCCTCTCAATCAACTCGACAATCACCTGCTCGGCCTCACCGGTGATCACCGCATCGAAGCTCACTCCGTCATTCTCCAGGCACTGACCCTTCACGGCCATAGGATAGGGACCACCCACACATACGAATAAGTTCTTGTCGAACTGCTTGAGTGCGTTAGCCGTGCGCACCGCCTTCAGAAAACCAAAGGTGGTCGAGTAAAGTCCTACAAAGTCGGGGCGGATCTCTGCGACGCGTGCCAATATCGCTTCATGGGTCATAAACGCCCCGTTCAGGAACTCAACCTCGTGCCCTGCCTCTAGCATTGCGGCGCCTACATAAAGCGTACCGAGCGGCTGCCAATAGTTAATTTGTGATGCGGCGGTCCTGGCCGGAAAGATCTCCGTAGGGTTCCAGGCAGGATGTATCAGTACACACTTCATGGCCAAACCCTGCCTATAGCGCCTGCATCGGGGCATTCCACCGCGCCCTGGCCGGGAAGCCGAGACAGTATGGTTTGCGCTGCCGCGATGCCGGACTCCATGGCATGATCGGTGTTGTAGTACTCGAATTGGCCTCCCCTACCAACCAGCTCCAGGTTGGAAAACCGGTCGAGATACTCAACGATACATTTCTGCTTCCGGATGTAATCCACCTCGAACAGTGGATAGGCCTTCGGAATCCTCAGCGTTGTACACTCGAGCACTTCTGCGGGCTCGATAAATCCCATCCGGCTTAGCTCACTGACCGTACGCTGCGCGAGCATCGTGTCTGTCGCCGACCAGATATCGTCCCCCCTGAAGCAGTAATACTCGACCACCAGGTGAGTCTTGCCCTCTGGCGCCATACGGGTGCTCCAGTTTTTCGGTTCGTGGATTCGACCGAATGGCACCGCCCGGTCGGGAATATATATCCAGGTCTGATCGGTCACGCGCTCCCGATCGAGCATCACCGTAACTACAACGAGGTCTCTGAATCGAAGGCATGCTGCCGCTTGCAAGATCTCTGCGGGTGGGCGTGGATTGAGCAGCTGGACCAGAGTCGGCAAAGGAATACTGGAGATAAATTCGCAGCCAGCGTACTCAAGAACACCATTGTCATCCTTTACCGTGACACTCTCGACACGGTTGTTCTCATGGTTGACGCCAATCACACTCGCATCGGTCATCACCTGACCGCTTCTGTTTATCTTCTCATGAAGGTTGTCACAGAGCTGTCCAATACCCAGCCGCGGATACAAAAACTGGTTCGCCAGTGTTCGCTGGCTGCGCGAATCGGCGCGTGTGAATGCCCCCCTGATGGCCACACCCAGAGACAGGCCCTTAATTCTCTTGGCGACCCACTCCCTGGCGATCCTGTCGCATGGCACGCCCCAGACCTTCTCACTATATTCTTTGAAAAACAGATTAAACAGAGAGCGCCCAAAGTGTCGCACGACCCAGTCTTCGAGCGAGATGATCGGGGTCTTTATGAAGTGCTTGCGTATTTGTTCCCACAGATAGTCCGCGACCAGCCTGATCGACGTACCCAGACCAAGTCGCGACAGTGCATTGCGAGCAGCCAGGGGATAATCATAGAATTTTCCGTCGAGCAGGATCTTGCTCGAGCGCTCGACCACCAGCAGGTCACTGCCTAGAATTTCCCTGACCAGTGCATCCAGCTGTTTATTGTCGGTGATAAAGCGGTGACCACCCAGGTCGAATCTGAATCCGTGGTGCTCGATGGTCCTGGCAAGACCGCCAACGTGTGCCTGGCGTTCGATGACGAGCACATTACCGCCCGATTCCGATAGCTCATAGCCTGCCGACAGGCCCGACGGGCCACCCCCAAGGATCACAACGTCCTTGAACTGCTTGTTTAGAGCGTCCATAGCGGTAGACCTCGTCTGCTACATCCAGACCCTCGCATTACTGGCGCAACAGGATTTCCCGAAGAATTTTTATGCTGAATTCCTAACATAGCATCGTCACCATCTAGCCTGCCAATCCGTATGGTATGCGTGTCTCTTTTCAAGCATTTGACAGCTGTCACCTCGTACTATTCGCTCAGGGACTTGTAATAGTCCGCGTCTTCATCGGACATGCCTTCGATCTTGCTGGCTACTTCCGCCGAACCGTAAGAAGCGGTATCCACCGCATCAAAATACCCTGGTTCAGTTCCTGTGTGCGCCGACATACTGTAGCCCATTAGAAAAGCCACAATAAACGCACCGGCTGTTATCGCTGTTCGAAGATAGGTATTGGTCAATTTCCTGGCCTCCCGCTTGGTTATCACGTCAGACTCGCCATGCGCACCGGGCACAATACCCGGAGCAATGCCAGCCTGCCGTTTATCTATTCCATGAGTTTGTTCAACTCCTCATACTGTTCCATCGCCGCATCGGACTCGACGGTTTCCTCGACCGCCGTGTCACCGTGACCAAAGGCCGATAGGCCGACCTCTTGCATCGGTGGCAGGGCATAACCCATTTGGAAGCCCAGAAACGCCGCGGTAACCGCAAACACAACCCACAAATCACTTTTCATGACGACCTCTTTCTTATTACATCATGCTGCAAAAACAGTTCACCGGTAGCACGACCGGGAACCACCTCATAGGACTATGCCTTCTGTATGTGCCATTCAAACTGACCGCTCTCCGTTTTCTTTTCCAGCACCTCATCACCATCATTTTCTATCATCGCCTCGATAGATTCACCGGATGACGGATTGTCGAAAATCAGCTCCAGGATATCGCCTGAGCCCAGTTTCTCGAGCGATTTTTTTGTGTAAATCTGCGGATGCGGACATACATAGCCGTTTACGTTCAGGCGAAAACGTCCCTCTTCAATTTTTTCAAATGTCATGCCCATAATTGATATCTCCAGGTTGCGTTAGTAACGTTACAGACCACACGATGCTGCCTCTTTGGCGAGCTTTCTCTCGGTCCACCAGTTGAAGAACTTGACACCCATATAGGCTCCACCGGCCATACCCAGGCCGAACAACCATCCCGAACAATCACCGTTGGCAACCCGTACAAAAAAGGCGCCCACGTTACAGCCAAGCCCAAGTCGGGCGCCGATGCCCATCAAAGCCCCGCCAATGACGGACCACATGGCCGTTTCCCAGGTGGGTTTTTTGAATTTGAACTCGTTATGGTAGAGCGCGATGATCGCCGCACCACCGATTAACGCAAACGACATCCAGTCGGCAGGATTGATCGCCGGGTTCGGAATGCCATTCACGAATCCAAAATATATGTTGTCCTGCATATTCATACCCATTTTCTGCAGCGTCCAGCCGACCCATTGTGCCTCCTGGGTGGTCACATACCAGTAGCCAGGGTCAAACACTGTACCTTGAACGGACAGGCCGTAGTCCCAACCAATACGATCGAGCAAGGTCCCGGCATTCTTGAAGCCGAACTTTACCCGCAAACCCTGAATTACCAGCATGTGCAGTGCAGCGGCAATACCCAGTATCAGCCCGGCAATGGCGGTCCGTTTGTTCGCGATTATCATCGACCAATAGCCGACTAATTCACCCTTCAAGCCGGAAACATCTTTACCTGCCTTCTGGCTCTTCCTGCGATATCCCTTGCGCCAGTAAATGACGTAAACCACGGCCAGCAGCACGCTTGCGGGTAAGACAATACCCACCAGCAAGTTACCCACAAATGCTCCTGCAGCCGACGTGTTGGACATGCCCAGCACGCCCGCATAGGTAAGCGCCGGCTGGTTCCAGACATAGCCGGCGAGATACTGGTCCACCCAGCCGTCCGTTACATTGATCGATGCAGGCAGTCCCCGCTCGGCCGCCGACATGTGCCAGGCTTCCGGCACGAAGTTGTTGGCCCATCCTCCGACATCAGCAAACAGCGCCTGCGTAACGCTGATGGACAGAATCACGATGAGCGCGTTCATATTGCCCTCGCCGGTCTTGTACAATGAGCTCGACGCACAACCGCCGGCAATGACCATGCCGATGCCGAAGAACACACCGGCGATGATCGCATGGCTACTGACCGGTGCCGCATGGAAGGTACTCAGCCCAATCGCCGTAATCGGTGCAGAAACCACTCCAAACAGCAAGGTTGCAATGACGATCCCGACCAGCATGCGCGGGACCTTGATCGCAAACAAATCTCTGAATGCTGACGAAAAGCAGAATCTCCCATACTGCAGGCACATCCCGTAGATCATTCCGAACCACAGGTACACCGAGAGATAGATGTAGTATTCATTGAAGGCAAAGCTGCCGACGCTGATAATCGCGAAAAACCCAAGCAGACCCAAAGCCCATATCCTTTTCTTTCTTTTAGCTGCTTCTTCGGGCGTCATCACGCCCAAGCCAGCGCCGTCAATTGCTACATCTGCGACTTGTTGTTGCATGATCCTCTCCTTATTGCCGTCACGTTTATTACCTTTTGGATTAACCAGGGAACTATGCCCGCTGATAAATCCTGACGATAGTTCTAAATCTGAATACCTGACTTGAATCAACGAATTCTTTTTGCAGGTGATATCCGTCAATACGCTTTATCAGATAGTCAGGAACTGTTTGATCGGTCTCACTTTGAATTACCACAACAGTCTGCGCCGCGTAGGCGCTATTGGTACGCTCCAGATAAGCTGTACTGTCCAACTCCCAGGTCCAGCGCCATGGAAGTTTGGATATCATTTTCACAGCAGGCACAGTACTCACATCTGGGTGGTAAACGAGTTGCTGGTCAGTGAATAAATCCAGTAGTGGCACTGCCACAACAGGGTTCACTAAAGACCTTGTTTGTGGTAATACATGAATTTCCGTCGTGCCCGCGCGAATTGAATCGAGGTACTCACCTGCCTGCTTGATGTTGTTTACACTCATGCCCTGAAAGAAGGGCAGATAGCCCACAATCGTTATCAAGATGGCAGTGACCGCAGTACTGGCCGCAATGAATTTCCTGTACCCGGCGTGCTTTATGGTTTCCAACCCGTAAGCGGCCATTAGCGCCAGCATCGGCAACAATACCAAAAAATATCGAATCCGCCGCAATTCAAACAACATCACGATAAGCAACATCCAGCTGATGATTGCATATCTTGCGTCTTTTCTTTTTACTGCAAGATAGGTAGAAATAATCGCCGCGATAGACACAAACGGGTGTATCTGGAAAAAGAATATGGACAACAGGGATTCACCCCAGCGTCCGAGAGCAGGGGCCTGAAAACTGATCAGCAAATTGAACTGTGCGGCCACAACGTCGAATTTCGCGAACAGAAAAACACCCATTAGTACAAGCACACCCACTGCAACAGCTGCTGTGCGTGAAAAAACAAGCTTCCAACCCAGATGTGTATGGGACAACATAATAACCGGTACAACGCTTAGCATCAGCCAGTTCGAATACTTGGTCAGCATTGCCAGGGTGATTGCGACAGCCGCCAGAATAAAATACAACATGCCGCCGTGAGTAATGGCCATGATGGTCGCAAACACGGCCAGCGTCAGAAAGAACATCGCCGCCACGTCAACCATCATTAACGGCACCTGGGCAAGGAGGTAGGGCATACCAAGCAGCATCAGTCCAGCAGTCAAACCAAGCTCCCTGGACCATAATGTGTTGCCGATCAGGCAGGTTAGCACCACTGTGCCGGAGAACAGCAGACTGGTAAAAATCTGTATAGCAACCCGGTTTTCACCAAAGACCTGGAAGATCGCCCCGTAGATAAGCGGTGCCAGTGGCAGGTCTGTCCATGCCGGAACAGCGTTGCCCCACTCTGCAAGAAAATATCCGATCCCATTGAGTTCGAGATACTTGGCCTGAATAAAATACCTGGCCGCATCAACGATAACTTCCGGTTGCTGCCACAGGCTCGCCACAATCAGGAACGATGCCACGAACAGCAAGGGCACGGCAGCCCGGCCATGAAAAGGTAACCTCGAAATTCCATATGCCAGCGTAATAGCGACCACCAGCATTAAAAGAAATGTAAACGGCATGACACCGTCAAAGACCCACCACCAGCTGCTCAGGCCATTATCATCAAGTGCACGTAGATTATACAGCGCGAGTAAGCTTGCCATCGTGATCAGCGAAATCAGCACCATCCACAGGATGTTTTCCTGGTGCTTCAAACCAAGCCAGCCAGCACTGTTTCTCAGCACATTAGTGAATGCACCCAAAGAAGGACGCCACCAGGCCAGCGTATTTTCCTGTATCAGTGACCGCATGATTTCTTGCCCTCAACCAGATCCAAATGGACCTGGTTGTCCATTGCCTGTTGCAGAAAAAATTATGCTCACAATCTATTCCTGATCGGGAGACCAACCTGATCAGAGCTCGCCAGGCGGGACGCGTTTATCCCGCCTGATCCCAAAGCCGGCGCCCGTGTACCGAACACACGGGCACACCCACTACTTCTTACCGGCCGTTTCAAGTTTCTTAATCTTTTTTTCCAGCTTCTTGATTTTTTTGTTCACACCGCCAAAGTTGAACCACTGCTCGTCCTCAACCGGATAAGCCAGCGTCGATCCGTATACACGCCATGAATCATCCCAGTTGGCCGGGTTCTTAAAGCCAAGAGCACGCAACTGCAGGTAGGTCATAGTCGAACGGGTACCTGTCTGGCAGTGACCCACTACACGCTTGTTCTTGTCCAGTGATGCAAATGCCTTCTCGGCAATATCTGCATCAAGATAGGCGACGGTCTCCATCTTGCCGGTCTTGGGGTTTTTCTTCTTGCGCAGTGTATCTTTGTGCGAGACGTTAAGCGCGGTGTTCGCGATATGGCCACCTCGTAGTGCACGGATGTCCTTACCCTGATGTTCTTTTTTTGTTCTTGAGTCGAGCAGCTGCGTGTTTGGCAATTCACCGTTAGCAATCTTGAGTATCTCATCCGTGCTGGCATAACGGGATGCGACGACATTGGCCTTGTAGCTGGCCTGTTTTAACTTGACCGGCTTGTTGTCGAGCCGGTTTCCGGCCTTGCGCCAGGCATCAATACCGCCATTGAGTACATGGGCCTTATCATGACCGAGGTACTCCATGACCCAGAAGCCGACGGTGGCGTCGTTCATTGTCTTTAACCCGTCATAGTAGAAAACGACGTGGGTGTCGTTACCTATACCCACCTTGCCAAGCAATTTTTCGTATTTAGATACGTCCTTGAAAATTCGCGAGGAGGCATCTCGAAATACCTTCTTGCAACGCTTACCTAAACTGATCGCGCCCGGGATGTGACCTGCGACATAATCCTTCAGGTCTCGGCAGTCAACTGCCACCCAGTTGCTTTTTTTCATTCCTGTCTTGAGTTCATCGGCACTAACCAGCAGTGAGGGATTTGCCCACTGTGCCGCTGTCGCAGAACCGCCCCAGGCGAGCAATGCGAGCAAGACTCCTATCGTGACGTATGGTATTGGCTTGATCATTTTTATATCCTCCAAGCTAACAATTTAGTTATGTACACGGCCTGCGAGACTTTCGCACAACTCACACATTCTTGAACTTTAAGTCCTGGCAGTCCGCAAGGCGGCTGTATCAATCGTTCGTCTATCTATCTCACATATGCCTGCCGGCAGTACTAGCCCCTCATTAGTGTTACCAGCGTATATCGCATGGGCATACTCTAGGTTTTACTCCACTTGTCCCTTGCATTCAATAGTGGTTTATGGTGATAGAATTAGCGGTATTCTTTCATGACAAGCTGACATGAAGGGCTGCACAGCGCTTCTGATTTTTCTGTAACACTGACCACGATGCAAATGCAGCAGCGGTCGTTATCAACCAATGAGCCAATAGTTTTTTACAGATCTGCTGACATTCAAACTGCACGCAATACGAAATGGTGTGACCTTGGAGGAGGTGAAAAGATGAGGCTTGATGTGGCGGTCGGTGGGCCATCCATGAGCCCTCCCTGACCGATGAAAACCCTTATCGCCATTACGACCAACTCCTTCACGCTGACCGGGTCCAGCAAAAAAAAGGGCCAGGAATCACATCGGCTGTGAAATGGTGAAGGCTCCGCGAATATCACCTGTTTTGAAGCCGCGAGCACGATCCTCGGGATAGAGTTTCTGGATACGCATCTCCACGATGGGATCGATTTTTTCGCCATGACATACGAGGCAGGCCGGGCCGGTGGGGATGGCTTTCATGAAACGAAACATTTTCGTGCCACCCTCCTCCACCACCTCGGCATAAACCATCTGTTTCGCATCTTCGCCGCTAGTCTTGCGCTGCTCAAATTGCTCCAGGACTTTACGCTCCCACGCGTCCGGTGCATTGTTCGGATTACGGTATTTGAGACTGGTACGTGCGACCGTCCAGCCCTTCTGCTCAGAGAATCCGGCAGCGATCTCCACTGCGCGCTTGTTGCAGACTTGGATGGCATTTACCGCTCCGCCGGCCTTCATGGCTGTCTGCAGTTCGCTTTTCAGCGTCGTCATGAATTCCATGGTGACGGCACGGCTCTCGGCTGTGCGCTGGTCGAGCTCATCGGTTGACACAGACTGGCAGGCAGCGAGGCTCAGGCCAATGATCGACAGGGTAATCTTTCTCATAACAGTCTCCCGATTGAATAAATCATTACTATCTACAAAGTAGCTTTCTTCCATTAAAAAACCACTTTCAGGAGCGTTTACTGCGCGTGCGCAAATATTCTCTATCGCCGCCGGCTCTTCAATACTGGTAATTATGGCTAACGGAAACCATATATGCGTGCAGCAAAACCAGCCCTAAACCAGAGGACTGGTCGTAAAAGCCACGCATAATTCAAGCCGGTCGATAGTCGGGATCAGCGCCAGTGAACGACTCCACCCGGGTTGTCACCGACTAAACGACGTCGGCGTCGACCGTAACGGCACCACGCCGTTGTTCCACCAATTTTTCGCATCTAGCGCCGCGATTTCCAGACTAAGTTGATGCTGGATCGCGGCCTGTTTGCAGAGCAGACGCGGGTAGACTGCACCATGGTCCAGCGCAAATGTCTCAAAACACCCCAAGGTTGCCTGCTTCTTGTTGAGCTTAAACAGCAGGTCTCTGGGTGTTGGACAATCATTCCTGAAGTTCACCACTTTCTGACTAATATGCAAATACCCGCTACCCATTGGGATTGCAGCGTTACCGCAGGAACATTCGGGCTCCGAGCAATGCCCGGCTTCATTTCTTACAGGCACTTCAAAAGACAGAGGCTTTTCATCCTGACAGTTTGATGTGGATATGGATGTTGTTTTCATGGCGTTTTCCTCATAGTCGTGGGTTGACTAAGGCATTCGGAATACTAGATTAGTATAACATAATTTACTAAATTAGTAAATTATTATATAGGGGGCGTATAGCTTTGAAATCACGTACAGCCAGGACTACGAGGACAACATCATCCGCATCAGATCTGACAGCGACTCGGCATGCATCTTTTCCATGACTTTGGCGCGGTGGGATTCCACCGTCGACTGGCTGATGTTCAACTCGCCGGCAATCACCTTGTTGCGTTTACCGGCAACCACCAGGTCGAGAATTTCGCGTTCGCGCGGCGTCAGGCATTCCAGGCGGGTGCTGATATCGGCCAGTTGCAGCGCTCGACCCCGATGCACCCCATCGAGTTCGATGGCCCGATGGACGCTATCCAGCAACACCTGTTCATTAAAGGGTTTCTCGATGAAATCGACCGCGCCTGCCTTGACTGCCCGTACCGCCACTGGAACGTCACCGTGACCGGTGATAATGATGATCGGTGGATGAATTCCCTCGCCGGCGAGCCGTTCCTGCACATCCAGGCCACTCATGCCTCCCATACGGATATCCAGCAACAGGCAACCCGGCCGTGCGGGATCGAACTGCGCGAGAAAGTCCTCAGCAGAGGCAAAGGTTTCCACGGCAAGCCCAATTGAGTTCATCAACAGCTTTATGGCATTACGGACCTCTTCGTCATCATCTACCACAAACACTGTCTGCACTGTATTCATACCCCCTTCTCCCCCTTGTGTAACGGCAAAGCGAATCGGAATTTTGCGCCCTTACCCAACTCGGATTCCACCATCAACGTACTGTCATGGGCATCGATGATTCCGCTGCTGATTGACAGGCCCAATCCTAGACCCTGAGGCTTGGTGGTAACAAATGGTTTAAACAGTCGCTGCTTCACCTCTTCACTCAGCCCCGGACCGGTATCGCTAACGCTGATTTCCACCCTATCTGGACTTTTCAATTCACTAGTAATAGACAGTCGCCGCACACAAGGTGCCATTTCGGCCATGGCCTCGATTGCATTGAGCATCAGATTAAGCATGACCTGCTCAATCTGGATATCCTGCGCTACTACCCAGTCCGCAGCAGGATCCAGCTCCGACCTTACCTGAACGTTCGCCTGGCGGACGTCGGCCCTTATCATCAGCAGCACTTCACGCAGCATGTCGCTGACGCGGACCGGCTGGCGTTCGGGTAGCTCCTTGCGGATAAAGTGACGGACCTGCCGAATGATCTCGCCGGCACGTTGCGCCTCGTCTGCAATCTTTTCCATCACATCGAGACAGGATTCCATCGCGGTCTGCCTGGAATCCAGCATTCGTACACAGGCGCGCGCGCTCATTGAGATGGAGGTGAGAGGCTGGTTTAACTCATGGGCGATACCCGATGCCATTTCACCCAGGGTACTTAGTCGCGCAACATGGGCCAGTTGCTGTTGGTGTTGCAAGGTCCTTTCCTCAGCTATCTTGCGGTCGGTAATATCACGAAACACAACCACACTGCCGAGCACATCACCAACTTCGTTGCGTATCGGGGTGCAGGTGTAATCTACAGGAAAACTGCTTCCGCCCTTTTTCCAGAACAGGTCGTCCTCAACAAAACGCGGTGTATTATCCCGAAAGGTAGCGTACACCGGGCACTCTTCTGATGGATGGCGACTCCCGTCTGCGCGCGTATGATGCAGGATTTCATGCTGGTTGTGACCAATAATTTCTTCTGCCTGCCAACCGGTAATCTGCTCCATGGCCCGGTTGACGAAAGTGGAATTTCCGGACAGATCCACACCATATATACCATCAGCCACCGAATTCAGGATCAGCTCGTGCTGCAATTCCAATCGCAGCTTCGCCATCTTCAGACGTTTGTTAAGGCGTGTCTCCCACAAAGTCGCGATCCCCAGAAAAAGCAGAATGGCTACCCCAAACACCAGGCCATGCCAGTAACGTTTGATCACATCCCACAGTGTGAAGCGACTGGAAAGCCGATAAGGTGGCAGATTCAGTTCACGAAACAACACGTGCACGGGCTCGTAATCCAGCGGAATGGTCCAGCCTGCATAGTTGCCTATCAGCGCTGCCGGATGATCAGCCGGCATCTGCAGAAGTGCGATCGCCACATCCTGGGCAAGAATATTGGACGTATGCCGGACCTTGCTGAACGGCCACTCGGGGTACAGTCCTGTGCTGTGGGCAAACGGAAATTCAGTATCGGCTTGCGGGTTGATGATGCGAAAATCATCCAGCTTCACGGTTCCGGCTGCGGCCATGCGCTCCAGGATATCGGTGCGGACCGTACCGACATCGACTTCCCGGTTCAATACGGAGAGAACCACTTCATCGTGAATGCCGCCGAATATCAATGCGGAGAAGTCCTGATAAGGATTGATACCATTTGCGTTGAGTTCGCGCCAGGCCATCTGAAATCCACCCAGCGATGTTTCGTCGACCGCCATGAATCGCTGGCCGCGAAGATCCTCCAGGCGCTTCAGATCGTGCCGATCCCGGCGCGTAAAAATGACACCACCGAAGATGTTGTAGGGGACATTGTTACCGCGGCGGTTATTCATCGTAGCAATGCGTGAAACCCGGTACTCTACTTCGAGGTTAACATAGATACCGGGGTTCACCAGGATGAAATCGACTGCACCGGAATCCACCGCTCCATTCACCTGGTCAAAGTCAAGCGGAACGATCACAAATCGGTAACCGCTCAGAGTAGTGGAAAGATAATCCGCCGTTGCTGTCCAGACAGACAAGGTAGCGGTCTCGCCGCGATGACTGAGGACACCGATTCGAATTCCCTCTTCCTGCACGCCATAGGCAGCCAACGGCAGCAATAACGCTGCCAATAACAGAATGATATGCCTGCGCATCAGTCCGATCATCTTTCTCCAAAAACTGTGTTGCAGCTAGCGGTCGAGAGCCTAGTCGGTTCAATACATCCCTAGTCTTTCAAAGGTTTGCACCTGCGTCCAGTCTATAATCGGGTTATTTATCCATTTTTTATCTAATGCGGCCATGTCGTCAGCCCTTGACAGAGGGCCTAACATATTATTGAGTGTTGATATTGTGTCCTCATATCAAAAATCGGATTGCTGATGAAGTACATCGTACCCCTTATCGTCGCCAGCTTTATGCTGGCAATAGCGACGGCCATGCTGGAAGATGGCCCGCTCACGCTACCCTTCCTGGCCGGATATTTATTAGGCATCGTGGTCCCGGTGGTGGTTTTCTCCGGCATTCTTACACTGGCCGTGGCTGGCGCCTATCGGCTGATCACCGGAAAGGAAATACAGAATTTGTTTGCAGCCATGTGGGGCATCTGGGTGCTAGTGGCAGCCGTGAATTTTTTTGGAAATTACCAAAACCAGAAAAACAGGCAGGCCGAACAAGCCCTCCTGACTGAAGCCGGACCAGGCACGCCCTCTGCAACCCTGACACTGCAAACCAGGTTCTTGAAGAATTCCCGGCAACTGGATGAGGAGGTAGCCAGAAAGGTTGCCACCATACCGATTCCACCACTGTTCGATCCTGAATTCCTTAAGGATAAGTCAAATTTCCCTGTAGCCGCGGATCAACTCGAGAATTACGGCCAACTGTTTCAGGAGTACAAAGAGAATCGAATGGCTATGCTCTCACAAATGAAGTCCGAGATTGAGCAGCTCGATCTGCCGCAGAATGAAAAACTGCAGGCCGTTCAGGAATTCAAGAACACCTACGAACTTGACGAAGCATTGTCTCGAAAATATTTCGACATTGTGATCGAGGTATCACGACAGAGTATTGCTTACCTCGACTTTCTTAACCAGGCGCACTACAAGGTATCGAAAGGGCAAGTAATGTTCGAGACGGATACCGACTCCGATAAATACCAGGCGTTCATGCAGATCTTCAAGCGATTATCAGAACAAGAAATCACCACACAGCGCGAACTGGCGGACAGTCGTGAAAAAAGAATGAGGCACTTGCAAGAGCTTTCACATTAGCCGCCTGATATATCGTACATAATCTGGCGCGCCCGGCACGATTTGCCCTGACCCACAGGGACGGTGAGTCAGGGTATCCATAATGAACGCTGAAGGCGTTCTATGGTCGAGGCGCATTGCACTCACCGTTACTCCGGGCATCCTGCCCTCCGCCCTTTCGGACCAGCGTCGCTTTGCTCCGCTGTTCTAATTCGTTCCAGACGAATCTTTCGGGGCCGCCGTTTTGCACACGGATGTGCTTATGCCGCGGGTCCATGGATGGACAGGAGCGGCTGCATCGCGCCGGCATTCTGCGCATCCTAGGGATGCTTGTCTAACGTGCGACCGCCTGGTTCGCTGAGGCTTTAAAAATCTATAAGTTATTGTATTATTGATCCTTTTCCGGGACGCCTGTTACATATATTCCATAACTTAGCATAACGATGCATAACTGATCCCGGCAGAAGTCCGGCAAGGATTTTTGTTATATACAACTATGTATATCAATCAGTAAAACAAATACAGGTGTATTATCTTTCTCCTCCATCCCCTTTTTACATTTTAATCTATCTGCAATGCTCGCAAGATGCTAGCTGCACTGTTATTCTCATAGCGTTAGTCAATAAATTGTAAACGTCTGTCAATCCCACAGGATAATAGACTAAGGAAAATCCGTGCAGCGGCAGTGCTACGAGATAGCTTGGCGAATTGGTGGACCGCAGGGCAGTGGTATTGACCTCCTGACGAATATTTTTGGGCGCGCCTGTGCTTCGTGTGGACTCAATGTATTTGGTCATCGCGAATATCATTCCAATATAATCGGTCGTCACAGCTATTTCGATTTATGTATTAGCCCGGAACCGATAACCAGCCACCGGGAGTCTCCCGATGTCCTGGTAACCTTTGATGCCGAATCCCTTTGCCGACATCTGGTTACGGTCGCCGATGGTGGCCGCGTTTTGTTCGCGGCGGATGATGCCGAAGTCCCACTGGACTCGCTGCCGTTCCTTGATGCGAGATTCAAAGGCGCTCTGAATAATACGTTGTCAGAAGCAGGCCTGCCTCGTAATACAGCCGGCTTACTGGAGCAGGCTCGCCATCGCAGTGTGCAGCTGCTGGCTATCCCCTATTTGGAAATGCTGACAGCCATGGCCGACGAATGTGACCTGTCCCGACATCAGGCTGCACGGGCGATCAACACCTTAGCCGTTGCGGCATCGGCTGCACTACTCGGCCTGGACGACGGGCTTCTAATTGCTTTGCTGAAAAGGGCCTTTGGCAAAGACCAGGCTATTTTCAGCTTGAATGCACGCGCGGTTACCAAAGCCTATGAGTTTGTCGATGAACAACACAGCGCTTCGGCCAGTCGACCCTGGCAGCTCAACCAGCCGACAGATCGCGAAACCTTGTTTTTAAATGGAAGTCAGAGTGTGGCGCTGGGTAAGCTCGCTGCCGGTTTGGCATTTCAAACCTACTATCCCATCAGCCCCGCTTCGGACGAAAGCGTATTTCTTGAGGCACAAAACCCGGTGCCGCTACGAAACGGAGATCATGCTGCTCCAGTGATTCTGCAGGTAGAGGATGAACTCGCGGCCGCCACTATGGCGTGTGGTGCGGCGCTCACCGGTGCTCGCAGTGCCACCTCCACCTCTGGACCCGGTTTTTGCCTGATGACAGAGAGCCTCGGATGGGCCGGCATGAACGAGGTGCCACTGGTGGTGAGCCTGTATCAACGTGGCGGACCGTCCACGGGCATGCCCACGCGCACGGAACAGGGTGATCTGCAGTTTGCGATCCACGCCGGTCACGGTGAGTTTCCACGCCTGGTCCTGGCATCGGGTGATATCGAAGACTGTTTTTACGATGCTATGCAAGCCTTTAACTATGCCGATCGCTACCAGTTACCGGTGATTCACTTGCTTGATAAAACGCTGGCCAGCAGCAGCCAAACGCTACGGCGTTTTCGTTACGAAGATAAAAAGATCGACCGAGGAGAGCGACTCTTTAACGATGATCCTAATGCCATCCCGGTAGACCGCTTTGCGCTGACGTCGTCGGGCATTTCACCCCGGCCGCTGTTGGGACAAGACAACGCGCAACACTGGCTAAGCGGTGCGGAACACGATGCCCGCGGGCAGGTTAGCGAAGACCCGGTGATGCGTGAGCAGATGATGGAAAAACGCACGCGTAAGCTGCAACAAATTCTCCGCGATCTGCCGCTCGAGGAAAAACTTCGCATTTATGGAGACGAAACGGCGCGTTTCACCGTTGTTACCTGGGGCTCAACCAAAGGAGCGGTATGGGATGCGATCAAACGTATCACGCAGAGCAACGTCGAAGTTCGCGCGATCCAGGTGCGACTGTTATCGCCGTTCCCGGCTGGCGAACTGGCACAACTGCTAACTGATGCAGCCCCCTTAGTGGTCGTTGAGTGTAACTACTCCGGGCAGTTAAATGCGTTGTTATGCGAACACATTGGGCGCGGCGCCGACCATTTGCTTGTCAAATACAGCGGCCGTCCCATGTCGGGCGATGCAGTATTTGCGGCATTGCAGAAGATACATGACGGGGATGGATTACCCCACAGTGTGTTGCGAAACTCCAATGAATAGAGCGCGATCTCATGAGCGATAAGAAAACCAGATCACAAGGCCACGACTCATTGTTTCATAGCGACCGGGTAAAAGACTGGTGCGCTGGCTGCGGCGATTTTGGAATTTTACGTAGCCTTGAAAAAACACTCGATCGCATGCAGCTGCTACCGGATCAGGTCGCCGTGTTCGGCGGCATTGGCTGCTCAGGCAAAACACCTTATTACCTTAAAACCTACGGGATACACACCTTACACGGTCGTGTGTTGCCGTTTGCAACCGGAGCTAAACTGGCCAAACCAGGACTCACCGTCATTGCCGTGGGCGGTGATGGTGATGGACTCTCCATCGGTGCCGGCCATCTGGTTAATGCCGGGCGGCGTAACGTTGACCTTACCTATATAATATTCGACAATGGAGTCTACGGACTAACCAAGGGCCAGGCCTCACCGACACTGCATTACGGTGAGCAAACCAGGGCGATGTCTGCGCCCAGCATGCTGGAACACATCAATCCACTCAGCCTGGCACTGACAGCCGGCTTTACCTGGATCGGCCGTGGCTATGCTTACAACGTTGAGCAATTGTGTGATCTGATAGAACAAGCCATTCGCCATCCCGGTTCGGCGTTGTTGACCGTGCTGCAACCCTGCCCAATCTATAACCAGCTGCATGATAAGGATTGGTATGCCGGCAAGGATCTCGGTAACGGCAAGGGACGGCTTTATTCACTTCAGGACGAAGGCTATGATCCTGTCGTTCAGCTCGATGCAGGGCAGGCCTTACAGGAAGAGAAAATGATCCAATGCCTGAGCGCAGCACAGCAATGGGGCACGCGCATCCCAACCGGTGTCTTTATTCAAGACCTGAGCAAACCGCGATTACTCGACCACATCACGCAACAACACCCAGGCTACACAAGTCCATCACCTGCAGAGCAACCCGTTTGCGACAAACACGGGCGCCCCCTGTCACGTCTGGATACACTATTCGACGCGCTGAGTGTTCATATACCGAACGCCAATAGTTCACAGAGTTAAACGGTCGAGTTTAGCAAAACATTACGATGAAACAGGTGCGATTATGTTAAACGAAGGTTTCCGGGAAAGTATGTCGTTTCGCGAATGTGTCGATCGCATGGTGGACCGGGCAATTGTCGCCACCGGTCTCGATCCCAGCACTGCCAAAATCATTCAGGCCTGTAACGTAGTGTCGCAAATCAAGTTCCCCGCATGTGTACGCGGTACAGTAGAAATCTTCACTGGCTGGTGGGCGATTCACAGTAGTCATCGACTGCCGGCCAAGGGCGGTTTGCGTTTCGCGCCAATGGTCAACCAGGACGAAATCGAAGCCCTGGCGGCACTCATGAGTTACAAATGCGCACTGGCCGACGTACCGTTCGGTGGGGCCAAAGGCGGACTGTTGATCAATCCAGCCAAATACACCGAGGAAGAGCTGCGCATGATAACCCACGCCTTCGGAACCGAACTTGCGCGTAAGGAATATCTCAACCCATCCCTTAGTGTTCCTGCACCTGATATGGGTACCTCTTCACGTGAAATGGCGTGGCTTGCCGACGCCTATAAAAGCATATTTCCCGAGGACATCAATCAGAATGCATGCGTCACCGGCAAGCCATTGAACCACGGCGGGATTACGGGTCGCGTGGAGGGTACCGGAAAGGGTGTGCAATTTGCGATACGAGAGTTTTTTCGCCACCCGGAGGAACTCGAAGCCACAGGACTCATTGATGGCCTGGCAGGGCAACGTATAGTCGTGCAGGGTCTGGGCAATGTCGGTTTTCACACAGCGAAATTCCTCACCGAGGAGGATGGCGTTATAGTGATTGGCGTTATCGAACAAGATGGCGCAGTCGTAAATCCGGATGGCTTGAATATCCACAACCTGCGCCAACACCTTGCTGAAACTGGTGGGGTGAAGGGTTTTGCCGGCAGTGACTACAGCGAGAACGGGGCCGAGGTGTTAGAGATGGAATGCGATATTCTGATACCCGCTGCACTGGAATCCCAAATCCACGCTAATAATGCCATGGCCATTAAAGCCAAACTCATTGTCGAAGCTGCCAACGGCCCGGTCACCTACGAGGCGGATGAAATTCTGCGGCATCGAGGCGTGACCATTCTGCCCGATATCTATGTCAACGCAGGTGGTGTCACCGTGTCCTATTTCGAATGGACGCGCAATCTGTCACACATGCGCTTTGGCCGCTTGCAGCGCCGTTTTGACGAGCTACGTGGACACACTTATTTACACGCGCTCGAGCAGTTAACCGACAAAACGACACCGGATAAGTTACGCGATGAAATCGTGCGCGGTGCCAGCGAGCTGGATTTGGTTCGCTCGGGCCTGGATGACACACTTCGCACAGCGTTTCAAGATATGCGCGATGTCATCAAGCACAACGAAAACATTCACGATTTTCGCACCGCCGCCTATACTGTTGCCGTCGCCAAGATCGCGCAATCGTATTACGACCTCGGTCTTGCCAACCCTGGTGGTAAACCGTAACCACCATGAGCACAAAATCCGGCTGGACGGAACGACGCATCATTGGCCTTGTGATTGGCCCTGTGTTGTTCATGGTATTGCTGGTTTTGCCAACGCCACATAACATGCCGCCGGCGGCTTTGAGCGTGGGCGCGGTCGCGACCCTGATGGCAATATGGTGGATTACGGAAGCAATCCCCCTCGCGGCCACTGCACTACTGCCGATTGTGTTGTTTCCCGTCCTTGGCGTGATGTCGACCTCGACCACAACCACCGCTTATGCCAATCACCTGGTTTATCTGTTTATGGGCGGGTTTTTGATCGCCATGGCCATGCAGAAATGGAACCTGCACAAACGCATCGCCCTGCACATCATACATTTGGTGGGTGACAGTCCATCGCGCATCATTCTCGGATTTATGGTTGCCACCGCATTTCTGTCCATGTGGATCAGCAACACGGCAACGGCGATGATGATGCTACCCATCGCGCTTGCCGTGATTAGTCAACTGACCTCGAACACACGTCAGACGAAAAATGAAAGCGAAAAGAAACCTGCATTTGGCACCGCATTGATGCTGAGTATCGCCTATGCCGCATCCATTGGTGGGGTTGCGACCCTGATCGGCACCCCGCCTAATGCGATATTAGCCGGCGTAGTGGAAAACATGTATGACCAACGCATCAGTTTTGCGGCGTGGATGGGATTCGGTGTGCCCTTGTCGCTCATCATGCTCGCTATCTCGTGGTTTTATCTCACACGTATCGCTTATCCAGTCGGGCACCAGGCAACGCAGGACATCACGAAACTGATCAGCGAGGAACTCTCCAGGTTGGGCCCCATGTCGCAACAGGAAAAGTGGATTGCGGCTGTATTTACTGCCGTGGCGGTAAGCTGGATTAGCCGCGGACTATTTGACATTACCGCGCTGGCGGGCGTGAGCGACGCCAGTATTGCCATGGCCGGTGCACTGGTATTGTTCGTGATTCCGTCGGACTTTAGTAAAAGAGAGTTTTTGCTGGATTGGCCCACAGCCGTAAAACTGCCCTGGGATATTCTTATCTTGTTCGGTGGTGGCTTTGCGTTGGCAAAAGGATTCAGCGACAGCGGTTTAACCGAATGGATCGTAACGCAGTTGTCGATTTTGCATGGAGTACACCTGATCGTTCTCGTCCTGGTGATAACCCTGGTGGTGATTTTTTTGACCGAAGTCACCTCCAACACTGCTACCGCCACATTGGTTCTTCCGGTGATGGGCGCACTGGCCGGGGCGGTCGATGTATTACCACTATACCTGATGGTGCCCGCTGCTGTTGCCGCGTCATACGCCTTCATGTTGCCGGTCGCCACACCACCCAATGCAATCATCTTCAGCAGTCGTTATGTCACGATTCAGCAGATGGCTCGCGCCGGTTTGTGGATGAATCTGCTTGCCAGCCTGGTCATTACCGTATTTGTGATGCTGCTGCTTCCTGTTATCCGCTAAAACCGCTTCCATTAAATCCTGCTATAGAACCATGAATGGGTATTTGTCGAACTAACTTAATTAATTACGTCGAAGGTCCGGCAGTGACTAAAGAGTTTCTACTATTATTGTTGCTACCGCTAGAATTACGTGATGACAAAAAGTTATTAGTTATACTCATGTGGATTAGTAAAAAAACTATATCGGTGAAAATCTAAATCATTCAAATTTTTCACCGACTCTCATTAATTTTATTCAGGCAAACCAGCCTTTCGAAGGTCCGCTAAAAAAGCGCGCTTTAATTCAGGCACATACGGAATAGTTTTTTCTAAGTCGCTAATGGACGCCGTTGGGCTCAGTGCACGCAGCTCGGTAACGACCCATTCAGCATCATCTTGCCGGTCGGCTCTCACATAACTGGCCGCAAGAGGTAGCTTGATATGTATTGCGTTTGGATTACGTTCCTGACCTTGCTCTAGCGCTGCTATCGCCGCATCATAGTCGCCCATTGTGTAATAAGCTATTCCATAAGTAACCAGATATTCAAAAGAGTAATAGGGATTATATCGTATGGCTTTATCATTAAGCTCAATCGCTTTTTTAGGTTGACCAATAAAACTATTGATCAGGGCGAGCAAGCCGTACCCGTCCGCATAATTAGGTGCAATCTTGATTGCCTGTTCCGTCGCCTGCTCTGCGTTATCGTATTCCTTGCGCGTGAGATAAACAAAACCAAGTGCCCAGTAGGTTTGAGGAGCTGAGTCATCCAGGGCAACGGCTTGTTTTGCAAGCACCAGGGCACGATCCAGGGTTTCTACTGGAGTATCAGTCCATCCCCGTCGGAAGTCGTTGGTAAGAGTGACTGCCATCGCACCGTATGCGCGGCCATAGTTTGAATCGAGCTCGACCGCTTTACGATACATCTCACGTGCCTGCACATGAGTTTCTTTTGTGCTGACTTTAAATAATCTCTGCCCTTCCTGAAAGAAGTCATATGCCTTCAGATTGTCGGTTGCTCTTAGTAACTGGCGTTGTTTTTCCCGATTCGTGATCTTAACGGAAAGTGCCTCTACAATTCTGTGCGTCACTGCATCCTGTACTGCAAATACTTCCGTCACATTTCTATCGTAGCGTTGTGCCCATGTATTGAAACCCGTCTTTGTGTTGACCAATTGCACATTGACTCGAACTGATTTGCCAAGCTGCCTGATGCTGCCTTTGAGTACAAACCCAACATTTAAATCAGCCCCAACTTCCTCTGGCGTGACATGTCTGCCCTTGTATTTGATCGAGGTATTACTGGCTATTACTAACAGGTTCGACAAACGTGAAAGATCTGTGATGATGTCCTCCGTGATCCCATCCGCGAGATATTCCTGCTTTGGATCATCACTAATATTCTCGAATGGCAGAACAACAATGGAAGGCGGTAAAGTGCTGATATTGCCGGGCGGCTGGGTCATCGACCCGGATGGTATCGTCGTCCATAACCACACCAGGCCGAAGAAGACAACGCCTGCCAATACCGCTATGAGCATACTCGCTCGGCGCTTAGGTTTCGGATGTGGTTTCTGCTGTGTTTCGTCTATAGTCTCGCTGGAAAAATGCGTATTCGCTTCAGGTTTACCTTCGTCTTCAGGATGGGTAATCGGTGCGATCAGCTGATAACCCTTTTTTGGGATGGTCGCAATGAAACGCGGCTGCCGGGCGTTGTCTTGCAGTGCCTTGCGTAACTTGATGACAGTAGAAGTGACGGCATCATAACCGACCAGTGCGCCATGCCAGACATCCCGCTCCAGCTCTTCCCGGGTGACGACCTCAGCAGGGTGTGAGGCGAGATAAACCAGCACTTCCATGGCCTTGGGCTCGAGGTGTGCTGTCTTGCTACCGCGAGTCAACAGGCCTTGTGCAGGAGATACCTGCCAGTCACCTATGTAAAAGCCTTTCTGTCCGTTATTTCTCAAGCTTATTCAGTCTCATTGTTCCGGTGAGCCATACTGTCGAACTCCGTCGGAAGTCCTAGGTGGCCTGTAACATACTGTTTAAAAGAGAATAATAATCATAGTCTTTCCTTCGTCTTATCGTCGTTCTTCAGTCGAGACTTATACGGCGCTTGCCATCAATACTCACTACTCACAGCAATGACACATTTCAGCAAAAGGAAAGGCTGATCTTAGTAATCGAAGGAAAACTCATATTAATACTAAGGAAAATCATCATGATTAACAAGTCAATGCTTAATACTTTATATGCAATCGCTCTATTTTGCCCTGGCGTGAGCGCAGCAGACTGTCTCGGTAGTAGTGACCCAAAAAACAACATGGTAACCGGCGACTGTCATTACAAAGCTGAATATTATCTTGCCGGTCTGGCAGAAGCAGAGGCAAACCAGCCAGCCAATACGCATAAAATCGGCGATCAGTCAGAGTTTTCAGTTTTTGAGGCTGCTGAAGCCTCCAATGTCGGCTCGAAAGGTGATGTTAAACAGAGCCCAAAAAGCAGTGAAACTGATCTTGATAACTTCGACTGGATACCGATTGACTGGTATGAAGTTTACTAGGAAAAAAAGGCTGTAGGAGACTGATGTCTGAAAATCTACAAGGCAGTTCATACATATTCTGCACCTGTAGGTCAAGCATGGATGAACGACATGATGTATTACCCAGGCTTGATCAAGGTATGCCGGATTTCTCATGAATGTTGAGATATTCAATGTGGCATTGTCATTAGACCGTCATGATTATCGGAGGTGATATTTTGAATAAGAATATATTGAGCAAAATATACTTTTTACTGCTTGCCAGCATAGTTTTACTTGCGCCTTTAAGTGCATCGAGCGCTACCAGTTTTGTTGATAGCGAAGTAAAACACATTGGATACCCGGTCTGGTTTAAGGACACCCCGTTCTTTGAGCTTGAAGAAGTCCTGGCCAAAGCCAGGTCTGATGGAAAGCATGGTCTGATGTTGCTGTTTACATCCGAAGGTTGCTCGTATTGCGAGGTGTTCATTCGAAAAAGCCTGGGTGATCCTGTGATTGCATCAATGGTAAGAAAGCACTTTGATTCTGTAGGAATGGATATTTTCAGTGATGCCGACATGGTAGATCCTGGCGGTAAGGAGATATCGGTGAAAGCATTCGCCAGGCGAGAAGGAGCGGAATTTTCACCTACGTTACTGTTTTACGGCAAGGGAGGTAAAAGGGTGCTGAGGGTCACAGGTTTTCAGTCACCCGGGCGATTTAAAATAATCCTGACCTATGTGACGGGTCAGCATTACCAGTCAACGTCACTTGGCGATTATTTCAATCGCTTTGCGATCAATAAATCAGCGCATGCAGGAAAACACCCCGAATACTATCGCTCACACGTATTGAACCGGAATCTGTTGCCCACAAGCAAGCCGCTGTTGTTGATATTCGAGAAGACCGGCTGTGATGAGTGTGATGACTTTCGAAACGATGTGCTACGCTTAAAGTTGATTAAGAACACCCTGAAACGATTCGAGGTCGTGAATCTTGATGGCATGGATGACAAGACAGCCATTATTACACCGGATGGAAACCGTGCTACAGCTTTATCCCTGTTCAGAAGATATGCCTTCAGCAGAATGCCTGCGATAGCGTTTTTTGATGTGAATGGTAATGCAGTGTTGAAAACTGATGCGCTTGTATTGCCCCAACGCATGATGAACTCCATGAATTTTGTGCTAGAAAAAGCATATAAAAAGGGCTGGACGTACCAGAAATTCGCAAGAACAAAAGCAATAGAAAGGCACCAAAAGAAACAGAAAACAAACTGATAAACTGTGAATATATCTTTGTACAGCACCAGGGACATGCCTGTGTATTATCAATTATTGCAACACTTTCTATCAGCAGGTCTTGTGGTCATGTTTATGGCCGGGTGTACAGATGCTCGCCATTCATACGATCTTCGCGTTTTATGGACTAACGATACCCATGGCTATCTGAGTCCACTCTATCATCGAGAGGAAGGCGATGATCGCTTCATCGATCGTTCGAAACGGGATGGCCGCATCGGTGGCTTCGCATACATCGCATCCATTATTAATCGTCAGCGCAACAAACAACCCGATCGAACGCTATTGCTCGACAGCGGAGATACCTGGCACGGAACAGTAGTTCCGGTTCGTCTTGGAGGCACCCCTGTTGTAGAGGTGATGAATGCAATGGGTTATGATGCCATGGCTCCAGGTAATGTAGACTTCTTCTACGATCAGGCAACACTCGAACGCTTGTTTTCAGCTGCAAATTTTCCTATTGTAGCCGCTAATTTCTATGATGCAGATTTTAATGAACGCGTAACTCTCCCAAATGTAAGCCCATACATTATAAAAAAGGTTGCTGGCCATAAGGTTGCAATCATTGGCATGGCCTATCACTGGATGTCCAAGGTTGTTGATCACAAGCAATGGAGTTTTGGTTTACGAGTAGAGGAAGTACAGTCAGATGTTGACAAGCTGCGTTCTCAAGAACAGGTTGATCTTGTCATTTTGTTATCACATATGGGCTGGAAGACGGATGCACGTTATGCGGAACTCGTTAGCGGTATCGATGTGATCGTCGGCGCTCATACACATGATATCCTCTATCGCCCCACACTGGTATATAACAAAGAGAGTAAGCGTGACGTACTGGTTGTACAATCTGGCTCACATGGAAAAATGCTCGGCCAGCTTGATCTCAAAGTAAATAATGGGCGCGTGTCCACCTTTGAACAAACCCTGTTTCCTGTACGCACAGATGAAATAAAACCAGATCCGGTAATTGCGACAATAATCGAAAAGTTACGGGCGCCCTACAAGGCAGAGCTGGAGCGTGTTATTGGTGAAACAAAAACACTGCTCTATCGACAGGGGACCTGGCAAAGCACCGCGGATAATCTTGTAAGCGATGCACTACATGCACGCACTGGGCAAGACATCGCCATTACGCAACCAGGACGTTACGGCGCAAGCATACTTCCTGGACCCATCACGGTGGAAGATATCTATAACCTCGTACCAACTGAGACCCCGGTTTATCTAATGAAATTTCAGGGCCAAAGTCTGCGTGAAATGCTTGAAGCAGCAGTTGACAATGTGGTCTCAGACAATGAACTGGAACGTATTGGTGGTAATATGTGGCGCTTTTCAGGTATTGAGCTTTCGGTCGACTTATCACAACCCTACCCGAATCGGGTACAGAATATAAAAATCAACGCGATTCCAGTGAAAGATAAACAACTTTATAGCTTGGCAGAGTTCAATATGTACTTTCGCAATAGTCCGTCAGCCATTGATGTCGAGAAAACTGAACGCATTGGACCACATGAAATTGTTGCCTACATTGAGGAACACCAAGAAGTAACGCCAGCACTCGATCACCGTATTACCGACCACCATGGTAAGATCCTGGGTGACAACCAGCATCTGCATGAGGTCTGGTCCGATACCGGTCGTAACGAAGTTGACCTTGATAATGCAAAGGTCTATGTCTATAAGGGCACTCTAGATAAAGCAGGCAGGCTATCAGTCATTCAGAAAAAATAAAGACTGTATAGAAAGAATATTTGGGATCAGAGTAAAAACTATCAAAATAAAGATCCAGCCATTGCAAGCCTTTTGTTTAATATGGCGCGCCCGGCACGATTATTCGGGCTATAGCCCTCACCCTGCGGGCCGGCCTACGGCCATTCTGCGCGGCAAAGCCGCTGGCCGAATATGCGTCCGCCTGGTTCGCAGATGATTTAGCACTAAATAAATTATTGAAATTATTAACCTTAATCAGGACGCTCGTTGCGTATAATCAATAACTAAGCATAACGGTGCATAACCGATCCCGGTAAAAGTCCGGCAGTGTCAATTAATGGGTTAGTGGCACTTGCCTTCAAACAAATCATTTTTCTCATAGATTGCATTAGCCATGAACTCTCGAAAGGCCAATACTCTCGCAGTACGTTTTAAATCCGGGTGTAGTAATATCCAGAGCCCTAAATTATAAGCTGGGTCTGGTTGACAGTAGCGCTCCAGTGCGAAATCAGCATCACCCATGAAACAAGGGAGTATGGAAACCCCCAAGTTTTCTTTTATTGCCGCAAGTGTTAATAGCGTATCATCGCTAACAAAGTTATGTGGCTGCTCACCACAGGCCTGATTTGTCCAGGTTTTATGAAACCCGCAACAATCCACGCCAATCCAATTGGGTTCGCTATTATCTTGTCGGAGTTTTTCAATATATGAGCGACTGCCATAGATAGTTGAAGCAACAGTGACAATTCGTTTACCGATCAAGGTATCAGGAGGTGAGTTAGTAAGACGTATGGCAACATCCGCATCACGCTGAACGAGGCTAGCATCCAGATTGGAAACGACAATATGTAGATTTATCAATGGGTGTTGATTACTGAACTTCGCAAACATCGGCATTAAAATCGAAGAGGCCATATTGTTAATAGCAGTAACATGTAATGACCCAATCAGTTGAGAATCTTTTCCTATTAGTGCACCGTCTACTCCAAGAATTTCACGTTCAATATTATTAGCCGCTTCTTTTACATGTTCACCTGCCTGGGTAAGTTCATAGCCGCTTTTTTTTCGTTCAATCAAACGTGCGCCCAGGTTTAGCTCGAATTGCCGCATGCGCCGGGAGATAGTTGAGTGCTGAACACCCAGTTGTTTTGCCGCACCACTGATAGAGCCGCTACGGGCCACGGCCAAAAAGAGTCTCAGATCATCCCAGTTCATATCGGCACCTTTTTGTGCATTTTTGCATATTATGTTTCTTTTTTTTCCCAATAGTAAGTAAAAATAATCAGTCTACACTTCATATTAGTCTAAATAATCGCATTTTACGGAGCAAGGACATGAATAAAATTGGCATCGTGCAGAAAGCACCGGTATTTCTGGATAAGGTAAAAACCATCGAATCTGCCGTTGCCATGGCTAAGGAAGCCGCAAGTAATGGCGCTAAGCTGGTGATTTTCACTGAAGCATTTATCCCCGGCTATCCTGCATGGGTGTGGCGACTCAGACCAGGGGGCGACTGGAACACGTCCGAAGCATTGCATCATCGCCTGCTTAAAAATGCCGTTAATGTAGATGCCGATGACCTTGCGCCTTTATATGCTGCAGCAAAAAAACATAACGTCACTATTGTATGCGGTATTGAAGAACGTGATGGAAAGTTGAGTCAGGCAACGCTGTATAACACCGTTGTCACCATTGATCCGGATGGGAATTTATTAAATAAACATCGCAAACTTATGCCAACAAATCCAGAACGTATGGTATGGGGCTTTGGTGATGCAACCGGACTGAAAGTGGTTGATAGCCCGGTAGGCCGCATCGGCGCATTATTGTGTTGGGAAAATTACATGCCACTGGCGCGTTATGCCATGTATGCGCAAGGTATCGAACTCTACATTGCACCGACGTATGACAGTGGTGATAACTGGCTGGGCAGTTTGCAGCATATTGCGCGCGAAGGCTGCTGCTGGATTGTAGGCTGCGGCAATCTCATGCAAGGCAGCGATATTCCTGAAGACTTTCCAGAAAAAGAAACTTTATATCCTGATGAGGATGAATGGGTGAACCCGGGTGATTCCGTAGTTATTGCACCGGGAGGTGAAATTGTTGCCGGTCCTATGAATAAAGAAGCCGGCATTTTGTACTACGACATTGATTTGGAAAAAGTTGCCATCGCTAAAAGAGCCTTTGATGTCGTTGGTCACTATTCACGTCCGGATATCTTCCAATTACATGTTAACACTCAAGCGCAATCACCAGCAGTATTTGAAAAATAACAGATGAGATTAGAAAAATAAGGAGAAAACCATGAGCAACAATTCTCAATATACAGGTCATTGTTTTTGTGGGGATGTTGAATTTACCTTAAGTGGTAATCCTGAAGTAATGGCTTATTGTCATTGCGACTCTTGTCGGCAATGGTCGGCAAGTCCCGTGAGTGAATTTACCTTATGGAAACCTGAAAATATCCAAATTACTAAAGGTAAAGAGAATATAGATGGTTTTACCGGCAACCCGCTTTCAAAAGATGAAACTATAGTAAGTAATCGCGCATGGTGTAAAAAATGTGGCGGTCATCTTTATACAGATCATCCGACTATGGATTTAGTCGATGTACCGTCTGCTGTGATTGAGGATTTTATTTTTAGGCCGGGTTTCCATGTACATTATCTTGAGTCAGTACACCCTATGAAAGATGGTTTACCCAAATATAACGATCTTCCAGAAGAAGCAGGAGGAACAGGAAAACAATTGCCAGAGTAGACTCTGAATTCCGCTTTGGGTGGCGGCTTCGGCAGTATATCCTATATATCTCTTAGGTCCGATCCTGGTCAATACCCAACTTCCTCAACTAATACCACAAATAACTTCATTACATACATCTATAGCCAAACACTAAATTCGTGAATACATAGCCAAGAAAGAGTACGAAATAATTGATTAGCACAAACAGTAAAAAGGCCTTCGATTGAAGGCCTTTTAATACTTGTTTTAGAAGGGAAAAATGGCGCGCCCGGCACGATTCAAACGTGCGACCGCCTGGTTCGTAGTTATAGGATTTATTGTAACTTATTGTATTATCTGGTTATGGGAGATAGTAAGTAAGCTGAATTGCCTAACAAATCATTACCGGGAAGGAAAGACTTCGTCAAAACTCCGGCAGAGATGCAACTACATCCCGGCTAGCTTATACCAGGCATCGATAGGCTATCGCCATGTATCCGGTGCAACCCAGTGTTGTGTAACAGAGGTACCCGACACAAGCGCAGTTACGATTACCTCCAGGAAATTCTCTATACTCGCGACAATTTCATTAAAGTCAGCCGGAACATGTTTCTGAGCCAGTCTTTTATGAAATGCCACCCATTGTGCCTGTTTAATTTCGATGAAATTCCTTGTAAAAGCCGTGATAACTTCGGGTATCCGGGTGTCACGGTGTTGAAGTGTTAACTGTATAGCTTTTGCGAGATCTTTACCGTCAAAATCAAACTGCCGGGATAAAAGCCAGATATCATAAAAGTCCTTCATTCGGCTATTCAATTCACCCAGTTTCAGCATTGCCTCAAATTTTTCTGCAATGGCACTTTCGCGACTATAACAAAGAAGCCTGGGTACGGGTGAATCAAGAATAGTGGGGAAATCAGCCTCACTCGCCTGAGGGTAAACAATGTCATCAAAACCAACATCGATTTGCATGTGCACGCGTGCATTTTCTAAAGTACCAATAAAACGCACACGAACCCCTTCATAGTCTGCATCTTCTTTTATTCTTTCACCGCGTATAGTAGAAGGGTCAAAGATCAGGCCATCATTCACTTCAACAGAAATGATATCAGCTACCTGGGCACAGATATCATCTACGTCATTACTGGTTATACCCAGCATATCAATGTCCCTGGTTGGACGGAATTGAGGTGATTCCCAAACCCTGAGCATCAATGCACCTTTCAGAATAAATTGATCAGCATGCTCAGATTGGGTCAAACGATAAAGAAAACGTTCCATTGCATAATATTGCAGCAATTCCGCAAAAGGTCGTTTGTCATGAATAGACTGATTTTTAAGCTTTTGCCTGATTGAGGTAGCGATATTACGGGTACCCTTGTTCACAGACTGGCCTCCAGATAAGGCTTTATAACCTTTTCAACACGACATACCCGCGCATATTCAAGCAGCTTTTCCAGGTTGAATTTCTTCTGACCACGGAAGAATTTCAGGGCTTCCAGTACCACATCCATTCCCAGTTTATTGCGGTACTTAAAACAATCAGCCAGCGTTTTCTCAGCACTGTAGATTTGCACAGTGACTCCATCAATCTGATGCTTTTCAATTCCGGCTTCAAACGCATCAGCTGAAAACTTGTACGCATGAACGGGGGGATAGTCCAGGGAAGGCATTCTGGCTCCACGAGGTACAGCGACTGATACTTCATGGGGTATCTGGGCCGTCATCTCATGAAACGAGAGGGCTGAGATCAGGCAAATAACTGCCTTAGGGAAGCGCAGGCTCACTGTGACCAGATCAGGCTGACTGATGGGTGGAAGCTCCACCAGCCGGTAAATCCCTCTGGAAACCTGCTCCAGAACACCATTATCCCTCATTTTATAAAGGATATAGCGGGATATGCCGTATTTGATGACATCACTCATACGGAGCTGGCCACCGTGTTGGCGGAATATTTCTTCTGGATCAATATTGTTTTCTTGGATAGACATAATGTAACCACTTAATGTTATATGGTAACAATATGTCTGTTTGCAGTAAAAATCAAGTTTTAGAATCCATTCTTCTGAAGCATCTGAAAATACTCACTCACTTATGATTACCTTACCTATAGATACGTAGCACCTTCGAATCCTGTCGATAGACTAGACAAATAAAAAAGGGCCCCGCTGGGACCCTTTTCTATTTGTATGGCGCGCCTGGCACGATATGCCCTGACCCACCGGGCCGGTGGGTAGGGTATCCATAATGAACGCTGAAAGCGTTCTATTGTCGAGGGGCTAGTGCCATCACCGTTACTCCGGGCTACCTGCCCTCCGCCCTTTCGGGCCAGCGTCGCTTTACTCCGCTGTTCAAATTCGTTCCAGACGAATTTGTCGGGGCCGTCGCTGCGCTCCGTTCTGCGCAGCTATCGCTGCTTGTCGAACGTGCGACCGCCTGGTTCGTAGATATAAAAATTAATATAACTCATTGTTATATATAAATAACCGGTTTAAACACTTTGCTGGAATACCTAACAAATCACTACTGAGAAACTGGCATTCCGGCAACGAAATGATCTGAAATTAGTATCCTGAAAAGCTATTTCTACCTTGGTAACAAGATCATCCAGTCTAATCTTGCCTAGGACAGACGCAGGCTGCTCAGGCAGCTTGTACAAGTCTCGTATGAGATCACGAGCCTACTGATGGGCAGAGTAAAGGCTGTATTTGGCTTTAAGCTGCGTTGTGATGCTCATCTTCGATCCTGATCGAAGAAATAACCAGGGCCAGTAAGATCGTGGGTAAATTCTGGAACATGATCAAGACAGATCATCGATGTATAGTCGTCTCAGTATGACTGATATGGCATATTCATTCCCGCCGCCTCCACCAATTCGTTTTGCAATTTATATTACTTTCAATAAGTTACAATTTTTACCATTTCATAAAGTTGAGCAATTTTAGTCAACTTTTGACTTGTTTTGGCATAGTGTGGTCCATCTTTGGTCAGCTTCTGGGAACCATTATTAATGAGGGATTACCATAATACGGTTGGTTACGAAGACATACTTACCTTCTCCTTATCTGTATCCTCATCATTTTCATCACAGATTTTATCTATTACAAAACCTTCAGAGTCTTCATGTATATCAATACAGCATTTAGATATCTTCGTATCTTCTGATGGAATCTCGAACATACTACGTTGTAATATGGATTCAATTACGCCACGCAGTCCCCTTGCACCTGTTCCACGATCAAGTGCCTGCCTGCTGATTGCATGTAAAGCGGAATCGGTAAACTCCAGCTCTACCTCATCGTACTGAAACAGTTTCTGGTACTGCCGAACCAGTGCATTCTTTGGCTCTTTCAGTATACGAACCAGCGCTTCCTCATCCAGCTCCATCAGTTTTGTTATGACCGGGAACCGACCGATAAATTCAGGTATCAGTCCAAAGTATCTTAAATCGTCCGGCGTGATTTCTTCGATCAGTTCCGTCTGCTCTTGCTCAAATTTAACAACAGGGTCGGCATGAAATCCGATTTCAGTTGTTTTGGGACTGACGCGATTGGTGATTATTTTTTCAATGCCAGCAAATGCGCCACCCACGATAAACAGGATATTGCGTGTATCAATCATGACTTCACTGGCGTTTTCCTTTCGCTTTGATTTATCAGTCAGTTTTACCTGTGTGCCTTCAACCAGTTTCAACAGCGCCTGCTGGACACCCTCGCCAGAAATATCACGGGCACCATGAGCCGACTCGTCCCTACGAGCAATCTTGTCTATTTCATCAATATACACAATACCCCATTCCGCCAGGGCAATATTCCCGTCTGCCGCATCAACCAGTCTGTAGAGAACACTTTCTACATCTTCACCAACATATCCGGCCTGTGTCATTGTAGTTGCATCTGCAATGACAAACGGCACATTGACGATTTTTGCCAGTGTACTTACCAGCAAGGTTTTACCCGTACCTGTCGGACCGATCAGCAAAATATTTGACTTGTCTACTTCAATTTCATTATCGGAAAATTCCATACCGGACGTCTTGCTTTCTGCCACCAACCGCTTGTAATGATTATAGACAGCCACAGACATGGCTTCTTTTGCATCGTCCTGACCAATAATGTAATTATCCAGGGCCTGTTTTATAACCAGTGGAACAGGAGGTTTCTTTATCGGATTGTTTACTGACTGCCTCCTGCCCCAACTGCTGACCACCTGGGAGGCAAGACGGACACAGGATTGACAAATATGGCCACTGGTACCTGCTATCAGTGGCATATCCGGCGCCTGGACTTCACCACAGAAGGAACATGTCAACCCGGTTTCGTCATTCATACTACACTTCCTTCTGTTATCTTTTTTATCCATGCCTTTTGACAGCTCCTGCGCTTTCTTTCATCCAGCATTGCCTGAATCCTTTCATATATCATTGAAAGCGGCTGCGCCTTGGCTTTATGTATCTTTGTACAGTAGACAAGATGGAATCCCAGTTCAGTCTCGATAATATCGCTGACCTTGCCTTCCTCCATCTCAAAAAGAACCTGATCAATCTCGGGGAAAAGCACGCCTCTCTGGACTACCCCCAGCGTACCCCCCTCCAGGGCAGTAGGACATTCAGAATATTTTTTTGCCTGTGACGGGAAACGATTCGGATTGTTCTGGACTTTTACTGCAATCTTGTTAATACGCGCAAATGCTGCATCGCGGCTATTTTCATGATATTCAGAGTTAATGGTTACGAGAATATGGCTGGCTGCCCTGGATTCTGGTACAGAAAACCTGTCTCTGTGCAACTCATAAAAAACACGTACATCCAGATCGCTGGTTGTTGCACTCTGACTAGCCACTTTTCCCATTACTGCATTAAATACCAGTTCCCGGTGCAATGCCTGTCGCAATATTTCTTTATCGAGGTTATTCCGCTCCATATCCCGAACGAAATCTTCCTCACTTTCATAACGGCCTGCCACCTCTTTTATAGCAGCATTGACATCGTATTCAGGGATAACGACTCTCCTTGCCTCATCCGTGGAGAGCACCATTGACTCCAGCTTATGGGCCTTTTCAGCTTTACGTGATACATCCTCATACTGTTTCTGATTCAGGTCTTGTACAGATTTATGGTATTTGTCTACCGCACAACGCAACATATGATAGGCATAAACAGAAGAAGAAACTTCCTGATATGATTTAATTGAGCTGGAGCTACTCATTCTGACATCTCCACCTGTCGTTCCGGTGCTGTAGCCGATGTCAATGCAGATTCAGGTACTTGCAGTGTACGCCCTGGGAAACGAACATGATATTGAAACACTCCTCTATCCTCATTTATAACCTTGACTATCTCGCCTTCCATGCCTCTTTCAACAATTGTTTCACCATTGATAACCAGTGTCTTTTCACTAATCACCTTGTCTCTGAACTCGAATTTGCTTGGTAGCCATGGCTCATCACCACCTATCAACTCTTCTTCACGACAACCTATCATGCTGTTATCATCAATAAAGTGGACAGAATAGATAATCTGATCCTGCAAAAAAGTTCCAATACTCTGTACATGGCCGGTACTGCCACGCCTGACCAGCAACTCACCTATCTCTTTACCAGGGAATGTCCCATCATTCCGGATATTCCTGATAACCCGGACAGTGTCGCCTTCATGAAACAGTGTTTTCAAGGCATCACCTTATTGCTTGAGGCTTGAAAGTGGCACAAATGTCTCCTGAGGCTCATGCATATGAAATACCTTGAAGACCTTTTCAGTCAACGCATCCGAGCGCACAAAATCTTCATATGCCCCCACCAGCAAGTCCCGATACAGACCTCTTAATTCATCCACTTCCTTAGGCAACTCTGCTACCTCAGCAATGTAGTCATGAAAGCGCTGCAGTATGTGCAACCTGTTTACATGAACAACAGACGGTTCATACTCGATTTCAAAGTAGTCCAGAAAATCCTCTGCACTGACCAATTCTTCCATATCCATTTCAAGCTCTTCTACAGACATAAGTTTAACCTCTTGTTATCGATAGCTTTGCAATGCGCTGACCTTGTCACTACCAAGCTTCTCTATTTCCTGCTCATTGAGTCTTCTCCTGGCGATCGCCAGCAGGTCATTAACACCAAACTGATCAGCTGGATCCAGCTCCTGGATTTTTGATAAACGTTGTATTGCACCGTCCAGATCATCCAGTCTCATTAACAAATATGCTGAAGCCTTCAGGCCTAACAGGTAAAAACGGGTCAGCCCCATAGACACCAGCACACCATTTCCCAGACTTGCCTGATTTAGATCCTCCCAACCGACCATATACCCAAGCTGTTTTCCCGACACCTCCAGTGCCCGTTCTGCAACATTGAGTGCCCTTTCATACTGATGCTGGTAATAGTAGTAACGATACAACGCCACCAACACACTAAGATTGTCAGGCTCATAAAAATAGCTTCTTAGTAAATAGTATTCCGCCTTGTCATCCGGATAGGCCTCTGAGGACAAATGAATCAGCTCATCAACCTTGCTGCTATTGGGTGAATCGAAATAAAGATCACGTCCTTCAAAATCAAGAAAATCCATCATACTATTCCTTAACAAACCGCTCTTTTATCCTTGTTTCTGTTATTGGAGTCCGATTCACATACATCAATGGCATCGCAATCTATACATTCTTCCTCCGGCTCCATACCCGGCAGACATCCACCAACACCAACTTCTCGCTCCACCAGTCTGACCCTGTCTAACAGGCAACTGATTGCACCGGCAACCGGGTCGGGAATAAGATGATGATTAAGGTCAACGCCATAAGGATTAAGTGCAGCATCACTACTGGTTTGAACAACCTTGCCCGGTATACCAACAACGGTTCTGTGCTCCGGCACATCGTTGATCACTACAGAATTAGCACCAACCTTTGAATGCTTGCCAATGGTTATCGGCCCCAGCACCTTTGCCCCCGCTCCTACTACAACAGCATCATTAAGAGTCGGATGCCGCTTTCCCTTGCTCCACGTAGTCCCTCCGAGCGTGACACCATGATAGAGTGTTACATCATCTCCAATTTCGGTCGTTTCCCCTATCACGACACCTGTACCATGATCAATAAAAAACCTGCTCCCGATGCTTGCTCCCGGGTGGATTTCTATATTGGTAAACATCCTCGCAAAATAGGTAAGCAGTCGGGCTGTGTACTTCCATCCACGTACCCACAAACCATGACTGACCCGGTAGACCAGAATGGCGTGAACACCCGGGTAGGTTGTCAAAACCTCAAAACGGTTTCTTGCTGCCGGATCCCGTTCAAATACACATGACACATCATCACGCATCTTCGCCCAAAGTCCCGGCTTTTTCTGCTCGCGGGATTCTTCCTCGGTCACTGCTGATTTCATCTGATATCCCGTATCCATATTTGATTGCCCGCTTATGCCTGTAGCTCACATGATCCGACCAGGTCATCGTAAAACCCTATCAGGTCCAGCTTGTTTGGAACATTCTTGGTACTGCTTATAAAGCTTCTGATCCGGTCAAGAATGGATGAGGCCTGGCCTCTATCAAGAATTAATCCCAGATCATCGTATACCCTTAGTACCGAACTGGTGCCTGAATGTTTACCCAGAACGAACTGGTGTGACCTGCCAACTTCTGCCGGATCGATTGACTGATAGTTATGTGTATCCTTGATCAGCCCATCCACATGTATACCTGCCTCATGTGTAAAGGCACCTTCACCGACTATGCTTTTATTCCAGGCAATTGGCCGTCCCGATGCATCCTGTACAAGCTGGGATAATAATGAATATTCATGCAGATCTACCCCGCTTTCTATCCCATGCAAATGTCTAAGCGCCATGACAACTTCTTCGAGTGGTGCATTCCCTGCCCTTTCACCAAGCCCATGCACCGTCGTATTTACATGAGTGGCTCCACCCTGTACTGCCGCCACGGTATTGGCAGTCGCCAGGCCCAGGTCGTTATGCGCATGCATCTCAAGTTCCAGATCTGTGCTGCTTCGCATGCTTTTAAAGCGTTCCCTGATCGAAAATGGTTCCATGATCCCCAGCGTATCCGCAAATCGGAAGCGGCTGGCGCCTGCCTGTTGGGCCACCTCAATTACCTGCAAGAGAAAATCCGGATCAGCGCGGGAGGCGTCTTCACCACCAACACACACCTTCAACCCCAAGTCAGTAGCTGCGGGAACCTGTCTGGCAACTTCCTGCAGGACCCAGGAGCGGTTCTTGTGCAATTTTTTTGAAATCTGCTGATCAGAAACAGGTATGGACAAGTCGATCATGTCAACACCTAATGACCGGCTCAGATACAAATCGTCTCGACGCATCCTGCTCCAGACCAAAAGGTTCAGATCCAGCCCGAGACTGGCAACAGCCTGGATTGAATCACGTTCTTCGGCACCCATGGCAGGTATGCCAATTTCAAGTTCCGGTACACCCAGCTGATCAAGCTGAGCTGCAATCTGGATTTTTTCTTCGACAGTAAACGAAACACCGGCAGACTGTTCACCATCACGAAGAGTAGTATCATCAATCACAACTTGTTTTCGCATAACCGCCACCACCTGATATTTCCTTAATGACTGCTTGAAATAGTAACTGCAACAACTATGCCAGTGACCAATACCAAACAATATTAATAGCTTACAGATCTTTACGATCGAAAATGTCTTAAACGCAACAAACCATCTACAACATTTCATGTCCAGATACAGACAAAAAAAGCCACCCTAAACGGGTGGCAACACTTAGGAGGATTAACATCTGTTATGCGTAGGTTGGTGCAAATGCCTTTTCCGGTTCATCTAGTGGCCTGTCACCATCCCAATACGGTGACAATTTGCGTAGTTGTGCCATGATGGGTGGCACCACCTCAATAACCTTCTCGACTTCTGCCATCGTGTTGTAGCGTGAAAAAGAGAAACGTACCGATCCATGGGCCGCCGTATAAGGGATATCCATTGCCCGCATGACGTGCGACGGTTCCAGTGACCCTGAGGTACATGCCGAACCACTAGACGCTGCTATTCCCTGCTTGTTTAACAACATGAGTATCGCCTCGCCTTCTATATACTCAAATGCAATATTGCAGGTGTTGGGTAAACGATTATCGGGGTCACCAGTGACAAAACTGTATGGTACTGCATCCAGGATACCTTCCTGCAAACGATCTCGCATGGCAGCAACTGTCGTGTTTTCAAACTCCATATGTTCCATGGCCAACTCCGTTGCCTTGCCCAGACCAACGATAGAAGCTGTATTTTCCGTGCCCGCACGACGACCACGCTCCTGATGACCACCTCGCAATAAAGGCCGGAAGCGTACACCACGACGCAGATAGAGGACGCCGATGCCCTTGGGTGCATGCAGCTTGTGGCCCGAGATAGACAACATATCAATTTTTGTCGACTTCAAATCCATCGGTATCTTGCCAACTGCCTGTACTGCATCGGTATGAAACATCACACCGGCCCTGTTCGCCATTTCGGCCATTTCCCTGACCGGGAAGATGGTGCCGGTTTCATTATTGGCCCACATGACCGATACAACTGCTACTCTTTCAGACAACACCTGTTGATATTCACTCAGATCAAGACGACCCTTTGCATCTACCTTGAGATAGTGCACCTTGTAACCTTCTTTCTCCAGATGTTCACACAGTGTCAGTACAGCCGGATGCTCAACAACAGTCGTTATAATCTCGTTGCGTTCGGGTTGCGCCTTTAGCGCAGACAGTATTGCAGTTGAATCCGACTCGGTGCCACAGGAAGTAAATATGATTTCCGAGTCATGCTCTGCACCCAGTAATTCCTGAATCTGTTTTCTGGCCTTTTTAATTGCAAAACCAACCTTGTTCCCGAACGCGTGCATGGAAGACGGATTACCAAACTGGTCAGTAAAATAGGGCAACATTTCTTCAACGATAACCGGATCGACCATCGTGGTTGCATTATTATCAAGATAAATACCTTCCATGATTTATACCCCCGCAGCCGTCTTTGGCATTTCAGTGGAAGGAAGTACCTTTACAAAGGAACCCAGCTCCTCTATCAGGCGCTGCTGTATACCACCCAGGGTCATGGCTGCCATCTGGCATCCATTACATGCGCCCGTCATATTGACGTAAATGGTATCACCCATGACATCCACCAGTTCTACATCACCGCCATCAAGTTGCAGCTGTGGTCGCAAGGATTCGATCACTTTCTCAATTTTCCTGATGCGCTGGAGGTTTGTCATACCGGTTGCACCTGCTACCAGTGTTTCTGGTGTAGACTCCACCGCGGGTATTACATCTGCTGTCGGATCAAATGTCTCACCCTTCTCTTCAAATACCATGGCCAGTATTTCCTCAATACCTTCATGACAGGATGCGCAACCGCCGCCCGCCTTGGTGTAATTGGCAACTTCCTCAACAGTCTTCAGATTATTGGCCCTGACAGTCTCTTCGATCAGTACGGCATCGACAGCAAAACACTTGCATATCAGCGCACCTTCTTCATGATCATCAGACCACTCCTCGCCACGGTAATCGGCAACTGCTGCCTGCAATGCCTCCCGACCCATCACTGAACAATGCATTTTTTCCGGTGGCAGTCCTTCCAGGTAATCTGCAATATCCTGATTGCTGACAGTCAGCGCGTCATCCAGCGTCATACCCTTGACGATCTCAGTCAGGGCAGAAGACGATGCTATCGCCGAACCACATCCAAAGGTCTGAAAACCGGCATCTTCAATCACTTCAGTTTCAGGATTGACTTTCAGGGTCAGTCGCAAGGCATCCCCACAACTCAGTGACCCGACATCACCGGTAGCATTAGCTTCCTCGACTGCACCCGCATTGCGTGGATTGTAAAAATGTTCTTTAACGGTTTCCGAATAATCCCACATGTTGTCCTCCAGACCTTAATCAGCACGAAAATGATGATCCGCAACCACAGCTGTTGGTGGCATTGGGATTTTCAAATTTGAATCCACTTCCTTCCAATCCATCCAGGAAATCCACGATGACACCATCGAGCATCGGGGCGCTTTGTGCGTCAATAAACACCTTGACCGGCCCGCATTCGACTATGGCGTCATCTGCTTTGGCTTCCGCTTCCAGCGCCATCGCATACTGCATACCTGAGCAGCCACCACCGGTAACCGAGATGCGTAACCCCTGTAATGGCTCCTCTGCACCTTGTATAAACCGGTCTACTGCTTTTTGTGCGCTTTCTGTCAGGGTAAGCATTCTGGTTCTCCTTAGTCTGGCAAGTGAATTGCAACGTCTTTGTCTAACTGTTCTGCAAAGCCTGTGCCACCATGGCATAAAATTATAAGTCTATGTTTTATATCTTTATTCACTCTGGTCGCCATACCGGGCCATATGTAGCAAAACTGACAATGACTGCGATTAATATGACAAACCACCAATCCAACATATATGAACACCAGGAGTATCTATGAGTCTTGAACATCTTAAACCCGGTGATATGGTCTATGCCGCCACAGAGCTTGTTAACGACGGGTCTATCCCCGATTTACCGGAAAACGAGCGCCTGGCAACACCCGGCACCCGGGGTGTTATTATCAATACCGGTTACTATGAAGAAATGCCCGACAGAACCCTGTTTCTGGTGCGTTTTGAAAGCGGTCAGAAGGAGCTGGGGCCGCCAGTAGGTTGCTGGGAAGAGGAATTGACCGATCAAATCAGTGAGTAAACCAGAGCGCAGACGGGGATTATCTTGACAGGACAGACAGACACGCTGGATATCATTCGTCAATATCACGAAATCAGCAAACACAGACCAGACAAATACGCAGATGGCCCGGACGCACTGGACTGGGATCTGCAGCCTGATCCATTTCGTGTATACGAGGGTAGCGACAAAATCAGGCTGCCACTCAGCGCCCGTACACTTGAGTATTCATTGAGTGACTTGATAACGCCGGGTCAGATCGAATCCCGCTTGTTCAGCTCTGATACACTGGGCCAGTTGCTCGAAACATCACTGGCCCTAAGCGCCTGGAAGACTTTTGGCAGTGACCGATGGTCTCTGCGTTGCAATCCCTCCAGTGGTAACCTGCATCCAACCGAAGCCTACCTGGTTTGCGACAATATAGATGAAATCCATAACGGTGTGTACCACTATCACAGTTACGAACATAGCCTTGAGAGTCGATGTACACTTCCGGAAAACCGACAGATTCTGCCTGACAACTGCCTGGTCATTGGCCTGAGCTCGATACACTGGCGAGAAAGCTGGAAATATGGCATCCGCGCCTATCGTTACTGCCAGCTGGATATCGGCCATGCGATTGCGGCTGTAAGATATGCCGCAGCATTGCAAGGATGGCATGTACACGTCCTGGATCATGCCAGCGATGATCAAATCAGCAGGTTACTGGGAGTCGACCGAATGGATGACTTCCTGGAAAGTGAGGCAGAAACTGCGGATATATTACTGCTTGTAAGCAGACATGACGATTTTGATATTGCCACTCTCGACCTGGAATGGCTGGCTACCATAGCACACTCATCACCATGGCATGGCATGGCAAACATACTGAGCCCGCAAGGCAGGATAGACTGGCCTGCCATTGAAAAGGTCAGCAAGGCATGCACCAGACCCGTCTCCGAATTTACCCGAATACCCCCGGCGACCGGGCGATATATCGAGTATGCTGACAAGCATCTGAATGCATCTCAAATAATAAGGCAACGACGCAGTGCCCAGGCCTTTGATGGACAATCAATGCTTTCCCCAGAGCATTTTATTCATATGCTTGCTTCCCTTGTACCTGAAATACAGTCGATGCCTTTCGATTGCGGTAACGAAACAGCGCATATTCATCTGGTTTTCTATATCCATCGTGTACAGGATTTACCAGCCGGTTTATATGTATTACCCAGAAACGCAACCGGCATAGATATGCTAAAAGGCCATTTTCGGGATGAATTTGAATGGCAGAAACCGGAGCTGTGTCCGGAGGAACTACCCTTTTACAGACTGGTAAAAGCCAACTGCCGTAATGCAGCAAGATCGGTATCCTGTCACCAGGATATTGCATCTGACGGCGCCTTCGCCGTCAGCATGCTGGCCGAGTTTGATTCGGTGCTGAAAGATACACCATGGAAATACCGTGATCTGTACCATGAGGCCGGCATGGTCGGACAGGTCCTGTATATTGAGGCAGAGGCCGCCGGAATCAGAGGCACCGGGATCGGTTGTTTCTTTGATGACAGCATCCACGAAATTCTGGGGCTACAGGACCACACACTCCAGTGTCTGTATAACTTTACCGTGGGCACGCCTGTAATGGATACTCGCCTGGTCAGTCTGCCACCATACAGTCATTTGCAGGACAGGAAGGCCTGATTGGTCCGGCAGGATCTTGCCAATCAGGACTGTTTCTCCATTGGCACAACCCGTTTCCCTCTGGTGAACTGATCAACAGACCTGTCCGCAAGCCTTGCCGTTGTATTTCCGCTCTGACGTATCTGAACCAACGGGCTATCGCAAAGCACCTGTATATGTTGCAAGGGTAGTTTCAGCCAGACCTGGCTACCGGGCGCCGGTAATGGCTCATGCCATGAGCTTTGCATAACCAGCCTGGTTCCATCCCGGAGCCGACATTCCATTTCACGTACGGCACCAAGTTCCCTGACATGGACAACCTCTGTACACAGTCCGCCGGGCTCTTCGGTTGTTAGACGTATGTGATAGGGGCGAATGGATAACCAGTCCGTATCAACCGGTATTGCCTGTTCCAGGGAAAGCTCACCCCATGCGCCAGTGACCGCGGTTGAAGTGATCGATTTTACCGGCAAGAAGTTACGCCAGCCCAGTATCTTTGCCACCTCGTAGTTGCCAGGATCATCAAAAACATTATTCGACTGGCCAATACGTGACAGTCTTCCATCGACCATGACCCCGATACGGTCTGCAAGATGATGAACCTCTTCCAGGTCGTGGGTTACGATCAGAACAGGCTGCTCCAGCGTTTTCACTATTTCCTGAAGCTGTCTGCGCAATTTCTCCCGCAAGGATACATCCACTGCAGAAAATGGCTCATCAAGCAACAAAATATCAGGTTCGGTAGCAAGTGCCCTTGCCAGTGCAACACGCTGTTTCTGTCCACCGGAAAGTTCATGCGGATATCGACCTTCAAGTGATTCGAGATGCAGTCTGTTTATCCACTTGTCGACCAATTGACCACGTTGTCGTCTGGGTAAGCCATAACCGATATTTTGAGCGACCGTCAGATGCTCAAACAGGGCATAGTCCTGAAAAACCATTCCGACCTTGCGTTTCTGACTGGACAGGAATTTCCTGTTCCCGGTATTCACCCAAACCTTGTCTCCCACCGTGATTGAACCCTGATCAGGGGTTTCAAGACCTGCAATCACTCGCAACAGGGTTGTCTTGCCACTACCGGATGGACCGAGTATGGCTGTTACTCCCTGCTCCGGAATATCCAGATCACAATCCAGGACAAAGCCGTCTCTTTTCAGTCTCACATCGACCCTGATACGACTCATGCCTTTAGCCCTCTACCCCACTGTCGATTAATACTGTAAACCAGTAACAGTATTAAAAATGAAAATACCAGCAATCCGGCTGAGAGTTTTTCGGCCGATTGATAATTCAACATTTCAACCTGTTCATAAATGGCAATGGAAACCACCTGCGTTTCACCCGGGATATTGCCCCCAACCATCAATACCACACCGAACTCACCCATGGTATGCGCAAATCCCAGGACAATCGCTATCAGTAGACCACGTCTGATCTGTGGAAGCACAATCGTTACAAAAGTGCGGACCATACTTGCGCCCAGCGTCCATGCTGCCTCAACAGCCTTTCTGTCCAATGATTCAAATGCGGCCTGTAGCGGCTGGACGACAAAAGGCAGTGAATAGAGACAGGATGCAATGACCAGCCCGGTAAAACTGAATGCAAGTGAGTGGCCCGCGAGAACATGCCATAACTGACCAGCCGGGCCATTAGGGCCCATGAAGACAAGCAGATAGAATCCCAGTACTGTCGGCGGCAACACCAGTGGCAACGCCGTTACTGCCTCGATAGTCACTTTCAGACGACTTCTCGTAAATGCCAGCCACCATGCCATCGGCAAACCCACTATTAACAGTATCACAACCGTAACCGCAGATAGTTTCAGACTTAGCCAAACCGGTGCAAGATCCAGTATGTTGTCATTAGCAACCTCTATCATCTATTCGCATCCAGGTTATAACCAAATGACCTGATCAGGCTTTTTGCATGCGAGCTTTTAAGATATGCGAGAAACTCATGTGCAGACTTGTTGGTTCTGGCACGTTTGATCAGGATGGCCTGTTGCAGAATCGGGTCATGATAACTGTCCGGTACCATCCAGGCTGAGTTTTCCTGTCCACGTGCCACCAGCTGTGAATAGGATACAAACCCCAGCTCTACGTTCCCGGTCGCGATAAACTGGTATGTCTGTGATACGTTTTCAGCGGTGATCAGTTTCGGTCTGGATGACCGGTCGACCTCAAGCGCCTTCAGAACGGATACAGCGGCTGCACCATAAGGCGCGGTAGCAGGATTGGCAATGGCCAGTCTTTTCACCTGACCGGATTGCAAGGCACCCAGGGGGTCCTGTGTGTGCATACTCCACAAGGAAAGCCGTCCAATGGCATAAGTAAAGCGGGAGCCAGGAACGCCTATCCCTTTTTCCTCAAGTTTTAGTGGCTCACGACTGTTTGCTGCGAAGTAAATATCAAAAGGGGCGCCATTTATAATCTGCGCATAAAGTTTGCCCGTTGATCCTGAGCTGATCGTTAAACGTTCACCACTTTTTGTCTCATAGTCGTTAACCAGGACCTTAATCGGTAATAAAAAATTGCTAGCCACGGCAATTCGAAGTGGCTCGGCTGATTGAGCCGTTGATACACCCCATATGCCGACCAAAAGCAGTACCAATATTGAATTTCTACACAACATACCCGCAATCCTGACTAGTCTCTGGGTATGAATGAGCAAAATTGATGCCGTTTTGGTAAATTGGCTATAATTTTAATTATTTCATATGGTTGTCAAATATATAGCGGGTGCCTGTTGTGTAGGGAACCCGACAATTGTCGACTTCCCCCATACTAGCCTCCAATCAGCAAGGTATAGACTTCACGTAGCAGTTCCAGTTCCACCTCTGGCAGATTGCTTGCCTGCGGTAATTCAATAAACTCCGCTCCACGCGCGCGCGCCGCACTGAATGGTGGATCGATCGCTGTAAACCTGGCCAGCAAAACCTGGATCGGCCCATCGGGTACATCAACAAAAACCTGGAACTCGCCCATCGCTTCCAGGTCCCCGGGTGCAAGCCCCATATACACCTCAGCCTGTGTTACCAATTGAGCCGGATGCAGCGGCGGTATTTCAGTTTGTGAGCGCTCTATTATCTGGGACAAGACAGGCATTGGTGAAAACCCGCATATCCCGCCATGTGAAAACCCGCATATCCCGCCATAAGACAACTTCAGAAATCGCAGGCGCGCACTGGTATCCTGCTTGTGACACATAATCAAACGGGCTTTATCCATCATTACAAACACCTGGCCAGTGGCAAACCCCTGGCAACACGACAAATGCCTGATCTGGCAAGCGGTCAGGGTAAAAGAAACATTCTTGAATGTCCGGGGAAACAACCCTGACTGACTGATTTATTCTCTCGTAGACAACCTGCTGGCTATCCAAACAGGCCTTCACGCAACATGGCCTTGTACTTTTTCATAACAGGCTTGTGGATGTTCTTTTCTGCATAAATCCTTAGTTCATGTATCTTTGCGGAAATCACAGTATCCATTTCCTGCCTTGCCCTCGCTATTGTTTGATGAGTTACACCGCTGAAGAGGGTTCCTGGGACTATTCTTACTACATCATATATCTCCAGAATCGCATCCTTTTCACCGGGTAACATCTTGCATTTCCCATCCAGTATTTTCAGAACCACAGTCGTCGTACAATCAACATCAGTTGAGCTGAAATTCTGTATGGACGCCCATTCGGCAGCAGGATGTATTCTTTTCGCTGGTATACCCATTATAGAAAGCAACAGTTACAGAGACTGGTCATATTCCAGACCTCGAAAAATTGAACATCGTTTAAAGACATCCATGTCTGCCTCGACATTCTTATGCAGACAAAACTTTGAAACCAGCTTGGTTAGCCCCTTGATATCCCGACCAGTAGCAGTCGGAAACAGCCCTGCCAGTTCCGCTACCATCTGCTCATCGATATTGAGTGAAAACTGGCGAGACATGAGCTGCCAGATCATCTGTCTTTGTTCTGGATCCGGTGTTCGATATTTAAGCATGGCGATACATCGGGAAATGATGGCCTCATCAATATCATCTACACGGTTGGTCGTCAGAAACAGTAAACCATTGAAATATTCCAGGACACGCAGGAAAACTCCAACAACAGCATTTGCCTCGATATTGTCATCACGTCGCTTGATATAGACATCAGCCTCGTCAATCAGCATAACAGCACCCCAGCGCTGTGCACGCGTCAGGGTATCCTTCAGGGCCTTCTCCATCTCGCTGACATTCAGTCCCAGTTGACCGGAATGTACCCGATAAAGAGGTCTCTTGATAATTTCCGAATACACCTCTGCGGTCAGAGTCTTGCCAACGCCGGCGGGACCCGCACACAGAACCGTCGTACCACCGGATTTTCCTTCAACGATATCATCCATCAACACATCCATTTCAGCTGTCAGAATATCAATCAGGTCCGTCTGTTCCTGCGGCAGTATCAGTTTTTGTTTCAAGTCCGGCTTGTACTGGTATGGCTTGATGTCGTCCACATGCACCCAGACATGATGATGCAGCTCCAGGTGAAACATGAAAATATAACCATGGACAGGCAACTCGGTAAACATACCCTTTGGGACATGCCCTTTTGCGGCTTCAACCTTGCTTTCCACGCCTTCATCATAGCGCATGCTTTTCGCCGCCTTGCGCAGATAAGCATTGAGTATTTCACCTGAGCCTTCAAACCCGAGCGCACGGGTACTCTGAATATTTTCATCATTTACCAGTCTTGCCTCGGTACCATTTGACGACAATACAATGACATTTTTTCGTGACCAGTCTGTGTTTCTATGTGTAGAAGTAGGGTCTTCTGCGAAATACCCTGTACCTATCGCAGCAAACTGTTTTCCATATTCAGCACGCCAGCTGAAATAGCGATTTGTCGATTCATCATAGGCCCTGATCAGATCCCTGGTCTCTTTCAGAAAGCCCTTGTAAGCAAATATCTCGCTGAGGGTTCTGTCAATAATATCCTTGCTACGCAGAATAATGTTTTCAATAGCTATCTTGCCACGTGAATTGGCCTTCAGCTCTATCAGAATACGCCCTGCTTCTTCATCACCTGGCGGTGTGTAATCCAGTCGTGTTATGACATAGGCAATAGGCTTGCCTGTAGAACTGGCCCTGAACAACCAGCCACGAATACCGTCTTCCAGCAGGTATTCTGCAATGGCAGGCAAGAGCAATTCCAGATCGTCTGCACTATACCGCTGTCCAGCATCATTCAGGGCCGTCTTCAATGTACTGATCTGTGCAGCACGACTCTGCATGTCAGGACCGGCCTGCAGATAGATGTTCTGCAAAAATGCAAGCTCCCTGTAAGATAACTGGTTGATAGCAAGTTCTGCGCGATTTCCGAAGCGCAATTGATCCTTCAATACAGTCAGATCAGGAAACTGCTTAAGCATGGCATCCGCATACGGACGTTCGATATGGAGTCTCATCACTTTTACCTGGGGTAAATCATGCTTCTGTTGCCTGCCCCTTTTCGTCAAACACCAGCGTGCGAGACATAGAGTCATTTTCAATTAAGATGGCCTTCTCTAGCCTCCCGTCATCACTATACTCATCAATCGATCCTGACTGTCATAATAGGCCTTGAAATAGGTAATGCGATTCTCAAGACTTTTACCATCAAGTTCATTTACCAGCTTTAATGGAAGTTTTACACCGGCATATGAAATATAATATCGACAGAGCAATTCCTGGCACACCTATCATTCCTCGATATCTGGAAGCAGTCCTTCGAAACAGACCACTTTTTTACATTTTTGTAAGAGCACAGCGTTTCCATTTATTTCGATAGCAATACACTGATCCATCGCAATATCCATACCAGTTTCGTGTAATTCAGAAATATTCAGTAAAACAACCTGTTAGCAATTTCATATCCTTCAGTACCCGGGGCTCTATTGTTATGTTTGCGACAAAAACTGTTGCAATCATACGAAAGTCTTTCTCCATCAACGCCACCCGGAACCTTTAGTCATTGAATTTACTAAATAATATTTTCTGGAGTGATTCTTGCTCGTATAATGAAGTAACAGCAACACTTGTTTACAGGGGAACAAGTTAAATGGGTCTGTACATCAGCATCAATACCGCAAGCTCATCCTTATCAAACAGCCCTATCGATGAGGCAATTACCTTTGTTGCCACGTATGCGGCTATTGAGAAAAGACATGGTCGTTTGCCTGAGGGTCCATCGCTGGATGTCACGTTCATGTTACCGGGGGAGCATGAAACTCCACCCTTCGAAGGTATGCGTATGGGAGGTTATACAAGGGAAAGCGATACACTTTTTTTTGAAACCGCTGTCCCGAGCCATATTCTTAAATCCGATCAGGCTCCGCTATACGTAGCCACAGTCATGCAGGATGTTGTGGAAAACGCACATGATTTTTTTGTTGAAAACAATGTTGAATTTGACACACATCACTGGCGCAGGACGGTTGCCTATCTATCCAAGCCGGATGAATCAGGACATCTTTCGCACTGAGTTTATCGCTAACCGGAGATATTTAAATGAACAAGATAGGCATATTTTTTGGTACGGATACCGGTACAACGCGACTGATTGCAAAGAAAATGGCGAAGATAATGGGAGATATCGCCACTAAACCACTGAATGTCAACCGTATCAGTGTGGATGACCTGTTGCAATATGACTCCCTGATCCTGGGGACACCCAGCTATGGCATGGGAGATCTGCCTGGTATTGATACCGGTATTCAGGCGGGTAGCTGGCAGGAATTTTTACCTCAATTGGAAGGTATTGATCTGTGTGGGAAGCGAATTGCCTTGTATGGTCTTGGCGACCAGGAGAAATATGCGGAGCGTTTTGCCGACTCATTATTTCTACTATATAAAAAGATTACTGAGCTTGGCGCCGAAGTGATTGGCAACTGGTCCATAGACAGTTATGATTTCAAGGGTTCAAAGTCTGTTATAGATGGTAAATTCGTCGGCCTGATCATTGACCAGCATAACCAGGCACTACTGACTGATAAAAGAATAAAAATGTGGCTGGACCAGGTTACACCAGCCCTGATCGAGAATATGTCTGATAAGCATAAACAGGCTGTTTAACAAGGAAATTATATGTATATTGCGATGAATCGATTTCGTATTACACCAGGTTCAGAGGACGAGTTCATCTCGATCTGGAAGAACCGCGACACACATCTTGATTCGGTGCCCGGCTTCAGGGAATTTCACCTGATCAAGGGACCATCCAATGATGAATGTACCCTGTTTGCATCCCATTCAGTATGGGAGTCAGAACAGGATTTTGAAAACTGGACCCGAGAGAAGGACAGGATGACTCCGGCATGGACGCCGGTGGTAGAGCAACGCAGGACGCAGTTGCCGAGGGGATAAATAAAACAATGAGTTATCTATTATGATTCCCTCACCCCAGCCCTCTCCCTGAGGGAGAGGGAGTTTATGGGACAGTAGTGGGTGCGCCTGGTTTCTTGATGTAAGAGCAGGAGATATCCCCTAATGTCTGGCATCCCACAGGCGTTTGAACTGGCAATCCAGCTTCGAAAGTTCGGTATCCAGTGTCAGTAGTTCAGTCTTTCTGGGAAAGTACCCCCTTTTATGTGTGGCATACCATGAATCCATTTCACTCTTGATCTGTTCACGAAGCACAACCGTGTCAGAAATTGCAGTCTCGATCCAGCCCATTTCCCTGGCACCCAGATCGGCAACACGATACTGAACACCTGTATCAAAAATTCTGGTACCGCCACCCTCTGATATAGTTGTCTTCACAGCATCAGTATTAGTAACACATACACCTGCCAGATAATCAACACCAAACTCGGCCAGTTCGCCAATCCAGGGAGTAGTCGGGCCCATCAATACCAGGTTCGCATCCTGTGACAACTCTGACAGACGTGTAAAGGTTTTATTGGTTATGGAAGTGGAAGTCAGAAAAACCCAGTCTGCTTCACGGATTACGTATTCTGCGGCGGTGTCCGGCAAATCACCTTGCCCGGGTTGCCTTTCCAATACCTTGTAATCGATACCGGCGAGACATTGATCAAGACCAGGATATCGCCCGATCACCACGACCCGTTTACCATGCAATTGATCTCGGAAATGTTCAAAAACAGCCAAATTCGCCGGGCCGCGAGGCCTCAGAATCTGTGCATTATTGATTAAATCACTGGAGTGGTTCAACAGGGAATTAATGACAGCCATACCTACGGACGCCTTGTACGGACTCCAGTCACGTATCCAGCTGACCAGGTCACTGGTTCTGCGGCCTCTTAATTTCCCTGACCATTCAAGCGTACGGCTCGAAGGATCATTCCAGCTAACAGGACTCATTGCCAGACCGACTGATTCAGTCTTGCAGAAAGTCCACGTCAGCCCGACAACCATCTCCTCGATCATGTACTCATCGGTCGATACATCCAGTAAAAGGTCATAAATCTCTTCTTTCACTTCAATCACCCTGCTACTTTCTAGCCTATTACAGGTAACAATTTGGGTTCGGTCTTGATTACAGACTGGTTACCCCAGGCAGTTACCCCCTCAACAAACCACTGACGCTTACGTGGGTGTGCTCTTATCACATCGTATTCTGCGTAAAAGCTGCCATCTACATGAAACAGGATTTCTCCGCATTTCTGTCCACTCGTGTTTCGCCAGGTCCCTACCAGGCTGTTTTTTCCTGTCAGTGGATCCCGGCTCAGTACGTATTCAGCATCATCCAGCACAGGTCCGCTAATACCGTTACTGAAACCCAGTTTGTCGATTTCTGCCTGAACGGCATTGCAAATCGCATCACCCGTATCGCGCACACCCTCAAGATGTTCTTTTGTCTCCTTGTTCATAAGCCATCTGCCAATGACATAATAACCGAGGCACCAGCCATATCCTGCGGATCCAGTTGCTTGATTTTCTCCAGAATACTGTCTGCATTTTCTTTCAGGCCTTTTCTCAACCTGATAAATGCCAGAGCCTTCAGACTGTAAAGATAGACATGTGCAGGGCCGTCCTCGATATTCCAGTCTGCACTTTCCGGTGTAAGTAAATCCCAGTCTTCATCGAAACCACCCTTTTCAGATGCCGCCTTCAGCGAGGCAAGGGCCACCTGTTCCGCTTCATCAATGTGACCGCTATAGAAACAGAACTTGTATAACGCCACGTACACTTCCAACTGGAACGGCGCCAGTTTCATGGCCCGGTACAAAAGTTTGCGAGCATGATCGAAATCTGCTGCACTGGCGACCGCTTCCTGTAAGAGTGAGTTCACCTTGGGCGGAATACTCCGGCCAAAACTGACTCTTTCATTCAGCACACCAACACTTTCCATCACGATCCCCAGAATTCCGTATTCATGAGCAGTTTTTCAACCAGTTTATCACCGAGTAAGTGCTCGTCAAATATAGTCGAGACATCTGCCTTGCTGACACCGCTGTACATGACGCCTTCCGGATACACCAGCACTGATGGCCCTTCACTGCATGGCCCCATGCAGCCTGTCGCAGTGATCTGGAAACGATTAAACAGCTCTCTTTGCTGAACCTGCCAGAGAAATTCCTCCATCACTTCTGCGCAGCTCTTTTCTGCGCATGAACTTCTTGGATGACCCTGCGGACGTGCCTGTGTACATACAAAAACGTGTTTTTCCGGTTTTGGCATTCGAATCTCCTGCCTGCTGGTTAAACAAAACTACAAATGTATTCTTGCTTGCTGTGTTCGTGGGTTAACACGTGCCTTTTCAAGGCTTACGCTGCCTGTGGTTCATGGGACATGCATTTTTTCGGACAAACGCGTGCACATGCCTCACATCCAATACAGTCCAGCGTATCCTTGATTGCCATCACCATCGATGTATCATCTGAAAATCCATCGTCATCATCATAGTAGTCATCATCGTCATCGTAATCGTCATCAGCCAGATCCATATCTTCACGATCAACCAACTCAAAGACATCACGTGGACAAGCTTTGTAGCAGCGGCCACAACCGATACAATTACCCTGGTTAAGATCAACTATAAAGGCGGGGGTCCACTCTATCCCACCTCTGGTAACACCTGTAATATTTCCCATGACTGCGCTCTCTGTATTAATAACTTTCTTAACGACGGCGATAATTCAAACGGTTTAATCTGATATTGCCCTGCTCCCCATGCTGTCCTGTCGTTAATTCGCGTTTGCCGCCTCAAACTCGGCATTTTTGCTTGCCCACGTCTTGCATGCTTCATAGCATGCGTCAGCAATCGCCGGGATATCCTCATATGCAGCGGGAAGACGGTCTTCTACCAGGTCATGCAGTTCTCCAGCCTTCTCGGTGGCAATTCGTTTTGCCTTGCGTACTTCTTTTTGCAACACTTTCAGTTCATCGGGTGTCATGCTACCTCCTACAATTTTGCGACTTCATCGTATTTTTCAACCAGCGCTACTGCTCCGGAAAGCAGCTTGTCAGCATCTTCTTTCATTTTGGCGAGTGTAGGGAATCCAAAGCGATGCACATCGCGTAAAGTCCTGTCCAGCACCACTAGTTTACCCACGGTAATAATGACACGACCAAAACCTTCATGAGTAATATTGATCATCGGAACAGCCATTATTCCACATTCCTTCTCGATCATTGTTGCTATTGCATTGTAAAATGCCTTTACCCGTGACAAGGTGATTTCATCCGGGTCACCAATCACCGGGATTTCGCGCCTCATTTCCCTGGTCAGTACGAAGGGCGCCAGTATTTTTGCAATCGCCCACTCGTCATAGGTTCCATAAGTGTCAATCGCACGCATCTGGCGTACCATTTCAACTGCAAAACCTGTTTCCAGATTAGGATCATTCTCTTCTATCAATAAAGCTGCCTCAGTCATTTACTTGCTCCTGCATATCTCCAGAATTAACAAAATTGAAACCTGTTGCCTTGCGTAACGGCACGACCGGACACTGATTTCCGGATGCACTACGTATAATCAGGAAACCTGCCAACAGGCCAAACAAACCCGATAGTGAAATCGCTCCCTGGCTCTCTGTGTATAAACTGGCCAAGCCTGTAACTGACAACATCGATAAAAGCGGCACAATATAGGCAATGAATGAATACTTGACCAATTGGCTTTCGTCTATACCGATGACCACCCTTTCTCCGCTATCAAGATCAAACCTGTTCGGCAGGCGTATTCGGCTCTTCTTTTGCAACCATTTCCCGAATACCGGGGTATCACAGGCACTGTTTGCATTACAGTGACTACAGGCACTGGTTCTTTGTGCTTCAACCAGGATTTCATCACCATCACGTGCTACAACCTGTACCTCGCGTTCAAACATCTCTATTCCTCCCAGCCTTCTGCTTCCATCTCGTCAAACCGGTCAGGATCGACCGGCTTCTGGGATTCAATCGCACGTGCCAACCAGGCACCCGGGCCTGACGATAACTCCTCTTGCAAGGATTTCAACAGATCACTGATCCCCGACCCGGGACTAACCTTGACTGGCTGTATTCCCCTGGCTTTTAATTGTGCAACTGCAGAAGCGCCTACAGCCTGCGAATACACAGCTATGCATCCATCCAACGCATCAAGCTTGACTGTTAATTTATCCTCATTGCCATCCTGCTTGAGCTGACCAAACTGAACCGCCTCCAGCATTGCAGTGTTCTCCATGTCAACCTCGTAGATGACAAACGACTCTGCAGATCCAAAATGCTGGTTAACATACTTCATGTCTGTAGTAGCAAAAGCCACCTTTAAACCAGTATTGGCAGTTTCTTCACTAGTGTTGCAACCTACTATCTTCAGATGTCTCTGCTCCACCATTCTGATACTCCGGTTTTTGTGCATAGATAGAACGGTATGGATGTATCTCACCCCGCTCCAGACTCAACAGGATATTGGCCAGGTCAAATAATGTCTGACGTGTCCCCTGATAACCTATCCAGACACGCTGGTAACCCCCGAGAAGATCATACTGGGGAAAACCGGCACGCAAGATCGGCAATCCCAGCCTGCTTGCCGTATCGACAGCATGCGAGTTACTGATGATTATCTCGGCAGCATTGGCTCTGGCATTTTTTTCGAGTTCCTCCAGGTCACCGATACAGACTTTTTCTGCATTGATTTTTTTCAAGACCGGAGCATTGGCAGGCGCCACTGCAGCAACTGTCTCTGCGCCCATGGATGCGAGTAAATGGCTAAAAGCATTGAGCAAATCAGGGTCCGCGGCGACCGCAAAGCGTGACATTCCCAACATGAAATGGGTATCGAGCATGGCATCCTGGAGTTGAGCGCGACTACGTTCGATCTTTTCCGGCACTTCATTACCGCTAATCTCTACGAGTGCTCTGATAAATTCATCTACTGCCTCCAGGCCCATTAAATGATCGAATCGCCAATCCGGGACACCAGTGCGGCCCTGAAGGGCCCCAGCTGCCTTATTCATCGAAGCTCCGATAACCAAAGTGGCCTTTGAGTCGCCAAGATTGGCGAACTCGGATACCGGGGATCCACCGATAGTGAGCGGGCTGAAATCAATATCAGTCAGGTGACCATCAAGTGAATCAGACAGATCCGGGATAATCACAGGCCTCAGCCCGAAAGACTCTATCATGTCCCTGATCGCTTCCAGATCACCTGGCGTATGGGATGAGCCGGCTAGTACAGTTACCTGACGTGGTCTTTTCCCGGGCCTGGTACCAGCCTTCTCTGCTTCCGGTACCAATTCATTAATCATCGCTTCAGTGGCCAGGGCAAAACCGGATTCGAGGCAACCGGTAAAATCCGGTGTTGTGACCGGGATACAGGGAATATGCTCATACTCGGGATAGTTCTTCCGAAACATCCTGATGGCCATTTTCACATCACTACCCTGTGTCTCCGCCAGTCCGGTTGTCGGCACTCCGATCAGCTCGGGTTTTGATTTTTCACATAATGTCTTCAGCCCTTCCACGACATTATCCTCTGAACCCATAACCGAACTGACCTGGTCCATGGCAGTGGTTTGCAATGGAATAGGCTCGCGGAAATGTCTGACAAAAAATACCTTGCCAAATGCAGTGCAGCCTTGCGATCCATGCAACATCGGGATTGAGCGATGCAACCCCAGGAAGGCAAGCGCGGCGCCTACGGTCTGGCTGGACTTTAACGGATTAACAGAAAGTGCCTTTTTACGCTTCAGAATTTCAACCATGACTATGTCTCCGCTCCGGCCGCTTTCTGTAGATTCTTTTTCCATGGGGCAGGACGGCGAACCGCTTCCCATACCGGACATTCCACAGTAAGAGCCAGCTGCCGTGCCAGCTCAATCATGCCGGTATAGCCTTCGTATCCAAAATCGCGTTCCTGGTTAATATCAAGGAACGGCAAACGTGCTTTCAATGCCGTGTACATGTTGCGACCACCCGCAATGAGTATGTCGACATTTTCATCTCTGACCAGTTTTAACAAGGCACGCGGATTGCCATCTTCCAGCATTTTTACGTCCTCGCCCATCAATTCACGGATTCGTGCCTTGTCTTCTTCTGTAGATTTTTTGGTACCGGTAGCAACCACGTGCATACCCAGGTCCTGCAATGCAGAGATAATCGACCAGGATTTCACACCACCGGTATACAGCAGCACCCTTTTGCCTCTGAGCCGCTCACGCCAGGGTTCAAGTGCCTGGTCGATCCTGGCCTCTTCCCGCGAAATCAACGACTCTGTACGCTGTGTCAGATCCGGATCATCAATCAGGCGCGCGAAGTCTCGCAGTGCTTTTGAAACATCAGTAACACCATAAAAACTTCCCTCGAACCATACGGTTCCAAACGCGTCTTTTAACTTGCGTGCGACATTGATCATTGCCTTGGAACAAACCATCATGTTGACTTTTGCGCGGTGCATGGTTTGCACTTCACGGAAACGAGCATCTCCGGACAGGGTACATAACACTCTCAAACCCAGTTCATCCAGTAATGGCAGTACATGCCATAGTTCGCCGGCAATGTTGTATTCGCCGATCAGGTTCACATCATGTACAGTAATCCCCTCTTTGACTGATGAAGGTGGTAATGGATCAGGCTCACGGGTACCAACAACATATTTGACCATTGATTCGCCAGCAATGCGGTTACCCAGATTCTTGGTGCCATAGAATCCGGCCGCATCTACTGGAACGACGGATACTCCCCATTTATCGTTTGCTGATTTACAAACCGCATCGATATCATCACCAACCAGCGCCGGAATACAGGTGTTATATACAAATACTGCTGCCGGCTGATAGGTATCGATTGCCTGTTTAATGGAGTGAAACAAACGTTTCTCACCACGGCCCATAACAATATCTTGTTCAGTCAAGTCTGTTGTCATGCCAATCTTGTACAGGGTAGACCCTGATGAGCGAGTACCCCGGTTATCCCAGGAGCTTCCGGCACAGGCAATTGAGCCATGCACTATATGTGCTACATCAGCAATTGGTAACAGAGCAATCTGCGCACCATCAAAGGCGCAACCTCCGGCTGCTGAACCGGGCTTGGGCTTGGCACAGCCTGATTTGGACTTTTTGTTATGGTTACAGGCAGGCTCATCAAGCAGGGCTGTTATGTCTTTCTGTTTCATATTGACTAGACACCGGTTCAGTAATGTTACCTGGTTAAATGCAACCGCTATGCCAACCCTGCAACACCTGCATTAACAATGACTTATGGAATCAGAGATTGTAGGATTTACGACAAAACGGACCGGGAAGGGTTAACTAGCAGACATTCACATTTGAGTGTTACGGCGAGGATAGCCAAAACAGATTGAGGTTCAGATAGGCAGTCTTCTAAAAACTGTACGGATTGTCGTACCAGTCAATCAGGATAGCCAGGTCTTTTGCCGGCAAATAATCATATGCACCCATCAGATCCTGGTGTATTGATTCGACTATCTGGTGTGAGACCGTTCTGTGGGTAAGCATGTAAAAAAACCATGCCATCGGATAGCCAATATCATGATCAAATGATCGTATTCTGACGGCCAGTTCTGCCCCCCTGGGTATTGGCGACTCATCCAGCACAGGCGTTTTACCCTTGAAGGTACTGACCGGTTTCACGGAGATATCCGGCTGGTCATAACTGTCGGTATACTCTCGCAAACTAAGCACCCAATGTTCAAAGAAGCTGGCATTTTCAGAAGCACTGCTGTTGTCCCATGCATCCATAAAACGCTCAAACCGGTATTTTTCCTCATATCTTTCATGCAGCCTGTCCAGTAGCTCCGGAACAGACGTTATTCTGCGGAAGATATATCTGGGTCCCGACAGATCATGGACATCAGTCATTTCATATTCAAATGGATCTATCAACTCCTCAAGATTATCTGGCAAATCGTCAGGATTAATCAAAGGTCTGTCCGCCCTCTCCTGAACTTCTTCCACCTCCAGCTGGAGAAAGTCACAGGCGCGTCCACCGGTTTTTGCTACCAAATAATGCGTCTTTCCATAGAATCGTGTCGCATACAGATCCTGGTCAATATACCGGTCAAGAAAATCCTGAAATTCCCCTCCTGACTGCTGCTGTACCCATGCTTCCATGTTCCCGGTTATGCGTTTGCCTGTACTGTCAATAATACCGCCAGGTCTGTACCAGCCACCTCGTACCAGCACATGCTGAAAATGGTAATCGGGAATACTATGATGAAGATTATTCAGCAAGGCTGCATGACCCTGGGCGGGCACTGCACTGGTACAGGACTGTCTGACAATATCCAGCAGGTCAGATGATTCCCTGAATTGATATAACGGCTCTATCGACATTATCTACCCGAACAATGCTTTGGAACATCCACTCCGGTCACAAGCCGATCATTCCACATCTCTATACCTTTGGCGATTGCTTCTTCAGCATTTTCAGAAATACCCAGCGCCCTTAAAACCAACCCTATCGTGCCAACGATCGAGTTCCATGCATAGACATCCTCTGCATGCCCTTCCCATACATTGAGAAAATGATCAATATCAGGAAAGTGGTCATGTTCATATTTACCAGGAGACATTAATGCAGGCCATTCATCATCCCATACCCTGTCATTGCTTATACCAGCCAGGGTACATTTACGATCTGGCATGCGCTCTGCCTCACCGCCCTCACCCCTGAATGCAACCAGACTACTCTGACCCAGGATAATCCCGGCTTGCTGATGAACCTGCGCATAGTTGGGATGAAACACGCCTTGCATCATAAGCGGTGCTGATAGCGGATTCAGCATACGAACCACTGTATTGACAGGCGATCTTAAACCAAGCAATACCCTGGTCTGCATCAGGTCTTCGGTAATCTGTGACAAATTGCCTATCCTGATATATGCGAATCCGGTTTCCTTTATAGCAATCTGTGCACTGGAAAGGGTTTTACTGTCTTCAATACCCAATGCCTCCAGTGCATCATCCGCATAAAAACGATCATCTTCACGTTTCAGGCCATGCATTAATACCGGATAACCGTTGCGTCCGAGCAGGATCGCTGCAAGTACAAACCATGGCATATGCTTGCGCTTGCCGGCATATGCCGGCCAGTCTATCATTACACCTGAATGATTGCCCGGCCTGGTAAAACTGTCTCTTAATGCCAATGTAAAGCCAGCCAGCTCTTCGGGCGTTTCTTCCTTTACCCTTATCAGTGACATAAACGCACCCAACTGTTCAGGCTCAACTTCATAGCGAGCAAACATGCTCATGGCCTCATAGGCTTCGTCCTGAGTCAGAGAACGCATGCCATTTTTCCCTTTACCCAGGATTTTAATAAATCGGGAAAATGGGTGCTCTTCTACAGTCATTATTCCATCTCCTCGTCATGTAGAGCTTTATCAATCCTTGTCTGTGCAATCGCTCGAATATCCCTGTCTTCATCATCGATATAGTCATTCAAGATCTGTATCGGCACCCTTTCAATTGCGGTAATTCTTACTCGCCAGTCCGTATCCTGTAACATATCAATTGCCAGTTCCGGATCAATCCTTTCAGCCACTTTACATCTGACTTCAGGTTCCGGGTCATTTTTCATCAGCACCAGGCTTTCAGCCGGCAAACGTCCCGCCACTGTCACCCTGACTTCACGATCCGGATCCATGGTCAGGCGAAAAAGCCTGCCTGTCGGTAATCTTCTGGCAACATATACACGGATAAGATAATCCGGGTCATCTACAAGACGTTCCACCTTGTCGACCGGCAGACGGTCAGCCACTGTTATTCTGACTTCCCGGTCTTCGTCACCTATCAACAGTTCCAGTGAATCAATCGGCAGCCGGTAAGCAAGTACTCTTCGAACAACCTCATCCGGATCATTAAGCATGGTCAGCAATCGTTGCTGGGATATATACCGTGCCGCGATTGCCCTGCGCTCCCAAAACTCGTCACCGGTATACTCTCCTGCCAATCCCGGGTTTTCGCGAAAAAATCGTTCAATCTGTCTACCACTCATGGCCCCGACACAAATGTCGCCAGGAATGCACCGACCTGTCTTCAAGGTGGTATTACGGTGAGGACATTCCCGACAATTGGCCTTTGGTGTCAGATCACTATCACTGGCTTCCTCCGACATATGCATCAGTCATCTTCACATTCAGCAATCACTACACCTGTTGCTTTTTCATAACTGCTGGTAAAGGAAATACAATGATTACTGTTATCGACCAGGTAAAGGCAGAAATCGTTGTCCTCATAGACCGGTTTGGCCTGATGAACATCGTCATCTGAACAATACGTAAAATGGATGTTGGGCCATTGACTACGTAATTTTCCAACGATTGAATCGTCCAGTTGTGCTGACTGGACCTGATTACTGATTTTTTCAATGACGTCTTCCGCTATCATAATCACGACCCTTTAGCTTTCTGCCTCATTTCTTTCAAATCGTACTCGAGATTCGGCAGCTTCACCCATTATTTTTGCCAGCCATGGTGGCGGTGCATCACCGAGCACTTCCTGTAAGGCCTGCACCCTTTCACGGGCAGTACCACCACCAGGATGCTTAATTGGATGAATACCGGCCTTGACAACCTTGGCCGCCGCCGGACCACCAATCGAGGCCACAAACAGAACCTGGCAATCCTTGATCAAGCCTGTTCGAAAAACATTCTTGTCATCACGTGCTTCAGGCCCCTTAGCGTTTCTTGCATCAATCAGACGTATTTCCTCCTTGTTGACCTGGTAGATCAGAAAACGCTGACAGGAACCAAAATGACCATCCATATCCTCAGCCTTGTTGGATGCACAGGCTACACGCAGGGATCCCGGCATATCACCTTCATCATAGGCATCAATTTCAGATAATGGCTCAGTCATGATGTCATCATCATTCCCGGAAAGGATACCGAGAGCCTCTTTAAGGGATGCGGTATTGATGTCAGAAAATTCTCCATCATTTGCTGTCCTGAACTTCTTGACATTCAACTGCTGTAGTTTATTGATGGTGGGCGGAAGACCAACAGCATCATCAAGAACTTTCAACAAGCGCGCCGGATCAGTATCAGGAAGCACTCTAGCTGCTAGCGCAATCCGTAATGCAATGTCTTTGGATATTGGTGAACTACTCATAATATAAACCACCAGGATACGACAGGGAGCTTATCCTCCCTGTCTGTTTCTTCTTTCTGCCAGGGTCATGCCGGGACAATACAATCATCCTCCATGCAGACATCCAGGCATTGTGGCGTTTCGAAATCTCCTTCACATTCTGTACAGCTATCTTCCTTGATCGCAAACAGACCTTTATGTGGATAAATTGACTCTGTAGGACATACAGGCTCACAGTCTCCACATGCAGTACAAAGCTCAGCAACTATTTTTAAAGCCATGGTTTATTCTCCTAATACTGTCAACCACGTTTAAAACGCAGTGTGGTTGGAAATTCAGGTGGTGGACTCACTGGATCAATGTAGTATTTCGAACCGTCGGTCAGTTCTACACCCCCACCCCATTGCTCTTCTGTATCGATTTCAACCGAGGCGATTGTATCTTCCTGGTCTTTTTTCGCTATGTAGAACAACAGCCCGCCATCATCTTTACGTCGTATCATTACATTCGGCATAACTCTCTACTCCTCACAACATGCTGCCCCGCATACGCGGGGCAGCGATTACCACATTAGCGAATGAGGTCGTAGTTGTAGTCTGTGGTACCCATACCGCGTGTATCATCATCCAGTCTTTCCAGGATGGTGTTAACGAGGGTCTTGAGGATATGAATAGCGCCTTCATAACCCAGTGTCGTATCACGATGCAGGTGATGACGGTCAAAAATCGGAAATCCGATCCGTATTAGTGGAACTTCATGCTCCTTACCCTTGGTGATCGTATCGCGCTGGATAAATTTACCATAGGAATTTCCTATCATGAAGTCCGGTTTATTAGTGAACACCAGAGAACGCATGTGCCACAGGTCCTTACTGATGTGTACTTCACAATTTTCACCATACGGTGATGCGTCGAGTATTGCCTGCATTGCCTTTTTCCAACGCTTGTTTGCGTGATTACACAGGATATGGGTTGGCTCTGCACCCAGTTCGAGTAAGAATTTGCTCATACCCATAACAAAGTCTGCATCACCCCATAGGGCAAACTTTTTGCCATGCAACCAGGCGTGACTGTCAGTGATCATATCTACCAGTCGACCACGTTCCTTCGCAAGACTTTCAGGGATTGGCTTGCCTGTCAGTTCAGAAACCTTCATCAGGAAGTCATCCGTCCATTCAAGACCCATCGGAATATTGATATTACTTGCCGGTTGCTTCAGGGTGTTTTTGATATACTTCTTGGTTTTAGCTGATTGCCAAGGCTGAAGTGTAAGCGTGTCGATAGCATTCGGTGCGTCCTTCACTTCATCAATCGTTGTTCCGCCTGCATACATACGGAATTCTCCATCTGCGGGCGTATCCAGCACTTCAGTTGGATCAGACAGGAAAGAATAATCAACATCCATTTCCTTCAACATGCGATGAATAACACGGAAGTTACCCAGATAAGTTTCAAAGCCAGGAACAATATTAATCTTGCCATTGCTGCCAACTTCCTTGTCTTCCATGTAATTCAGGGTGAAATATCGCAGAATACCTTCAAACATATTATCCCAACCAGTCGTATGCGATCCCACAAAGCTCGGCGTGTGGGCAAAAGGTACAGGGTATTCATCTGGAACATGACCTTCCTTGCGGGTATTACCGATAAAGGCGTTCAGATCATCGCCGATAACTTCCGCCATGCAGGTAGTCGATACAGCAATCATTTCCGGCTTGTACATGGCCTTACAGTTTTCCAGACCATCAAACATGTTTTTCTGGCCACCAAATACCGCTGCGTCCTCAGTCATTGAGTCCGACACACAGGCAATTGGCTCCTTGAAATGACGATTAAAATAAGTGCGGAAATACGCGACACAACCCTGTGAACCATGTACATAGGGCATGGTCTTTTCAAAACCCAGCGCACACAATACAGCACCCAACGGCTGACAGGCCTTGGCCGGATTGACGGTCAAGGCTTCACGCTGAAAATTGAGCTCCTTGTACTCCTCGGTAGTAGTCCATTCAAATACTTCATTAATCTTTTCCTGTGGAAAACATTCTTCATACGATTCACGTTTTCTTGCAAGATTGTCCTTATATTCATCATCACGGAATAAAGGATAACTGGGTTTAATATCTTCAACTTTCTGACTCATGATCTTCTCCTCAACGCGCCACTAATCTGTGAACTAACGTAATGGAATTAAGGAAGGCCTCAGACCAATGAGGCCTTCCACGAACGGTTTATGCGCTAGCTGCGACTTCCTCAGCTGCCTCTGAATCTTTTTTCCAGGGCGCCTGAAGCATGTTCCAGCAAGGGTTATTAAGGGTCATGTCCATATCCCGCGCAAAGATGGCGAAACCATCATAACCATGATAAGGACCAGAATAATCCCACGAGTGCATTTGTCTGAATGGAATACCCATCTTCTGGAAGATGTATTTTTCCTTGATGCCGGAACCAATCAGATCAGGTTTAATCTTCTTCACGAACTCCTCAAACTCAAGGCCGGTCACATCATCGTAGATCAGAGTTGCATTACCCATTTCCTTTATTGTGCGATCATAGTCATCGTTATGAGCAAACTCATAACCGGTACCAACCACTTCCATACCCAGGTCTTCATAGGCACCGATGACATGACGGGGACGCAGTCCACCGACATACAGCATTACCCTCTTGCCTTCCAGACGCGGACGGTACTTGGCGATCACTGCCTCATACTCGGCCTTGTAGCGCTCGATGACACGTTCAGCACCCTCCTTGATGGTGTCATCAAAGTAGGAAGCAATCTTGCGCAGACTTTCAGCAATCTTGGTTGGACCAAAGAAGTTATACTCAACCCATGGAATACCATACTTTTCTTCCATGTGACGTGAAATATAATTCATGGAACGATAGCAATGCAGAAGGTTGAGCTTGACCTTGGGTGTCAGCTCGATCTCAGAGATGGTGCCGTCACCTGACCACTGCGCTACCACGCGCAGGCCCATTTCCTCAAGCAGTGTACGTGAAGACCATGCGTCGCCACCGATGTTGTAGTCACCAATGACTGCCACATCATAAGGTGTGGTTTCGAAGCTGTCGTCACCATCACGCTTGTCCAGTGCCCAGTCACGTACCGCATCATTGGCGATATGATGACCCAGGGACTGGGATACGCCACGGAATCCTTCACAACGAACAGGCACAACAGTCTTGTCCAATTCCTTGCTCTTCTTCTTGGCAACGGCCTCGATATCATCACCGATTAGTCCGATAGGACATTCTGACTGGATAGTGACACCCTTGTTTAACGGAAATAACTGGTCAATTTCGGTAATCATCTTGTCCAGTTTCTTGTCGCCACCAAATACAATATCCTTCTCCTGGAAATCCGAGGTGAAATTCATGGTAACAAAGGTATTGACACCGGTCGTACCTATATAATAGTTTCGACGGCCGGCACGCGAGTACTGGCCACAACCAACCGGACCATGTGAGATATGGATCATGTCCTTGATCGGACCCCATACCACGCCCTTGGAACCCGCATAGGCACATCCACGAATAGTCATTACACCAGGAAGTGATTTCCTGTTGGAAGTAATACATTTTTTTGACTGCTCAACACTCTGGTCATTTATAGTCAGATGTTTTGCACGATCCTTTTTTGCCTTCTCAGGATAGACCTCCAGCACCTCCTGTATAAGCGCTTCGGTCTCTTCTTTGCTAATAGTTGCCATAATCTTTCTCCAGTGTTGTCGCCACTAATCCGTGACAGACAGTTTCAGGAAAATTCTGCGAATCTTTTCAGGGACTCGTTTGTTAACGGGAAGCCCTAAACGGGCTTACCAAAATCGTCTCAACCGTATCCGGGATCAAGCTTCTACTGCTGCAGTCTGACCCACGATTGATTCGTCTTCCTCTTCCATGATACCGAATTCCATTAACAGTTCTTCGAGCTCATCCATGGTAATAGGAGTCGGAATATTCAGGTTGGTATTTTCAATAACCTTGGTTGCCAGCTGACGGTATTCATCGGCCTGCTTGTGTGTAGGGTCATACTCAATAACCGTCATACGACGGATTTCCGCACGTTGCACAGCATTGTCACGTGGAACAAAGTGAATCATTGTAGTCCCCAGACGTGATGCCAGGGCTTCGATCAATTCATCTTCACGGTCTGTGTTGCGACTGTTACAGATCAGACCTGCCAGACGTACACTGCCGGAATTGGCATATTTCACAATTCCTTTTGAGATATTATTGGCCGCATACATCGCCATCATCTCACCGGAAACAACAATGTAGATTTCCTGTGCCTTGTTTTCACGAATCGGCATGGCGAAACCACCACAGACCACGTCACCCAGTACGTCGTAGAATACAAAGTCCAGGTCTTCTTCATACGCGCCTTCCTCTTCGAGGAAGTTAATCGCAGTAATCACACCACGGCCGGCACAACCAACACCCGGCTCCGGACCACCAGACTCAACACATTTGATTTCGCCATAACCAGTTTTTAATACATCTTCCAGTTCGAGATCTTCAACTGTTCCGGCTTCAGCTGCCATTTCCATAATGGTGTTCTGCGCTTTGGAGTGAAGAATCAGACGAGTAGAATCAGCCTTGGGGTCACAACCGACAATCATGACCTTCTTGCCCAGCTCGGCAAGCCCGGCTACCAGATTCTGGGTTGTAGTCGACTTACCGATACCACCCTTACCGTATATAGCACATTGACGCAATGACATTTTCAGATCTCCTTAATATGCGAATTTCTAGTTATTTCGCGTTATACGTAAAATCACACCTGACCTTCTGCAAGGCGCGTGCCAACATCAATAAATCGGGTAACGTACTGTATTTAACATATTTAATTAAGTGCGACTGGTGTGCGAGATGGTAGGATATTCAACAAAGCCTTACAGTCTGTATGAATACCTACAAAGGATTTTCTATGAAGGTCTTGTATAACGACTCTTAATACATCAGGGACAGATCATTTCTTTCCCCGTCTTACTCAACAGATATGGGTGCCTATGTAATAAGTCGTTATATATCCGGTGACCAGATCGACCCTGGACCGGTTTCGTTAACCGTAAAAGTAATTGCTTTACCACAGCAGTTCAATACAGCTCTATATCCCTGTCATTTCGGCCATCATATTTGTTTGTTTTATTACAAGGTTGATAAATGATGTTATGGATGCTCCATTACTCATCATATGAATCAATTACTTATCAATGGCATGCTACTTGCACAAACTTATCGCATCGAATAAACATTCTTTTAGGGAAGCGATCATGACAAAGACAACCATGACTGATCTTGTTGAAGGCATTACATCTGGCGAAATTGTTCCGTATCTGGGACCAGGTATATTGAATACCGTTACCAATATGGAGACGGGTGAATCGATTCCGTCTGACAGTGACAGCCTTATTCTGGCAATGAATGCCGGTAAACCCATGGCACCGCGCCTGATGTATGAGTTTCCAAGAGCCGCAATGGATATGGAACTGAAAAAGGGGCGAAGCTTCGTCAGTCGTTTTCTTGATCAACTGTATAGTGAATCGAAGTGGACAAGAGCCCCACTGCACGAATGGCTATCCGTAGTAAAACCGGCTTACATAATTGATGTAAACCGTGATACCCAGCTACAGGATAGTTATAGCGATACACCGCATAATCTGATTCTGGGTATTGCACGTATTGGTGGTACCGACTACCGCTTCAAGCTCTATCATTATAATGGCTCAACATACACCGAGATAGATCAGGCTGATGCAGATAGCAGCCTGCCAGTACTTTATAAACCAATGGGCTCACCCATTCCAGAACCAAGCTATATCGCCTCGGATGCCGACTATGTCGATTACATCACCGAGCTGATGGGTGGTTTTGCCATTCCAGGTTTTCTGAAGGAATACCGCAAGAGTAAACAGTACCTGTTCCTTGGTATGCGCATGACCAGAGACACAGAAAGAATGGTTCTTTCTGATATTACCTATGCCGCTAAAGAACCAAAAGGATGGGCGCTGATTCCTGAGCCTACAGAGAAAGAACAAAGATTCTGCAATAAAACGGGAATTGAAATCATAACGGCAGATGTTGCAGACCTTCTGCAGGCTACAGGCATTGACTTGAACACAGAAACCGCTGAGGCAGCCATGCAGGCAGGATGCTAGATGATTACCTGCTGTTATGAAGACAGACTGCTGACGTGTAATGAATTTCAGATCCTGTAAAAACCGGAACGCCTGCACGGAAGACGGGACACATTGCCGCGCTTGCGGTCGGTCTCACCAGGAGATATCACAGACCAGGCAGTTTACTTCAGATTTAAGCAGTTTCATCATTGAAATGGGCTATGACAATATCGATGAGTTTCTGGATTACCTGAGGAACAAGGTTGTAAAAAAAGTCAATCACACAAGAAACCAGCACCTGTAACATAATAGTTAATTGATATTCAAAACAGGGCCAATTTGAAACAGTGACGGAGTAAATTCGGCCATTAATACTTTCCCCACTAAATTCAGAACGATTGATATCGGTCAGGCCGCTCCATCATTCAGGTAACAGAACATGTCTTATATTAAATGGGAAGAAAACAACCATTCACTGAATCTGGATATAATGGATTGCACACACCAGGAATTCATATCAATCATAAACAGTATGCAGGCTGCCACCAATGAGGAATTTGTAGTCCTGTTTGAGAAACTGTACATTCATACGGAAAAACACTTTTCTAATGAAAACAAACTGATGGAGCAATACAGTTTTTCCGCCCGGTCAGAGCATATAGGGGAACATAACAGGGTATTGGGAGAAATGCGCAAATTCAAGGAACGTGTCAGTCGTGGCCAGTGCTCCTTTGGACGCGCATATATCAGTGAAATTATTCCGCAATGGTTTAATCTTCATGTGGCCACAATGGATAGCGCACTGGCAGCCCACCTGAAGCAGGTCTGCAATACCGAAGAAATGACTGGTAACCGGTCAGAACCAGCATGAATCAACTGCAGCTGGGATTTCAGCAACCTGCATGATACTAGGCAGCTTCATTTGCCACAGAAACCAGTTTCTCCGGATTCAGGTATTGATAACCCAGATCCTCAGCAACAGAAGCATTGGTAATTTCGCCCCTGAACACATTCAGGCCGGTACGCAGCCCGGCATCTTCCTTGATTGCCTTGTACCAACCCTTGTTCGCCAGGGCCTCGACATAGGGCATGGTTGCATTGGTTAGCGCAATCGTCGAAGTCCGTGCGCATGCACCGGGCATATTTGCCACACAGTAATGCACAACCCCGTCTACTACGTATGTCGGGTCCGAGTGTGTGGTTGGCCTGGACGTCTCGATACATCCACCCTGGTCTATAGCAACGTCGACAACTACCGAGCCATTTTTCATTTGTCTGACTATATCGTGACTGATCAGATGTGGCGCTTTTTTTCCGGGTATCAACACCGCGCCTATTACCAGATCTGACTCGACTGCCAGTTCATTTATACTACCTGTATCGGCATAACGCGTTTGCAGGCTTGTACCGAAGATATCATCAAGATACCTCAGACGCTCAAGACTCTTGTCCACCACCGTGACGCTGGCACCAAGTCCGACTGCCATTTTTGCTGACTGTGTGCCCACTACACCACCACCGATAATCAGTACTTTTGCTGGGGCAACGCCGGGGACTCCTCCCAGAAGTGTACCATTGCCGCCATTTGCCATCTGTAAAGAGACTGCTCCTGCCTGGATCGCTATTCGCCCCGCTACCTCACTCATCGGTACCAGCAAGGGCAGACGTCCTGCATGATCAGTCACTGTCTCATAGGCAATTGCGATAACCTTCTTATCTACCAGACTTTGTGTCTGGACCGGATCAGGGGCAAGATGTAGATAGGTGAACAATACCTGCCCCTCATGCATTAACGGAAACTCTGACTGTTGTGGTTCCTTGACCTTGACAATCATTGGGCAGTCATACACATCTGCCGGTGTACCGACAATTGTTGCTCCTGCCTGTTCGTACATCTCATCAGAAAAGCCAATGCGGGCACCTGCATCCGATTCGACCGCCAGGTCATGTCCTGATTTGACTAGCATAGATACGCCCGAGGGAGTCATACCCACCCTGTATTCATGATTCTTTATTTCACGAGGTATGCCGATTTTCATCTCTATGTTAACCTTTTGTGGCAGTTGCGATATACGGGTTAGCCTGATATCAGTCTTCTGGTCCAAAACAGTCGGAATATTCCAAACAGGCCTCACATGACGGGGAACGACAGGTATATATACCTTCGGTAATGCAAAGTTGCTTGTATATGAATTTTTTCCATTTCATATTCTTGTCATTTTTTTTCGCCAGTTCCGGGTAATTCCTGGCCATCAGATCGCTTAGGTCCTTCCTGGACCATAAACCGAGATCCTGCCACAGGTGGTCCTGACCGTGACAGGCAATAGCCAGGATATCGGCCAGCCATGCGGCCGATACCTGCTTACTGCTACGATAGCCGAGTAGCAGATTTTTCACATCCTCCAGTTCATCTGTCCTGGATGTTTTTACCGGTTCATCCGGTTGTACAAGCATGGTGTGGTCATAGCCGGGAAAATGGAACCCAAGCATCTCGATGAATGCCTGCGGACTCAAGCCTGCGTTTGCAGGCAATACGGTATTACCTGATTGCCAGCTCGATATCATACAGGCAATCGCCACATCATTATCATCCCCCAGGCAAAACGCCATCAGACTGGCATAGACAGTCTGTTTATCATGTTCTTGTACACCGGCTAACATGATCAATACTCAGTATTCGATCAATACATCTTCATCCCTGGGTATAAACTGGCATGCCAGTCTCCATTCGCTCGGTAGATCATCGACGATCATTTTCTCCAGATCTTCGCTGCTCAATTTCCCGATTTCTTTCAAGACCTGTTTTTCCTTTTCTGTCAGGTGATACCCCATCCTTGGCTTGTCCTTGTCAAGGCTGGTTACGTGTATAACACAACTGCCACACTCACCGTTTTCGCAATCAAATTCAACAGGTATCCTGTTTCCCTTCGCAATCTTCAAAACCGTTTCAGTATGACTACCGGCCACCGCATAAACGGTCTTGTCTTTGTATTCGGGGTTACTAAAAGTTATATCAGCCATCGATTAGTCTCCTAATATCTTTAAAAATTAATATACAATTACGCAGGCTTGACCGTAACATCTCCCAGAATCTGGGCCTGGCAAGCTAATCGTTGATGGCGTCCAGCCATATTTTCGCGTAGAACCTTGTCTTCCAGTACAGAAGGCTCACTTAGATTATTCCAACCCTCCTCTACTTCCATGATGCACGTTCCGCAATCACACTCCCTGCAACCGTACACGATGCCGGAACCTACCTTTTCGGATACCTCAATAACACGTGTTCCAGCTGGAACATTAACAGTCAGATCAATATCCGAAAAACTTACTTTTGCTTTAGCCATGATGTACTCCTTACCACTTCAGTTAAAAATCCAGTTACAATTCTGCCATTTCCAGCACTTTTTTATCCTGATAACTTCCTACCAATATAGAGGAAATATCATTGCCGAAATCAAAGCATTGTTGCAATTCTTCATCGGTTGGTATCAGCTTGACTCTTATACCCTGTTTCGGCACACGCAATTTCAGACCACGCAGTCGATCTTCAATCATTCGGACAGCTTCACCTGTCCATCCATACGATCCGAATGCCGCACCCAGCTTCCCTTTCAGGTTGACAACAATCAGTGAAGAAAGCAGATCCCATACCGGTTTTACAGCATCACCATTTATGGTTGGCGAACCCAGAACAAGTGCATCTGCCTCCTCGATAAGATCTACAAATGGCTCGGTTTCACCTCCTTGCAGATCAAACAACGAAACACGCACACCATCAACGGACTGCGCCCCGGCACTGATTGCTTCTGCCATACGTGCAGTATTCCCGTAGGAACTCATGTAAAAAATTATCATGGACTTTTCATTCGTGCCCAGTTCACCACTAAGACTGGTAGTTGCAAGTTCCCGGTAGTGGTTCACGTATCGCCTGGGCCGATCTCTCAGTATAGGCCCATGGGTTGGCGCAATGATCCGTAGTGACAAGGGATCTATCAGATCAAGTGCCTCTAGCACCCATTTCTTGAATGGACGCATGATATGCGCGTAGTAGTAGTCAAATGAAAACCTGAAATCACCGACCTTGTCATTAAACAGCCTGCTGTCGCAGAAATGACAACCAAACACATCTCCCGAAAAGAGTATCTCCCGCTCTTCAAGATAGGTGCACTGGGTGTCCGGCCAGTGTAAAAATGGTGTATTCAGAAAGGTAAGTGTGCAGTCACCCAGAGATACCTGCTCTCCAGTCGTTACCGCCTGGTATTCCAGGTCATCAGTATTCGATTTCAACAGGGCCTTCAGCATGCCTTGTGCACGCTCAGAGATATATACTTTAGCATGCGGTGCACGCTGCAGCAGTTCGGGTAGCGCGCCTGTATGGTCCGGCTCAAGGTGGTTTAGCACTATGACCTTTATATCACTGTAGTCAGCCACCGATTCCAGCCTGGCAAAGAATTCGTGGGAAAACTCGGACTTTACGGTATCGACTATTGCAACACCTTCACTGCCTTTGATCAGATACGAGTTGTAACTTGTTCCATTTGCGGTATTAAGAATGATATCAAAGCTTCTCAGGTCAGGATCAAGAGCACCCACCCAGTATACCCCGTCATCAAGCTGTACAGCCTTCCCGTCCTTAACAATTGAATTACTCATGTAATGCATATTGGCCTCAACAGTCTCATTCAGCCTTGTAACATGTACTATCATCTATCAGTACGCGAGAACAGCCCTCACCACCGGTATCCTTCGTATTACATTCAAGCCCTATCCATGCATCGATCACTTCAGCATTGAACCCGGCTATGTATTGTCCATTTACCTGCAATAAAGGCCTGCGTATCAGCAGCGGGTTTTCCAGCATCAGAGCCAGCGCCACATCTTCCGTTATCATGTCAGGATTCAACTCACCAGACTTCACCTGCGGCGCGCTTCTGTTAAACCACTCCGATATACACAAGCCGCTGAAATATTTTTTTAGCTCAGTCTTGCTCCAGTTTTCTGAAATAATACTTCTCGTATCCAGGATATGGCCTGAATCGGCAAGCATCATCTTTTGCCTACTGTTCGTGATACAGCCTGGCTTTTCATAAAATACAATTTCAGCCATTACGAAGCCTGTAAACTACTTTTGCCTGTCTGATATTTCAGTCAGCAGAAATCCATGCGCCTTCCATACCCGTATCGGGAAGTGTCTGGCAGCTGGCGATGACAAATACAGCCTGCGAAGCTCCAATTGGTCGCGGCGGTATGATTTCCACCAGGTCTCGACACGAGTCATACTCGATTTAAAAACCGTCTCTCTCTTTGCAAAGTCTTTAACATCAATATTGGTAATCGTCATACTGAACCTCCTAACGTGCCTGGATCTCGGCCATGGCCTCTGCCAGTTTTTCAGGTGGAATCCCGGTAAGTGATCCCGGAGGATTGGCCACCTCACTGAATCCGTTTAGTATCGCTCCCTCGATCGGACAGATACTTGCACACTGTGGATCTGCATAGTCACCTTCACATTCCGTACACTTTTTCGGGTCCACCATGAAATGTGCTGTAGTTTCATAAATTGCCCCGTTTGGGCATGCTGGTGAGCAGGCATGACATTTGACGCAACTCTCTACTATCGAATATGGCATTTTTGTTTCCTCCTAGGCTGTCACCAGCTCTGCGTCAGATTCCGCTTCATCCAGTACACCACTCTCGATCATTTCCTTGTAGACGGCCGCAACGGCCTCCTCAATCGGCTCCATGGCATGCTCACCATTAGGCATGATGCCCGCCTCTTCAAGTTGTGACCATGGTTCATAACCAATCTTGGAGCAGATCACTGCTTCGCAACCATCAAGGACCTTGATGATCTTTTGGAGAACCGTTTCACCATCACCACAAGTATCACCTCCACTGCAATACAGGTCTTCAACCTTACGATGGCTGATAAACCGGACATCCGTCGTATTGGCCTCATAGATCAGAAATTCAGTAGCATGTCCAAAATGCTGGTTAACCACACCGCCACCGGTTGTCGCCACTGCCATCAATACCGGGCGGGTATCCTTCTTCTTGATTGATGAAAGCGTAACCAGGGATTCATTAGGCTGGTTATTTTTCTGCTCCAGTTCATTTGCAATGGCTGCATGCACTTCTGCACGTTTGACCATCGCGGCTTCATAGTCGATATCCATCGCTTCTATCTTGTCCATGGTAAATTCTTCACCGCGGTCCTCGCCCAGCAGCCCAACCGCATCAGCACGGCATTGCCTGCAGTGACGCATCATGTTCATATCACCTGCACAGGCATCCTGCAGAACCTGCAGTTCATCATGTGTCGGCCCACGTTGACCCATGACACCATAAAATGTCCCATGCTCTGCTTCAGCGATCAGTGGCATGACATTATGCAGAAATGCGCCCTTTTGCTTGACGATCTTACTGACTTCCTTGAGATGATCGTCATTAACGCCCGGGATCATGACTGAATTGACCTTGACCAGGATGCCCTTTTCAGTCAGCATCTCCAGGCCTTTCTGCTGCTGTTCAATCAGGATCTTCGCGCCCTTCTTGCCTTTGATCCGGCGATTATTCCAGAAGACCCACGGGTATATCTTCGCACCTATTTCAGGGTCAACTGTATTGATCGTGATCGTTACATGATCAATATTGTGTTTTGATAACTCCTCAACAGCAGCAGGTAATGCCAGCCCATTGGTAGAAACACAAAGCTTGATATCCGGTGCCTTCTCCGACAACTGGCGGAATGTTTCGAATGTACGCTCAGGATTAGCCAATGGATCCCCGGGTCCCGCTATTCCCAGTACTGTCATTTGCGGAATATTGGCGGCTACTGCCATGGTCTTTTTCACAGCTTGATCAGGTGTAAGCAGCTCTGAAACAACACCTGGTCGGGACTCATTGGCACAGTCATACTTGCGATTGCAGTAATGGCACTGAATATTACAAGCTGGTGCAACTGCAACGTGCATGCGTGCAAAATGATGATGGGCCTCTTCAGAGTAACACGGGTGGTTATGCACCTTCTCCCTGATAGCATCAGGCAAATGTGATAATTGATCATCGGTGCTACCACAGCTACCGGATGAGCAGCCACCACCTGTTTCTGGCTGGTCTAATACTTTCAATTCCATCGAATGTCCCCTTATTGTTGACCCTTCAGCACGACGGGATGATTACGAATAGCTTGAATAAGTAAGTGCAAAGTTTGTGCCCACTTTTAGATATCCGGTAACTATATGTATTTATAATAACTTTTATATAAATTCACATGCTGATTTGTGGGGATGTAACAAACACAACAGAAAACAGGGAGTGGCTGTGAGTATTGTTACAAGTAGTTGCGCTTATCCGGATTACCACTCTGACAGACTGTTATCCAGGAAGAGGTGTAGGCAGACAACGGAGTATTACCCTGATATCCAGGCGTATCCAATGCCTGCAATGTCGCGGATAGAATCGGATTCCGGAACAAAGACCTGGCGATACTTCCGGTCCAGATGGTTCTAAAGCTGTTCCTTCAGCTCAGCAATACTTTCCTTCAACATTCTTGTGTATTGGTCACTATAGTAATCCAGCGCTGCCTGCTCGGATTTGTCTGAAGAATTGCCAGTAAGATAGTTATATGCATTGTATCTGGCGGCAGCATGTAGAATAGCAGCGCTGATAAATGAAGGCGCCCAATCTTCAGTCAGATCGTTGGCAAAATTGATCAACTCGTCTGAAACCTCATGAAAATCTGCTTCTTGCACTGCAAACCACCCCGTTCAAATTCAGTAATACATTACATTTGACGCATTTTGATCTTTAATGTCTGTATCCTGTAGGCTATCTGTCTTGGCGACATATTCAGCAGCCGTGCTGCTTTGGCTTGAACCCATCCTGCCTCTTCAAGTGCCGCAATGACACGCTCTCTTTCGTCGAGATCAGGTGAGTTAAAATCTATCTTGTCTACCTGTATGGACTTCTCACCGGCAAATAGTTTTTCGTCAAGCCCAGTCAGACTGACTGCCTCCCTGTCAATACCCCCGTTCTCACTCATGATCGCAGCCCGTTCGAGGCAGTTTTCCAGTTCGCGCACATTACCAGGCCATTCATAACGCATTAGTTGGCGGATGGCGCTGTCCTTTATTGTTAATTCCCTGCCCTGTTGTCTGGAAATCTTGTCGACAAGAAATTTTGCCAGATCAGGGATATCTTCGATACGATCACGCAGGGATGGCATATTGATTGGCATGACATTCAGTCTGTAGTAAAGGTCTTCCCTGAAATCACCTTTTTCTACTTCACTTTCAAGGTCGCGGTTGGTCGCTGCTATGACTCTTACATTAACCTTTATAGTCCGCAGACCTCCAACGCGTTCAAATTCACCTTCCTGAAGTACACGCAACAGCTTGGCCTGGAATGCGGCTGATATTTCACCAATCTCGTCAAGAAACAGTGTTCCACCATCGGCTTGCTCGAATCTGCCCTTCCTCTGGCTGACTGCCCCTGTAAAAGCACCCTTTTCGTGTCCGAAAAGTTCAGATTCGAGTAAATTGTCAGGTAATGCAGCACAATTCAGTTTTACAAAGGTGCCACTGGCACGAGGTGAATTATAATGGATTGCATTGGCAACCAGCTCCTTTCCTGTACCCGACTCACCTCTTATCAGAACCGTAGTGTTCCACTTGGCGACCTGACGTACCTGCTCAAATACATTACGCATGACCGGCGTATGACCAATAATAGTGTCGAAGCCATGTTCAGCCTTGACCTCTCGTCTCAGGTCGTCACGCTCTGTCTCCAGAGCCTTTCGCTCCTGTGCAACGATCTTGGACAAACGAACTGTTTGCCCAATCAGGTTTGCCACCATCTCCAGAAAGTGCAGTTGTTCATCCACTAAATACTCATCTGGTGGCTGGGCAGCAAGAACACCAACCGGTTTACCCTTATCACCAATGATAATGGGTACACCAATGAACGGTAACTCTGGATCATAAATTCCAAGCCGATCCAGAAATCTGGATTCTTCGGATATTCTTTTTACGACCAGTGACTCACCACTTTGCAATATTGAGCCAATAATCCCTTCCCCTGAACGATATCGCACACTGTCATACGTGGTAACATCATCATAATGCAAGGCAATCAGAATCAACTCACCACTGTCTTCATCAAACAAACTGACCATACCACGAGCCAGTCGGCCACAATCTTCCAGCAGCTTCAGCACTTCATTCAGGGTTTCCTGTAATTGAAGAGACCTGCTAAGCACTTTACTGACCTTGTAAAGCGTGCTTAGCTCTACCTCTACCAGTTTTACACGATCTGAATCAGAATATGTTTTGCTCATGATTGCTTCTTTCATCCATCGGCCTCCCTTATCAATGAGACGGGAGCCTTTAATGGCAAACAAAGTCTTGCCAGACATCCATGTCTGACCGATGGATCTATTTCAATAAAGCCGCCGTGTTGAGCCGCTACATCCTGTGCAATTGCAAGTCCCATACCGGCACTACTGCTGGCGTTTTTCCATGATGAATAAAACGGTTCAAATACCTTGGTCCGTTTGTCCACCGGAATACCCGGCCCGGTATCGCGAATCACAAGTTCAATATGATCGTTAACAATCTGGGTTGAAATTAAAATTTCTCGTTCAATACAGCCTGGCTCGTTAAGTGCATTGATCGCATTATCAACCAATTGCTTTAACATGGACCTTAACCCATATGGATGACCGAGTATTGACGGTAATTCACTCAATGGCGTCCAGTCCAGCACGACACCCTGCTCCAGCATATGTGCTGTGGAAATATCAAGCACATCCCGGATAACCTCGTTCAGGTTTACCGGCATGACAGCCTCATGTTGCTGTGCCGGCATGGACTTTCCCAGAACCGACATGACCTTGTCTCCGGTACTCATAACCTCCTGCAAGGCCTGATAGAGCGGATCTGATTGCGCTTCCTTTCTTCGTTCAAGCATCGTAAGTGCAGCTGTGACCACATTTAGAGGGCCCTGTAGCTGAAAAATTGCACCCGTCAATGTTTCACGAATCCCCTGTAACAGTTGCTTCTCTGCCATCAGCGCCCTCATGGCGTTTGCTCTTACCTCGTGCTGCTGCTGCTTTTGCAATGTAATTTCATTCGCAACCAGCAATAAATGACTATCATCGTTTGACACGAAATAATTGTCAGCACTTACACCTGCATTACTGACCCATACGCCTGAACAGGAAAACCATCTTGATGACGTATCACCACCCGGTCTGTATTCGATTTCAATATTGGAAAAATCATTTCCGGGCTGAATTTGTTTTCCTGTTGAGTCTTTAATGGATCCGGACAGTGAAGCCAGGAATACTTCTGCCGGCTCTTCGCTCTCCATCTCATTGGTCAGTTTTTTATACGCCTGGTTACCAAGCAAAAGCTCGCTTTCTTCATTCAATAAAGCGATAACAACAGGTGCTGCGTCAACAACTGATTCGAACAGTAACCTCTGATTGTTAGCCTGTTTTTCCAGTTCATGAACCTGGGTAACATCCCGATGTAATGCCATGTAATAGCTGGGTTCACCATTAATGCCCAGTATCGGGGCTACAGTCAGATCTGCCAGATAGCGTCCACCATCCTTACGTTTATTGATCAGCACGCCATTCCAGTGTTTCCCTGCCAGTAAATGGCTCCATAAATCCTTGTACACCTCTGCAGGTGTAATTTTGTATGAAAGAATTGACTGTTTTTTCCCGATTACCTCAACCTGTTGATACCCGGTCAGTCGCTCAAATGCATCGTTTGCATACAGGATATTTGCACTGGTATCTGTTATCGAGATTGCGACAGGCGAATGTTCAACCGCCTCCAGAAAGACCCTTGGCGGAAGTATGCCATCCTTCGTCTTGACAACCTTGCCCAGGGCCTCCAGTACTTCTACTGGCATTTCATCTGGCGGCGACGACAGGAAATCGTCCAGCGCCTGCGCCATTCTTTCCTTTCGTGAATTACCCTGAATCATGTTCATACCCCGGTACAACAATCACTGGTTTGTAGTAATCCCTGCAAATTTCATTCCCGATACAGGACAACGTCATCAAAGCACGGGTTTACAGAGGAACTTGCTTGTTTCATTTGTAGTTTTTACAACAACCGCGGATACCTGTACGCACTGTTTGTAGCAAATGCCACATATTTACAGCCACCGCGCACCGGGAAAATGCACTGGAATAAAGCACTAGGTAGCATATTTAATACTGGCACGGAAGATGCAGCCTCCTGTAACAGACGAAACCGGAGACGCCGTGTCAAATGACTGAATATCTGCTCCTGTTACTGGGTACCGCCCTGGTTAACAACGTAGTCCTTGTGAATTTCCTGGGACTATGCCCGTTTATGGGTGTGTCGAACAAGCTCGATTCGGCTATTGGAATGGGTTTTGCCACCACATTCGTACTGACACTGGCTGCTGTTGCCAGCTGGCTGCTGGAGTTCTTTGTACTGCGTCCACTTGATATAGGTTTTTTAAGAATACTGACATTCATTCTCGTCATCGCGGCTGTTGTTCAGTTCACTGAAATGGTCGTTCGTAAGTTTTCTCCTGGCCTCTATCAGGTGCTCGGTATTTTTCTTCCATTGATCACAACCAACTGCGCCGTGCTTGGTGTCGCATTGTTGAATATCCAGGAGGAACACGATTTTCTGAAGAGTGTCGTATACGGTTTCGGTTCGGCAGTCGGTTTTACCCTGGTCATGGTTATATTTGCCGGGATGCGTGAAAGACTTGCCCTGGCCCAGGTCCCTGCGGCTTTTGCTGGCGCACCAATCGGATTTATCGTTGCCGGATTATTATCACTTGCATTTATGGGTTTTTCAGGACTGGTTACAAACTAACGGGAGTGTTTCATGATCGCTGCAATTTTCAGCCTGGCTATTCTTGGTCTTTTTCTGGGAACCTCATTGGGTGTAGCCAGCCGTTATCTCAGGGTCGAGGGAAACCCATTGGCCGACGAAATCGAAGCCATGTTGCCAGGATCTCAATGTGGACAGTGCGGGTTCCCTGGTTGTGGTCCCGCCGCCAGTGCCGTGGCCAATAATGAAGCACCTGTAACATTATGCCCACCCGGTGGCAAGTCACTTGCAGGAGAACTGGCTGCAAAACTGGGAGTTGAAGCTGACCTGAGCGATGTCGAGGACAAGGCCCCGCAAATGGCAACAATCAATGAAGCGCTTTGCATAGGATGTACAAAGTGCTTCAAACGCTGTCCCACGGACGCAATTCTTGGAGGACCGAAGCAAATACACGCTGTCATTAGCGATGCCTGTACCGGATGTGAAAAATGTGTAGATATCTGTCCGACAGAATGTGTCTCCATGAAACCAATTCCGGTAACACTGCAAAACTGGCACTGGCCTAAACCTACATTGGCAGCATGAAGGAGTGTATGGTTATGCGCGGACTCAAGTTGTTCAAGATCCGTGGAGGTGTTCATCCGAATGCCAACAAACAGGCTACGCATGATAGAAACATAGCAAAACTGCCTGTGCCCGGGTTATTGCGAATTCCACTGTTACAACATATCGGTAGTCCGGCCCAACCAGTGGTTAAACTTGGAGATTACGTCTTAAAAGGACAACTTCTTGCGAGACCCCAGGGTGCAATTTCAGCGCCCGTACACGCTCCTACATCAGGGAAAATTGTATCCATAGGGAAATATCAGGCCCCGCATCCTTCCGGGCTCCCGGTGCCGACAATCACATTGAAAACAGATGGCAAGGACGAGTGGACACAAACATGGGAGTATGAAGATCCGTTTCAGATGGAACCGGCCAAAATAGCGGAAATTGTAGCTAATGCCGGTATCGTAGGTATGGGGGGTGCCACCTTCCCGTCAGCTGTAAAACTGGGTTTGCGCAATCGCTATCAACTGGAAAAACTGATTATCAACGGGGCCGAATGTGAACCTTATCTGACCTGTGACAGCCGGTTAATGCAGGAGCATGCGGCAGAAATCATTGATGGTATCCGGATCATGATGCATGCACTGGGCGTCACTGAAACTCTGATAGCAGTTGAGAAAAACAAGCCTGATGCTATTACTTCTCTTGAACAGGCAGCCGGCGATCACCCCGGTATCAAAGTGGTGGGTGTACCAGTACAGTACCCAATGGGCTCGGAAAAACATCTGACACAGACCCTGATCGGCAAGGAAACACCGGCAAGAGCGCTTACTGCTGATCTGGGTGTCGTCGTACACAACGTTGCAACTGCCTATGCTATTCATGACGCCCTGAGAAATTCAAGACCACTGATATCCAGAATCGTTACCGTAACCGGAGCAGCGATTCAGAATCCGGGCAACTATCAGGTGCTCATTGGTACACCTGTATCGCACATCATAGACTGCTGTGGCGGTCTCAAAAATGACCCGGAAAAGTTAATACTGGGTGGCCCAATGATGGGCCAGCCTCTGCCCAGCACCAAGGTGCCGATTATCAAGGGTAGCGGGGGCATACTGGCGCTTACCAGCAAGGAAGTTCCTATGAAGGACCCGTCCCCCTGCATCCGTTGTGCCAGCTGTGTCAATGTATGCCCCTGTGGCTTACTGCCACTGGAAATGGCAATCCGCGCCAAAGCAGGTGATCTGGATGGTGCTGCGGAATATGGTTTGATGGACTGCATTTCATGCGGTTCATGTTCCTACGTCTGTCCATCGCATATTCCACTGGTTCAGTATTTCAACTATGCAAAAGGAGCGCTAACCGAAAAACAGCGTGCGCAGCATAAACAGGAGGAAATCAAACGATTGATTGAAGCTAGAAAAGAACGCATGGAAAAACAGGCAAAAGCCAAGAAAGAAAAACTTGCCCGTCGAAAGGCCGAAATGGCAGAAAAAAAGAAACAGGTATCCGAGACCAGCGCATGAGTACAGTACTAACGGTTAGTGGTCCATTTACCCATGATAATACCGGCATCAGAAGAACGATGGCACTGGTTATGTTTGCACTGTTGCCGGCAACACTATTCGGTTTTTATATATACGGATGGCCCGCCCTGTACCTGTTTGGAATCACAGTAATCGCTGCCATCATGTCAGAAGCTGCATGCTTATCCATCGCCGGTAAGCCGGTTCGACCATTCCTGTTTGACGGGTCTGCCATACTGACCGGCTGGTTACTTGCCATGACCCTGCCACCATGGGCACCATGGTGGATCGGTGTTGTTGGCGCCATACTGGCCATCGTTGTTGGTAAACACGTCTTTGGTGGCATCGGACAGAACCTGTTTAATCCCGCAATGGTCGCGCGTGTCGCCTTATTGATTTCATTCCCGCTTGAAATGACAACCTGGGTCAGCCCCCAGCCAATACTGGATCCCGCATCACCAGGTATTGTCGATTCATTGATCATAACATTTACAGGAGATTATCATCTTGATGCTGTTAGCAGCGCTTCGGTACTTGGGCACATCAAGACTGAACTAAGCCGGGACATATCCCTGGATCAGGCGCTGACAACAACCTACGGATTCACAGAAACTGTGCTGGGTGTCACCTCAGGCAGCCTGGGCGAGACCTCTTCAGTGCTGGTCCTGATTGGTGGCCTGTTCCTGCTGCTCATGCGGACCATTTCCTGGCATATTCCTGTTTCAATGCTGGTTACGATAGCCGTAATTTCATCCTTTTTTCACTGGATTGATCCTGATGGATATGTAGCGGCATACATACACTTGTTCAGTGGCGCGACCATGCTGGGTGCCTTCTTCATTGCAACTGACCTGGTTACTTCACCGGTAACACGCCTCGGTCAGATCATCTTTGGAGCACTATGCGGCCTGCTTGTTTTTGTAATCAGAACATGGGCCGGATATCCGGAAGGTATGGGTTTTTCGGTACTGCTGATGAATGCCGTTACCCCCCTGATAGATCATCTGGTCCGACCACGCATCTATGGGCGTGACAGAAAAGGCAAACCTGTTCAATACCCGGTCAACATGGAGAACAGGAATGACTGAGCTAAAAAAGCCAGCCTACATGAATCGTATTGCATACCATGCCACCCTGCTTGGCGCCTTTACTGCGCTGTCAACCATTTTGCTGGTCATGGGCAACAAGGGTACTGCTGAAGAAATAAAAAAACAGTTACTGGAAGACACCAGAAAGTCAATTAGCCAGGTTATCCCCCGTGCAATACACGATAACAATATTCTGGACGATAAAATACAGATAAAACATCAGGACCGTGATATTACCGTCTACCGCGCCAGACTCAAACAGAAAATTACTGCAGTCGCATACCAGGTCAGGGGCCTGGGCTATGGTGGCGAAATTCTGATTATCATAGGTGTGAAAATCGATGGCAGTATACTCGGCGTACGCGTACTGAAGCATTCTGAAACACCCGGACTTGGTGACAAAATTGAAGTAAAAAAGGATCCCTGGATATACAGCTTTGATGGTCTTTCACTGCGAAATAACCCTGATAATGAATGGGCTGTAAAAAAAGATAGTGGAAGATTTGACCAGTTCAGTGGCGCCACCATTACACCAAGAGCAGTTGTCAATGCAGTAAAGGGTGGACTGGATTTTTTCAAGGCCTACCGTCTGCAGCTGGTTGATCAAGATAACAAAATAGATCACAAAGAGGATTCGGCAAATGAGCAATGACTATGGCGCATTGACCCGTGACGGTCTGTGGAAGAATAATGTCGTCTTTTCACAAATGCTGGCACTTTGTCCTTTGCTTGCGGTTACCGGAACTGCAACCAATGGCCTGGGAATGGGCCTTGCTTCAACCTTCGTTATGATTTTATCCAGTTTTGCGGTATCAATTTCTCGTGACATGATTACCAATGAGGTACGGATTCCTGTATTTGTACTGATTATCGCAACACTGGTAACCCTGGTTGATATGAGCATGAACGCCTGGTTACATGACCTGCATAAGGTCCTGGGGATATTCATCCCACTGATTGTAACCAACTGCGCCATTCTCGGTCGTGTCGAATCCTTTGCGTCACGTAATGCCATATTTCCGTCTACCTATGACGGATTGATGATGGGCCTGGGCTTCACCCTCGCACTGGTCAGTCTTGGCCTTGCCAGAGAGATTATCGGAAGCGGAACAATCTTTGCAAATGCCTCATTACTGTTAGGCGAAAGTTTTGCATTTCTTGAAATAACCCTGATTCCCGAATACAAGGGATTCCTGCTTTCGATATTACCTCCAGGGGGGTTCCTTGTACTGGGTTTCATACTGGCAGGAAAACGTTTACTGGACAGGCGGATTGAAAAGCGCTCGGTAACCAGGCAGTCAATCAATCTGGAGCATGCTACAACTGCCAGTTAGCAATGAAGTGATACTTACATGAATATCGGAATTGCATATGCCAGCAGAGGGCAACAGGTCTGGATGAAACTCGAGGTACCAGATGGCAGCACTGTGCGTCAGGCTCTCGAGCTCTCGGGTATTCTGGAACGTTTCCCGACTATCGATCTTGAAACACAGAAAGTCGGCATTTTTGGCAAACTGACAAAACTGGATGCCGTACTGGAAAACGGAAATCGCGTTGAGATCTATCACCCCATTACAGCAGACCCGGAAACCGTTGAGAGGCGTGATAGATAAACGCAATACCAGCGTGCTGCGTAGTAAACATGACAAGCTGATGCTGTGTGTTAACTCCTGTACATTGCATACATCCTGACAACAATAAATCAGCAGGCATAATCAGATACTTAGCACGATGGATGTATATGGCATAACATTTGCAAAAGATACATCAGGGATCTGACAGGGAACATACGTATGGGTTATACCAATCTTCCAGTACAACAGGCTGACAAACTGCTGAAGTATAAAGATGTGGTAATACTTGATATGCGCGACGAACAAAGCTTCATGTCGGACCATATCAAGGGCGCCATACCCGCCAGTGAAACGAATATTCAGGATCTGATCAGGTCTGGCAAACGTGATATTCCTGTCATTATCTACTGTTACCATGGCAATAGCAGTCGTGATCTCTCCGGGTTTCTGTCCGCTCTGAAATTAACGCAGGTATACAACCTCGAGGGTGGATGGGAAGCATGGTCAAGATATCAAAGTTCAGCAGGCACAACTGCTACAGACCATCTGGACAACTGGATGATCAAACATGGCTTCGACCCTGATAATCTCAACAGCAGGGTCGAAAATGGTATGTCAGCTGCAATGATTGCTATCCTCGAAGGTCAAACAGATATCCTGAAAGCCTTAATAGACAATAATATTGATCTTAACCTTGTTAACGACGATGAAAATAATGCCCTGTGGTTTGCATGTTTAAAAGAGGATCAGGACAGCATTCAGACTTTGTTAAAATCTGGGATCAATATTGATAATCATAATGTCAATGGCGCAACCGCTCTGATCTATGCTGCATCTGCCGGCAAGTTTGAAATAGTCAAATTTCTTGTTCAGGCAGGCGCTGACACCAAAAAGTCTACACTGGATGGCTTCACCGCGCTGGACAGTGCTACCACCTACCCGATACTAAAATTACTGAAACCACTGACTATTGCTGCATAGTAATCAACAGGAATGCAACCATGAAGACCGAAGATAAAATCAGACAACAACTGGCCGACAATCCGGTTATTCTATATATGAAAGGAACGCCGGATGCACCTAACTGCGGTTTTTCTGCCAAGGCGGCGGCTGCACTGAATTCAACCGGAATCGACTATGCCTATGTCAACGTACTCGCTTCACCGTTTATCATGGAAGCCCTCCCCTCTGTGTCTGACTTCCCGACTTTCCCCCAGTTGTTCATCAAGGGGGAAGTTATAGGTGGCAGTGATATTGTGGAGGAAATGTTATCAAGCGGTGAATTGCTACCAATGCTTGAAGAAGCTGCATCAAAGGCAGCATCGTAAGGTGATATATGCTTGATAATGAAATTATATCGCGTATCGCCAGACTCTACCCGGATGCGATTATTGATGTCTGTGGAGAAGATTGTTCGTTTGAGGTCTATGTGATCAGTCATGGCATGAAAGGCAAAAGTACACTGCAACGCCAGCAGTCGATACTTGCGCTATTCAAGGATGAACTTCAGAAAGGCGAATTACATGCATTATCGATTACGGCCAGAACGCCAAAAGAGCAGAACCAGCAGAGTCAGGCTGGGCTGGTCCAGATCAAGCCATGAACACAGTAGCGTCAGCAATTGCCCTTGACCGTGATGTAGCCCTGAGAATCGCGCTTGCTGCACGCATTCTCCCGGATGTGGATCTGGCGCAGTTGCTGGATGTACTGGATAGTGCGCTGGGCCGACCATTAAGCATCGACAAGCTGTCAAGAATCACTGTTACTGACCTGAAAACAGGTCTTGGCAGTCTTGATGGTGAAGAGGATGGTGAAGACATTGCCATTGGACTCGAACCGATGAAAAACGCTGTCAGAATACTGTGGGGAGAGTCTGAAGGCGATGACAATCTCCCGGTACCTGTTGAATACAAAGACGGCGATATACCTGACTCGATACGTGTAGCAATCGCATCAAACACCGAGAGTAATCTGGATGGCCATTTTGGATCCTGCTTGCGATTTCTCGTGTATCAGGTCTCCAGTGAGAATATACAACTGATAGATATTCGTTCTACCGTAGAAGCCGATCTGTCGGACGACCGGAATGCCTACAGAGCTAAACTGATCGACGATTGCCAGGTTCTGTATATCGTCTCTGTAGGCGGTCCAGCAGCAGCGAAGATTATTCGTGCAGGCATTTATCCGATCAAACAGATTGATGGCGGCAAGGTAATGGATGTGCTAACGAAACTACAACATGTAATGAGTCATTCACCTCCACCATGGCTAGCAAAAATACTGGGGGTTTCAGAGACTGAAAGGCTAAAGAATTATACTGGCTCAGGACAGGACTCATTATAACTTTAAACTGGCTTAACTATCTTTAGTAATCCGTCCATATACCTTCATTTCCTGTAGCAAAGCCGCTGTAACATTCCCATTTACATCTAAAGTTGCTACTTGATTGTGACAGAACCCTCTATACGATAAACCTGGTAGACAGACGATAACATGGTTTTTATGGAACGGGTTTATGAATGTCATCAATTCAAATAGACGTGCTTCGATACGCCGATGGGTTTCCATGCATACTGTCGTCGGTCATGCCCACTTAGTCATTATCTTCAAACTATTTTCAATGGCACGGGCTGATTCAGGGTTGTCCAGTAAGCCGGGTAACACATTCAAAAAGTCATCAGTGAGCAACATCGATGCCTGACCAGCTAAATAGTGTTTGAGCGCCTCAGGACAATCCATCAGCTCAATGATCAATCCCTGTCTGTTTTCCAACACAAAAACGATATCCTCCAGATCATGACTGAAATAATCTCCCTTTCCTCGCCCAGCAAAGGCCTCGAATTTAGTCGCCAGGAAGTAAGCGGGACTCACCACCTTGATCAACCGGCCACTGGGCAAAGCCACCTCATTCGCCTGCTCAATAGCCGCCTGATATCAGCGGTTTGAAAACCCCAGGATCTTCTCATCGATGGGCATCACATCGAGCTTGATGCGCCCAGGTCCGCTAACTAATATCCAACGGCAGATCGGCCCTTGGGTATCTTCACGAAAACCCCGTTCGCGCAGTTGTTCAGAGAAGGCATGATATTCGATCAGGGTGGCCACATCGACGATCACATCCACGTCGTCTGTCTTGCGAATCCCATGGTGCGCTGCCTCATCAACCAACAAGACCGTGGTACTCCCGCCAACAAACACGACTCTGGGTAACAGATCCCCTAAGGCCGATGCGATCGCTTCGAGCTGCATTAAATTAACGTCCTTGTTTTGCATTATTTGCCCTTTATCAAATCAGTTAATAGTCTTCTTGCAATGGCCAACTCCCGGGGTTTACCACCTCGAATCGCCTCGACGAGCGCCATGGCCCGATATAGTAGTTCATCATGGCTGGCCGCAAACGGAATGGCATCATGGATGGGTTTCAACAAGGCCCCTTCCGCATCGCCTCCCGGCACCGGCCAGACTTGCGGTGGGCTCGGCGGGACGACTTCACTGTCCAGCACCGGACAATTCCAGGCAGTCGCTATGCCCCGCCCGTAACCGGTACTCTCCGGTGGATAGGCATATCGGACACCATAGCAAAGCCATTCCAGTAACGCACCGGACTCGACAAAAATCTGGCCAGAACGCTCGACGACCAGGCGAGAGGCCACCAGGCGCCGAGTGCCTTTACTGATCTCACTTGCACTGATGCCGATGTCCTGTGATAGGCCTCGGACACTATGCGCCTCACCTGCCTGATTCAACGACCAGTATTTCAGCGCAAGCAAAGTATCTTGCGGTTTCAGTTCCATAAGCGTTGTTTCCTGTTTCGAAACTGGAAACACTTTAGAACACAATCCATCCTGCTGTCAACTGTAGTCAAGTACATCCCCCTAACTCCTTGATACGAATGACAATGCGACTGATTGCCTAGTGTAGGTAGGCTTAATTGTGGCACGTTAATCTAGTTACAAAGCATCAAGCCACGTCCGATAACACGGATTTTATACACCTTGGAGGCTATTTTTTATGATGTGGCGCACCCGGCACGATTCGAAACGTGCGACCGCCTGGTTCGTAGCCACGAGGATTGATAATAACACTTTTACTATCAATAGCTTGCCAAGCCTTTCGGCTTTGATAATAAACGCTATGATATTGAAATGACTGGAAAGGATATATCGTACTAGCACATTTCCGGGCACACATAATAGTGCCAATCTAGCTGCAATTGCCAGCTATAAACTGGCCTACTGTATGACGGGCTTGGCAGAAAAGTCACCCTAATAAGTGTCATCAAACCCTTCGAATACATCCTGAATAATATTTTCCAGGCTCTGAACTTCGTCATCCGACAGAGCGGAAAATTCCTTTTCGCGTTTCCTTTTGGATAGTGTGCCACTATTCTGACGAATGAATATAATAAGATTCTGCGCCAGCCGGTCCGGCATCTCTATCCTGTCCATAATTCTGGTCATTGCTTCATCATTCCGACGAATGTAGTCGATCTCCCTGGGAAGATCGTGCTCAACCGTGCGCTGGACACAGGCATAAAGAAACTCTGCCGCTTCGGTACAATCAAAATAACGATAAAGGTCAGCAGTATCGTTTAGTACCTCGACGTTACGCTCAGTAGTAGGATGCCATTCGATAAAATCCATCAATGGCCCTGAGTGATTCTGCAACGTCAAGCGATAATCATCAATCCGATCAAGCATGACAGAGGATACCGGAAAGACCATCCCTGACGGCGTGTATTTACGCTCTGCCAACACATGATGAATCAGGCAACGATGTACACGACCATTACCATCCTGAAACGGGTGTATATAGATAAAACCAAAAGCAGTCGCCGCTGCCTGTAAAACAGGGTCAAGCTCATCATCCCGCATGCGATTATTTGCAGCCAGTAATCCATCACACAGGTCATCCAAATCCTGCGGACAAGCACCAATAAACTCAGGCAAAGGATCACCGATATGGTCTCGTTCACCAAGAAACACGCCGTCAGGACGTAAACCAGGAGAGACAAACCGCGTGTCTTCGATCAGCACGCCGTGTAGACGCATGATTTCTTCGAGTGTGAGTTCATTTTTACCTGCCTGGAGAATCGCCCGACCCCAACGTTCCAATCTGTTGCGTGGTGCACGTTCACCTTCGATCTCAAAACTTGCGCGACTATCGGCCAACAGCAAAAAACTGGCGGCCCGCGCTACAAGATGACGCCCCGTACGTCCAATCGTCTCTTCTGCCTGTTCCGCCAGCCTACGTGCTGCAAACTCTTGCAGTAGTACTGTTCTTCGTATGACAGGGCAATACTCAGCACATCCAAGCAAGTTATCTCTGACGCGGTGACGCTTCGATAACCGTGCCTTTCCAGTAAAATAGGCCTTTGCATCCAGGGCATTAACTGCTGTTACGTTGGGGGCATCTTCAATGTCCAACGTCTGACCTGTCAGTGTTTCATAAAAGAACCAGGCACGGCGTGTTTGTGTACCGGTTGGCGCGGACCTAATAAATTCTTCCAGGACGGTCTTGGATACCGCATTAAAGGCGCACTTCAATATCAGCAGATCGATATTTTCATGACGCAGGGCAAAAGTCAGATGGTCGGTAAACTGGTCACCGGGTTGGTATCGCTTGTCGAAAATGCGCCAACAACCTTCCTTTCGCTGGCTGCCACCAATATGTTTATCTGAAACACAACTGGGTTGTCGAACGGGCGATTGAAGACCAAGTGCCTGAACAAGCGCCGCCCAACCAGCGAGTTGCCCGCCTTTCGGTACGGACTCTCCCTGGAAACTGATCGGTGTTTCAAATTTAAGCTGCATTTATCGAAATTCCTGTTGATATAGTCGAAAAATAGCATATATTCTGTATGCTTATCGAAAATAAGTATAAATGTATCCTTATCGAAAAGCACTCATTATTATCGATAAAAGCAATATTATTAGATTTAATATCGAAAAATGAATCGTTTACGCCTATATTGACCACCTATACCAAATAAAGTTAATGAACCGCTGACTAATATTGGGTTGGGCAGATGGTGAGATGAAATTTTCTGGATAAATAGATACCTTACTATTGCTACAATATTCTAAATGAAAAAATCCCAGTCATCTAAACATCCTGTATTCAACAGCATAAAAGATGAACTTCTGTACATTAAATCCCGACTTCAAAATCTTGAAAAAGACAAGCGGCAGCTACTAAAGAGAAAACAGGTATTAGAAAACCAAACAACCGAAGTAATGCCAGTTATAAATCAGCTTGGAACGGAGCAAAAAATAGCGTTATTTCTAGACTTATTTAAAGGCCGTACTGATGTGTATGCCAATCGCTGGCAAAACTGAAAAAGAGCGCAGCGGGTCTAAAAAATAACTGCAGCATGAATTGGAATTCTCCACCCACAGGTAAATTATTTCCAGCGGAGACGTAATCCTTACCTAGTATCTCACGTAATATTGCTTCTTTTTCTTTTTCCGATAAATTCTTCTTGGCAAGCATGGCATCCATTCCAATATTCCTTGTATTGAGTTGCACATAGATACACTGATTATATAATCAATCCAACGAATCAATGGAATCACAAATAATGCAAGGAAACAATAAAAATGTTAAAACGAAAACCATACCTAACACTCTTTATCATTATGTTTCCCATTTCTGCATACTCAGCAGACATAGCGGGCTTCAATGAAATATGCAATATCTATACTGAAGCACAAAATAGCAGCATGAGCAGAGAACAAATTAGTGACTATATACAAAATAATATTCAAGCACGCGTCCAATCAGTTGATGCTTTAGATGCCCATGGTGCAGTATTTCAGCTAGAACCAGCTAATCGCTATTCTATATTTAAAAAATCCGCAGAAATATCTTTAAAGCATAGCTGGTACTGTGATGCTGTTAAGAATTTCATGAAATAACATTGCCCTGATTCAACCCCACACATTCTGGATCCCCACTTTTATTCCTAAAGACTCACATATAAATCCTGAATCTCAGGGAATAATCCCGGCATTGACTTTACTGAGACGAAAAAGCGGGTAACGCATACACGCTATCCGCTTGATATATCTACTGAATTATGGCGCGCCCGGCACGATTATTCGCGCTTTGCGCTCACCGTTACTTCGGGCTTCCTGCCCTCCGCCCTTTCGGGCCAGTGTCGCTTTACTCCGCTGTTCAAATTCGTTCCAGACGAATTTGTCGGGGCCGGCGCTG
>CAMYJU010000006.1:86332-177081 GCA_947258795.1 uncultured Gammaproteobacteria bacterium | reverse complement strand
TTATCGTGACCTGCGCCCGATTTTTATTTGTGTGTGCTATTTCATAAGGAAGTGCTTCAGTCACCCATCAGGATCAAGATGATCAACATTGCCATCTGGCAGGTTAGTTGTCATCCCTGGCAAATCATTGCCCCATAAAATAATCGGTACCCCAACACAGCTAGTTGGTACAGAGTAAAGGACTTAAAATCAGTCTGCCGTGAGCTTGTGTCGAGGGCACTCCACTCAAACCAAATTTAAACAGGTGATGGATATTCAGAGAACCGGGCTGGTTGCCAAACCCCTTTTGATCTCATCACCTAAACTGTTATCCAAACGCACGCGCCACATCAAAGGTGGTACCATCCTTCAACATGTGATAACAGGCACGGGTCAGTTTGTTGGCCACTGTTTTTTTGGCCACCATGACCGGTACTTTCCTGCATTTGCGCTGGTAATAACGCTTGATCGTCGGGTTCCATATCGTCGCGTAATGCGCCGCCTCGACAAAGGCCATGGCCAGATAGCGGTTGCCATTTTTGGCATTTCCCTTGCCCTTGGATTTGCCGTTACTGATCTTGTCCGTTGGCACACAACGGGCATACGATGAATAACATCCGACCCGGGCAAAACGTTCTATCGGCCCGGTTTCCAGCAAAATGGTCATGCCCAGTATTTTGCCGATACCCGGTGTACTGGTGATCAGTGCATACTGGTCGTTCGTCTGGCAGTGTGTCAGCACATAGGCTTCGATCTCTTCAATTTGCCCGGTCAGTTGTTGCATTTGCTGGACAATATGCCGGGCGGCAAACAAGGTCGCCGCTTCAAAGTAATGCTCGAGCCGCTCGGGTGTCAGGCGCTTGACCTGATAACTGCTCAGTCGTCTACCTGTGTGGCGGCCAATCAGGCTTTGCAGACTCAGGAGCTGTGCGGTGCGTTGCTTGACCAGTAATAGCCGCCGTCGCAGTAAATCGCGCACATGGCGCAGTGCCTTGGGATAGATATAGCCTGTTGGCAGGATATTAAGCCGTAGCAGGTGTGCCAGAAAGCGCGCATCGGTCGCGTCATTGGTGTATTTAATCCCGTTGTACTGTTGGATCGCCAGCGTGTTGGCCAGATGCACCGGATAGCCTTGTTCGATGAGACCATCCACCAGCCAGTACCAGTTGTAGGTCGACTCAACCACAATGCCATGAATATCATCTGTATAAGGCTGTAAATGCTGGATTATCGTGGACAGATCATTATCCAGACGTTTTTCATTGATTAACCGGTCATTTTCATCAATCAATGAGATCATGCTGTTGTTGCTATGCAAGTCGATTCCGCAGTAAAGTTTCATAAGTCGCGCCTCCTTTGTTGAGTGTAAGCCCAACAGAGTTTATCTCTGGATGCCTCCTCGAGGGAGGCGTCGACTTATGATTTTCAGTGAAAAATCTAAATCATTATCATTTGTCACCGGCCCCTTTTCGCATTGGTTTGACTATTATCGCTGAGCTATAGTTATCAATTATTAGTATTATGAGTATGGATATCCATGTAAAACAGTTGATGTGCTATTCTCTGATCCCAATTAACATTAAAACCATTACCTACAGGTATTTTTTTTAACATTATAGGATTTAAATCAGTATGACTTTTCACCAAAATGGATCTGCCAGACGTGTCAATTTAATTATTATGGTAGTTGTTTGTGCCCTGTTGGCTGTGGCGGTTATGTTATTGCCGAAGGGCTTTAGTGATGATTTGTCAAAAATAGGGCAGGGTTCAGTCGTTGTGGTGCTAACCAATGACAAGAATACAGTGGGTGGTATGGAATCTATGGTGCTGCTCAATACGGTACGTTCAGATTATGAGGGGAAGGTCGAATTTTTGGTCGTTGATGTTAATACCCCTGAAGGGCAGGCGTTTACCCGGCAACAGGCTGTGGGTGCTGTTGTTCTTGTGGTGTTTGGCCCGGATGGGTCAAGACAGGGTGTGCTTGCTGGTGGAATCGATGAAAAAGAATTGCGTTCTGCGTTAGATGGTACTTTATCCCACTGATGACGCAGATCGGGGCTTCTTACAGATCGGGGTCGGATAGCTGCTGCACATCCTGGTGCGCGCTGCATCAGAACATCCATGTTCAAAACCCGCACAACTGATTGAAATATATGATAATTTAAGTAAAAAATGGACTATTTTAGAGCATAGATGCCCTTTTTCATGGGCGATATGACTGTTTTAAGGAGGAAGTGCTATGGCACGTTCGAAGCTTGAATATTCTTATTTCGTACCCCATCTATAGTTATTGATTCAATCAAAACCCCACAGATACAGGTAAAGCAATGAAACGAGTTTTCTTATTTATATTGACCAATATTGCCATTATGGCGGTGCTGAGTATTACGTTAAGACTATTGGGCGTTGATAGTATTTTAGCCGAAAATGGTTCAGATCTTAATGTACAAGCACTCGTTATTCTCTCCGGTGTGATCGGTTTTGGTGGTTCGTTTATTTCCTTACTGATGTCGAAGTGGATGGCAAAAAAAATGACAGGTGCGGTGGTCATTACTAACCCAAGCAGTAATGTCGAGCGGTGGTTAATCAGCACGGTTGAAAAGCAGGCGGAGATTGTGGGCATCAAAATGCCTGAAGTGGCGATTTTCCCTTCCTCTGCCATGAATGCCTTTGCCACTGGCGCGAGTAAAAATAACTCCTTGATGGCCGTGTCGCAAGGCCTGCTAGACAACATGACCCAAGGTGAAGTTGAAGCGGTGGTGGGTCATGAAATGAGCCATATCGCCAATGGTGATATGGTAACACTGGCCTTAATTCAAGGTGTGGTGAATACTTTTGTGGTGTTCTTATCACGCGTGGTCGGGCACGTAGTTGACCGCGTGATCTTAAAAAATAATCAGGGCCATGGTATCGGTTATTTTGCTACCGTGTTGATTTCGCAAGTGGTGTTATCTATTCTTGCATCGACTATCGTGATGTATTTTTCAAGAAAGCGTGAATTCATTGCCGACACAGGTGGTGCTGATTTAGCGGGGCACCAGAATATGATTAACGCTCTTAAAAGACTTGGACAGGTAGAACCAGAAGCATTACCTGAACAAATGGCCGCGTTTGGTATTAATGACAAAGGCGGGATAATGGCGTTGTTTTCTTCACACCCACCGATTGAAGATAGAATCGAGGCATTAGAAAAGCGCGCAATGGGGCGCTCGGGTAAATAGGCGACGACCATATTTTATTCTCAATAATCATTTTATGATTTGATCTAAATACATTCAACACAAGGAAATAATATGTTTCATCCAATTACAATCCCGTTTGGTTGTGTCATGCTTTTTAATGTTATTGATCTAAAGGAAGGCGTCACCGTGAGTGATGTTGAATTAGTCCTCGGTGAAATGTGTAACGTAGTAAAAAATAACTACGGCGATGATAATGGTGGTTTTATAGGTGGCCAGGTGTATCAGAATGCAGGATTTGTCTCAAAAGAAGGCACTTTGGACAATGATACGACCGGTGAAAAACGCATCAACCAAAGTATGGGTGATCTGGTTATCGTGACATATTGGAATTCATTCGATCAACACGAAAAATCACATGCAGATAAACTCTTTAATGAGCACTTCTCGAAACTTGCAGATTTTTGTGATGAAACATTTGAAGTGGGTTACGAGATGCTCTGGCAAGGCGTCCCTGAAGAAGAATAAGTTAAATAGGTGGCAGACTAAAAAAAGAGAATAGGGGTCAATGAGCACATTGCTAACATTAGAGAATATTGCTCTCTGACCCTATTTTCTTCGGGTGCCGCCCATAGCGCCCGCCCTGTCGCGCGCTGAAGTGCGACCATTTTTGTTCCCGACAAAAGTGTCAATTCCGGCCCGGGCGCCAACCATACAATTAATAAGGTTCAATCCGACTTGCGGGCTCCATTACTGATGGAGTTACACTTCTCTAATTCACCGACCTCAGCTCGCTCGCTTGTACGCGAAGTCCTTTTGGTAATAATCCCCGCTCAATGAGCTCAAACAACCCTTGCACAAGCAGCGCCAGTGCGGCAGCCGGGACTGCGCCCTGCAGGATCAGGCCGATGTCATCGAGTCGTATCCCGGTAAGGATGGGCTGGCCGTAGCCACCGGCACCAATGAGGGCGCTCAGTGTAGCGGTACCCACATTGATAACTGCCGAGGTTTTTATGCCGGCGAGAATGGCGCGGGTGGCCAATGGTAACTCTACGATGTGCAGCCTGGCACGCGAGGGTAATCCCAGCGCTTGGGCCGATTCGACGATGGCTGGCGGGATATCCTTCAGTCCAGCATAAGTGTTACGAATGATTGGTAGCAGGCTGTATAAAAACAGGGCCATAACCGCCGGTGGTCCGCCAATGCCGAGCAGCGGGATCATGAAGACAAACAGCGCCAACGAAGGAATGGTCTGGAGAATCCCGGCGATACCGAGCACGATCTGGCCGATGCGCGGACGACGCGCTGCCAGGATACCTAGCGGAATGGCCAGAAGGATCGCAGCGGATAAAGAGATGCCGACCAGTATCAGATGTTCTACAGTGTGCCGCCAGAAGCGATGCCAGGCAGTTTGTACGCGAAGGTCTATATCCAGCTTTAAGTTTTGTTCAAGAAAATTGGCCGCCACCACCGATTCGGCTTCACCGTGCAGTTTCACCCGGGCATTCATCGCACTCATGGTAGGTGCATCAATACGACCTGCCAGCCGTTTGAATAGCGTCACCACTTCCGGTGCGCGCTGTGCAAGATCGGCACGATATAGAATCACGGCGTTATAGACCGGGAAATAATTCAGATCATCCTCAAGTGCTCGTAGCTTGTAGTAAGCGATTTCTGCATCAGTGGCGTATAGATCTGTTACATGCAACGTACCCGACTCGATACCGCGATAGGCAAGATCATGGTCCAGGCCCCTGACGTTCCGATGTGGAAGCTGATAACGTTGCTGCAAACCGGGCCAACCATCCGCCCGATCCATGAATTCATTACCGAAACCCAGCACGAGTTCGGGTTGTTTTTGCAAATCGGAGATCGTGCGCAGCTTAAGTTGTCCGGCAAGTTCGTCCTTCATGCCAATCGCATAGGTATTGTTAAAGCCCAATGGGCGGGTCATGCGTAGCCCACGTATGGCCAGGGCCTGTTTGAGTTGTGCCTCGGTCTGCAGGTTTTCCTTGACCAGCGTTTCCTGCATGAGGGTACCGGTATATTCCGGATATGCGTCGATCTCACCACTGAGTAAGGCATTCCACAACACGCGTGTACCGCCCAGTTGTCGCCGATGGTTGGCCTCGATGTTGGCCTGCTGAGCCAGGTGGCCGAGCATCTCCCCCAGGATAACGGACTCAGTAAAACTCTTGGAGCCGACAGTGATCGTTACGGGCGCCTCGGCACCAAGAACCGGTCGCACCAGTGAGGCGACGCACGACACTAGCAACATCGTTTTTATTCGCCAGCTGATGTTCATCGAAGCACCGCGGCGAGCTGTTCCATGGGTTCGCGTTGAGCGGTGATGAACTGCTCAACGAACGGTTCGGCTGGTTTCTGGGCCAGCTCCCTGAAGGGACCGGTTTGCACGATGCGTCCGTCCCGCATAAGTACCAGGGTCTGTCCGAAAAAAGCCGCTTCGGCGATGTCGTGGGTAACCATGACGACGGTTTTGCCGAGTTGACTAAATATGGATTTCAGCTCCTGTTGCAGCTCATAACGGATCATCGGGTCCAGCGCCCCCAGTGGTTCGTCCAGCAGTAACAGCTCCGGATCCAGCATCAGGGCGCGCATCAGGCTGACGCGTTGGCGCTGCCCGCCGGAAAGCTCGTCCGGATAACGGGTCATCAGCGCCTGAGGTAGGCGCACCAGTTCAGCCAGCTCGGCAAGCCGGGATTGAATCCAACCGGTATCGCGACGCAGATAGCGCGCCATCACGGTCACATTATCGCGCACCGTGAGATGGGGAAACAGGCCGCCCTCCTGAATGACGTAGCCCATGCGCTGTCGTGTCTGGAGAATATTGGCGGGCGTTAATGCTGTACCTTCAAGGGTGATGGCACCGGAATCTGGCTGGATCAGGCCAGCGATCAGGCGCAAGAGGGTAGACTTGCCGCAGCCGCTGGGGCCGATGAGCACCAGGGTTTCGCCGGCCGGTACCTGAAGATCGGTTGGTGCCAGGGCCTGGGTATCGCCATAGTGTTTGGAAACCTGGGAGAGTACCAGCATCCAGATAGTGTGTTGGATTTACCGATGGAACTCAAGCGATGGATTGGATAGTATGGGTTGAAGTAACTTAATTTAAACCAGAATTTATAGGAATCGGCCATGTTAGTGGCCGATATACATAAAATTTACTCAAGGTGCTTATATGTGTGGAATCGCGGGGATTTGGGGAAGCGTCAACGAATCGAATGTACGAAGTATGATTGAGGCCCAGCGCCACCGTGGACCAGATGGTCAAGGGATGCATGTCCATGTTAATGAAGGTGTTTTAGGTCACACTCGGTTGGCCATTATGGATCCGGCCCAGGGTCAACAGCCCATTCTTAATGAAGACCGCAGTGCGACGCTGGTGGCCAATGGCATGGTCTACAATCACCCCCAGTTGCGGCGACAACTTGGCGACGACCACGAGTTTTGTTCCAACAGTGATAGCGAAACCATTCTTCACATGTTTGAAGAACATGGCCTGGCCACACCACGGTTGCTGGATGGTATGTTCGCCTTCGCGATCTCTGAAGGTAATCGACTGATACTGGCGCGCGATCGCATTGGCATCAAACCGTTATACTATGCACGGCAGATAAATGCAGATGGTTCCGAGTCTTTGTATTTCGCCTCGGAGATCAAAGCATTGACACCGTACACTCAGAACATCAAGGAGTTTCCGCCTGGCACCCTCTATGACTCTGAAAGCGGATTTCACACCTACTATCAGGTGCCAAATCAAGCGCCGCTGAATCTCGATTTGGAGGTACATATCCGCCGGGTGCGGGAGACCATCGAGGCCGCGGTGAAGAAACGGCTGCTGAGCGATGTGCCATTAGGTGCGTTTCTCTCCGGCGGGCTCGATAGCAGCATCATTGCAGCGGTGGCTAAAAAATATATGCCCGAGCTGCACACCTTCTCGGTGGGCATCGAAGGTTCGCGTGATATAGAGGCCGCACGTCGCGTCGCCGATCACATTGGCTCTATTCATCATGAGTATATATACAGTACTGCCGAGGTGGTCGAAAATCTGCCGGAGATCATCTATCATCTGGAGTCCTTCGACCAGGATCTGGTGCGCAGTGCCATCCCCACCTGGTTCTGTGCGCGTATGGCGGCGGATGAGGTGAAGGTCATTCTGACCGGCGAAGGTGCGGATGAACTCTTTGCCGGTTATACCTATCATAAAGATATTACCAATTATCAGGAGTTACACGACGAGCTTCGCCGCTCGGTCACCCGCCTGCACAATATCAACCTGCAGCGGGTAGACCGCATGACCATGCGCCATGCTATCGAGGCGCGCGTACCGTTTCTCGATACCGATGTGATTGCCATGGCCCAGACCGTGCCAGCGGAAGTAAAGCTCAAGACTGGCGACAATGGCCGGCGCATCGAGAAATGGGTCCTGCGCAAGGCATTCGAGGACCTGTTGCCGCCCGAGATTGTATGGCGCGACAAAGAGCAGTTCGATGAAGGCAGCGGCATGGTCGACCTGCTGCCGGCGGTACTGGAACGCGCCGCTGCGGGGATTGATACCGAAGAGTATACGAAACGGTTTACGGCTGATCGCCTGCGATCAAACGAAGAGTGTTTTTACCACAGCTTGCTGATGGAGCGGTTCGTGCAGCCACAGGCTGTGCTCGATAATGTCGGCCGTTGGCAACTCGACTGATTATCGTTACTAAGTCGAGATGGGAGTTCTTTTGATAGTGTGTAGGTTAGCCGGCGGTTGCGATTAAGCATAGGAGAAAATATGCAGATCTAATTCATCGGAGATGGCTTCAAGCGCCTTTATTCCGGCAATGCTATTGCCGTGTCGATCCAGGCGCGGGGAATAAACCGCAATACCCATTTGCCCGGGTACCACAGCCAGTATTCCACCACCCACACCGCTTTTAGCCGGCAAGCCGATGCGGTAACTCCATTCACCGGCGAAATCATACATCCCACAGGTATACATGACGGTAAGCAAGTCACCAACATATTCTTCTTGTATGGCCTGTTGCTTGGTTAATGGATTGATACCGCCATTGGCTAATGTCGCAGCCATGATGGAAAGATCTTCACAGTTTATGATTGCGCTGCATTGCTGCAAGTATAGACTCAGCGCATCGTCAACCTCGTTTTCCAACATGCCAAAATGTCGCAACAGATAAGCAATGGCTTTGTTGCGATCACCTGACTTGGTTTCGGCCAAATATGTACGCATATCAATATTAACTTCATGTCCTATGTAGCGTTCATACATACACAGTATTTTGTCTAATCGTTGCGCTGGGGCATCACCCTTAATCAGGGCGGTGGTGGAAATGCCGCCCGTGTTTATCATTGGGTTATGTGGGCGGTTAGAGCGCTGTTCTAAACGAATGATCGCATCGTATGGATTACCGCTGGGTTCCACGTCCACGTTTTGTAAAACGATCTCACGTCCGTGATCTTCCAGTGCCAGTCCATAGGCAAAAACTTTCGAGATGGACTGGATTAAGAACGGCGCATCATGTTCCCCAACCGCGTAGCGTCGACCGTCCACCGTTGTAATGCAGATGGAATGCGCATTGGCATCGACGTTAAATACATCAGGCGCGATATTATAACAATGGCCGTCATCGCCTCCTTTTGTGCGCTTATGGATATGTGTCAGTAATCGGTTTATGTCATGATTATTGTGACGCATTTTGTGTTTGCGGCTGTGTCGTAATTTCCTTAAAGGTGTTTCACACTCACCGGTCCGAAACATATGCAAGCCAAATTTTTCCGATAATGCCTCGCAGGCTTTCAAACCACGTACACTTTTTTGATGCGCCTCATCAAGGGGTGGAGAATACACGGCAAATCCGAATTGACCTGGTACGACCACGAGCATCGCTCCGCATAAAGCGCTTTTCGCCGGCAAGCCCACACGATAGGCCCATTGGCCTGAAAACTCATACATACCACAGGTTTGCATAACCGCAAGAATGGTTTTTACGTGTTCGGCGGGCAAAACACGTTGATTGTTTTTCGGATGAACTCCGGCGTTGGCAAATACCGCCGCAATCATTGCCAGGTCTCGACAATCCAGTGTAATGCAACATATGCGGTGATAAAGTTCCAGGAGGTCTTCCACTGACCCCTTTATAATACCTCGACTAAGCAATAAGTAACCAATGGCGCGATTATGATGGTCATACTGACGCCGGGATGCTAACGCATTTTGATCGATGACCACGGGCCTGGACAACAAGCACTGCAATAAACTGCAAATCCGCGTGAAACGTTCTTCTAAATTTTGTCCGCCAATCAGGTCTAGTGTAGCAATCGCGCCGGCATTCATGAATGGATTAAGTTTATGGTTTTCCTGGTTGTTCGAATACAGGATGGAATCAAAACGTTCCCCTGTTGGTTCAACACCGATTGTATCTAATATCGTGTCGGCGCCATGGTCTTCCAATGCCAGCGCGAGTATCAACGGTTTGGCAATCGATTGAACGGTAAACGCAATACGACTGTCACCCGCCTCTTGTATAACCCCGTCGTGGGTCATGGCGCATAGACCAAACCAGTTGGGATCAGCTTGCGATAATTCAGGCAAGTGATTAGCTACTATGCCGTTCGTATCATGCTGAAAGGAATAATATAAGTCTTGTAAAAACGACTGTAACAGCGCTTGGCTTTCCGGCTGCGTATCCGATTGCTTGATTTTCACGCTGTACATAGGGACCTCATAATTTATAAACCCATATCGAACTGCGCAACCGAGGTTGGTGTTTCTGGGCATACAACGACCCAATAGATTGTGTAATCTTCATATGACTACTAGGCATGAGTCATGCCAATTAACCCCGTTTGAAAATACCTGAAAAGTCTGAGACTTAATAAAGCCTGTCTGCTTGATGGCGTACTCAAACGAGCTGCTTTGCCCCATTGCGGTGCCAAAGCGGAGTGAAACGCACCGGGTTAGAGCACTTTTTATGCGCTGAAGAACTAAAAGACATCAATACCGTTGGCACGGGAAATGCGCCAATTCCCCAATTCCCCGTGGGCATCATATGGTGCGGAAGGGTTAACAAACATATTCCTGGATGTCGGAGCGTAAGTCGTAGCAACGCAACAGAGGTGCCGGAATGCACCTCTGGCAGTGGTTATTGATACCGATTGCGGGGCACAATGTAACGCATTACGTGTAGTCGTTAAATAACCTGGCCTCTACCGGCTTGCACTTTTTGGCGATCATGGCAATGTAAAAAAGCGGCTCACCGGCAATTGACAAGCGGTGGCGGTAGCGCCGGTAACACTGTGGTTGTATATAATCCTGTTGTATCAGATAGCGGATCAACTGGCTGAAGCCGCTTTGATCGCTTTCATGCAGAAAGTCTTCCTTGATATTAAACGCCAACCATGCGGGCGTGCTGACAAGGTCCAAGGCCTTAAGAAAGGCCAATGGCGGTATATCACCATAGCCTAGCGCGGCGATTGTGGTCATACAGTTCAGGTTGAGTTTTCGTAGTGCTTCTTCATCGGTCTTTGATAGTTTGGTGAGGTCGGCCACGCGATAGTCTGTATAAACGCCGGGGCGATCACGCAATGTTGCCTCTTTCGCTTCTTCAATGATATCCACACCAACTACCTTGCGGACACCCTGGTGGCGCAGTTCATCACCCACCATGCCGTTGCCGGCGCCTACATCCAGCACCTTGAAGTCACTCAGTTCGGTATCCCATTCGTTAGCAACGTCTTCAAGCAAATTCACTACATAGCTGGGCGAACAACACTCCAGATTGTCATAGAACAACTTCTCATAAAGTCCCGGTATTTCAAACACCTCACTATAGTCATGAAAGCGGACTCGTTGGGTTTTGTTACGGGTAACGACTTCACACCATTCCTCATCTTGATCGTGTTCATCATCAAGATGTTTGGGAATGTGAATATCCTGGACAGGGTCGTCAATCTCTTTCAAGCGTTTACGCCAGATATGATGGCTTACTGAACTATTCATCATTGCTCCTTCCTTTACTAATTCTTAATTAACACCAGCCAGGCACTGTACCTTGCGCTGGGTCTCGCCTGGAACGCCATTCAAGTGATTGATAACGTCATCGATTTGGGTCTGGCTGGCATCCATGATGGTATCTGCGCTGAGGTGGTGCTTGGCCAGGGTTTGCCTGATAGTGCCATTTTTGAGACTTGGCGATCAGCATTTCCATCATGGCGTCACTCCCTCGGAAAGGAGAGCGAAAGGCGGCTACTTTCAGCCACAAGCCAAGCGCCGCCAGCATTTTTCGTTTACACAGAGGTCGTTTCTGGGCATGGTTTCAAACGGGGCAGCAGATACCATTGTCAAAAAATATGTTTTGTGTCCAAAATAAATGTTTATTGATATAAAATACTGCAAGACAAAGTATTATAAGGGAAATAAACAGATTATTAAAGTTACGTATGTGGCCTCGGAACTAAAATTGTTTACGATACAAAGCATTAGGTGGGTAGATTTAATATGAAAAAGCATGACGACATGGGTGATCAGGTGATCATTGCCTTGCGGCGGGTGATTCGCGCTGTGGATCTGCATTCCCGGACTCTGGTGGAAAGCCACGGCTTAACCGGGCCCCAGGCACTCATTCTTAAGGCATTACAGAGTGGCAGCCTTTCCGCTGGTGAGTTGGCAACCCGCGTCAGCCTCAGCCAGGGTACAGTGACTGATATCCTCAATCGCCTCGAACAACGGGGGCTGATCAAGCGACTGCGGGATACACAAGACCGTCGTCGAGTGTTGGTGGTGGCAACGGATGCCGGTCTGGCCTTGCTTGAGCAATCGCCGCCATTGCTCCAGGAATGGTTTGCTCAACGTTTCAATAATCTGCAGGACTGGGAACAGACCCAGCTTTTGGCGTCATTGCAGCGTATTGCCGCGATGATGGATGCGGAAGACATTGATGCCGCGCCTGTGCTTTCCAGCGGATCGGTGCGGGCGACGGCCAAAGCCGTCGAGGAGGTATTAGAACCTGAAATTACACTAGAGGAGCAGGATTCAACTGACACACAGTCGGCAGCTAATATTTCCTCCGCACAAACTTGACTTGGATAGCAAAAACCGCAAAAACCGGGCAAAAACCGCAGAAGAAAAACCGCAAAAACCGGGTCAGCAAAAACCGGGTCAGAGAGCAATTGTTCCTAATATAAGCCGTCACGAATATTAGCGTTAATTCCTTTCTGACTCCTGTTTTCTTTTCTTTGAAACACACACCCTAAAGGCAGCATAATAGACGTATGGAATTTCTACATACGCAAATATTTGGCAACATGGTGGAGGACTGGGCAGCGGCGTTCGGCATTTTCACTGCCTTACTGGTATTGGCCTTTTTTCTTCGTCGTCTGATCACCAAACAACTCAACAAATTGAGCGAACGCCATGAGGGACTGTTCTTGCCCATCCTGTTGGCGCTGGTGCGCCGCACCAAATGGCTGTTCATCATTATCCTGGTGCTTTTTATTAGCTCGGTAGTACTGATACTGCCCGAGAAAGCACAGCATATTCTACAGAGCATCGTCATTGTGACGTTGCTTATCCAGGTTGGCATCTGGGCTGGGGCAGCCCTCAGGCTCAGTATCGAGCAATATCGCCAGCAACAAGTTAGCAAGGACCCGGCCAGTGTCACCACGCTTAACGTGATTACCTTTATTGGTCGCATTGGCATCTGGACTATCGTACTGTTACTGGTGCTCGACAATCTGGGTGTCAATATAACCGCACTGATTGCCGGCCTGGGCGTGGGCGGTGTTGCCGTGGCCCTGGCCTTGCAAACTATCCTTGGTGATTTATTTGCCTCGTTGTCAATCGTGCTTGATAAACCCTTTGTGGTGGGCGACTTTTTGATTATTGGCGATATGCTGGGTTCGGTGGAATACGTCGGGCTGAAGACCACGCGCCTGCGCAGCCTGTCCGGCGAGCAACTGATATTTTCCAACTCGGACCTGCTCAACAGCCGCATACGCAATTACGGCCGCATGTTCGAACGGCGAGTACCATTCAATATCGGCGTGACCTATCAAACTCCACGCGACAAACTGATCAAGATACCTGAGATCATTCATGAGGCCATCGAGCAACAGGACAGGACTCGCTTCGATCGTTCAAATTTCAAGGAATATGGAAACTTCGCACTGATTTTCGAGTCGGTCTACTACATCAAGAGTTCAGACTACAACGAATACATGGACATTCAGCAGGCCATCAACTTACATATCCATGAACGGTTCGAACAGGAATCTATCGAATTTGCCTATCCTACGCAGACCCTGTACGTACAGAAATCATCTAATTAAACAGGGTCAGAGAGCTGTGACACACGAAGGTTATATTGGTAGTGAAAAAAGCGCGCTCAGCCAGTGTTGACTGTGTGCGCAATTATTTCTTCTAACTTATATCCAGTCAGCATACGAATGGTGCGCCACAGGTAATAAAAAATGGCTATCATCATCAGTGTGGATGGAATGGCGATCATGGGATAACTGAGCAGTGTCATTTGACCGAGTTCCTCGTTGAATGCAGGGCTTCCTGTCGGGCTGGTGACGATCCATTTGGCCAGTATATAGTTCATAATGGCAGAAAACAGGAAGGTGCTGCTCAACAGGTACGTCGCATTTTGTAATCGGCTCTCAAATTTGTGAATGTTTCCGAGTTCATGCAGTTTGTTCTCAATCTTCTCTACATTTAAAACCTTAGGGTTATACAGCAAAGTCCTGACAAGAGGAAAAGGCGTATACACGGAGGCGAGGACCGCGATACCGATAAGCGCAGGGATCGCAGCTTCCTTTACAGCCAGCCATTTTGCATCGAGCTGCAAGAGGCCGATGCCTCCAGTGAGTAACACACTGATCAGGCCAAGTAGGGCTATAAAATTGAATTTCCTGTACTTGATTAATTCAAACACCCCCCATCCCAGCGGAAAGGCCAGGGCGATGATAAGCGCACCGCTGGGCCCCAGGTCCTCTGGGCCGCTTAATTTCATCAGGATAAAGGACGGAATCAGGATGCTCACCAACAGGTCGATCATCGGCCTGGGTTTATGCGTAGGGATGGATTGCGTTTTTGAAGTAGTATCGTTATTCATAATAAAATGGGATCAGAGTAAAAATACCTATGGGTATTTGTAATATATGGGGTCAGATGAAAAATACTCAAGTTATGAACCGCTGTTAGGAGCAATAGGGGTCGAATCTATGCAACTCATTGAATTGAAATAATTATAATCAAAAATATAGCTTTGTACAGGGCTTAGATGATCCTTTGATAACGATATCGATGTGGTAGGTGGGCTGCGGGTGCGACTGTTGTCCCGGTGCGGGTGCTGCACAATAGCAACTGGGGTCTATTCGATGACATCATCGCAGGCATCGATACGACTGCGGCCGTATGCAAAAGCGTTCAATTAGTTGTTGCAACAGGTCGAGTGTCGGTTGCAGACGATCCAGTGCCAGGTATTCATCCGGTTGATGTGCCTGGTCGATATCGCCAGGTCCGAGGATGATACTGTCCATACCGAGCGCATTCAGGTACGGCCCCTCGGTACAGTATGCAGCGGCCTCGGCGGGATGGCCGGTCATTCGCTCGGCTGCCTGTACGATCGCTGCATCAACCGGGGTATGCATCGGCGGGGTGCCTTCAACCAGTGATTGACGTTCAACGCGTAGCCTGTTGTCCAGCGGCAGTGCGGTCAGGCGATGATCAACACGATGGCGTAAATCATCGAGGTCCATGCCCGGCAAGGGCCGTAGATCAAAGTGCAGCTCGCAGTGACTGCAAATACGGTTGGGGTTGTCACCGCCATGGATGTGACCGAGATTCAGCGTCGGCACCGGCACCGCAAATCGGCGGTCAACTTGCTGTGATTGTAGTTCACCGCGCCACGCCAATAGATCGCTGAGTACCTTGTGCATGCCTTCCAGCGCATTTACACCCAGTTGCGGGTTGCTGGAGTGTCCGGCGTGACCATGCACGTGTATTGCCTCCATCATCATACCCTTGTGCATATGCACCGGGCGCAGACCGGTCGGTTCGCCGATCACCGCGTAACGGGCTTGTGGGCGGCCTAGTCTGACCAGCTCCCGGGCTCCATCCATCGAACTTTCCTCGTCAGCGGTGGCCAGTATGATCAGCGGCTGTTGCAGATCCGCGGCCTGGACGTGGCGCGCCGCTTCGATAGCGAGTGCAAGAAAGCCTTTCATATCAGAGGTGCCCAGACCGTACAGGCGATCATCGCGCTCGGTCAGGCTGAACGGATCTTGTTGCCATTGGTCTTCGTCGAACGGGACGGTATCCGTATGCCCGGCCAGCACCAGTCCACCAGGACCGGTGCCGAGCGTCGCGATCAGGTTGGCTTTGTCTGGTTGACTGCTCAGTGGCAGGACCTCAACCGCAAAGCCCAGATCAGTAAGCCAGATGGCCATCAGGTCGATCACCGCTCGGTTGCTCTGGTCGAATTCTGGGCTAACACTGCTGACCGAGGGTGTGGCGATCAGCTGTCGCATCATTTCCAAAAGTTTGGGGGCAGACGGTGTCATGACCTGATTGTCGGTTACAGTGGTAGTATTGTGCAAGACGAAATTAAATATCGCTGGCCGTTATCCTCGTACGGTGATGGATTCCCGCCTACGCGGGAATGACGAAATATTGATCCGATTGTTCCATGTTCGCCCTGTCTGATTATTAGTGTAGAGCATAATAGCTGGGAAAATTACGGGCTTTTTATTAAAATAAATAAAAATCGGAGGGTTATTAAATGGCTTCAGTAAAACGGGTTATCCTGGATGTACTTAAACCTCACCAACCGAATGCTCTGGAGTTTTGCCAGGCTATTGCCAAAGGAGGGTCCGATTACCGAGTAGAGTTGACTGTCCTCGAGGTGGATGAAAACACTGAAACAGTACAAGTCAAAGTGGAAGGCAGTGCCATTGATTTCGAGGCGATTCAGAGCATCATCAATGATATGGGGGGCTCACTTCACAGTATTGATGAAGTGGAAGTGCAAAGTGGAGCGGACGATGGATAAGAATCCGTGAAATTATTCGACAAGGTAAGTTTTCTATTTCGCATCACAAGTACTCACGATATCGCGCGGCGCTATTTTGTTGTCAATGGTTTTGATGGGGCCCTTACCATGTTGGGCCTCATTATCGGCTTCCTTGTCAGCGCACCCGCCGAATTATCTGTAATTATCAGTGCTTGTCTGGGTGCAGCCATTGCCCTGACTATGAGCGGCTTGAGTAGTGCCTATGTCAGTGAATCAGCAGAACGGCAGCTTGCGCTTAGTAAACTAGAAGAAGCCATGGCCAGCGATCTGCAGGATAGTGCGCATGGTGAAGCGGCCCGACGGGTGCCGTTAATCATTGCCTTGGTCAATGGTTTGGCGCCACTTATTATTTCACTGATTATTCTCATTCCCTTATGGTTAGCCAAAGCAGGTATACCGATGCCTGTATCACCGCTCTATATAGCCATTGCAATGGCACTGCTGCTAATTTTTTTACTCGGTGTATTCCTTGGCAACATTTCCGGGGTTTCCTGGTTGCGAAGCGGGATACAAACTTTGCTGGTCGCTGTGCTGACTATGGCGCTAATCTATCTGTTTGCAGGGTAGTCAGCTACAAGCTATCATCTGACATTAAATCGGAATTGGACTAAAATGAAAAATGGAGTCAGGTAAAATAAGGGCCGGAACTACGCAGGTAATTGAACGAAAAACTGGAGGAACTCCAGAACGAGGGCATGCATTTACTCCGGGACCCTCTTTGACCCGGTTTTTCCTATCTCATCCTGTACCCTTGTTAAGAATTAAAGACGATATCGCACTATTAACTTCAGATATTGTACTGTTCAGTTTGTTCGCGTTGTCTATGCTATAGGAAACTTTTGAGCGGCCTTGAGACATAGAACTGACTGCCTGTTCTGTCGCTTTTTGGACGTTATCAATCATGCGCTCAATTTCTTCTGTGGATTGTCTGGTTCGACCGGCCAGTGTACGCACCTCATCGGCAACCACAGCAAAACCTCTGCCTTGTTCACCTGCGCGTGCTGCTTCTATAGCTGCATTAAGCGCCAGCAGGTTTGTTTGATCCGCAATACTGCGAATCACTTCAACCACCTTACCAATTTCCAGGCTATGTTCTTTTAATTGGTCAATGACTCTGCCAGAATTTTCGATATCGGATTCTAGATCACGTAGTGAGGTAAAGGTTTCACTAAGTTGGTGCTCACCGGTTTTAACATCGGAATGTATTGGATTTAGTTGCGAATCAATGTGCGCAATCGTACTTTGTATCTGCCCTTCGAGTTGGTGAATATTATCATGTAGTAATTTCACTTTTTCATCACTATCGTTGTTATGCTCAACGTTATATTTACTCGTTTCATATATTTGCGCTTGCTTGGCTTGTGTGGCTGCCAATTCTTCTTCAATCATATGTATCTTATTGGATATATTCTTCAACGCGATATTGAAATCACTAGTTGTTTCGCCATAGTGTTCGTCAGTTTCGAAAGGCGTGTCGATTTTATCATCTAGCAGGTGATTAACAGCATCTAACCATAATGTTCGTAAGTTATTGTGTTTCCTGATTGAGTTATAGATGGCATATACAAGCATAATAATACTGAATAGCGCAATGAATAAAACCATATAAGTTGTGTAATGACTATCATTTTTCTGTTTGACAGGCGATGGCGCATTTGTTGCCGTTGAAGCGGCATACATAGCAAAAGCATAATTTGTGTTATGTAAAAGTAATTCGTTTATTAGGTTAATAGTATTCTCATTCACTGTAGAAGGATTAGCCGCCGAATTTTCATTTTCCACTATTATATGCAAGGCGTTTTTATAATTATCTAACACGGTTTTGAGCTTGTTGATATCCGATTCGTAGGGCGAAGCTGCTGAATTATTACGAATAGTATTGAGTTGTGCACTGATCGATCCCAACAATGAAACAATAGATGCCTTATTGTTATGTGCGATATATTGATTAGATATCACTATTTCATCAATACTTGCCAAATATGTAGAGAATTTCTGGAAGTCTGATAATAAAAGCTGCAGTGATTTTATAGCATTAATGATTTCATTAATTTTACTCATATCAGTAGTTTGACTGGAAGAAGTCTCGTTGTGGACTTCATTACTTTCGGTAATGCTAGGCGATGCATCAGCTTGTGCAACTTCTTCAATCTGAGTAGATGACTCGGCACTAACTATTTCTATCTCATCAGAATCACTTATTGTAGCCGTTTTATTGAGAGTGGTTATTTCATTAGCTTGTTCTGTTGTGGATAGTTGTGGTTCTGTCGATGCTTCATTAACTGTCATTATAGTACTTGTGGATTCAGAAAAAGCCTGTGTCTCAATATTATCTAATGAACTCGTAGCGGTTTCAGTATTAGCTTTTATAGAAGTTGTAGTATTAGTGGGTTCGGGTTGTTTTTTACTCGTCTCAACAGTTTTTGTTGCGGTTTGTATTTTTGGTTTTGCTGCTAGAGTATTTTGGTTTTTAAGAGTTAGTTCCTGTATGGATTTCTTAGCTGCCTTCTTTTGTCCTTTTAATTCTTTTTGTAGTGAACTGATTTGTTGGTTGCGCAATTCGAGTGTCTTTCTGGTATCTGCTTGCTGTGCAGCAATCTGTGTTTTTAATTCGTTAATCTTATTATTGCTTTGATCGTTTTCCAGTCTGGCTTTTTCTTCTAGCCCAATGAGTTGTGTTTTTAGGTCTTCAATGGCTTTGTGACTTTCGGTGAGCTTGTGCTGATAATTGTTATCGATCTCACTTAGAATTCGTTCAATATCAGGTGTGGCTTCTAGATGATCATTCAGGTCTTTGGAAATATTATTTGCCAGTTCATTCAATGAGACTATGACAGAGCTACGAGTTTCTAGCCATGCAGTTATTTCGGTGTTCACTTTATTTGGCGCTACTTGTTGCGACTGTTCTTGTATTAGACCGCTTATATATGATATATATTTTTCGTTTTCATGGCGTAGTTCGTTAACGCGTTCTACTTCAACGTTGCTTGTTGCCTCATCTAAAAATGATGCATGCATTTTTTTCAGGTTATTCAGATTTACTTCGATATTCTTTTTATTTTCATCGCTTGGATTTGCTAAATATATTGATGCGAGCTCTGATGACTTCTGGACTTGTTTAACAAAGGGTTGAAAATCTGTCGTATTATTTTTAATGGTTGTCTGCTTTATGGACGGCCAGGTTATATAGACCAATGATGCAACCAGGCTCACAACAAAAAAAAGTGTGGGTAGTACTTCGCGAACAGATAAAGCTTTCATGTAAGGTGGCTCCAACAAAATAAATCCTGCGCTGTGGATGTACGCTGGGCACTTAAGCGCTAATATAATTAGCGGTATTAAACACATGATCTTTAATATATGACGCTGATTAATATCTTTATTATTGAGTATTTATATGAAGCACTATAAAACAATAAGTTATAGTATTAAATGCTACAGGCAAACGGGGTGAGGAAACAATTGTTTATAATATAAGCTGTTTCTAATATTAGCGTTAACTCCATTCCCACTCCTGTTTTCACATAGATCCGAGCCGGTTAGAGTGGTTCATAAATTCAACACTAAGGTGAGTATATTCACCTAAGGGGTGAGCTGTGACAGGGACGAGACTGACTTTATGCGCTTACATTGCACTAGTAGTGCTAGCACTCACCTTAATGCCCAACGCAAGCTTTGCTGCGCTAGAGCTGTATCTTGCTGATGGACAAACTAAGCATACCGATCCATTGCCAGCTTTGGTGGGTCGACTCCCGGTACTGTTTGTGCACGGTCATAATAAAGACAGTGATCAGGACGCAGATTTTAATTTCCGCAAGAACTGGCGTGATGAGCCCACTGGCCACACTTCTTTCAGGCAAACGCTCGAGGAGGTCCCGGAAAATCAGCTGTTAGGTATCGAGCCTTATTTCATCCGCTTTCAATCACAGCATCGATCTATCGTGGATGATGCCCAGGAAATCGCTGCCGCGGTCGATTGGATATTGCAGCGACATGACCCGAATTTTAATCCTGTTGATCCGGCGAGCAGGACGCCGGTGCAAGTTGCTATCATCGCCTATAGCAAGGGTACCATCAGTAGTCGCTATTACCTGAAAGGCTTGCGTGATCCGTCGGTTGCTCAAGAACTGGGTATGCTGGCACCACGGGCGGATTATTTTCCTGTATCCGAATTTATCGCGATCGCACCACCGAATCATGGTCTGCGCTGGCCGCTGCTCCCATCTCAATCCAATCGCGTGTCGACCAGACAGCTTAATAATGGCTATACGCCTTTCTTATGTGATTGCTATGTGGCTGGCTCTAGTAGCTGTGACCCTGACGACGCTAGTTGTCTTTGTGACCCTAACACCCGTGATTTCATCGAACGGCTCAACGGGCATTCTATCGGACACACTCTGAACGCATCCACCTTAGGGGTGGTACCCGCAAGTGAATTGGCCAATGAGGCGCCCGGCAGTCGTCCAGATGGGGACGCGCCCACCACAGGGACGCTATATCTGTCTCTCTATGCCGATCAGGGCCGTGATTTCGTCGGCGGACACACCCCGCGGCAACCCGCTGACTGTCAGGGTAGGGTGATGGCGAAGAATCTCGCCCCCGATGCGGAGAACATTCAGTTGTTTGATACCGAGATTGTTGGCGCAGATAGTGGTGAGGTACACCAGAACACGGTGCACACACCGGAGGTCATCTGCTTGGCCTTGTACACGGCCGTGCATCATCGTGCACCCTTGAACGTGCCGGCTTGCCGGAACTTGCCTGATGGTGCAATTCCCGTGGTGCCGCCTACACCTCGTACCGCAGCGATGTTGGCGCTGGATATGTCGGGTAGCATGCTGACCGAGGCATGTCCGGGTTGTGTGTCGCGGCTACAGATCTTGCAACAGGCGGTGGACCTGTTTGTGCAGTTGTGGACGCTGGTAGGTACAGACAACGATCACATCGGGGTGACCTATTTCCGCACCCAGGTCGATGAGCTGCTTATTGGAAATAAGGCCGTGTTCCCGCTATTGCCCAATGCCACGACGGTGGTCGGGGATGTGACAGGTCAGAACGTGTCATTAACCAGCCTCACCGCCATGGGGGGTGCCCTGGAGTCGGCAATCAACCGTTTGCAGGCCTTACCACCAGCGCCGGCAGAACACGCCCGCCGCATTATTTTGTTTACCGACGGCATACAAAACGTACCACCGCTGGTCGATGTCACCCCAGCTGGCTGTACGGGTGCCGCATGTAATTATGAGATAGCCGGCCTGTCATTGAATACCGCCCTCGGCATCGAGATCGATACCATTGGTATTGATAATGGTGGCCTATATACCGACCTGTTAAATGGTATTTCCCAAAAGACCGGCGGCCATCCCTATCTGACTACCGCTATCAATAACAACTTGCGCGAGTTTTTCGTTAACACCCTGATCAATGCCCTGCGTGGGTTCAGTCCACAATTAGTGGCCTACCGGCGGGCAAACCTGGCCAATGACGAGGCGACAGAGATCTTCAGAGTCAACACCAGTGCGCACAAGTTGATACTGAAACTTAGTTGGCATGGAGGGCAGCCATTGAGCTTCCGGGTCGAGAAAGACGGCGAAGATCTCACCAGGCTGGGCAAGATTATCGACGGACCATTTTATCGCATCTATGCACTCGATTTGCCGGCTACGCTCGAGGGCGCTCGTGTACAGACAGAGGGAGACTGGCGGATGCACATTAGCGGCCAGATGGGGACAAGGTATGAAGCGGCGGCGATAGTCGATGAGCCCTTATTGCATTACCAGACCAGGTTCAACACTCAGCGCATGATGGTCGGCGATCCGCTGGAGCTGGAGGTGCGTTTGTTGCATGAAGGTCAGCCCTTGAAAGTAGATGCTAAGGTAACGGCCACTATCCAGCGACCTGGGCAAAGCCTGGGCACGCTCTTGTCCAAGTCACCCAATCCACCGGAACCCGCCATGTTCCAAACAGAGGTTGGTACCAGTGTTGGGCAGCGTAAGCTACAGTTGCTACTCAAAGACAAGGAATTCTGGGCCAAGCTCGCACCGATGAGCGAACGTGTGATCTTTAGTCACCAGGGCGAGGGCCGGTATACCGCCGTGTCCACTGCCACCACAGTGCCTGGCACCTATCGGGCGATTCTAAGCATAGAAGGAGAAGCACAAGGAGTAGGGCATTTCGAGCGTAGTGAAACGCTCTCCACTCACGTAAACTTCGCACACGCTGAAATCACACTTTCTGAGCCGAGGCTTCAAGTGCTCAGCAAGACTGCAGATGTCCGACAATTGCTGCTCAGCTTACGACCACAGGACAAGCTGGGTAACTTTCTTGGTCCTGACTTCGCCAGTAAACTACAAGTCACTCTAGGTGAAGGGACTGTGGCCAAGGAAGTCAAGGATCTTGGCGACGGCCGTTATGAGATCAAGCTTAGCGTGCCCGTTTCTCGCGATCCAACGATCACGATTACGGTGTTGGGGGAGCCACTCTTCAGCGGTATGCTGTCAGAGCTAGACGCTATTGCCCATGGCCGCACAGCTGTGTCATGGATCTATCTCTTGGCAATCATTGTTATATTGATGCTAGTTGGTTTATGGTCATTGAGAAAATAATATACGGGATCTATAAATCGGGTCAGGCAACAATTATTCTAATATTAGAAATAACTGTGCTCTGACCCCAATAATATTAAAAAGCTTGGGTAATGGAAAAACTGGGTCAAAGAGCTATTATTAATAATATAAACCGGTATGAATCCAGGTATTTATTATAAAGTGGCCCTAATCTATATAAAGAGAATTTGTCGTAGATAGTGGATCTGTCCTGATTGATCGGACATGTGCATGTAAAAAGCTCCGTTGTGGCTCTAATGCGCTTAATCACAGGGTAAGCTGACATGGAAAGTGAACAGCAACAAAAAAGTCTATTTAAGATAATCAAGAAAAGCTTCGGAACTGCTGTAGCCCCAGTCCGGACAGCCGCTTCGTATATCTCCTCAAGAACAGTGAAATTAGTGAGTCCGCTCATTGTTCGGTTTTTGCAGCCCGTTTTGCAGTGGTTACAAATGCGCTGGCGTGTTATACGTCCCGCGCGGGTCGGGCTTATTCTCTCCATTGCCGTGTCCCTGTTCGTACTATTCAACGATCAGGCGAAGGATATCCTGCGTGTCATTGCGCAGGAGCATTGGTGGAATGCGATCAACTGGATGTTGTGTGGCGGTTTAATCATCTATGCCTCAACGGCCTGGTATTTTTCCCGTGCAGTTCTATATGTCTTTTATGAGTCATTTACTCCCAATGTTCCCGACACACTGTTTGAACGGTTGCGAAAGTACACGGCGAGATTTATCGGCGGACTACCAATCGTCGCGCTTGCATTTTCTTTTATAGGTATATCCTGGTCGCATGCCACATTCTATTTTGTGGTCACTGGGTTGTTTGTTTGGCTGCTAATATTAAGACGCAAGTACTTGCTTCCAAAATTCTATAAGAACAGTGAGCAAGTTAAGGATAGTGGAGAAGTCGAGATTTATGTCGGGTTGCACCATGACAAGGAGGGTGTCAAAGAGGGCCTTACAAGCAGGACCAGACCGGTAGTAATCACGATATTCGTTATCGCATTGATCGTATTTTCGGGAATCCTGTTAATGCCCGTCAGTTTCCCCACAACAATGGGTACCCTTGGTGTCATTTTCCTTGGTGCTGCTGGGTTAGTGGTGTTGTTGAATCTCCTCACTTATTGGACCGATTATTATGATCTTCCTTCTCTCGTTTTTATACTGTTTTTGACTGCGATTGTTGCTGGCATCTATAACGACAATCATGCCGTAAGGGTCTTACAGGACAGTGTCGATCAAGGTCATCGGCAGACGCTTACTGATCATTTCGAGAAATGGATGAAGGCAAGACTGACTTCTGAAAACTCAAAGGGTGATAAATACCCGGTGTTTGTTGTCGCAGCAGAAGGTGGAGGTATCAGGGCGGCCTATTGGACTGCTGCAATGCTTGCTGAGTTACAAAGACAATATCCGGATTTTCCCTGCCATTTATTCGCAATCAGTGGGGTTTCAGGTGGAAGCCTCGGCGGTAGTGCCTACGTATCCGACCTGGCGAATGCCTACCGATCCCAGCAATTTCGATGCACTGAGTCTAAAAATCCTGAACACAGTGAGACGGGTGATTCATGGAAGAATAAACCGATAGTATCAACCTCGCTTGATTTCCTGGGGGAGGATTTTCTTGCACCGACAGTAGGAGGCCTTTTGTTCCCGGATTTAATCAGCCGTGTAAATCTCTTTTGCCCATGGTTATTTTGCTTTCCTGACCGGGCATACTACCTGGAGAAGGCATGGGAACAGGGCTGGTTAGAACACAATAAAGAAACACCCCTGCAGTTTTCCGGTGATTTCTTTGATCTCTGGGCAAAGAATGGAGAACTGGAGATCCCGTCATTGCTGCTTAATGGCACCTGGGTTGAAGATGGCAGACGCAATGTAACCAGTAATTTGATACTGCAGGCTGTCAATTTTACTGACGTAGATGACATGCTTGCTAATTTTGACCAGCGTATACCGTTGAGTACTGCAGTACATATGAGCGCTCGCTTCACCTACGTAAGTCCTGCAGGCACAGTAAGAACCAGGTCAGATGGTACAAAGCGTGTCGTTGATGGCGGTTACTTCGAGAATTCCGGAGCCTTGGGGGCCCGTCAGGTTATCCAACAACTTCGACACACCTGCGAAAACAGTAAATCACTAAGCTCTATCGATTGTGAAGATAGAGTGGCTTTTTATGGGATCATCATCAGCAACAATCCTGAAAGCCCCAATGCAGCGCAGGGTGCTATTTTGGCAAAAGTTCTACCAAACCGAACACGGAATGATGTAAATCAACAAGAAGCCAGTGCAAGCCTGCCTAAAACACCAATAGGCATGAAGTCTGAGGAGTCCGAGGAGTCTAACTGGTTCCCGGTGCTGAGTGAAACCTTATCGCCGGCATTAGCTCTCTTCAATGCCCGGACTGCGCGCGGTTCACTTTCCGAGACTGAACTGCTTGCTGAAATTAAGGCATCTCACTCCCTGCGATTTCAGTTACATAACCCACCGGATAAAAATAACAAGATTCCGCTAGGTTGGGTTTTGTCTAATCAGACACAAGATGAAATTCAAGATCAAGCCAAATTGAGAGTAGAAGACTATTCTAAAAAATTGCAGGCCACTGGTTTAAAACTTATGGGTAAGTGAGCAATTGTTTCTAATATAAGTTGTTATGAATGTTAGCGTTAACTCCTTTCTGACCTCTATTTTCGCTGAGAGGTTTTGATGAAAATAGATAATGAGCGACGGACAGACTGGCAGTTGATGGCAGCCAGGCTCAAGCGGATGCCTATACCGGTTATGGTTTTCGCCCTGCTGGTGCTGGTGGCCAATCTCTGGTTCCTGTACCAGTTGCGGGACACGATCGTCGGGCAGATCATCATCGGTGGCATATTGCTGGCCGCGACCCTCTACCTGTTCCATCTGTTTAGAGCCAGTTTGTCGCAAAAGGCACCGATCGAAGCGATAGGTTCCTTTCAGATCATTGGCGGGGAGAAGGCGGGAGAGCAGTCCGGTAACGCCATGGCCCACCTGTTGCGGGCTAGGCTTGGCAAGATACGGACGGAAATGGAATCGGTAACTCAATCCCTCAACGAGGTGGCCGGTGGCAGCGACCGGGGCAGGATTAGATCATTGGAACCGGCCAGTTCCAGGGTATCGATTCCCACTGAGGTCTTTGAGCCATTGCAACTGGATTTCTCGGTGGCTGGTGTTGAAGTGGGGGGGTTGTTGGCCGGCATTCAGCGCCTGCTTCAGCGGGGCCATCTGCTGCGTATCGTGGTCGAGTATCAAGAGGGACAGGCCATCGTCGGCGGCAACATCGACCTTTTCGGCGGACGTTCCCTCTATATGATTGCCGCGCCGGATACCAATGAGATCATCACGAAGATCGCCTACGCCCTGGCGCAAACAGAGATGAAGGCGCGCATCCCCAAGATGGGGGAGCTTGGCGTTGATGATTTTCGTGATCTGATGGTGACCCTAACCAATTTGAACGAACTCAATAAAAACGCCAAGAGCAGTGAGGCCGCCAGTACCGCCTATCAGGCTCTGCTGCCAAATATCAACAGCCTGGTCGACAAGCTGCCGGATTGGCGGCCGCTGCTGCGTCTGGCGGCGGAGGTGTCTATCAACGCCAAGCGGCTGGAAGAGGCCGTGAACTTTTACAATATGGAACTGACACTGCTGGAAGAGGATGATCCAGACTATGCAAAGCTGAGATCCCTCACCGAGACCCTGGCGACGGGATCCCGCAGTGACACCGAGCTGGGTGTGACCCCGTCAGAGACAGCCCCGAATTTCGAATCCCTGCTGAAAAGGCTGCGGAAAACCGCCGGATTGGAAACTATTTACAAGATGCTGGGGCTCAGCTCCTGGGCAGATGAAAAGGCGCCGCGTATCGCGATCCTGGGAGGGCTGCCTTCCGCGGGTCTGTTGCCGGCTTCCAATCAGGTGGTTGTCGGTGCGCCCGCAGAGTCACCGCCACAGCGACCCGGTGTAATGGAGTATATCGACAGCCTAGTACAAACCGTCAGGTTGGTGACGTCCAATGCCATCTTCTATTTCACGCCCATGCTCGGGGACACTGACTATTTTACTCAGGAGGAGATCACCGGCGCTTGGCTGGCCCTGAACAGCGAGGCGCCGGATGTGCTGCTGGTCACCCTGGGCCCCTTGGACTCCTTCCAATTACAGCAGTTGATAGAGGATTCAATATTTCGCCGCACCCTGGTCATCGTGCCGGAGATCCCACAGGAATGGGGGCAGCAGTTCGGTGACATTACGCAAGAGGTGATGACCGTGGCGGCGGTGGGGCTCAACGGCGGCCCACTGGCACCTACACTGGGGGGATCGACGGCCCATGAGGCCGAACAGCTGTTTTGGGCACCGGGGGAAAACATTCCGATAGTGCACGGCGAGGATCAGCGGGTCGAGCCCCGTTACGGCCATATCTACGCGTCGGCGATTGCCGCCGGAGTGGCGGGGCGACTCTCCGCTTGCGCCCCCTCGTTGTCAGTGAAAAAACGTCTGATGATCCTCCGTGATACCTCCCAGGTTGTCGCCCTCGACAACCGCAAAGCCATGGGGGCGGGGGAAGCAACGCCGCCGCGGGTGATCAACCTGTCGGCGGCGATGGCCAAGGCCTTGGAAGCACTCACGCCGGCAGGCAACCGGTTCGAGATGGAACGTACCATGGAAATAGAGATTCCGGACAATGATTCAGCCGGGATCGAGAGCCTCATCGAGGTGGAGGTCGTCGGTAAGCTCAAGCGCATTGCCATCGTCCTCGATATCACTCATACATATATTGGTGACCTGCGGGTGACGATTGTCACCCCTGACGGCGCGCAGGTGGTCCTGCATGATCGGCAGGGTGCATCCCGGAACAATTTGATCGTCGAATACAGCTCCGACGAAATAGCGAGCCTGGCGGCACTGACCGGGACCGAGATCACCGGGGCTTGGACTCTACAGGTTGCCGATATGGCGGGAGGGGATGTGGGACAGTTCCACCACTGGGCATTGCGCATCGATTATGACTGAGCCCAATAAAAGCAATAAAAGAGCAGAAATGCGGTCAGAGCACAGTTTTCACTAAATATTATAAAATATTGCTCTCTGACACGGTTATTTCGATGGTGATGCATGGTGTTTCGCTCTCTATTGGTGGCACCGATCCTTTGGATAGCACTTATTTGAAAAATCTGAACAGCTTATACATCGCGTGCAACCACAATGGATTTCGGATCATCTGTGCTGGACAGGCGTCAATCAAACCAATAGCCACGATCTAACACCTTTGCCCTACAATGAAGACACTATTGCTTATGTCGTTGATCGTGTCATTCAGGTGCAAGATTATCTTGGACAACGCATACTACTGGAGAATCTCTCCAGTTATGTTACGTATCAAAGTTCCATGATGACGGAATGGGAATTTTTTAATGAGATAGCACGTCGTGCGGATTGTCATATTCTGTTAGACGTTAACAATATTTTTGTTAGTGCGCATAATCACCAGTTTGATCCGATTGATTACCTTAATGGTATCGATGTTGATCGAGTGATGCAATTTCACCTGGCAGGACATAGTTATAATGGTGAGATGATTATCGACACTCATGATCATGATGTATGTGATCCGGTATGGTCACTTTATGAAAGCGCGTTAAAACGCTTCGGTGCAGTGAGTAATGTGATCGAACGCGATGGTGATATTCCTGAATTCCGGCAGTTAAGACAGGAGTTAGCCATTGCTGAAGACATCGCCAGCAGAACACTGTCAGCTGACGCGCTTAAAATGAATGCTTATTCAAAAAATAATGAGTACTTAGAGTTAGACTATGGACGCACTGCGTAAACTACAGCACGAATTTCTGGGTTACCTGTTGGATAAGTCGAGTGTCGACATTATCGAACGGATTGAATCCACAACACGGCGTTCTGGCGGGCAACGCATGGTCTTGTATAGCAATGCCTACATATTGCGTTTAAAGGAAGCACTAAGCACTGACTATGAGCGGCTGCATAGTTATTTGGGCGATGAACTGTTCGATAGCTTGATGGAACATTACATCGAAGGTTACCCCTCACAGCACCCTAGCTTGCGATACTTCGGACAGCATATGGTCGAATTCCTCGAGCAGAATGACCCCTTTAAGTCGTTACCCGAAGTCACCGAAATTGCGAGAATCGAACAGGCCTTTGCTAATAGCTTTGATGCTGCCGATTGCTCATACGTGTCACTTGAACAACTGGCTGAGCTAGACCACTCTTCCTGGGCTACATTGACGTTACGATTTCACGATGCCGTACAGTTATTGCCGCAGCGTTATAATAGTTTTCAGATTTGGCAAGCACTTGCTAATGAAGAAACGCCGCCGCAAAAAACGTCAGATGATACCATATGGTTAATCTGGCGGCGTCAGGACTTGATTAGCAACTATCGTACGCTGGAAGATGCTGAGCTCGCGGCGTTAACGTTAATGATTTCCGGAGGCGACTTTGCGGAGATGTGCGAAGTGTTGCTAGAACACTTTGATGAACAACAAACACCTATGCAGGCTGTTAGTTTTATGAAGCAATGGATTCACGATCAGATGGTATGCGAACTTAACAGTTAAAGGGTAGGGGTGATTTTCTTCCGATCCATTTCAAGCGGTTAAGTGGAAGATCCTTGATTCTTTTGGGTTAATATCAGCAATCAAGTGTGTGTTATTTCTTCTCAATTCGTTCTACTGGCTTCTCAATTTCTTCTTTTTGCCATTGCTTTGGATCGATACGTTCCATTATACCGATGTACTTCGCAAGTTGTTCACGCTTGCCGGTAATTTCTTTTAGCTCTGCTTTATTAAAATAGGGGTCAGTGAGCAATAGTCTCTTATACTAATGATAACTGTATACTGACTCCACTAATTGTATGCCGGCTAAATATCCAGCGTTGTCATCTCGAGATCGATTGACCCGGTTTGAAGTTCATCTCGGCTGAACAACTCCGTACCCGGATGCGATGCGGTGGCGCTGCCGCAGATCACACCGAAGCGTAGCATTTGCTGTGGTGTCTCTTGTTTAATAGCCGCTGCGATTAATCCTGAAACCAGCGAGTCACCGCAGCCGACGGTTGACTGTTTATGTACTTTCGGTGCGTTACAATGGTAACTGTTGTTGGCATCAACCAGCATCGCACCTTTATCTCCCATGGTAATGGAGACATACTCTATACCCTGTTGCTGTATCAAACGTGCTGCTTCTGCGACCTGTTGCGTGGTTTCCATGCGTCGCTTTATGCTCATTTCCAGCGTGTGGTAATTTAGTCGTACCAGCCAGGGTTTTGCCTCGAGCGCCTGCTGCAATACCTGTGCGTGAGTATCAACCACGGCCCTGCCGCCTTGCTGGTTGATGCGTTCGATCAGATCACGATAGGTGCTATCGGGTGTACCCGGTGGTAGCAGTCCGCTCAATACGGCGATGCCTTTACCTGTAACGTTCAGAAATAAGTCACAGGCATTGGCGAGCGCTTCAGCCGGAACCTCGGGGCCAACGCTGGTGACTTCATACTGGCCGGGCGGGCTCTGTTGCACGATAGTGGTATTCAGGCGTGTTTCGCCATCGACACGAAACCATTTGTGTCTGTCGCCAAGACTGTCACTAAGTAGGTTCAGTAACAGATCACCACTTTCGCCGGCAATAATACTGGTACAATTTGTCGGTACACCAAGCTCGGTGAGTGCACGCGCTATGTTGATACCATTTCCGCCCGGGTGGTACCAGGTTTGCCTGGCGCGAACCTTCTGGTATTCCAGAAGTTGTGTAATTTCGTAGCTGATGTCAACAGATGGATTCAGCGCCAGTACAGAAACTTGATCGTCATTTTCTTTCATAGTGTCTTCGCGCTATAGCAGGCCTTTTTTACGGAGCAGGCTGCGACCGGTCATGACTGGCGGTTGCGGTATGCCAAGTAATTCAAGTACCGTTGGTGCGATGTCCGCGAGGCCGCGGCCAATGCTGAGCCGTACAGGTCCCTCACCCATGATCAAAAACGGGACCGGGTATTCGGTATGCTGGGTGTGAGGTTCCCCTGTATTCGGGTTGATCATTTCGTCACAGTTACCATGATCGGCGGTGAGCATGATGCGCCAGTCATTTCTCAGTGCAACCCGGAATACCCTGTGGCTCTCGATATCCAGTGTCTCAACGGAGCGAATGATGGCATCGTGGCGTGCAGTGTGACCCACCATATCGGCATTGGCAAAGTTGGCGACGATAAAGGTGTATTTACCGCTCTCAATTGCCGTTATCAGCTCATTGGCTATTTGCGCTGCACTCATTTCCGGCTGTATATCATAGGTTGCGACCGTGGGTGACGGTACGATTATACGCTCTTCCAGCGGGTAGGGCGGTTCGTAGCCACCATTGAAAAAATAGGTCACATGGGCAAATTTTTCGGTCTCGCTGCAGTGCAGTTGCGCAAGGCCGGCGTCGCTGATGACTTCAGCCAGCACCTGCTCAGGTTTGTCTTTTGGAAACAGCACCGGTAGTGGAAAAGTGGCATCGTACTCGGTCATGCATACTAGCTGCTTCAGGTAAATACCGTTTCGTTCGAAAGCGTCAAAGTCGCCGAGCCCGAAGGCGGCCGCAAGCTGGCGCGCACGGTCGCTGCGGAAATTGAAAAATAGCACCGGTTCATGGGGATCGATACCACCGTGGCCGACGATGACCGTGGGCTGGATGAATTCGTCACCTTCACCTCTGTCATAAGCGGCCTTGATGGCTTCGAGGGGTGTTTCGGCGGTGAAGCCCTGGCCTAGTACCATGGCTTTCCACGCCTGTTCGGTGCGGTCCCAGTGTCTGGCTCGGTCCATAGCGCTGTAGCGGCCACTGACCGTAGCGATTGTACCGCGTCCCAGGTTGGCCAGCGCTTCCTCGACTTCTGCGAGATATTTCAGTGCGGCTCTGGGTGCGGTATCACGGCCGTCGGTTATCATGTGGATGACCGGTTCAATTTCTGTATTACGCAGCAACGACACGATGCCGAGCAGGTGCTCGATATGCGAGTGTACACCACCGTCCGAGACCAGGCCGACCAGATGGAGGCGCTTGGCATTCTGCAGCATGGACAACCATGCGGGTAACTGCTCGAATGAGCCACCGTAGATCGCATTGGCGATGCGAATCAGGTCCTGTTCCAGTACTCGGCCCGAACCCAACGTGAGGTGCCCCACTTCAGAATTGCCAAACTGCCCATCCGGCAATCCGACCGCTCTTCCCGATGCCTGTAATACCGTGTGTGGGTAGGATGCAAAATAGTGGTCGAGGTGTGGTGTGCGTGCAAGCGCCCAGGCATTGTGCGCTCGACTGGGGTTGACGCCAAAACCGTCGAATATGGCGAGTAGTACAGGTCTTGGTTTCAAGTTATATCTTTGCTATCAAATATTGGAGTGGATTAATATATTAATGGTATATGTATATATTTAACACTAAGCAGATGTTATGACAATACAAATCGGGGTCAAATCGGGGCCGGACCCACGCAACTAATTGTAAAGATTAATTTTTGAATTAATAAAGGGGGCTAAACAGAGCTTAACTCTCCCCTTTTTTTGCATGGATGAAATGACTGCTTTAAGGAGGAGGCATCATGCCACGTGTGAACCGCTCATCTTCCTGGGTATGTATGGCATGAAAATAGGGGCAGAGAGCAATTTTCTTTAATACTAGAGACAATTGTCCTCAATCACGATTCTTTCAAATGCGAGTTTGCAAGTGACTAACCGGACGTAGCCATGGGAAATGGATACGAATGGGCTTCTATGCTACTGGTCAGGGTCACGCCGATCAACAGGGCCTTAATTTGATTGGCGATTTCTTTCGTCGGGCGCATAATAGCACCGACAATTGGCAAAGCATACAGGATTGCATTTATGGCAAGCTGGCCGGATTCGACTCAGATTCAAAACTATCTTTTAAGCAAATACAACGAGCTGCAGGCCGCTGTGACCTCCCCAGAGTTCTGGGTACAGTTGATTGTTATTGTGGCCGTATTTGCCTTGGCGCGCTGGTTCCTGACCCCGCAGTTACAACGCCTGTTGATCCGCCTGAGCACGGCCAGTGGCCGGGTCGCCAGTTTTAACCGGCTGTTTGTCACCCTCAATGAGCTTGCCAATACCATCGTGTGGCTGCTCTTACAATGGCTGGCGATCCAGGTCTATGTCTATCTAAAACTGTCCCATCACCTGCTAACCCCGGTGGCTAGTCTGCTCACCGCCTGGCTACTGATCCGCTTCGCCTCAAAGCTGTTAAAAAACCAGGCTCTGGCGCGCATCGTTGCCACGTTGGCCTGGACATTTGCTGTGCTCAACATCTTTGGCTGGCTCGGTCCCGCACTGGAGTTACTGGATAGCATGGCACTGACCCTGGGTACGGTAAGGCTGTCACCCCTACTGGTGATCAAGGCCGGCCTCGGTTTGTGGTTCTCCCTGTGGCTGGCTAGCGGCCTGGCAACCTTTCTGGATCGCCGGCTCGGCACGTCGAAGAACATCACGCCTGCGATGCGGGTGTTGAGTGTCAAGCTGCTACACATCGGCCTGATCACCGCTGCCTTCCTGATCACCTTCTCTGCCGTGGGTATCGATCTGACGGCCCTGGCTGTGTTCGGCGGTGCATTGGGTGTGGGTCTGGGTTTTGGCCTACAAAAGATCTTTTCCAATCTGGTGAGCGGCATCATCCTGTTGATGGATCGTTCCATCAAACCCGGCGATGTGGTCTCTGTTGGCCAGACCTTTGGCTGGATCAATCACCTGAGCGCCCGCTATGTGTCGGTGATCACCCGTGACGGTATCGAACACCTCATCCCCAACGAAGTGCTGATCACCGAGCGGGTGGAGAACTGGTCCTACAGTGATAACCTGGTACGTCTAAAGGTGCCGGTGGGGATCTCTTATAAGTCCGATGTGCGCCTGGCCATGCAGATATGTATCGACGCCGCCATGGCCGTGCCGCGGGTCCTGCTCAAACCGGAACCGCGCTGTTTGTTAAGGGGCTTCGGCGACAGTTCGGTGGACCTGGAGCTGCGCCTGTGGATCGATGATCCCCCCAATGGCCGCGCCAACCTGGTCAGTGATGTGTTACTCGGCGTCTGGGACCGTTTTCATGAAAATGGCATCGAAATCCCCTTCCCGCAGCGGGATCTGCATTTACGTACGGGATTTGAACAACTCGCCGATGATAAGGACGGACAAGCAAACCAGGGAGATACAGTATGATGCAGTTGATGCTCTGCCGGGGACAACAAGTGCAAACCGGCAGCACAGAGTTGTTGCAGCAGTGGCAGACACAGACGGACAGCTGGCTGTGGGTCGATCTGTATGGTGAATCTGCCAGCGAGGAAAAAGCCTTTCTGACCGAACAGTTTGAATTTGACGAATTCTCCGTTAGTGAGGCACAACGCACCCGGCACCCACCCAGCTTCGAGGTCTTTGAAAATTATCTATTCCTGCTGCTCAAACCGCTGGATGCGGAGTCTGACTCCCTCGACTTCGGCACCCTGCAACTGGCGATGTTTGCCGGCGAGCGCCTGCTGGTTACCCGCCACTCCAAGGAATCGCCCTATCTGGCCAGATTGTGGCAGGATATGGTGCAACATGGCTACCGTGACGAAACACCCTTTTCGGTGGTGTCCGCCATGTGCATGCGCACCACCTGGCGCTACGGCAAGGTGTTGCTGGACTTGGAACAACGCCTGGACGAGATCGAAGACGAGCTGTTCAGCAGTCCGACGGACACCCTGATGAAGGAGCTGGTGGGTTACAACACCGGCCTGCGCAAGATGCACCGCATCCTGTCCTATTACGAGGACATCTTCGCTGCCCTGCATCAGCATCTGCGAAAGATCAAGCATCCTGACCATGAGCAGTTTCATGATATCTACACACGCATCGAGCGTTTCAACAGCTTGTCCGCCATGTATCAGAATGTCATCACCGATCTCATCGAGGGTTACATCAGCCTGAATGGCCATCGCCTCAACCAGATCATGAAGGTGTTGACCATCGTCACCGTGATCTTTGTGCCTCTCACCCTATTGGTAGGGATCTATGGTATGAATTTCGAAAACATGCCGGAACTGAAGAGCAAACATGGTTATTACATACTTCTAACGGTAATGTCGAGTATTGCTGTCCTGCTACTGTACCTGTTCAGGCGGGTGCGCTGGTTGTAAACTCGCCCTGCTACAACACCTGTCTGCAGACAATAGAGGTCGGACAGCTCATGTACATCCATGTACCTACTGCAAAAGTACATGGCTCAGGTCTGTCATTGAAAAAATCAATTAACTCATAATTAAATTCACGCATGACATGGAACCGACTAGTACGGTTAATCAGTTGTTTCATGATATTGACGTGCGTCAAGGAGGACGCCGAATCTGTTTGTGATCACCCGCCAATAAAGAAATGTAGACTATAATTAAATTATAAAGAGATAAAATAATAACATTCTGGATTGCTTGGTTTTTTGCCCTATTTGATGGGTGTGTAGCAACAATGAGGTGTGTGGTGATGGATTCTAAACGTCTTCTTTCAGGTTTAATCCTGGTTGCCTTTCTACTTGGTAATGCCGGTATCTCCTTCGCTGGTGATATAAAGCCGAACAAAAAGCGTGGCCAGGTCTATTTCAGAATGGTCTGCACTGTTTGTCATATGCAGCAGGCCGAAAAGACCATTCCCCCTTCCAGTCGGACCATGAAGCAGTGGCGTGCCTACTTCAAAGCTGATAAGCACGATGTTTCCGGCACGACCAGGTCAGCGGTCAGTTACTACATGAGCCGTGACTACAGGGTAGCAATTAAAGATAGCAACAAGGCGGCGAAAAAGTTTTTGAAGTTGTCGGATGAGCAAATCAATGCTGATGTACGCGAGTTTGTGATCAAAGGCGCAAAGGACTCAGATACACCGGCATCCTGTAATTGACAAAAGTGTTCTCCGACCACTTCATGGGTGAATATACGGAGAATGCTCATGAAAGCAGAAGCGGTAAAAGCGGATCGGCAAGCTGGCATCAGTCGACGCGGATTTCTCGGGCTCTGTGCGGCGATGGGAACAGGGGCTGCACTGCAGTTGCGTTCCTTCAAGGCGATCGGCAAGAACAACGACAAACCAGGGTCCTGGTCCAGGGGCGAAGTCATACCTTCCACCTGCAATATGTGTGTCAATCGTTGCGGTATCCAGTGCCATGTCGTTAACGGGGTGCTGGAGAAGATAGACGGTGATTACCATAACCCGAAAACGCTCGGTGGAACCTGTGCAAAGGGACAGGCCGGGATCATGACGCTTTACGATCCCGACCGTATCAAGTATCCGCTGATCCGTGCCGGTGCGCGTGGTGAGGGAAAGTGGCGGCGTGCCTCCTGGGAAGAGGCTTATGAATATGTCGCCGACAATCTTGACAAAATCATGGATAAATACGGGCCAGAAGGCCTACTGTGGTCTTCCAGCACCGATCTGACCGAAATATTTTTCCTGAAACTCGGCGTATTCCTGGGCACCCCGAACTTTGCCCGCCACGCTACCCTGTGTCTGGCATCGCGTAATGTCGGCTATTTCGGCACCATGGGTGGCGTGCCCGATTCTGATCTGGCTAATGCCAAGTACATCATTATGTTCGGTGCCAACCGGCTCGAGTCATTCGAATTGCCGTATAACCGTGATCTGATCAGCGGGATAGAAAACGGCGCCAAGCTGGTGGTCGTCGATCCGCGTATGACGGTGACTGCCGCGAAGGGAACCTGGGTGCCGATCAAGCCACGTACCGATATGGCACTCACCCTGGCCCTCATGCATGTACTCATCAAGGAAGATCTTTACGACAAGGATTTCGTAGACAAGCTCACAGTGGGCTTTGATGCCCTCAAGGAACACGTGGCGCAGTACTCGCCTGAATGGGCAGAGAAGGAAACGGATATTCCCGCACGTACCATTGTCGAGATGGCGCGCGAAATGGCAGTGGCCGCTCCGGCAGTTGTCGTGTTCCCGGGCCGGCGCAGTTCCTGGTACACCAATGACACACAATTTCGCCGCACTCTGCCAATGTTGATGGCACTACTCGGTGCTTTCGACGTGCGTGGCGGCAATTTCGTCAATGCTGGCAAGGTCAAGCTGGGCGAGTTTGATTGGGAGATGGCGCCCTTTGATGTTGCGCCCTGTGTGGATGGTTTTGACGAAGGACCGTTCCCGCTGGCTGCCCATGACGATGGCGGCTATGTCATGCGCCGTGATGCCATTATCGATGAAACGGGTAAATACCCGGTTCGCGGTTGGATGATCTACAAGCAAAATCCGCTGGCAGCGGTAGTTGACGGCAACAGGACGCTGAAAATGATGGAGAAAATGGATTTCATCTGCTCCATTGACGTGCAACCATCACAGACCGCGTGGATGGCGGACATCATATTGCCGGAAACCACTTACCTCGAACGGCTTGATCCCATCTGGACAACGGGGGGAAAAGTCAAATTCATCAGTATCCGTCAGCCCGTGGTCAAACCACAGGGAGAGGCCAGGACGATTCTGGATATCATTAAGGGTATCGCTGCCGCGATGGACAAACGGCGGACATTCGATCCGCCCATGTCGAAGGTCTTTGATTTCACCATGGAAGACTATGTCGACAAGCAGCTGGCACCCTTGCCCATTGATCGCAAAACCCTTGCCAGGCAGGGTATCTGGATGCCGGGCCAGCAGAAGTGGAAACTGGGTGCATACCGCCGCGGTGAAAAAGATTTCAGGACACCATCGGGCAAGATTGAATTCGTGTCAGAGCGCTTCCGCCGTAACGGCTATGATCCCATGCCAGTCTATGAGCCGCCTGCGGAGGAGGCCGGCAGACAGCGTCTGGTAACCGGGCGCTATGCCTGGTTCACCCATTCGGCCAACCAGAACAATCGCTGGTTAAACGCGATTCATCCCGAAAACGATATCTGGATCAACCCCGACGTGGCGCGTGAAAAGGGTATCAAGGATGGTGGCTACGTCATGGTTCGCAGCCGGGTCGGTAAAGTGAAAATTAAGGCATACGTGACGCCTCGTATCCGGCCGGATACGGTGTTTATCTGTCACGGATTCGGTACCAACTCGGCTGGTCAGACCACGCTTTATGGCAAGGGCGGCGCAGACCAGGTGTTGATGGAGAGCAAAGCCGATGTCATTACCAACAATCAGGCCTTGCACGAGACCTGGGTCGATATCACAAAGGTCTAGGGAGGTAACGGCGATGAGCAAAAAACTGAAGACCACCCAACAATCCCGCCGGGGCTTTCTCAAGGGTGTCGGTGCTGCGGCAGCGGCCGTCGGCGCCTCGGCAACACCAGTGCAGGCGGTTGCCGCGATTACCGAGCCCAAGAAGCGCTATGGCATGCTGATCGATACGCGGCGCTGCGTGGGATGTCATGCCTGTAGCGTGTCTTGTCGTAGTGAAAACAATGTGCCGGAAGGCAAACATCGTTCCTGGGTCGAATATACAGAGAAAGGTACCTTCCCGAATGCAACCCTGCACTTTCTGCCACGTTTGTGTAACCAGTGTTCAGACCCGCAGTGTGTATCGGTCTGTCCGACCAATGCGACCCATATCCGCGATGACGGAATCATCACTGTTGACGCGGATGTCTGTATCGGTTGCAAGTATTGCATTCACGCCTGTCCCTATGACGCACGTTTTCTGAATCCGGAAACAGGTGCAGTGGACAAGTGCGATTTCTGCCTGGACCGTCTCGAACAGGGCAAGGAGCCGGCCTGCGTGGCAACCTGTTTCAACAGGGCGCGAATCTTCGGTGATCTCAATGATCCCGATAGCACGATTTCGCGCATGGTTGCCAGTAATGCGGTGAGTGTGCTCCGCCCAGGTATGGGTACGCTGCCGAACGTGTTCTATATCGGGCTTGATTATGCGGATGAGCATGATATCCGCTTCCCCAGGCAGTATATCCGTGTAACCACACACCGCGACGAAAACATAAGGAGGTAAGCCATGCACGAACTAACATGGGGTATGCCGGTGATTGCCTACCTGTTCATGGCGGGTCTGGGTGCCGGTGCTTTGACGACCAGTGCCTCCGTGCTGTTGCGCGGCGGGCAATCCGGCAAGTATTTTTCGATCGCCCGTTATGGCGCTTTTATAGCACCGATACCGGTCGCATTGGGCAGTGCTTTGCTGGTCTTTGAACTGGGCTCCTTTCAGGCCGGTCACTGGTTCCGTTTCTTGAATCTATACACGGTGATCAACCTTTCGCCCATGTCGATAGGCACCTGGTTGCTGACAATCTTCCTGGGAATCAGTGTGCTGTATGCGTTTACGTTTCTGTCCAAGGATGCGTGCCCGGGCGACAAACAGGATGGATTACGGCGCCTGGCGGCCTGGGTAGGGATTCCACTTGGTATCGGTGTTGCCATCTATACCGGCGTCCTGTTGGGTGCGATGCCGGCTCGGCCGTTCTGGAACTCACCGGTGCTGGCTATGCTATTCTTCCTTTCCGCACTCTCCACCGGCGTCGCATCCATTATTCTGGTGCGCGCGCTGTTACATCGGAAACACGCTTCAGCACAGGCTGAAGCTCACTATCATGAAAGCGGGTATATCCTGTCGGCGACCGACACACTTCTGATCGGACTCGAGTTGCTGGCTATTTTCCTGTTCCTGATGTACGCCCACCTCACCATCGGCAGTGTGCGTGAAGCTGCAACGGTGATACTGGCGGGTGGTGAACTTTCGGTATTGTTCTGGTTCTGGGTGGTTGTCCTGGGCCTGCTGGTGCCGGGAATCATAGAACTCGCCATCCTGGTGCCGAGTATCGTGTATCACAGAGCCTACAGGAGTCACCGGGTAATCGAGATTCTGGTGCCCGTAGTGGTACTTGTCGGTGGTTTTATGCTGCGCTATGTGGTGGTGATTGCCGGTCAGATCACCCATCCCATCGGACTGTAGTTTGCGGCCTTCTACAGGAGGGCAAGAATATGAGTAAATCAACAATTGGAGACCGCGGCATCAGAGCAATCGCTTCCCTCAGATGGCTGGCCGGGGTGCGCGAGGACTATGAAGCTGTATTCGTTCGCGAGTGGTCGCCCTACCTGGGCGCCATCCTGCTGGTGGTGATTAGCGCTGTACTGGTCGCCAGTGGTTTGTTTTGGGGTGTCTTCGGTGGCCTTAAGCTGTGGGGTGACTGGTTCAACAATCTGATCGGTCTGGGGCCGGTGCTCGGGATCAAGACTGAACTCGACAGTCCCTTGTTGCATCGGATATCGCTGATGGATATCACCCTGGTGATCGGTGCATTCTGTGCGGCGTTACTGGCGCGGCAGTTTCGTATCAATCGTCCCCCGAAACTGGAACTACTAACGGGCGCGCTGGGCGGGATGCTCATGGGCGTTGGTGCATCCCTGGCGGGAGGTTGCACAACAGGTGGATTTTTCACCCCCCTCACTTTTGCTTCTCCCGCAGGCTGGGCGATGTGGGCCGGCCTGCTGGCCGGCGCATTTCTCGGCCTGAAAGCGTTGCTGTGGGTGATGGAAAACATCAGCTGGGGGACCGCACCACCGGTTGTTTCCGCTGACAGTCCGTACCGGCGTTACTATCCCTTGCTGGGTTTGTTCGTTCTGATACTGGTTTTCACCTGGGCGGTGTTCTGGTTCGGTTCCGACAACCAGAAACTGGTTAACCGCGGTATTATCATTCTGGCGGGATTTGCGCTGGGTTTCGTGTTGCATCGTTCCCGCTTTTGTTTTTCGAGGGTATTCCGTGAGCCTTTTATGACCGGTGAAGGCACCATGACCAAGGCGATGATACTGGCCTTGGCGCTGGGTATACCGGTCACTTCTGTCTTGTTACAAAAGGAAACGGTTGACCCCTATCTTGCCATACCGGCGACCTTCTGGATAGGATCACTGTTGGGCGGATTCATCTTTGGCATCGGTATGGTGTTTGCAGGTGGCTGTGCTTCTGGATCCCTGTGGCGAATGGGGGAAGGGCATATCAAGCTTTGGGTCGCGGTATTTTTCTTTTCCTGGACCGGTTCGCTGTTCAGTGCCGTGGTTAAACGCTGGGATCTGCTGACCCGGGAAATGTCGCTAGACCTGGTGGAAGTCAGTAAGGTGGGTCAACAGGTGTTTCTACCCGAAGTCTTTGGTGGCTGGGGCTGGTTATATCTGTTGAGTTTTGCAGTGCTGTTGCTCTGGTATCTACTGGTTCGCTATAACGAGGCAACCGAAAAGTTTACCGTGCTTTAGCTGTGCGGGTGTCAAATCGCAGTCGCGGGTGTTGAGGTATCCAGTAGCACCCACAGAACTCTGCCCAACGGTGCGTACAGGGGATGGCCACCTCGCTGTTCGAACGCAACAAGCCATTTGTGCACCCAGGCCAGTTCCTTGCGGAAACTGTTGATAGTAGCCTCGATCGCTTCCGGTGTCTGATTCGTTTCGCCGCGCAGCGACTGCACAAGTAACCGGTAAAGATACGCCTGGAACTCAAGCTGCACCGAAAGATGATCGGGTTTTTCCACACCTTCCCCGTTCCTGGGCTCGATGCCGGTACTTTGATAGATATCGATCAGGTGTTGATACACAGCGACCGGATTCGGGTCGTTATCACTGTAGAGATGGGCATAGAGGTACAGCGGGGTTTGCGCTTTGTTGAGTTCGAACAGCGCAATATAGTCGCTTTCCAATTGTTCGCTTGTTAAATCAGGCGGCAGTAAGTCGAGTGCCCTTTTAAATACCTGTAACGCCCTCGAGAGCGGGTCTGGGTCGATCAATGCGTCGATGCATTGCTCGGTTTCCCTGACAAAACTCCCGTTAACAAAGGAAGCGAAGAGTTCATGTCCAGGATAGGAAAAGGCCATGGAGAATGCGTCATACAGAAACGCAATGGCTTCGTTGTGTCTGGTACGGTTATCCAATTGTTCTGGGGTGTCCAAATATTTAAAAATAGTGGTCAGAGAGCAATATTAACTAATATAAGCAATAATTGCTCCCTGATCCTGATTTTCTGATTTTTGACCCATCCAGCGGTCTGCTGGTCAGCGGTAATCATATTGCGGTGGCGATGCACCGTCACCATGAAGCTGTACCGCCGGTTCCCGGTGCTTCGTTGGAACACGAAACTCGTAACCCATATTGACAGTCGAGGTCAATGTTACGACTATTGCAGACTAAACAGTCGTCTGTGATCATATAATATGATCAGAGAAAAAAATAAATGGTGTAGGTGACAAATGAGCATGATCTAGATTCGTCACCAACCCATTAAATTCATATTAAACAGGTGGTTGAGACATGTTTACAGCAGGTATCTGGCTGAGTTTTGCTTTTGTATTGGGGTTGCTGGTGCGCCAGGTCGGTTTGCCGCCGTTGATTGGTTACCTGGTCGCCGGGTTTACCCTGAGTTCGCTGGGGTATGAGAGTAATGCCATTCTCAAGGAGGTTGCCCACGCCGGGGTACTGATGCTGCTATTCAGCGTGGGGCTCAAGCTGCGACTGCGCACCCTGTTGCGCCCGGAGATTCTTGCCGGTTCCCTGCTGCACATGGGCATCATCGTGGGGCTGATGTACCTAATCATGGTGACCGTCATCGACCTGGAGCCTATGCTGGCGCTGATTGCAGCCATTGCCCTGGCATTTTCCAGTACCGTGGTGGCCGCTAAGGTGCTGGAAAGTAAGCGCGAATTGAGTGCCTTTCATGGCCGGGTGGCGATTGGCATCCTGATCGTGCAGGATCTCGTGGCCGTGGCGGTATTGAGCGCGGGCAGCGGCATCACTCCGTCGCCGTGGGCGGTTGTCCTGCTGGGGCTGCTTTTCCTGCGACCGTTGTTATTCCGCTTACTCGACAACACGGGCCATGGTGAGCTGGTGGTATTGTATGGCCTGGTGCTAGCGCTGGTGGTCGGCGGAGCCAGTTTTGAGTACTTTGGTTTGAGTTCCGAGCTGGGTGCCCTGTTACTCGGCGTCATGCTGGCCAGTCACAGGCGCGCGACAGAGTTATCCAATTCCATCTGGAGTCTGAAAGAGGTGCTGCTGGTTGGCTTTTTCCTGCAAATCGGTTTGCTGGGTCGTCCGGACTTTGCCATCCTGCAGCAGGCCCTGTTGATTAATGCCTTGTTGCCCATCAAGGCGATCCTGTTTTTCTTTATCTTGTTGCTGTTCCGATTACGCGCGCGCAGTGCGTTTCTCGCCGGGTTAAGCCTGGCCACGTACAGTGAGTTTGGCCTGATTGTCGCGAATATGGGAGTGAAGCAGGGCTGGTTTGCTTCGGAATGGATGGTGTTGCTGGCGGTGGCGGTGGCGATATCGTTTGCGATCAGTGCGCCGCTGAATCGTCATTCACACGAAATTTATGAGTGGCTTGAACACTTTTTGCAACGTTTCGAAACCAGCAAACGTCATCCGGATGATGAGCCTATCAATATTGGTCATTCCCATGTCATCGTGATGGGCATGGGGCGCGTGGGCACGGGTGCCTATGATGTATTTTGCAGTCACCAGCACCGTGTGATTGGCCTGGACTCTGACCCTGTCAGGGTTGAGCTGCATCTAAGCCAGGGCCGGCGGGTATTGTATGCCGATGCCGAAGACCCCGGTTTCTGGTCACACCTCAAGCTGGAAGGCGTGCATACCATTTTGTTGGCCATGCCGGAGCTGGAGGCCAAGGTGCTGGCCACACGCCAGTTACGCAAACTGGGTTTTACCGGCACCATATCCGCGGCAATTGTCTTTGAAGAAGAATACGAGCCGCTCAAACATGCCGGGGCCGATATTATTCATAATTATTACACTGATGTGGGCACCGGCTTCGCACAGAACACTCTGGAACACCTGTCCAGCGCCGATAAAGCTTGAGTCGTAAATAAAAGAGGTCGGTGAGAAATGAGGATGATTAAGATTTGTCACCGACCCTCTAAAATTGGAAATTCTGGTAACCCACAATGAAAATGAACAGCAAATATATTATCAGCGGTATGTTGATGGAGGTTATTGAGGATGCAGGAGATAAATGGAAGCTGCTTAATCACACTACCTATGAAACTGTTCTTTTTGATAAAGCCTTGCTGGATAAATCGATAAAATTGGGTAAGGCGGAAGTGGTTATGGATGAATCGAGTGACTCGTAGCAAATCTGCCTTTATCAGAATAATAAGGGTCAGAGTGAAATTGTTGCCAATATTAGAGAATATTGTTCTCAGACCTCAATGATTGATGTTGTTGCAGAAATTATTTAAATTTAAATCATGAGCCGGCGTCACCATCACAATGTCTACGTTATTGAGCTCTCGAAGGATGTCCTCTATGAACCCAAATTCAAGCGTTGTAATCCGGACTACGAATATGGCAAGCCTTGTGTCTATGTGGGTATGACCGGTCTGGACCCCGATGTCCGCTTTGACAAGCACAAGGCCGGCATCCAGTCGAACCGGTATGTTAGGGAATATGGTTTGCGTTTGATGCCAGAGCTGTATGAGGTGTATAACCCGATGCCTTATGAAGCGGCTCAGGAAATGGAGGTTGAGCTGGCCATTGGGCTACAGGAGCAGGGCTTTGGTGTTTGGCAGGCATAACATAAATTTGGAAACTTCAGGTAATCCAGAGTATAAGAATATTACTAGAATAGATAGAATAACGGAGCAGTAATCATGTTTATTGTCGCCAATCGAGTCCCTGTCGCATCAGGCTGGGAAGATGCCTTTGAAGAGCGTTTTCGACAACGTACAGGTCAGATCGACAAACAGCCGGGCTTTGTGCGTATGCAAATCCTCAAGCCTGAAAGTGACAATTCGCCTTATGTCGTGTTAACCACATGGCAGGACAAAGCTTCCTTTGAGGCCTGGGTAGGCAGTGAGGATTTCAAGCTTGCGCACAGCAACCCAATGCCAAAGGAAGCATTTGCCGGAGAGGGTAAGCTGGAAATGCATGAGGTGATTATCGCTGCGGAGTAGCTGTCGGTGGTTAATTAAAATCATTCGAATATATAATAAGGAAGTCTAAACATGTCCCGGTTCTGGTTATATTTTTGCCTAATAGTTTTGGTCCACACACCAGCGTGGTCAGAGCAACAATGTGGAGACCACGGGGTCTGGTTACAGGTGTTGGGATCAGGCGGTCCGGAGATCACTGATCAGCGTGCCTCTTCTGGATACCTGATATGGCATAACGGCAAGGCACGGGTACTGGTGGATATGGGCGGCGGTAGTCTACTGCGATTTGAACAAAGTGGAGCCCAGGTTAACGATCTCGATGTCATACTGTTGACGCATCTACATGTCGATCACAGCGCCGATTTACCTTATCTGATTAAGGCCTCGTTTTTTACCGGGCGTGACCGTGACCTGCCCATCTATGGCCCAACCGGAAATCATCTTATGCCATCGACGGTGAACTTTGTACAGCGTTTACTTGACGCAGAGGGAGCGTTTCAATATTTATCCGACTATCTTAACGGATCGGAAAGCTATCAAGTTCTCCCTTCTAATGTAAATGTCAACGGTAAGGCAAAACAAAAGGTGCTGTCGACACCGGTATACAGGATCTCAGCGATACCGGTGCATCATGGACCAATTCCCGCATTGGCATGGCGAGTCGATCTGGCTAAATTTTCGGTCGTATTTAGTGGGGATATGAATAACGATTATGATACGCTCGCCAAACTGGCCACCAATGCCGACTTGTTGGTGGCGCATAATGCAATCCCGGAGCAGACGGGTGGTGTCGCACGAAATCTGCACATGCCACCCTCGGTTATCGGGAAGATTGCAGCACGTGCAAAGGTCGGGCAACTGCTACTTTCGCATCGTATGCGACGCACCCTTGGCAAGGAAATGCAAACAACACAGTTTATCAAACAACATTACCGTGGGCCCATTCAGTTTGCTGATGATTTGCAGTGTTTTAAGTTGTAATAAAGAGAGTCTATAACAGATGAATGAGGTCGCACCTATGCAACTTATTTAGCAGTTATTTCCTGGCTAAACGTTCAAAGATGCTTAAAGCTAGATAGGTAGTGTCTGCCAGTATCCAGAAACATTATATATTTTTCCTTTTTATTTGTTATGGTTTCATGTGTATTATTTTTCTCTGTAGGGCTTGTCATGTAGATATAGATAAATGAGATCAGATTCCTAGTCGTCATCCTAGAAAGGTTTTGTCGGGGATACAAAAAGAAATGATGGATGGATTCCCATCTTCATGGAAGTGACGGAATATTGACCCTGTGTGTTATTTAAGTTTAATCAAATGAAAAGATGCTTATCCCTGTCACCAGTACATGCCGGTTTTCCCACTCACCATTGAATCTTTGCGATTGCAGTCGATAACCTAGCTTCCATTTCTTACCCTTGGACCAAAATTTTGAGATACCAAAAGTGAGCCAGTTGATATTCAGTTCAGTATTAGTAATGTCGTAAAAAAACTCTTCTTCAATAAAAGGTGTGACTTGGTAATCGGTAATGGTGTTTAACGATGTCCATACCGATTCGTTTCGGTAGCGTACTCGGTCTTGTGCATTGCCTTCAAAGTATCGCAATTCGATGCGGTTGCGATTTGAAAATTGACCTCCGGCCAGTATGCTGCGCCAGTAAAGTGCGAGCATAGGCCGGTATTCTTCTCGCCATTGATTACCCAGCTCAAGAACAGCATGACGATATCCCACTTCAATTGACCAGGGATCACTCAGCTTATAGCGATAGTTGGCATCGACGTAGCCGAAAAAGGTATCCGAGAAGCCATCCCGTGTAGCCAGATTGGCCCGGCCTACGAAGAATGAATCGTCACTCAATTTATTAAGATAAAACAGGTTATGGCTGGAACCGGTCTCCGCTGCGTGTACGGTTAACGACAAGAGCATAGCTGTGAGTAAGGTGGAAACTAATCTAATGTGATGTGTGGAATACCGAACCATTCGCATATAGTAAAACAAGGTTTGGTGAATCACCAGTTTGAAATACAATGAGGTCTGAGCATCATTTTCGGTTATATTTAAATAAGTGCTTTCTGACCTTAAATTCGATCAGTGAAATATATTAAATATATATGATGAACTATAAAAATACTGACCAGGACTATAGCCGCTTTGCCCGATGGTTGCATTGGGGTACTGCCTTGTTGTTTTTACTTGCCTATTGTGCCGTTTACTATCGTCACTGGTTTACCGAAAAACAGACACCTGAGAACATGGTTGCCCTGCATATCCATTTGTCGGCGGGGATTAGCGTTGGTGTCATTGTGATCTTGCGCATAATCTGGCGTAATCTGAATGTTCAACCAGAACTTGAACCTGGCCCACACTGGCGTTGATTCTCCGATGTATCTAACTTAGGATTGATCTACGGTAAATCTCTGTAAATACAAAGCGAGCGATAGCAACATGCCGATAAAAGCTGCCTATGAGCTGCTGAACCGATCGATAATTGAATACCAGGGCCAGCCTGTCGGGACCGCCGCGGCCTGCGACGAGGGTGTGGTTGCCGCCAACTACAATGAATGTTTCGTACGTGACTTTGTACCCTCGGCACTGGTTTTTCTGATAAGCGGCGATCATCACATCGTGCGGAATTTTCTCGAGACCGTCATGCATCTTAGCGGTCATCAGCACGTCATGAAAGGACACAAACGATCCCTGGGGTTGATGCCTGCCAGTTTTCATGTCGTGACCGAGGACGGTGAAGAAAAGGTCATCGCAGATTTCGGCGATCGAGCCATCGGCCGCGTCACCCCGGTGGACTCGGCTATGTGGTGGATGATCTTGCTGCGTGCCTATGTGGTTGCCACGGGCGATCGCAATTTCGCAGAAAGTGAGGCGATACAGAAGACTATTACCAACATTCTCGATCTATACCTGCATGAGGGGTTTGAATCCTCGCCCACGCTACTGGTCCCCGATGCTGCCTTCATGATTGATCGACGCATGGCCGTCTACGGTTATCCCTTGGAAATCCAGACCCTTTACTTTGGCATGTTGATGAGTGCCCGCGAGCTACTCACCGGCAACGGCCAGAATCAGAAGACCATCGACAACCTGCAAATTCTCAGCGATGATTTGAAAAATCATTTGCGTACCTATTACTGGCTGGATCGCAAGCGTCTGAATGAAATGCATCGCTACTATGCCGAGGAATTTGGCCATAATGTGGTGAATGTTCTCAATGTCTATCCAGAGAGCATCCCCGGCTGGATGGACGGCTGGCTGAATGACCGTAGCGGTTATCTGGTAGGTAATGTTGGTCCCGGCCGGATCGATTTTCGTTTCTTTGCTCTCGGCAATCTGCTCGCCATCCTGTTTGGCATCACCAGCCAGGCCGAATCGCAGGGCATCATGAGCCTGTATGAGTCCCACAGGGACGAGCTGATCGGTGAGATGCCGGTCAAGATTGTCTATCCTGCCATGATCGGTGACAAATGGCGGTTCTCCACCGGTAGTGACCCCAAGAACGTGCCTTATTCTTATCATAATGGCGGTAACTGGCCAGTTCTGGCCTGGCCGTTCGTTGCGGCCGCGTTGCGTACCGGGCGCTTTGAACTGGCCCAACAAACCCACAACATCATGCTCAAGCGGCTGCAAAGGGATAACTGGCCGGAATACTACGATGGCCGACACGGCGATCTCATCGGTCGGCGCGCCAATTTCAACCAGGTCTGGTCAGCCACCGGGCTTATCATTGCCCATGAATTGATGGAAAGTGCTGAACGACAAGCGATCTTTGACAGGATTGTTATCTGTGATTTGGATGAACAACCTTTAGGTTAATAGGGCAGAAATATTTGGGGTTCGAGTAAAAATTGATGAAAATGTCATAGATAAGTATATGCTTTTTAAAAAATCACCTGAAAAATTCTGGAATCTGGTCGCATCTAAGTATGCGGCATCACCTATACCAGACAGGCCGGCCTATGAGACAAAAATCAAAAAAATAAAAACCTATCTAATTCCAGACAAAGTTGTGCTGGATATCGGTTGTGGCACCGGTACGCAATGCAGTGATATTGCAGACGAGGTAAAACAGGTCATAGGTATTGATATCTCTCGTAAATTACTCGCCATTGCAGAACAGAGAAAAGCGGAGCGAAAACTGGATAATGTCGAGTTTCTACAAACCTCCTTGTTTGATAAACGTTTCATGCCGGGTAGTTTTGATGGAGTGACGGCCTTTTATGTGTTACATTTTTTCGAAGATGTCGATGCCGTCTTTAAGCGTATCCATGATCTGCTTAAACCCGATGGATTGTTTATTTCAGAAACCGCGTGCATTGGTGAAAAAAATAAAATAATAGGCAAGGTGCTGAGATTTGCGGGGCATCTTGGATTCATACCCAAAATTAACCTGCTCACAACCCGACAACTGGAACTGGCACTGGAAAAATCTGGCTTTCAACTCATTGATAAAACCAAGTTTAGTGATAGTTCTGATGCAGAATTTACGCTGTTTGCTAAGAAGGTATTATAATACTGGAAGGAGGGATGCCTAGGGGCTAAAGAAAAGGGCTTGCTGAAATATATGAGGTCAGAACACAGTTTTCACTAATACTAGAAACAATTGCTCTCTGACCCCGGTTTTACCATAGCAGCGCGGCAGGACATAAAATCCATCGATCATTGCGACCGTGTCAGTTCGAGTCCGGACCCAGGTACCATCTCATTTATACTTATCGGAAAGTTGGGGGTAGGGGTCAATACCAGGTGCTGAGTTGACAGATCACGCAACCGCATTCGCCAGCAGCACATCGTTTTGTTCAATCGAACAGGACAAGCTACAGGCTTCTTTCAGTAATCTTTTCGCACAGGTTGCGCAGCGGCCACAGCAGGTGGCTACGTTCAGCTCATCGCGCAAATGCTTCAGCGTTGTCGCGCCCGCATCCGCAGCGTTCAGGATGTCCTTATCAGTCACGGCATTACAAATACAAACATACATATTGATAATCTCGATAATCTCCTCAACTTGATGTCATTATAGACGAAAATGAGAATGATTATCAATACTGTTACTATTAATAATTATTAACCACAAATAAAAAGATATTATTATCTAGTCAAATCAATGACATAGCTTGCATGGTACCGGTATAGCGATATACTGGCTAAAATGATTCCGATTAAAGGTACCTCTGATTTTTTGAAAACTAGCAGTCATTGCGAGTGGCGATAGCCGCGCGGCAATCCATAAAAGTTGGCAGTGAATCGACTGAGATCGCCTCGCTTACAGCATAGAACCTCTGCGAGATTCATTATGCATAACCTAACCGCCGCCTCGGCGGTTCAGGCCAGCTCACAATGACAACAAAGTCAGAGATTTTTTAAAACATAAAAACCACTAAATGAGGGTGTCCAAGACGTGAAAGCAGATCCAAAAATCAACCAGCAACTCAACAAGTTATTGAAAAATGAACTCACTGCAATCAACCAGTATTTTCTGCACGCGCGCATGTGCAAAAACTGGGGCTTTGACGAGCTCAATGAGCATGAATACAAGGCCTCGATCAAGGCCATGAAAAACGCCGACGAGTTGATCGAACGCATCCTGTTTCTGGAGGGCCTGCCGAACCTGCAGGATCTGGGCAAACTGCTGATCGGTGAGGATGTACAGGAAATGCTGAAGTGCGACCAGCAGATGGAGCAGGCGTATCACCAGGATCTGGTCGACGCGATCACCTTTTGCGAGGGACAACAGGACTACGTCAGCCGGGAAATGCTCGATGCGATGCTGGCAGATAAAGAAGAACAGATCGACTGGCTGGAAACCCAGAACGAGCTGATCGCGAACCTTGGCCTGCCGAACTACCTGCAGTCGTCCATGTCCTAAGCCCATATCAACAAAGAGTAAAAATCCATGAAAGGCAATCAAACCGTCATCGATACCCTGAACAAATTACTGACCAACGAGCTCTCGGCGGCCGATCAGTACTTTATCCATTCCAGAATGTACCAGGACTGGGGCCTGGAAAAACTATATGAGCGCATCAAGCATGAGTCCGAAGAAGAACTGACCCATGCCACCGCACTGGTCGAACGCATCCTGTTCCTCGAAGGCACCCCGGATGTCGCTTCACGCGATGCACTCAACATTGGCAGTGATGTACCGACCATGTTGAAGAATGACCTGGCCGTGGAATACGATGTTGGCCGGCAGTTAAAAGACGCGATTGCACTGTGTGAACAGGAAAAGGACTATCAGACCCGTGAGATCCTGGAAGTACTGCTAAAGGATACCGAAGAAGACCACACCTACTGGCTGGAACAACAACTGGGTCTGATCGAAAAAATCGGGCTGCAGAACTATTTGCAGTCGCAGACCTGAAAAGATTTCTATTTACGCAGTAAACGGGGTCAGAGAACAATATTCTCTAATATTAGAAACAATTTCTATCTGACCCCCAATAATTATCAATTATTGTTAATGTGTTATCGAAAGGCTGCTTGATACTGAAAGCGGACACACATATTATAATTGTGATAGGCAGAATCCACCCTGAGGAGACATTAAATATATTTCAGCAAATGGCTAGCACTAACAAGAAGTAGTGATTTCTTGTCAAGTGAAACCTTAGAATATCAGGCTTAATTTATTATAGTTACTACAAAGAAATTAGTAGTAGGCCATCTGAAGTAAGCAACACTAGTGTAGTATTAATAATCAAAAATTATTTATGTTGTAAATGTTATGAGGATAATTAATAAAGCAAAGTATTTGGTGCTCATAAGTATTCATGGTCTGGTTCGTGGCCATAATCTTGAACTTGGTCGCGATGCTGATACAGGTGGGCAGATTAAATACGTGGTTGATCTTGCCAAGGCGCTTGCTGAGCATGATGACATAGAGCAGGTTGATTTGATCACTCGCCGCATCGTTGATGCGACGGTCAGTGATGACTATGCCATCCCTATTGAAGAACTTTCAGAGAAGGCCAGGATTGTTCGCATTGATGCAGGGCCTGAAGAATACCTACCCAAAGAACAGTTGTGGGATCATCTTGATAGTTTTATGGATAATCTGACCAACTGGCTCAACGAACAACTTCGTATGCCCGATCTGGTGCATAGTCATTATGCAGATGCTGGCTATGTTGGCGTTCGCCTAGCTAATCTTCTTGGAGCGCCATTGATTCATACGGGCCATTCACTCGGCCGAGATAAACGTAAACGTTTGTTAGCCAGAGGCTTGTCGCGCGATGAAATTGAGCATACTTATAATATTGAAAGACGTATCGATGCTGAAGAGGAAATACTGGCTAATGCAGATCTGGTAATTACCAGCACGCATAATGAAATTGAAGCGCAGTATGGACTCTATAATTATTATGATCCAGAGCGTATGTCTGTCATTCCTCCAGGAACTGATTTGACATTGTTCCACCCACCTCGGGGAAATGAGGAAATATCTTTTGCAGCTGAGTTGCAACGATTTTTAACTGAATCCGGTAAGCCATTGATATTGGCCCTGTCACGACCTGACGAACGTAAAAATATTCTTACTCTGGTTGAGGCGTATGGGGAATCACGCATATTACAAAATGTTGCCAATTTGCTGATTGTCGCAGGTAGTCGCGATGATATCCGGGATATGGAAAGCGGTGCCCAAGCTGTTATGACCAGTATCCTGGTGTTAATTGACTGTTATAACTTATACGGGAAAGTTGCTGTACCCAAGAGCCATAGTGCAGATGAGGTGCCAGCAATCTACCGGCTAGCTGCAATATCCGGAGGAGTTTTTATTAATCCTGCTCTAACAGAGCCTTTTGGTCTGACATTACTGGAGGCGGCAGCCAGTGGTTTGCCAATTGTAGCTACAGAGAATGGTGGTCCGGTTGACATCATTGAAAACTGCAAGAACGGTGAGTTGATTGATCCCTTGGACAAGCTTGGGATGTCCGAAGCCTTGCTGAAATTATTGCAGGATAAAAATGCCTGGAACAAGGCGGCCAACAATGGAATTGAAGGAGTTAGAAAGCATTATTCATGGCAAGCCCATGCCAAGACATATCTTGAAAAGATTGAGAAATTACCAGGTAAATACCATCCTATACCGAGTGAACGTCCTACCAGGGCAGTTCGTTATCGTGATCGAGCTATTTTTACAGATCTTGATCAGAATCTTGTTGGGAATCCAGAGACTTTAAAACACTTCTCTGATGTCATTAAAGAGAATCGCAAATGCGTCGCTTTTGGTATAGCAACTGGTCGTCGTATAGATTCAGCATTAGCATTAATAAAGAAAAATCGCATACCAACACCAGATGTCCTGATCAGTAGTCTTGGGACACGCATACATTATGGGCAGAGTCTGACAGAAGATGATTATTGGGCAGATCATGTCGATCATGACTGGAGTGCTCAGCGAATAAGGCGCGCACTTAGTAAAATAAATGGTCTTAAGCCCCAGCCAATAGTAGAACAGACAGCGCTTAAGGTTTCTTATTATTACGATCCGAAACTGGCGCCACCCATCGAAGAGATTATTAATTATCTTCGGCAACAAGAAATCACAGCTAATGTCATGTTGTCTTTCGGTCAGTTTCTGGACATTGTTCCTTCTCGTGCTTCAAAGGGTCAGGCATTACGCTATATATCTCAACGTCTTGAAATACCTTTGGAGCATATTCTTGTAGCGGGTGGTTCAGGGGCGGACGAAGATATGATGCGAGGCAATATGCTAGCGGTAGTTGTTGGTAACCGACATCATGAAGAACTTTCCCAGTTGGTGGATCAGGAAAGGATATATTTTGCGGGGCAGGCACATGCGCAGGGTATTCTTGAAGCAATCGATTATTATGATTTTTTTCATGCCTGCAAAGTTCCGTATATGTGATTAACCTAATAATTAAGGTATGACAGGAAAATAAGTAGAAATATGTAAGCGCAACCCAAGAGAACTGAAGTTATGTCATCAGAAATAGATTTGCCAAAAGGCGTAATATTCAATGCTTACCCTGACAGCATTGGCCGAAAATTGGTAGATGTTATCGATATGCTGAAGATGCCAGAGTTCAAAGATGTTTTTTCCCTGTTCTACATCCTGCCTACCATTTTTAACAGTGATCTGGATCGTGGCTTTTCTATCATAGATTACGATCTCAATGATGAGCTTGTTTCCAGGGAAGATTTGGAACAACTTCATGAACTCAATGTTCTGTTCAAGTTTGACCTGGTTTTGAACCATCTTTCCGTGGGCTCTCCTCAGTTTCAGGATTTATTGAAACATGGTGATGATTCGCAATATAAAGACTTCTTTATTGACTGGAACAAGTTTTGGACTTCGTATGGTGAATTGGGCCCTGAAGGTCACGTGATCCCACATGAAGAGCATCTAGAGAAGCTTTTTTTGAGAAAGCCTGACTTGCCTATATTAAAAGTGCGCTTTCCGGATGGATCTGACAGACCATATTGGAATACGTTTTATCAGGAGGTTGTTTACCATGAGGTAACGGCCCACAAACTGCTACGAGCATTAAAGATAGAAGAGCTCACGCATGAAGATGCAGAGAATATTGCAACAATACTGAATGATGTGATGAATGCCAAGCAGGATATTAGCGAAATAGATTTAGGTGAGTTTAATTCTCACAAAGAAGATATTGTCTCAGTTGTTGAGCAGGACCGTAAATATTTAGGTCAAATGGATTTAAACGCCCAATCGCAAGAGGTCTGGAATTTTTATGATGAAACATTAAAGAAATTACAAGCTCACGGCGGGAGGCTTGTCAGGCTTGATGCATTTGCCTATTTACACAAGGAACCAGGTATGTCCAATTTTTTCAATGAGCCTGGTACATGGGAGTATCTGGAAAGGTTGAGACGGATAGCTGACAAATATGATTTGATATTGTTGCCAGAAATACATTCTGAGTATGGCGATGGACTGCATGAAAAAGTGGCTGCCAATGGATTCCCTATTTATGACTTTTTCTTTCCAGGTCTGGTAATTCATGCCCTGGAGTGGGGGACCAGTAAATACCTTCTGCGATGGATTAACGAGCTAATAGAGAAAAACATAAGTACTATTAATATGCTCGGCTGTCATGACGGTATCCCGGTACTTGACCTGAGAAATAAAAACGTCGCCGACGATTCAAGCGCAGGACTATTAAGCGATGCTGAGATCGAGGCAGTCATTGAAAGGGTAATGGACAGAGGTGGGAGAGTAAAAAACCTCTATGGTCCGGATGGCAAGAAAATAGCGTATTACCAGGTAAACGCGACCTTCTTCAGTGCCTTGGGTGAAGATGAACAAAAGTTACGTCTGGCCCGGGCTATTCAAATGTTTATACCGGGAACGCCGCAAGTCTGGTACCTGGATCTCTTTGCCGGTAAAAACGATTATGAGGCCGCAGATAGTGGGGGAACCGGGGGGCACAAGGAAATTAATCGCACAACGCTGACCGATGCTGACATAGAATATGGGCTCAAACACATTGTGGTCAGAGATCAGCTGGAACTCTTGAGACTGAGAAATACTTCATCTGCCTTTGATGGTGAGTTGACGATTAATGACACGGAAGAATCTTGCTTAGATTTGACATGGAGAAATCAGGGCTGTATGGCCACTTTGAAGGCGGATTTGTGTGACTATAGTTTCAGTATTACCCACACGGAAAATGATGGTGATGAAAATGTGCTGTCCTATCATTAGACAGGATTAGACGAATGGATTTGAGTTTCCACAGAGGAGCAATGTGAAAATATTAGCAACAGACCTGGACAGAACACTGCTCCCTAATGGCAGTTGGGAGAGTGACAGCGGGGCAGTTGAGCTGTTTAATGAGCTGACAGAGCAACATGATGTGCTTGTTGTCTATGTCACGGGACGAAATCTTGCGCTTACCGAAAACGCGATTAAGGAATACGGTGTCAGATATCCGAATATTCTGTGTGGTGATGTCGGCACGTCGATCAGAAAATATGAAAGTGGTGTGTGGCAGCTTGATCATGGCTGGATTAAACATGTTAAACATGAGAGTCCAAGGTGGGACGCCAAAGCAATAAGGGATACGGTCGCTGATATTGATGGGATACGGGAACAGGAAAGCGAACATCTGAACCAGTTTAAGCAGAGTTACTATGTAGATCATGAAAAAAACACACAGATATTGAAAGAAGTAGATGAGCGAGTAAAGGGAAAGTTTGATGAAGTCATCGTATACAGTTTTGATTCACAGGACGGCAAAGGGCTTCTCGATTTTTTACCAGATAGTGCGACCAAACTGACCGCGCTGGAATATGTGGCTGAGGAATTCGGTGTTGCAAAACAGGATGTTGTGTTTTGTGGTGATAGCGGTAATGACATTTTTCCACTGACAGCCGGATTTAGCGGCGTACTGGTGAAGAATGCCGACAATCAATTGGTCGAAAGTGTAAAAAAGACAATGAAACAGAACCCTGAATTAAAAGTGTATTTCGCAAAAGGAGATTTTAAGGGTTTAAATGGAAATTACACCAGTGGTGTGATTGAAGGTGCCTGTCATTATGGGCTTTTTGATTGTGCCACGGAAAGGTGGGTAGTTAGGGCGAATAACTAACATGAACAATTATGCACTATCCAAGTTTCGAGTGCCTGCATAAAATGCACGCACTTATCACTATCGGTATTACTGCACGAAAGCGATTTCTAGTCAGCTAACGACAAGCTTGCAGAATTTCCTGCTGGTTCGGGTATTTTTTCCTCTTCCGGTTCTTCCTCAACCAGGCTTAATCCACCTTTAGGGATAATTTCGCTTTCCGTATTTGCTGTTGTGTCAGCGGCAACGGTAGTTGGCGTATCAACACCTTTACCTTCAGACAGGTTGATTTTAAGTCGCAGGTTATTGGTCGAGTCGGCATTGCGCAAGGCCTCTTCCAGCGAGATGCGGCCTGCCTTGTATAGCTCGAACAATGCGATATCAAAGGTCTTCATGCCAAGATTGACGGATTTTTCCATGATTTCCTTGAGTTCGCTAATATCACCGCGCTTGATGCTTTCGCATACCAGCGGGGTGCCGAGCAGAATTTCAATCGCCGCACAGCGTTTTTTGTCAACAGTCGGGATAAGGCGTTGTGAAACAAATGCGCGCAAATTGAGTGAAAGATCGAGTAGTAGCTGATTACGGCGTTCTTCCGGGAAAAAGTTAATAATACGATCCATTGCCTGATTTGCGTTGTTGGCATGCAGGGTAGAAATCGCCAGATGGCCGGTTTCGGCGAAGGCGATCGCATGTTCCATGGTCTCACGGTCACGAATCTCGCCAATCAGAATGACATCAGGTGCCTGACGCAAGGTGTTCTTCAGGGCGTCTTCATAACTGTCGGTATCAACGCCTACTTCACGCTGATTGATGATGCTCTTTTTATGTGAGTGTACAAACTCGATCGGATCTTCAATGGTAATAATATGACCCGCACTGTTGGTATTGCGGTAATCAATCAATGAGGCCAGGGAGGTGGATTTACCCGAACCGGTCGCGCCAACAAACAGGATCAGGCCACGTTTAGACATGATGATCTCTTTCAGTGTGTCAGGCAGGCCCAGGTTTTCCATTTTTGGAATATCCGTGACGATGTTACGGATGACCATGGAAACCTGGTTGCGTTGCTTGAAGATATTGACGCGAAAACGACCGATGCCTGACTCGGACAAGGCCAGGTTCATTTCCGGTTTGGTTTCGAACTCTTTGATTTGTTCATCATCCATGATCTCATAGGCAATATCCTTAATCCTGCCGGCAGGCAAGGTTGCCTGCTCAAGAGGGGTAAGCTGACCCTGAATTTTTGCGCTTGGCGGTGCTCCGGTTGATAGATAGATATCTGAGGCTTCTTTCATGACCATGATTTTCAGATAATCTTTGAATTCCATTATATCCCCCCAAATAGACCATACATTTATTAGTGTTTCGGCCATATTGGGTGCGACTTTAGGGATTTGTGGTCGAGGCTGAAATAATCCATATGATTATTGACTTAGTGGCTTATTTGGGGGTGCAATGTCACTACAATAAATGTCGTAGCAGCGTAACATTTCCTTTATAGCATCTACTGCAGATGTGTATTTCTGAGTAGTTAGCAAGCTGTATCATCCGGAAAGGAACTATCTTATTGCATCGTTAAAATATAGGTGACAATATATTTGGGTTCTGAGTAACAACACAATCGATATGAAGCCCATTCCTGTTCCTGGTTTTAGTGACCCATTCAGTGCAATAAGCCATTTAGCTGCAGCGCTTGTGTTTTTCGGTGCTGGCTTTCGTTTGATTTTAAAGGCGCGCGGTGACCTAGAACACGTCATCACTGTCGGTATATATGTTTTTTCAGTAGTATTTTTATTGTCGATGAGCGGCGTGTTTCATTTACTGGAACCGGGTAGTGCAGGGCGTGCTGTTTTACAGCGGCTTGATCATGCGGGTATTTTTATTTTGATCGCAGGTACCTTTACACCAATCCATGCCATTATATTTCGTGGTTTCTGGAGTTGGGGATTCCTTGTATTGATCTGGGGCATGGCGATTACCGGGCTTACACTGAAAACGATCTTCTTTCATGACCTGGCCGAATGGCTGGGACTGATGTTTTATCTTGGACTTGGATGGTTGGGCATTCTGTCAGGCTACCTGACGCATCGATTGCATGGCTTTGATGTGATTAAGCCTTTAATATATGGGGCATTTGCTTATACCATTGGAGCAATCATGGAGTTCATGCGTATGCCTGTCATCATACCAGGTGTGATGGGTCCGCATGAATTGTTCCATGTCGCGGTTATTGCCGGTATTGCCTGGCATTGGCAGTTTATTAAGAGCTTTTTGAAATATCCGTAATAAGATGAGCAGTAAATAAGGTTAGCAATTATTCATGACGAGATAACTGCATCACGAACACTGTTAAGGCCGGCAAAAAGGTCAAGGTCACAACTGCCGTGCCGAGCAAGCCAAACATTACGATCACACCGACACCACGATAGAGCTCGGTTCCTTCACCAGCCAGGAAAACCAGCGGTGCCAGACCAAATACGGTAGTCAGCGTGGACATCGCAATCGGTCTCAGTCGTGTTTCCACGGCATCCCTGACGGCCGGCATCGGGCTCATGGCGTGATCACGAACATTGGTCACGGCCTGATGCACGATCAGAATGGGATTATTCACCACGGTACCCATTAAAATCAGAAACCCGAGCATGGAGATCATGTCGAACGCCAGGTGAATCGAAAACACACCGCCGATCAGATTGAATAGCCATAACCCGAGTATGCCTCCCGCCACGCCAAGCGGGATGGTGGTCATGATTAATAGTGGATACCACCAGTGGGTGAAAATGGCTACCAGCAGCAAATAAATAATGACTACGGCGATCAAATAATTGGAACTCAAGGCCTGTTTGGTTGCTTGTAACTGGTCACTGGCACCGGAGATTACCATGCTGACGTTACTCGGTACCGCCCCGGTACTGCGTAAATACTCGACGACCTGGGTCCTGACTACCTCAACACCGGTTTCCAGTGCGACTTTGTCAGGCGGGATAATATTCAGCGTGACGGTGCGCTTGCCGTCCAGTCGCCTGATACGGTTCGTATCAACGCTTTCTACAATCGATGCGATCGATGATAGCGGTACCACTGCGCCAATCGGTGTATACACAGGCATCTGGTTCAGGCTGTCGAGTGAGGCATTGGTTCCCGCTTCGCTATAGAGATAGATGTCGATCTTGTCGTCATCCAGAAAAAACTCATCAACGAATGCGCCATCAGTCAGGGCCGCGACGGTATAGCCGAAATCCTGGGTGCGCATACCTACTTCGCTTGCCCGGGCCCAGTCTGGCTGTATTTCAATCATCGGTTGCGACAGAGACAGGGTCGATGGCTGGGCACGAATACGCGGAGAAACGAATACCTCCTCGGCGCGACGATAGGCGGTCAATGCCGCGGCATAGATATCTGACAGGTTTGGGCCGGAGATATCGAGGTTGACGCTGCGGGTGCCACCGGAATTACTGGTGATGATTGAACCACGCGTTACAAAAGAGCGCATGGCCGGATACTGTTTGTACTTCTTGTTAATGGCCTGCATCAATGGCTTGATATGGGACGGGTCCTTAGGCTGGGTGATAATACGGATACGTCTGGCCTCGATACTCAGGTTGATATAGGCTATCGCGGGTACGTCGGTTTCACCGTTGTCGAACAGGTCTGGTGACTGTTCGGTAAAAGGCAAGAAATAGTCCTGTAATTCCATACCGATTTTTGCCATGGTCTCAAGATTGTAGCCAGGCGGGGAGCTCATCGATGCAAAGGCCTTGGGTTCTTCGCCTTCGGGTAAATATTCGGCCGGTGGTGTCAGCCATAGGAATACCGCCAGGCTGAAAGCCATCACGGATACGATAATGCCGATACGATGGTGATTGTTTTCGATCAGCCAGTTGATGCCAGAGAGCGTGCGTTCGCGTATATCTTTGGCATTCGCGATGAGATGCCGTTTGGCTTCACCAAATTGAAGGCGGGCAGACGCGGTTGGTATCACGGTAATGGCCACCAGCATCGATACCATGATCGAGGCGGAGATCGCGATGGCGATATCAGAATAGAGTTGTCCTGCCTCTTCCTGGATAAAGATAATCGGGATAAAAACCAGAACGGTGGTGAGGGTGGAGGCCAGCACCGCGGGCCAGACCCGCTGTACACCAATGACTGCCGATTTAAACTTGTCCATGCCTTTGCGGCGTTGCTGTTCGATGCTCTCCAGCACGACGATACCGTTATCCAGGGTCATACCAATCGCAAAGGCGATACCCGCCAGGGAAATGACATTAATGCTGCGTCCAGTGATCAACAGTCCGATAAAGCCCGCGATGGTGCATACCGGTATGCCCATCACCCCGACCAACGTGGCACGGGTGGAGCGCAGGAACAGATACATGACCAGGCTGGCGAGGATGGCACCGAGTAGCAGATTGGTCCAGACATTCTGGATCGATGCCTGGACATAGCCGACATCATCGGCGATCAGGCGCATATACATACCGGCCGGGTTCAGGATGTCGCGATTGATACGCGCCATTTCGTTCATCATATTGCTCTTGATATCGATAACATTGGAGCCGGCCTGGCGTCGCACGGACAGGCCAATGACGGGATCACCATCGGTATAGCTGACCCGGCTCAGTTCAAAGTGATCCAGCTTGATCTCGGAGACGTCGCCCAGTCGAATGATCGAATCCCCGCGCCTGGTCAGGATCAGGTCACGTAGTTCCTGCAAATCCCGGAAACGACCGACGGTGCGTAACAGGTAACGACGTTTACCCTGTTCCACTTCACCACCGGAGATGTCACGGTTGCGCTGGATTATCGCTTCACGTACATCACTGATGGTCATGTCACGTTGGGATAGCTTTTGCGGGTCCAGCAGCACCTGTATCTGTCGTTCGGCACCGCCATAGACATTGACCAGCGATACACCGCGCACGGTCTCCATACGCGTGCGCACATGGTCTTCGACAAAATCCTGCATCAACACCATATCCAGATTACGCGGATTGCCTTTTAACGGTCCGACCCTAAAATACATGAAGGAGTTACTGGAAAAGGAAGTTGCATAGATGCGTGGTTCATCGACATTGTTCGGATAGGAGGGCACTTGTGACAAGGAATTATTGACATGAATCAGGGTTTCATTGAGGTCTATACCAAACGGGAATTCCAACTCGATATTTGCGCGACCAAAGGATGATGTAGACTGGATACGTTGCAGGCCCGGAATACTGCGCAGATATTCTTCCTGTTCGATAACGATCTCTTTTTCGACATCTTGTGGGGTTGCGCCTGGCCAGGACGTGCGTATGGTAATGGTGCGTACTTCAAGATCCGGGATCATTTGAATCGGGATCCGAAACGCTGCAACGATACCCAGTACCGAGACTATCAGAACCAGGACAGTCATCAAGGTGCCGCGTTTTATGATCGCCTCAAACATATAGTAAAAGATGCCTGTCAGTTACGATTATATATCTTGACGTGCTGGCCTTCTTTCAGCGCTTCGTTGCCCTGGACCACGACGACATCCCCGGCATTGATACCTTCGAGGATGGACACTTGGCCATCAAAACTAATGCCGAGCCTGACGCGCTGCTCTGAGGCAACGGCCTGATCCTTTTGCTGGCTCACCGTCCATACTGTCACCCGGCCATCGGGATAGCGAAACAGCGCATCACGTGATACCACCACACCGCGCTTGCCGGTGCGCAGGTGCAAAGTGCCATGGACTGACATGCCTGGTGTCATTTTGATATCCATATCCTGTATGACAACATGGATCAAAAAGGTTCGTGCGCTCGGATCACTGACAGGTACCACCGTCTTGATTTTGCCGACATAGGTTTTGCCGGCCAGTGCATCAAGACTTACGCTGACTCCGGTGTTTTTGTCGATGGCCTTGAAAAACTCCTGTGGTACCCGAAAGTCCGCACGCAATTCATCGATGGCCACCAGGGTCAGCACCGGCTTTCCGGGAACGATCCACTCCCCGATTTCAGTGTGACGTTCACTGATAACCCCGCTAAAGGGCGCCCTGAGTAGATAACGTTGTACGGTCGCCTGTTGCCGTTTCATGTCTGCGGTTTGTCGTTGAAGGACGGCTTTGTCAATACGCACTTCGGCCTCACGTAACTGGATTTCGTTTTCGGAGATGGTGTTCTGTTTACGCAGGCGTTTTGCATCCTTAAAACGACGTCGTGCATCTGCGAGCTCGGCCTCTGCCTGACGCGTTGTGGCGACGGTCGCTGCCAGGCTCAGTGCCTCGATCTCATCGTCGAGCTGTAACAGCACGTCACCGGCTTTAACATAATCGCCGACCTCGACCTGGAGGGTCTCGACCAGGCCGCTGACCTCGCTTGAAAGCCTGGCCAGTTTAGCTGAGCTGATGGTGCCGGTGAGCGGCACCTGCTTGATAATGTCAGCTGTGCTTGCCTCACTGACTACCACCAGTGGCAAGCGTGGTGAGGCTGCTTGTGCTGTGGTAAAAAAGAAAAGTACAAACCCCAGATTGACTATCAAACCAGTCCAAACCGCAAAGGGCATGATTTTTTCGCCACGTTGATAGGTTGAATACATAGTTGTTATCCTAGATATCCTTCAGCAAGATTATCATAGATTCACGGCTTTGAATCGCCAGGCGTAGGGCTATTGTAATTTAAATGGGGTCAGAGCACAGTTTTTGCTAATATTTAAAATGTGCTTTCTGAGTTCAATCATTATACCGGACTTATTGGGCTAATAAGTAATTTCTCACAAGCTCCATACGTTGATGATGAATATCATAATCCCGGTCCATAAATGGATGTGAGAATCGCTTGCCGTGTACTGTTTTTGCTCCTCTGGCCTGAGCACCCTCCCGTAACTTCGATGTCATCCTGTCACCCAATACACTATCTTTCTGACCTGTGATGATTAGCAGTTTACTGGCATCCTGAGGCAGGTTAACCAATGGATCTATGCGTTCCGGGCAACCATAGTCTGAAAGTAGACTGGGACTGGAGTCAATCACTGCTGCATCATATTCAACCCCTGACCCTATCACATTCAGCATCACAGCGCCGCCAAGTGATATACCATAAAGAAGTTTTCTCTCGTATAACCGGTTGAGTGACAGGGCTATTTCCTTATAGTCTTCAATAATTGCATTTATTCGCCTTTTTCCGTCCGAGTTTCCATATCCTCTATAGTCAAAAATATATACATCGTAATGAAGTTCAGAATACTCACGCAACGAGCCTATTATCTGATCTGCAAGCATCGCGTTTCCCAGTGCCACTAATACATATCCTTTTGCAGGCATTTGGTGCCCGATGCCATCATTAGACAGGTATTTATAACCTCTTAGGGTTTTTCCATCACTAGTCATATATTCGGCAGGCTCAACAAATTGCAAGTGCGAAACCCTGTCACTATCAGGAGCCGGTGCTGTAGAACTCCATAACCAGAACAACAAGGGCTCCTGGATAAAGCCGCAAATGGTACCTTCCCGGTCATTTGCAGATAAATCCGTGATAATCGATAAGCTGAGCAGTATAGTTATGAAATACTTACTCATATTTCATTCCTTCTATAGGCAGCGAATCAAAATTATAAGGGTACAGAGCACAATTTTCGCTCATATTATTTACAGCTGAAATCTGTACCCAATTTTTCTCTTCTGGAATAGTATCTTTCTACAAACCGCCTGAGTATCGCCTGGGCATACGGGGTGGGATTCAGGCTGACTCGCTTTTTTAACTCCTCTGCTTCATGCGGCTCGAAATAGCCGTGATTGCGGTAAATGTCGATGCGCAATAAGAATTCCTCGGTATCGCCTTCCGGGTGGAACTGCGTGGCGTAGACGTTCTCGCCAACACGGAACATTTGTATTGGGCAATCTTTGCCTGTCATCAATAAGGTAGCACCATCGGGCGTGGTGTCTACAGCTTCCTTGTGACCGAGCAGTACATCGATTTTTTCTGGAAAACCCGTGAGTAATTTGTCGTGTTTACCTGCCTCGGTAATATCCAGGGTGACGCAGCTAACGGCCTCTGCGTAGCGGGTGGATATACGGGTACCGAGGTACGACCCTAGCAGACCATTGCCGGAACAGGCGCCAAGAAAGGGAATGTCCCGGGTAACGACCTGTTGTAATAGCCTGTTAAAATCCGCCTCGATCTTTTTCTGAGTCGCCGATTTCTCATCTTCCGGGGTGCTGATATCGAACGGGCTACCGCCAACAATAATGGCAGCATAATCATCAAGGTCCAGGTTGTCAGGGATGCCGTGTTTCTCGATGCGTATTCGGCAGGTGTCCTTGGCACGCAAGCCACCATATTTAAGAAAACAGGCATATTCACTGTCTGAGGTCTCATCTTCAGGGCGCAGTTGCAGAATCAGAATGGGTTTCGTGGCCGACATGCTAGTCATTATGGTAACTGGGGTCAGGATAATAATTCATCGTAATCAATCAGGTCGGAACACTGGTCCATCCAATATTGGAATCGATTGCTCTCTACACATGTTTATTATAGGGTTATTTGCCACTATCAATGGTATCAAAACACGAATTCTCTTATATTTGGGACAATTGGTCTGAAGAAATTATAATGATACTACTGAAATCTATTATCATAGATAGATTAAGACAAAAGCGTGATTAACGGGAGTATATTGTTGTGAAGAAGTTAATTTCCCCCCTATGGTTCATCTTGTTGGCTGTTTTGTTGTCATCTTGTGGCAACGTACGCAAAGCGGAGCTGCATTCTGGTAATGACCCGCAAAAAGCGATTGCTGAAGTCAGCAAATTCAGGAATGCGGCACAGCAGGACCAGGTTGATGTGCTGGCTAATGACCTGTTCTCACAGGGTAGTGACTACCTGGCCGCTGCCAAACGGAATTTTCAGGCGGGAAGTTCAGGCGAATCCGTTATTGACAAGGCGGCGATTGCGAAGGCACTGTTCGAGGATGCCAGGGAATTAGCCAAATCACGCGAGTCGGGTGCCACTCGAATTCTGGTGTCACGGGCCTCGGCGCTGGAGGCGGGCGTGCGCAAGAGTAATGACCTAGTCAGGCGTCTGGACGATATTGATGATGACCTGAGGGGCGAAACCAGACAGTTTAGCCGTACACTCAAACCGGAAGACTTCTCGGCCTTTCAGAAGAAATACCTGGCCCTGGAAACAAAGGCCGTGCAGCACCGTGAACTCGGCGGAGCCAAGCAGGCGATCGCCAGGTACAGCGACAAGAATGCCGACGACCTGGCGCCGAAGTCTTTACGCGCGGCCGAGCTGGATTACGAGACGGCCATGAATACGATTTTACAGAGCCCGCGCAGCCCGTCCTTATATAAGAAGGACGTGGATCACGCCCTGGCCAGTGCCAGGTTGCTTACCGATGTGATGGACGTGATCCTTGCGGCAAAGGGCACTCCGGAACATATTGCCCTGCAGATTGTGAAACAGAATCGGGTGCTGGTTAAGCAGAAACAGGCGCTGGGTGAGTTGACTACCAGTGTCGGCAAGCTGGAGGACAATCTCAAAACCACCAAACAGACGCTGGAAGAAAAAGAGGGTAAGCTGAAACAGACCGAGGAGGTGCTCAAGACCCAGGAAGAGCAACTGCAAAGGGCCTCGGTTCAGGTCCGTTTTCAGCAGGCGATGGATCAGGCGCGTGTGGAAATTTCACCCGACGATGCGCTGGTCTATCAACAGGGCGCAAATCTGGTGTTTCGGCTCAAACGGATTAACTTCGAGACCGGTTTGTCGGTGATACCCGAGTCTTCCAAGCCATTGCTGGACAATGTTAATGCCATTATTGGTAAGCTGGATGCCGAACTGGTCGTTGTGGAAGGGCATACCGATTCGGTTGGTTCTACCGAGCTCAATGAACAACTCTCCACCGCGCGAGCCGAGGCCGTGGCGTCGTATCTGTCTTCATTGCAAGTCGGTTATAGTCTGGACTTTGTCGGTTATGGTGAGTCACAACCCATTGCTTCCAATGAAACCGCCTTTGGCCGCGCTACCAACCGTCGCGTCGACCTGGTGGTGTCAGTGAAGCAGTAAGGCAGTAAGGCATTGTCGGGCCAGAGGACACATTTCTAATTTTATAGGATATAGTTCTTTGCCCCATTATTGCCTTAATTGGAAACGAAAACCGCATTGTCGGCGAAAGGTTGAATGTTTCAAATCCTCCGTAACTGGCTAGACAGACGCGTTATCAAACGTTCAACGATTACGCCTTCGCAGTGGTCTGCGGCGTTTGCCGTACTTCCGTTGCTTGCGCGGCTGACGGTGGATGAAAAGCGTGCACTGCAGGAAATGGCAATTTTGTTTCTGGATAGAAAAGTGATTGAAGGCGCACATGGTCTGGCGATCAGCCAGGCCATGAAATTGATTATTGCCCTGCAGGCCTGTTTGCCCATATTAAAGCTGGAACTGCATGCGTATGACGGCTGGGTGTCGGTGATTGTGTATCCGGCCGGGTTTGCGCCCGAACGCGTCATCACGGATGAATACGGTGTCGAACATCATGTGCAATCGAATTTATCTGGCGAAGCCTGGCAGCGCGGGCCGGTGGTGCTGTCCTGGGGGGACACCGAGCACGCAGGCATCATCGACGGCCATAATCTTGTCATCCATGAATTTGCTCACAAGCTAGATATGCAAAATGGCGTCGCCAACGGCTTTCCGCCCCTGCATGCCGGTATGAATCATAGCGAGTGGGTTGATGCCTTCACCGCCGGTTTCGAGGAATTTCAACGCAAAAGCAGTGACGGAGAGTCGAACGGCATCGATACTTACGGCGCCAGTTCGCCGGCGGAGTTCTTTGCCGTCTTCAGCGAGGTGTTCTTTGAGCGGCCGGATATTATTCATCAATACTATCCGGCCATCTATGATCAACTACGCCAGTATTACCGCCAGGATCCGCTGGTCCATTGAGGGGCCAGAGAACAATATTCTATAAAATATCAGGGACAATGAATCTATGGTCCGAATTATTATCTTGGGCTAGAATTTATATAAATCAACATGTTGCGTAGGTCTGACCCGGGTTGAGGATGCCACGTACAAAGTATTTTCTTGATCTTGCCACAGGAATAATGATAATAATAGTCAAAGTATGGAATATGCATGATGCATGATATCAACTAACGCTGGTTGATAATATTATATGCTGTCATATCTGATGATATTGTCAGCATTATGGATTTCAAAGGGATATTGATTCGTATGCACTCGTTTAAAATTTCTATACACACAGTCTTGTCATCTTTTGTGTTATCAGTTTTATGCTGCCAGGTAGTATGGTCAGCAGATACTGATGCGACCATAAAAAATCGTCTTGACCCAGGTAAATCAGCCTATTTCTCAGGTAAATACACCGAAGCCGTAAACTATTTATTGCCTATTGCAAAACAGGGTAATGCTGAATCCCAATATTATATGGGGCTCATATATAGCGCAGATAGCTGGGCTGGGCGTGATGCATCTGTGGCGATCTCTTATTTACTAAGTGCAGCAGACCAGAATTATAAACCCGCAATGGCTCAGATTAGCAGGATGTATGAGGCAGGTGAGGGAGTAGAAAAAGATTTGTTGCTGTCAACAGATTGGTTTCGTAAGTCTAAAGATCGGGTAGTTTCTAATGATATCAAGCTGGTAAGCGTCGCTAACAATGATCAACATTCGAGCTGGAGTAAGGAGATCGAAAAAATAAAGGTGAAGGCCAATGCCGGTGATGCTGATGCGCAACACCGCCTGGCAAGTATTTATGATACAGGTAAGCTTATTCCTGTAGATATTAATGAGGCGCATAGATGGTATCAAACAGCGGCGAATAACGGTCATCAATATTCGATGTTTATGACTGGCTATTTTTTATGTCGCGGCCTGGGTGGGGAAGTAGACCACCAGAAGGCTGATTGGTGGTTTAAGAAGTCTGGTAGAAGTGTATCGTGTCACTAATAATGATAAATGGAGCTAATCATTATGAATATGGAAGATAAACTGGTCGGAGACCTGAAAAAGAATGAGCAGATCTTACAGATAGTATCGGTAGAAGATATACAAAAGGAAAGAAATCTGAAGAGTCGTACAAAAGATGCGTCCGCTTGGGTTGCACCTGTGAAAGACTCGGTCGATGCAGCAAAATTGATACGTGAATTTGGTATAAAACCTAAGAAAGTTGTAGTTAAAAACTACGCTGGCAAGCAATACATCATATTTAAAGGGTATCCGGGTGCCAGGAAGGTTCTTCGTGGTACACGCTATTTGGCAGATAACCCAAAAGTAGTGCGTATGGCCGTGGGCCCAAAAGGTGTTATTAAATCTGTTAAAAGCGGGTTTGTTATTACTGTTGTTTTATCAGTTGGCATCGAAATATATGATCATTTCATCAATGATGCCACTACGCTTTCAGAATTTCTTGGAACGGTAACCAGTGATCTGGTCAAGATTGGATTAAGCTCAATTGCTGCAGCCGCAGCTGGCCTGGCAGTTGGTTCAGCTGCAGTTATCGGGTCAATTGCAGCGGCACCCCTGATAGCAGCAATAGCAGTAGGTGTAGTCACAGGATTGTTATTGAACCATATCGATAAAAAGTTTGGTGCGACTGCAGCACTGATAAAGGCCTATGAAGACCTGGGTGTAAAATTGAGAGAAATCAAGTACGAGGCGACCCGTACATATAATTACCTCGAAAATAATCCCGGTGCATTAATGAGGCTATTTGGCGGCCCTGGTATATTCTACGGCGGGTATTGATGGACCAAAAGTCTGCGCAAATAGTATTCGTAATATTTAATCTACTTGCGATACCTGTAGTTATATTCGCATTTTATGAGTACTTCCAGGTTAATGCAGCTATGGTTCGTAAAGACGAGGTAATACCATTTGATACGGGTACCTATTATTTGTTGCTGGCATCAATCTTTTGGGTGATGTGGGTAATACAGTATATCGGTAAACGAGATGAGAGCGGAGCAAGATTCGTAGATAAGTATGCAAATTTCATATTGATAGGCTGGGTTATTGGAATTCTGGTGCTGGCCAATCTTGTTCCCTATTATCTTCAGGAAAAGATACATAAGCTGGGTTATATCGCATGCGATGATCCCAGGGAAATCTCCCGTATCGCAAAAGGTGCCAGTATCCTATATTCAAAAGCGGGATGCGCTAATCTTTGACTATTATTAATCCTATAAAATCTCCACGACCCACTTGGTGACCAGGGCTGTTGCGCGTGCGCATTGATCACCACGGGCGGTATCGAATGCCTTGTACTCACCGGCATCCCACATGTCATAGGTGCGGCCGGTAAACTGTTTCTGCAGGTCCTCGCAGGTGGTGCAACCAAACTCTGTGTGAAAGCGTTCAACCAGGTCCCTGGTCTTCTTGAAATTGCTCATGCCACGCCCGCGATGCAACTTGTCACGATCGCGGCCGTACTTGGCACTGATGGCCATCAAGCCACCGGTGAGGGCGCCGCACGCACCCTGGCCCATGAGACCACCGCCACCCGAGAGCCCGTGGCTGGCCTTGATCGTGATGTCGTCGACGAAACCAACGGTTTCCTGCACGGTGGACAGCACGCATTGCGGGCAGCAGCCATAATCCAATTCGTATTGCAGCGCTGTGTGGTAGGCCTGTTCGGCAAGGTCTTGTTTTTCATGTCCTTTCATGGCACTACTCCGTATAGTAGTGAGTGCTAATATAGTTACTATACGCCATATGTACCATTTGCCAAGGCCTATTTCATGAAATATTGATCGAGGTCAGTAGACATAAACCGAGACATAAACCGGGTCAGAGAGCAATTGTTTCTAATATAGCTCACTGCTAATGTAACAATTCGAAATCAAATGGTCAGGGTATTGTTTTCGCTAATATTACTAACAACTGTAAACTGACCCCAAATATTAACCAAAGTTAAATAGATCAAGATGGATATTATTACCCAAGGGCTCTTAGGTGGTGTTCTCGCGCAATCAGTCGCGAGAGAAGGCGAGAAAAAAACTGCCACGATCATTGGTATATGTTCGGGTTTGTTGGCAGATGCGGATATCCTGATCAGATCTGCCAGTGACCCACTATTGACTCTGGAGTACCACCGGCACTTTACCCACTCGATATTTTTTATACCATTTGGCGCTATAATTGCTTTTCTTATCTTATGGCCCTTTCTGCGTCATTACCTGTCTGCCTGGCGCATTTATGTTTTTTGTATGCTAGGTTACAGTTTAAGTGGGGTATTAGATGCCTGCACCAGTTATGGCACCAAACTATTGTGGCCATTGGTCGACGAGCGTATCAGCTGGAATCTGATATCGATTATTGATCCTGTATTTACCTCGATCATTTTATTAACATTAGTCATTGCATTACGATTCTCATTTGTACCTGTCGCGCGTTATGGGCTGCTAGCCTGTGCGCTCTATTTAAGTGCCGGTTTTATACAGTTGCAACGCGCCGAATCGATTGCTACACAATTGATGCTTTCGCGTGGTCATGGATCGTCTCAGCGCGTGGTTAAGCCAACACTCGGGAATATACTCTTGTATCGGTCGGTGTATATTTACAATGGCCGGATTTATGTCGATGCGGTACGCGTAGGGCTGGGTGATAATACTCGGGTCTATCAGGGTGATTCAGTCGGGCTCTATAAACTGGGACTGCAGGCTACAACGATTCAGTATATGGATATCCAGCGATTTATCAAGTTTTCTGATGGTTTCGTGGCCTACGACCCGGAGCAGGAAAATGTACTCGGGGATATTCGATACAGCATGCTGCCCACGAGTGTCAGGCCACTGTGGGGCATTGTGCTTTCAGATACAGCTGAACAGCATGTCGATTTTCGTTTTTATCGCGATAGCAGCAAGTCGCAGAGACAAGTATTTATTAATATGTTGCTGGGTAGATAGTATTTGAAAAAATGAGAGATAAATGGATCAGAGAAAAAATTAGCGCGGTTTTTTACACTAACTCCAATTGACACTGATCGAATTAACATGGGCGCAATATAAAAAGGGTTGGTGACAAAGGCTATGGCGACACATCAGTGTCGGGACTACACACCTGATTGAGTCGAAAATATAATTAATGATTATATTTTATACTAATGTCAAACCAACAAACTACGTAGTGTTATCCAGATATAATTTGGCTTTCTATAAAATTCTTCTCTGTTGGTTTCTGACTATAATATGCAATGATCGAGCTTACTTATAAATTGTGAACTGACTCACTGGCAGTTCAGTGGCAATGTGATGTATCTCACCGAGAATTTCAAAATAATATGAATAAATGTCTATGCTGTATGGGCAAAATGGTCGGATGCCATATATGCCTATAGGGTCAGGATGGATGATCCTGGCTTAACAATATTCTATGGAGGGATTTTTCATGAAGCATACATACAATACTATTATGCTTACTATCATATTTATCCTGGTCGCGATCATTACTGGATGGCAGGTAATAGGTAACAACGAGTTATCGGCGCTAATCAGAGTGGAATCACCTTACTCTCACGCCGAGACAATCAACAATATCAAAAATGCTGTTAAGGCTCGTAATTTTCGAATGATTCGTGAACAGGCAGTTGCTGAAGGTTTTTTACCTGGCGGGGACAAACAACAGTATATCGTTTACTTCTGTAACTTTTCTGCGGCATATCAATCCCTGAAACTGGACCAGCAAATAGGTTACATGCTGCCGTGCCGTTTCACGATTAGCGAAGAGCATGGCAAGGTCATTATATCGGCGCTTAATCCTGATGCGGTAAAAAAGCTGGCAGGTACTAGGGTGGGCGCAGTATGCGACGCGAGTGGTAATAGTTATCTGGATATCATGGAAGAAGCTGTTTTATGAGTATTTCATTTTGTCGCCTGTTCATATACCTGTTTGTAGCTGCTACACTCGCTACTTGTGATAGTGTCGAAAATGCACAGACCAGGAATGATTTCCCGGAAGTAATGTCTGAGTTGCAAACAAATATTCAAGCGAAAGGATATCAGGTGTCGAGAGTGCAGCAGGTTGATGTGGGTATGGAAAAAGCCGGTTACGATATCTCAGAATACCGGATTGTTTTTTTTGCCAAACCGGGTGAAGTCAAAACGGTATTGGATAATTACCCTGAATTTTCCAGTTTTTTACCCCTCTCTATTACTATCTATAGAGATGGTGAGATGATACGGCTGGTCGGCATGCCGTTTGCGCTGCCCAGAACTCATGCTACGACGCAAGAGCTAAAGGCCATGATTGCATCTTGGGAAAAAGATACTGCCGATATCATTCGCCAAACAATTGAAACCAGTGACTAGGTTCTGTTCGGTTATAAATTCTGTCATCTGAAAAATTTTATGAGCAGGAACGATTAAGCAATTGTTGCTAATATATAAGGCATGAATCTGGGTTGCGAACTTAGACTGTGTTCAGGAGCGGAAATGTAAGCCTGTAGGATAGTAGGGGTCGGACCTGAGAATCAATATGGTGTCAGAAAGCAATTGTTTCTAATATCAGGAATAACTTGACTCAAATTCTGGCAATCGGAGTATCAGGTTAAGTCAGAGACTACTTCAAGTTATAGGTTATAAGATGCTTTAGTTAATTTTCCATCCCAGCGTTCTATAACAAACTCCAGGCAAGTCGATTCTTTATTGGTTTCTGCCAGTTTTTTAATCATATCTGAATCGACCTGGAAGATGATGTCTTCCATAATGGAATCTGATTCACCAGGACGAAGCGCCCAAGTGTAGTCGTTAAGGCAATTTTGTGATTCTATGAGCATATGTGAAAATACTTCTGCCACATGTTCATTCACGTTTCCATTCCAACCTGTCATCCCGGCAGCCTGGTAAAACATGTTGATGATTTTTTTTAATTCCTGGTTCCGGTTGTTCATTTCTTTGGTGTATCCAACTCAGCTAATTAAATAACCTAGAGTATAGTCATTCCAGTGACCAATAATATTCAGTTATATAACAGGTATCCGTTCTGTGCAGTCCTACACATACCTGTAACCTACTTGTCGAATGGTTATTTTGCCAAATGCTGCGCATGAAATAACGTACTAAATTAGTGGTATAAGGATTTGAATCAGTGTAAACCATTTACAAATACGGATAAGATTTGTTGTTGGTAATTATCGCTAAATGCAGATGGCATATAGGATAAACGTTTGAAGTTTGCCGGTGCTACACTGCCTTTTAATGACAATGATGACATATGAGCAGGGTGTACGAATCACAATGAAAGCGATTATTTTATTACTGGGGGTGTTATTCACCACTTTGGTGTTACCCGTGTGGGCCGATTCATCGCGCATCAATAACAGCCAGGAAGTCAGGTTCGAACTACAGTCTGTGATCGATGGCCTGGGCATTCCGTGGGGACTGGCGTTTATCTCCGACAATGAAATCATTGTTACCGAACGGGGTGGCACAATCCGCTTGCTGAATGTCGACGCGCTGAAAATGCGTGTATTGAAAGGCGCGCCGCACGTGTTGGCAGATGGTCAGGGTGGAATGCTGGATGTGGCGGTACCGCCTGACTTTCGACCCGGTGGCTGGATCTATTTTACCTTTGTGCGCGATCAGGACGGTGAGGGTGTGACCGTGTTAGCGCGTGCCAAGCTGAAAAGCGGTCAACTGGTTAATTGGCAGGATCTGCTCGAGACGCGTTCCGCGACGGATACTGGCTATCATTTTGGTAGTCGTATCACCTTTGATGAAGCCGGCCATGTATTTTTTGGGGTGGGGGATCGCGGCGATCGGCCAACGGCCCAGGACCTGAGTAGTCATAATGGTACGGTAATGCGGCTGAAACGGGATGGCAGCGTTCCCAAAGATAACCCGTATATCAGCCGAAAGGATGCCTTGTCGGAAATCTGGAGTTATGGCCATCGAAACCCGCAGGGCATCGCCTATGATATTAAAAACCGACGGCTCTGGGTGATCGAACATGGCCCGCGCGGCGGTGATGAAATCAATCTGGTCCTACCCGGCCGTAATTACGGTTGGCCGGTGATCTCCTATGGCAAGGAATACTGGGGTCCCGTTGCTGTAGGCGAGGGCACACACCGTGAAGGGATGGAACAACCGGTTAAACAGTATACCCCGTCGATTGCGCCAGGGAGTCTGATATTGTATACCGGCTCAGCATTTCCTAGCTGGAAGGGCAACCTGTTTTCAGGGGCCTTGAAACTGCGACACCTGAACCGGGTTGTCATTGATACGCAGGGTCAGGCCATCGCTGAAGAGCGACTGCTGGAAGACCTGGATGAGCGCATCCGCGCGCTTGCACAAAGTCCACAAGGCTGGATCTATTTTACGACCGATAGCGGCAAACTGTTCTCTATCAAGCCAGTACCGAATCTAGTGAATTAAATTAGGATAGAGTGCCGTTTTCTATAATATAGGAAACGGTTGTTCTTTGGCCCCAACTAATCCCAGGTACTGTTTTTCACTTTATTGCAGATTGTCAGTGACATGGCCAGCGAACCCTGTGCCGGCTTCGGCATAGATATTGAAGACGGCCGAGGCGCCGGCCTCTCTAAGCGGTTCTTCATCATCCAGGTATCTCGCTGTAGCGGCGATACGCCCGCTAAAATTGATCGCGCGCAGCTGTTCCAGTGCATCCAGGTTGGCTGCCAGGTTGGGTAGTGCCAGCATAACCAGATCGATATTGTGATCCTGGCGTACCTTTTCCCAAAAATCCGAATCGTTGGGCGCACCGCGCATGATATTGCGTCCAGCCGCCTGGTGCCGTGCTACCGTGTCGGCATCGAAATCAACACCCACGACGGTATCGCCGTGCAGCTTATGCATGGTGTCATAGGCACCGGTACCTACCCGGCCCATGCCAAAAATGGCAATGGTGGCATCACCGGTGTCCAGGAGTTGATCGTCTGGCAGACGTTCTGCACGCTGATACTTGAGCCAGATATGGCGGTAGCCACGGTAGATTTCGTCATCACGGCTGCTCAGCGGCGCGGCAAACACGAATGACAGTGACAGCGCAACCGCAACCACGATCAGCCATTCCGATGCCAGCCAGCCATTGGATACACAGATGGCAATAACGATTAGACCGAACTCGCTATAGTTACTAAGATTTAGCGTCGCCATCAGGGAGGTGCGCGCGCGCAGTTTGAACAAGGTCATTAAACCGTAAAACAGGAATGACTTGAATAAGACAAAAGGAACCAGCAACACGCCAATGAGTACAGCCTGCAGCGACAGTTCCCCCACCATGCCAATGGAGAGGAAAAAGCCCACCAGAAACAGGTCCTTGAAACCCAGCATGGTTTTGGCCATTTCGGCAGCTTTGCGATGGTTCGATATCAGTAATCCCATTACTAATGCCCCCAGGTCGCCTTTCACGCTACCCAGTTCGAACAGCTGCGCGCCGCCAATGGCCAGAACCAGCCCATAAAGGATCAGTAATTCACCGTGACCGGTACGCTCCAGTAAATAATGAAACATCGGACGCAGGGGGATCAGTAGAAACAATAACAGCGCCATCGGCGTAGGTACTTTACCCGTAGAGGCGGCCAGGAAGACCACAGCGGCCAGGTCCTGCATGATAAGAATGCTGATGGCGATGCGGCCATGAAGTGACTTCATTTCACCTTTATCTTCAAGTGCCTTAACAACGAACACGGTGCTGGAGAAACTCAGGGCAAAGGCCAACATCAGTGCCAGCTTGAAGTCCAGATCCAGGAACATCGGCGCTCCCAGCATTGCGAGCACTAATAGCCCGATTCCAAAGACGGCCATAACCAGGCCGATGTGAAGACTGGTGACCGCCCACACCTGGGGCCGCAGCAACATTTTCAGGTTCATCTTGAGGCCAATAGTGAATAGCAGTAGGGTGATACCCAGGTCTGCCAGTTTCTGCAATACATCACCACTGGCGATACCCATGTAATTCAGCACAAAGCCGGTGGCTAGAAAACCCACCAATGGGGGCAGGCTTATCAGGCGTGATAAAAAGCCAAGCGCAAAGGCCAGGGAGATCCAAGCAACGTCACCCAGTGCATTGGCAACCCATTGAAAATCCATAAGGCATTTACTCCGCTTACAAAATCAGGCAATTAGACCGAATGTGACGGTCGATGAGTCTATCCAAGGGTATTGTATCCATAACAATGCAGAAAAGGCGACGAAGAGGATAAAAATTATCATCGTAATTCAGTTCGGGTTTTTTGGGCGCGATGTGGGAGGGATTGATAGATTCGTGGCTCCAGTAATAATGGCGCTTGACATAGTCCAGGTTAAAGGTGGTGGCGATGCCGGGTCGTCATAGATCAGCAAGGTCAGGCCGTCGCCGAAGAGCGACTGCTGGAAGACCTGGATGAGCGCATTCGCGCGTTTGTACAAAGATCACAAGGCCGGATCTATTTTTCCACAGATAGCGGTAAACTGTTCTGTATCAATCAGTTGCATACACTAATTACTGTAAATCAATGACAATTTGTGATTGAAATCTCACTCACCAGAATGCTTACTTGGTATAGTTCCAGTGAATATCTAGATATAAGCTTCGAAGGTTCACCTGATGGAAAATTGTGTTCGATTTAGTTTTTTATTGGTACTGTCATTCATTATTAACGCTTGTGGAGGCGGTGGTGGCGGTACAGGTAGTGACCCGAGCACACCTCCACCCAGTGGTTCTTCACCTGTTGTGATTTCCGATTTTGCACCTACGTCTGGCAAAGTGGGTACATGGGTTCAAATCTCGGGTGTCATTTTCGAAGAGGTGCCTGCCTCGAATACGGTGACGTTTAACGGAGTCGCGGCCCAGGTCATTGCAGCAACAACCACCAGGCTGGTGGTGGATGTCCCGGCTGGTGCGACCACCGGTCCAATCACGGTTATGACATCGGATGGCAGTGGTTCAACTTCAAGTGATTTTATTGTCATCACCGATACCACGACACCGGGAGTATCATGGACCAGCCGTCTGGAAGGTATACCTGAATCCGGTCAAAGTATGGCAACTGATGGTACGATGACGGTCATTGCATCCAGCGATTTGTTTACGTCAACCGATCATAAGCTGTGGAAAGAAATCAATTTATTCTTTGGTGTGAATGATGTGATGTGGGATGGTAATCAATTTCTTGCTGTGGGTGTCTATTCAAATGTCTATACATCCAACGCGGGACATATCTGGACGCAACAACCTACTACATCAGGCGAACATCTTCTGGCAGTGACCAAAACCGCAACTACCTGGGTTGCTGTGGGTGAAAACGGTGCCGTAACAACCTCGACGGATGGAGCCAATTGGGTATCCCGTGCATCTCCTACGACTGAGACACTAAGAGATATAGCCTGGAACGGCAGCACTCTGGTAGCGATAGGTGATAACGCTACGGTAATGAGCTCTGGTGACAACGGACAGAGCTGGACCATGCAGAGTACTGGCATACCCAATAATATCAGCTCTATTGGTGCGCATAATGGAATGTTTGTCGTTGGTATGAACTTCCAGAGCGGTGGTGATGCTGCACATTTTCGAACATCATTTGATGGCATTACCTGGGCACCTCGTACAGCTACTATGGGGTATATAACGGAAATAAAATTTCTGAATGGGATGTGGCGTGCGATAGGCAATTATCATGTCTATGAATCTATTGACGGATTAAGCTGGACCTCCACGGCGCGTTCCGATACAAATCATATCCATATGTTTAATTCCTTTACCTATAACAATGGCGAGTATGTTGCTGCAGGTTCGGGCTTGTCCTCAACGAAGGGGATTTACACATCATTTGATGCTACTAACTGGAAAACCCTAAGTACGCATAAAACGCACACGCATATAGCTCGTTCACCGGTAGATGGGCGGCTTGTGGTAAATGACCTTACATTGCAAACACTAACTTCTACGGATGATGGCCTAAGCTGGACCTTTGGTGATACACATACCGGGTGGTTGTTTCTTGATGTGGAATGGTCGAATGCGTTAAATAGCTTTGTCGCCACCTCACAAATTGCCGCAAATACCGGTGTGCATACATCACAGGATGGCATTAGCTGGATACAAATCGGCAATTCAGTACCAAACCGCGGTTTGGTCAGTTCGGATACCCTGCTGGTCGCGGTTGGAGGTGGAACCAATGGTGGTGAGATTCGAACCTCATCGGATGGCATCGCATGGGCCGTACAGACCAATACCGCTACAAAAACACTAAATGATGTTATCTGGACGGGTACGCAATTTATTGCCTTTGGTCAGGAAGGCAATATCGTGACATCGCCAGATGGTATTAGCTGGACTAAACGCGTCAGTGGCGTCACGACGACGTTAAACGACGCGGTTTCTACGCCAGGCCTGATTATTGTCGTAGGTGACAGTGGCACATTATTAACCTCTGATGACAATGGCGTGACCTGGGTGTCGCGTAATCCAGACACCGTTTTTTCTCTATATGCTATTGCATGGACGGGAAATGAGTATGTTGCGGTTGGCAATAGCGCGCATACAGTTCGATCGACTGATGGGATAAACTGGACATTCCAGCCTAATCAATACAACAATGTGCCGTTCATGAGCGCGGGCCATACATTTGAAGATTTAATCTGGATACCGTCAGGCCATTTGGTCGGGGTAGGCAGCCGTGGTGTAATTGCTACTTCACCCTGATATTGTTTCAGAAATCATTTTCGGTGCTTATTCAGCAGATTTTTGATCCTCCTGGCGTAACCGCTCGCGGTATTTTTTCTTTGCCAGTTCCTGCATGTCTTCGATCTTGTCACTTTCATCGACAATTTCGCGTCCCAACAGGGTCTCAATCGCATCTTCAAGTGTCACGATACCTGCGGTCTGGCCGAACTCATCTTCTACCAGAAACATATGGGCGCGTTGTTTGATAAACATATCGAGAAGTTGGGGAACCGGTAATTTTTCTGATACGCGATTAATTTTCTTTCTATAGTCATTGATCGGTGTGTTACCGTTGCCGGCACGCTCTGCCTGGTACAGATCGTGTTTGATGACTTTTCCGGTAATGTTATCGGATGTGTCCTGGTAAATGGGAATGCGGGTAAACTGGCGTGTCCTGGGGTCATTTAATGCCTCGGTCACACTGGTCGAATGCTCGAACATATGGACTACGGTGCGTGGCGTCAGTATCTGCTCGGTGCGAATCTCACGCAGACTCAGGAGGTTGTATAGATATTCGTTTTCCTGCTGAAACAGGGTTCCGTCTTTATGACCAAGCGAAGCAAGTGCGATGATTTCCTCACGTGTGATTTCGGTACCCTTGTTTTTGCTGAATAGCCTAGTCAGCCGTGTGGATAACCATACTAGTGGATAAACCAGTCTAACCAGCCACTTGATCACAAAGGCGGCTGGAATGGCCAGTTTTTGCCAATAGGCCGCGCCGAGGGTTTTCGGGATGATTTCGGAAAAATACAGTATCGCCAGTGTCAGCAGTACAGCAATCAAGGTCTCCCATTTTACACCGAATATTCTAACCGCCTGTGAGCCTACACCAGCTGCACCCATGGTATGGGCAAAGGTATTCAGGATAAGAATACTCGACAGCGATTCGTCCATACGTTGCTTGACTGTGTTAAGCAGTTTGCCTGCACGCGGCTGATTAGCACCTGTTTTTTCAACAAAACTTGGTGTGATTGATAATAACACCGCTTCCAGAATTGAACAGATAAACGATATGCCTATGGCGATTGCCAGGTAAACAAAAAGGAGTGTCATAGATAAACATTAACCCATTTAGTATATATACTAAGTTTAACAGGATTGTGGATGTGTTAAAGTCCAATTAAATCGAGTCAGAATCCGGTATTCCCAGGTATCAGTAGCCACTGGACGCTAACTTCAACAAATTCAGCAGATATTTCAATAAATACCTCGCATTTGTTGATCGCCCAGTTGATCGGGCTATTATTCTGACTAACTATAAACAATTCCGAGGTATGCCCAGATGAAACCTCATTTAATGCGTGTTATTTTATCATGTTTTTTACTATTGCCCGTTATTTTCCTGTCGCACCTCAGTTGGGCGGAGTCGATCACAACCAAAATCGTATTGGGTACGGCCACGAAAGGGGGTGGCTTTCAGTTATTTGGCCAAAATCTTGCCGAGGTGATCAATGCTACAGATGTCAAACTACATGTTGAGGCTATTGCCACCAAGGGAAGCAAGCAAAACCTGCCTTTTCTGGAAGCGAGTAAAATCGATATCGGATTGGTAGAAGGCAATGCGGCGCGCATTGCACTCGATGGGATAGGTCGTAAGCCGGCGAATCTTAAGGTCCTTTCAGTCATGTATCCTAACCCAGGCATGTTTGTAGTGCGCGCCGGTTCGCCGTACAAATCGATTGAGGATCTCAGAGGTAAGCCTATCGCATTTGGAACGCGAGCTTCAGGTTTGCGTATACTTGTAAATGATGTCCTTGATGGCATGGGTTTGAAACCGGATGTGAATTTTCAGCAAGTACTGCTTGACAAGGCCGCCGATGGACCACGCCTGGTTTTGGGCAAAAAAGTGGAGGCATTGTGGGGAGCAGGGATTGGCTGGCCAGGTTTTGTGAAAGTGGCAAATGGCCCTGAAGGTGCACGTTTTATCGCACCCACAAACGCGCAGATTAAGCAGATTATGGCGAAACATCCCCATTTAAAAAAAATGTCCGTACCGGCTGGGACTTATAAAGGCCAGGACTATCAAGTAGATTCAGTCGGATTATGGTCAATGATATTGGTCAAGCCTGATTTACCCGAAGATGTGGGCTATCAATTAGCCCGCGCCATTCATCAAGGCGAAAGTGCCCTGGCCAAGCGGCTCAAGCAGGGGAGCTATACCACTGTGCAAAACACGATCGTACAGGTGCCGGTGGAACGTATACATCCAGGTGCATTGAGATATTTTCGTGAAAAAGGATTATAAGGACACTTAAATATCCTACAGGACTCGAGTCTGGCCAATGTAACTATTGCTAGTTACTGACTTCATTTTGGTGATCCTGACTGCTGATTTTTCTATTTTAACATTGAATTTACACCTACAAGCTGACTGTTGATTCAACTACATTTTTTAAGTATGGTCATCTTGTTTACCAAATAAATTTAAGACTTGATACAGGTAATAACAATGAGTGCTGGCGATAACGTAACGAGCGATACAAGTAATGTGTGGGATTATCATGTTTCTGTACCTGATATGCCTGCGGGATTTACAGTAAGGACCACATACCCAACTAATCCGGATGGAGCTGAAATAATGCTGGAGCGTTGGGAAGCGGGTTCGGCGGAGCCACCCCATTCACATCCCGGTGATGATATGACGGTTGTGGTTGAAGGCAAGATGTCGATTCAGTTTTATACCAAAACGGATAATGGTCTCGTTGCCGATGGGGGAGAGGTTGTACTCAATAAGGGCGACGTCGGTTATGTAAAAGCCGGCCGGATTCATGATGCGAAATACCTTGACGATTGCAAACTGGTATATGTACATGACAAGGCGTTCGGGTTTGTAGCGGAAAATTAGGTCAGAAAAGGGGATAGTCAGAAAAGGTTACTAATATCAGTAACCTTTTAGATTTTTCTCCGATTTATTCTTTACCTTTAACTCACGATAATCTTATTCTGTACGAACAAGCTTCTTTCCAACAACAGGGGGATATTGCCAATGCTGCAACATATTCGTCTTCTACTGGTTTTTGTATGTCTTTTGGGCGCTAGCCAGGCCCTGGCTGACAACCTAAAAGTTACGCCCCTTGGCAGTCACGACGGTGAATTCTGCAGCCGGGACCGTGCGTTAATTCTGGAAGACCCGAATGGCACGCGCATTCTTTATGATGCTGGTTTGACGGTTGCCGGGCCGAAAGATAAGCGTCTGGGCAAGGTCGATGTGGTGCTGGTCAGTCATATGCATGGAGATCATGTGGGGGCAGTACATATCCCGGGTGTAAATAGCGGTGAGTGTGGCAAACCAATGGCCTCGGTCAAGGCTTTACCCAATACCAACAGTGTTAATATCGCACTGGCGAAAAAAGCAAAAATTGTCACCGGTAGTGAAATGCCGAAGTTTTTTGCCAACAAGCTCAAGTCCCTGGGCGGTAATCCCGAGGATTCCTTGCTTGTTCGTTTTGGTGCGTCGCGTAAGGTGGGTGGTGTGACCATAACTACGGTGCCTGCAGTACACTCCAATGGCGTAGCCGGTGGCATGATCGGCGGGGAACTGGGCAAGCTGCTCGATGCCGCTGGTCTGACCGCCTATGCCGGTCCACCGACCGGCTATGTGCTGAGTTTTTCCAATGGCCTGGTGGTGTATCTGTCCGGGGATACCGGTATTACCGCTGAGCAGGATACCGTGGTACGCCAATATTACGGGGCTAAACTGGCTGTGATAAACATTGGCGATACCTATACCAATGGACCTCGCGAAGCGGCTTTTGTGGTGAATGAGCTCATCAAGCCAAACAGCGTAATTGCCTCTCATGCCAATGAGGCTGCCACTAAAGGTGGCAAGGTGATCCCTGGTACCCGTACCGGAACCTTTATAAAGAAGGCAAACGTACCTGTTTATGTACCATTAAGTGGTCGGGTCATGGAGTTTGATAAACAAGGCAAGTGTGTAAAAGGGTGTTAAGGATTGTGTGGTTTTATTTAACTCGGCCAGTAACTGTTGCTGTAGTGTCTGGATCATACCTGCCTTTCGGAATAAGGAGAGATTAATGAAAAAGTTCATGTTTTTACATTTTGGTTTTGAAAACCCGACTCCAGAAATCATGCAGAGCTGGAAAGCCTGGTTCGATTCGATTGCAGAGAAGCAAGTTGAACAGGGTGGATTTAATGGCGGTCGAGAGATTTCAAAAAATGGCGTCAAGGAGTTGGAATGGGATATGGACTGTATAACGGGTTACAACATTATCGAGGCAGAAGATTTTGAGGCGGCAGAGAAAATCGCCCAGACAAACCCGTTTATCTCAAGTATCAGGGTTTATGAATTAAGATAAAGCTAAATAAATTGGGGTCAGAGCACAGTTGTTGCTAATATATAGTGCATCATGTGAACTGACCTCGATTATCGAACTAATAATATCTTTAAATAAGGAGCATTTATGCCCAGACTAATGGTTTTACCTGCCAAAGATGTAGAAGCGATCAGGGTGGTCCAAATCCCGGAAGATCTGGAGGAGCATGAGGCCTTTCGGCATGTGGTCGGCTTGATAGCCAAGGCAGAAGAGAATAATCCGGACTATAACTGGGACGATATTGCCGCGGAGCTTGAAGATCATCAATATATTCCGCTTGAATTCATATTAGGGCCTCATCTGGATTAAGATAACCAGGTATCAGCTGCTATTTTATACTATTGATTTAAAACATGGTGTCTGGAACCTTTTATATAGTATATTGCTGCTATGTCCCGCACCCTCCAAAAGCCTTTCATCCTGTTCGTAATTCTAGCTGCCGGCATCCTGCTGGCGATGTTGCTGGTCAAAAGTCGTAGTCCACTGGAACATTCGGGTAATGTCATGCAAAGCACGGACGTGCAGGTGATCGAAGCCAAACGCATGCCGTTCCGCGCTACCGTGACCGCCTATGGCAGTGTGGAGCCGGCCGTGACCCTGCGCACGCTGGCCGAAGTGAGTGGCAAAATCAGTTACCTGCATCCGGACCTGCAACAAGGCAATACCATCGAGGCAGGCACCGTGGTCGCCCGTATCGACCCGGAGGATTATGAGGTCTCGCTGAAACAGACCCAGGCGGACCTGGTTGCCAACGAATCCACGCTCAAACAACTGCAGACGGAAGAGCAGACCACCCGTCGTTCGCTGAAGCTGGCCAGAAAAAACCTTCAGGTGGGTGAAAAAGAACTGGAGCGCATACGCAGCGTCTGGGAAAAGCGCCTGATCGCCCGTAGTAGTCTGGATGCGGAGGAGCAGAAGGTCATCCAGTTGCGCCAGCAGCTGGAAGAGCTACAGGGGCAGCTGAACTCCTATGCCAGTCGCAAGGCCTCGGTCGAGGCCCAGATCACCCGTGCCCGCGAGCAGGTAAAAGGTCAGCAAACTACATTGGGCCGGACCGAAATCGTGCTGCCCTTTACCAGCCGTATCGGCGCAGTAACCATCGAACAGGGGCAGTATGTCAGTGTCGGCAGCAACCTGTTCGAGGCGCTCGATATCAAAGGCGTCGAGATCAATGCACAGGTGCCGATCCAGCATATGCGTTCTCTCGTAAGTCATTTGCGTGGCAAGGTGTTTGATCCCGCGGTAATGCGCAATACCCGAAATATTCTGTCGCGCCTGAATTTAAATGCCCGCGTGCGCTTGGTCGGTAATATGCCCGATGCGATCTGGGAGGCGCGGGTGCTGCGCTTCAGTGAGGCCATAGACCCGGTGCGCCGCACCCTGGGCGTAGTGGTAGGGATTAACCGTCCCTATGAACAGATAATTGCCGGCGTGCGACCGCCCTTATTAAAAGGGATGTTCACGGCCGTTGAGATATATGCACCCGAACGCGAGGCCATGGTGATTCCGCGTAAGGCCATCCATCATGAGCGGGTCTATGTAGTCGATGCCGAGCAACGCCTGGAGATCAAACCGGTGACGGTGCTGCAGCAACAGGATGATCTGGCGGTGATACAGAGTGGTCTTGAGGAAGGTGATCAGGTGATCATCAATGACCTGGTACCGGTGATCGAGGGTATGCCACTGAATCCGGTGCGTGCCACTACCTACGAGCAGGAATTAAACCAGCGCGCGAGCGGGCTGTGATGGCATGATCCGTTACTTCGCCAGTCACCCGACCGCGGCAAACATCATGATGTTCGTGATCCTGCTGGCCGGTTTTTTGGTGTTGCCGACCCTGAATAAGGAAACCTTTCCTGAAATCGATACCAACCAGGTGCGTGTTACTGTCGCCTATCCCGGCGCCAGTCCGGATGAGGTGGAGGAAGCCATTTGTAATCGCCTGGAAGATGCAACCGATGGTATCAGTTTCCTGGATGAACAGCGCTGCGAGGCCCGTGACAATGTTGGTACCTTGACCCTGGATATGCAGGAACAGGGCAACCTGCAAACCTTTCTCGATGATGTGAACAGCGCGGTAGATGGTATTACCGAATTCCCCGATAACACTGAAGAACCGACAGTGGAAGAACTGGGTCGCACTAAACCCGTGGTCAGTGTGGCCATTAATGCCGACCTGGAGCCGGCAGAGCTGAAAGCCCTGGCCGAGTATTACCGCGATGAACTCCTGGTCCTGGCCGATGTACCGATTGTGAAGGTAACCGGATTTTCCACCCATCAGCTCAGTGTGCTGGTGAAACCGGACATGCTGCGACAATATCAACTCAGTCTTCAGGATATTGCCAACCTGATCCGGAGCCAGGCGCTCGACCTGCCCGCGGGCACGCTGGATGCGGATGAACGCAGTTATCAGATACGGGTGGAAAACCAGCGTCGCACGGTGGAGGAATTGGCGGACCTGATCGTGCTGGATAATGTGCGCGGCGCCCAACTGCGACTGGGTGAGATCGCGCGCATCGTTGATGACTTCACCGACGAAGAACTACGCACGGAACTGAATGACCGACCAGCCGCCGTTTTGCAGGTAAGCAAGAATGTCAGCGATGACACGCTGACGGTATATAATGCCGTCAAACAATTTGTCGAACAGGAGAATATGCGTTTACCGGGCACCACCCGGCTGGTGATCACTCAGGACAGTGCCTCGATTGTGAATGACCGATTAAACCTGCTGCTGAGAAATGGTTGGCAGGGGCTGGCACTGGCAACACTGTCCCTGTTCCTGTTTTTTACCTGGCGTTACACCTTCTGGGTGGCATTGGGCCTGCCGATTTCCTTCATCGGGGGGCTGGTGGTCATGAGTGTGCTGGGGATCAGTATCAATATGATCTCCATGGTAGCGTTGCTGATGGCCATTGGGGTACTCATGGACGATGCCATTGTGATCTCGGAAAGCATCGAAACCGAATATCGCAATGGCAAGGATACCCTGCATGCCACCATCGATGGCATCAGGCATGTGTCCCGTGGGGTGTTTTCCTCCTTTGCCACCTCTGCCATCCTGTTTGGCAGTCTCCTTTTTCTCAAAGGCGACATGGGTCAGATCATGGGGGTCTTGCCAATGGTCTTGTTATCAGTGCTGACCATTAGCCTGGTCGAAGCCTTTCTTATCCTGCCTCATCACCTGAAACATTCCCTGGATAAGCATCATGCGAAGCAACGTGCTGGCTGGCGTGAACGTTTTGATCAACGCTTTGAACGGTTGCGGCATAAGGCTGGTAGTATCGGGGATGTGGCTATCCAGTATCGCTATGCAGTGCTGGGTATTACCACGGCCTTGTTTGTCGTTTCCTTCAGTTTGATTCCGGCAGGATTTTTAAAATTTAAATCGTTCCCGGATCTGGAAGGGAACTTGCTGGACGCACGTATCATTATGCCGCAGGGTACACCGTTCCATCGTACCGAGGAAGTGGTGAAAACATTGCTGGCCAGTCTGCAGCAGGCGATTGATCAATTGCCGCCGGAAGACGAGGGCAGGCTAGTCAAGCACATCCAGGTGGCCTATAGCAAGAATACTGATGCGGGTGAGGAAGGCGCGCATCTGGCGACCATTAGCCTGGATCTGCTGGATGCCGAGATCCGCCGCAATTCACTAAATGAATTGCGCCGCAGGTGGATGGCTCAAACCCCCTCTATTCCCGATACTATTTCCATTCAGTATAAGGAACCGGCCTTTGGTCCAGCCGGACAGGCCATCGCTATTCGCTTACAGGGTAAGCACCTGGCGCAATTGTCACGCGCATCCTGGGAGTTGCAAAACTGGCTCAATGGTTATCCTGGTGTGTCCAATATCCTCGATGACCTGCGCCCGGGCAAACCGCAGTTCAGTATCAAACTGTATCCCGGGGCGCTGAGCTCCGGGGTGGATGCCCAGCAGTTATCTCAACAGTTACGTGCGGCTTACTATGGCAGTAAGGTGGCCGATGTCTATCACGGTAGAGAAGCTTACGAGATTAATGTCAAACTGGACAGCGCCCCCGGTAGTGCCCTGGCCGATCTGGAAGAACTACCGATATTCAACCGGCAGGGTCAAGCCATACCGCTGGCCGCCATCGCGAGAATTGAAGAGAAACGGGAATTTTCCCGCATTGTGCGTATCAATCATCAGCGCACGGTAACGGTTAACGGGGATGTGGATAGTGCCATCGCCAATACCAATGAGATCCTGTCTGATACACGTAAGCAGTTTCTGCCCGGTTTGTTGAAAAAATATCCCGGAGTCAGTTTCAGCCTGGAAGGGGAAGTCAAAAATTCACGGGAAACCAATCAGTCTGTATTGAGTGGTTTTCTGGCCGGCATTGCCGGCGTCTACCTGTTACTCAGTCTGCAATTCCGCAACTACCGGGAACCCCTGGTGGTATTGATCAATATCCCGCTGGCGTTAATCGGGGTGATCTGGGGTCATATACTCATGGGTCTGGATCTGACCTTGCCGAGTATGATCGGTTTTGTATCATTAGCCGGTATCGTGGTGAACGATTCCATCCTGCTGGTGGAATTTGTTAAACGCCGTTGTCGGGAAGGCATGGTATTACACGAGGCGGCCGGCCAGGCTGTGCGAGATCGCTTTCGTGCGATTTTTTTGACCTCCATTACTACCGTGGCCGGTATGGTGCCCTTGTTGTCGGAAACCAGTCTGCAGGCGCAGGTGCTGGTGCCACTGGTGGCCAGTGTGGTATTCGGCATGCTGGCCTCAACCTTCCTGACATTGCTGGTATTACCTGCCTCATATTCTGTATTGGAAGATCTTGGTTATACTGAAACCGAGTAGGAATCATTGCAGTCAGAAACCATCGTTCATTAACCCCGTCTCACAATGGCTTGGTCAGGAGAATCAGGTGCCCAGGCCCGTCAGGCTGGCGTAAAGTTTGGGTAGGAACTCGGGTAGGGCCTGCACATTGCTGAATACGGTGTATTTGCCAGGGCCGAACAGGTAAGGCAGGTATTCCAGTCCGGCGCGATCTATGGTCAGACCATAGGCATAGATACCCTGGTTGTGAAGTTCCTGTAATGCCTTGCGCGTGTCTTCCAGCGCATATAATCCTTTATAGTTGTCGGCCGGATCCAGCGGCCGACCATCGGTGAGTAACAGTAACAGGCGATGTCTTTCCGGGCGATGGCTAAAACGTGTGGCCATGTGGCGCAGTGCGGCGCCTATGCGAGTGGAGCCACGTGGGGTCAGCGAGAAGATACGTTCGCGCACGGTTTCGTCATAGTCATCGTCAAATGCCTTCAGACGCAGGATATCCACCTGGCTGCGGCCATAGCCGGAAAACGCGTAGATGGAGAAGGTATCACCTACTTCAGACAGGGCTTCGGCCAGGACGATCATGGCCTGGCGTTCCACATCGATAACCGTGCATTTGCCCAGCTCGGTCAGTGTGGATTTAGAGATGTCCAGCAGCACCATTACGGCCAGTTCACGGTTGTCGTGCTTGCGATGCTTGTACAGGCGATCGCTGGCATAACCACAACCGCGGCGTTCACTGACCGCCTGGATAAAGTCGTCGATGTTGACTTCCTCGCCATCGGTCAGTCGATGCTGCCAGCGATCATCTGTACGTAATGCCTCGAACTGGCGACGTACCCGCCGTGATAGTCTTTTTAATTCAACCGGTGGTTCGGCCCAGTCCTCGTTGTCCTGTATATCTTCGGTGACCTGGCACCAGTTGTCCCGGTATTCATTGCGCTTACAGTCCCACTCAGGGTACAGGTAGATACCGGTCAGTTCATCACCTTCGGTGTCTTCCTCCGCTAATTCCAGGTATTCACTGATATCGGCCTGTTCCGGTTCAGCCAGTGACTCGTTGGGCACGGTTTCAAAGAACTCGTCATCGATCAGTTCTTCTGTGAGCTTAACCGGCTTGTGTCGAGCCTGCTCGGGTCGACCCCACATAACGACCGGCCAGAACGGTAAGTTTGTTTTCAATAATGTTGCAGGTGGATCGGGCAGAACAATACCGACCTCGGCGGCATCAATCGCATTGGTCATCCAGTTCGGTATATCACTGGTCAGGTCACCCAGGGCGCGACGGATGCCGGACTCGATGAGTAATGCGGCTGTATGGTGTTGCAGCCTGTGCGCTGACACGATCAGCTGACGTTCTGCCAGGCAGGCCTGACACAGACGTTGATAGCGTTCTACCAGGCCAGGGCAGGCCTTCAGGATGCGATGGCTGGTCATGACGCCTTGTATCAGGTGCGCTAATGCCTGCGACAGTGACGGTTGATGAGGTTGAGGCGGGGGCAGGGGTTGATCAAACGCCATATAGGCGGCGAGCCAGTAGTACAGGTCGCGATTAAGATTTGTATCATTAAAGCGCTGGATGGTTTCCGGCAGGTGAGCGTGACCGCTTTCCTGCCAGGCGAGTGACTTTAAATGCCGTTGTGATGAAAATGTACGGCTCAGAAGATGCTTTTTTCCTACGGCGACCAGTTTCTGTTCGCAGGAGCGCATCAGGGCATGCAGGTAGATGTTCAGGCTTTTCTCGATATCCTCCAGCTCGACGGTGGCAGCTGGATAGGCCGGTGCCGTCTGTAATGTATAAGCCAGATTCAACGGTAAATACTGGATCAAGCGGGACATCGGTTTGAACTCAGCTAACTATTGTTCAGCTATGGAAATATGATTGTACAATTTCCCATAAGCCTTCCTGGATCACAGGGTCATCCGACAAGGCTTCCACAATTGCAACCCGGCATGCCTGTGGTGGAGCCAGGCCATCCTTGATCAGGCTGGCAGCATGTACCAGTAATCGGGTGGAAGGGATTTCTTCGAGGTCATGGCCTTCCAGTGCGCGCAGGCTGCCGCCCAGACTGACGAGTTTTTGTGCCAGTACAGGTTTGATGTCGACTTCCTGTTGCAAGATCTGTTCTTCCAGTTCGGGTTTGGGGAAATTGAAGGTCAGTGCGACAAAGCGTTGGCGGGTGCTGGGCTTCAGGTTCTTGAACATGTTCTGATAGCCGGGGTTATACGAGATGACCAGCATGAATTCAGAAGGTGCATAAATGACCTCACCGGTCTTTTCCAGCGTGAGTTCACGGCGGTCATCGGTCAGTGGGTGCAGGATGACGGTAGTGTCCTTACGCGCTTCGACCACTTCGTCCAGGTAACAGATCGCCCCTTCACGTACAGCGCGGGTCAGTGGGCCGTCCTGCCAGACGGTTTCCTCACCCTGGATCAGGAAGCGGCCCACCAGGTCGGCCGAGGATAACTCATCGTGACAGGATACCGTATACAGCGGACGATCCAGCTCGGCGGCCATATGGCGCACAAAACGGGTCTTGCCGCAGCCGGTGGGGCCCTTGATCAGTAGCGGTAGTTGGCGATTGTAGGCAGAACGCAAAACTTCA
>CAMYJU010000006.1:0-86293 GCA_947258795.1 uncultured Gammaproteobacteria bacterium | reverse complement strand
ATTCATTGCCCTGTGGCAGATAGAACAGTCGATCAGATACGGCTTGAACGGCAGGTGTGCTCATCAGGTCACCTCCAGTACCCATATGTGGATCAATACACTATAAACGCTATCAGCTTGTCTGGCCAGACGGGAAGTGGCTGTGCATTGAGTCAGTGACGGGGTCACAGGAAGGTCTCCGTGATCCAGATCAAAGAATTCTGTCTATTTAGGGTACAACTTTTTCAATTTAGGACTAAATTTATACATAAATGTTATTAATTCACTGATATTAACCTGAACGGATAGTATGCTTGACCATGCCCGCTTTGCAGGCAAGCAGGTCTGGTAATATTGATAGCAGTTTGAATTGCCCACCGATTAATGATGACCAGTTTAGTTTTAATAGACATGGATAACAGGGGGTTGTCGTGTCTCATTTTGTAATGAATAGCTTTAACTCCTTAGTTATCGATACTTTTTGTTAATCCTGTGAGGACAAGCGAATGGAAGCATTAAAAAACATTATAGACAGTCTCACGCAAGAGGCTGCGGAAATTCAGATTCAAGGTCGTGCCCTAAGGCCTGACGAAATAGCACGCGTTCAGGCGATCTATGAGGCGCTACCGCACCTAAAACAGGCTCTCGATATTCTGAGTGCTGAGATCGAAACCACCTTGGTAACATACAAAATTGTCTCAGATGAGGACGGCAAGCTTAAGCAATCGGCGAGGGTCGCATGTAATTTCTGGAACAGGTTTGTAGTACCAAATTCCTCAATTGTGATTCGCTTGAGTGTTTTTACTGCTAACTCCACTACTATTGCCAGGGCATACCAGCCTTATACGAGAGAAGGGGTGGTCTATGGTGTCGTTGAGTTTAACACCAAATATCTGTCCTCCTTCACCCGTAATGAAATTTCGGGAACAATTATTCACGAAATTGGCCACACACTTGGCTTTGGTTGGGATAAATGGATGAATCTGTTCGATTCCAACGGCGTATTTACTGATGAGGCAACCAGTATCCTTAGTGATTTGGAAGACATGCGTGTCGAAACGGATCATGGGCCGGGTACCCATTACTCACACTGGGACGAACAACGACATGGCGAAGAGCTTATGACGGGTTTCAAAAACAGTTCGGAACATGTTCTACCCGTAACGATCAGGACTATGGCATTGTTGGGCCATCAGGTTGTTGAGGATTTGCCTCAGCAAACTGATCTCAATACGCTTATGGATGCACTTGCACAGGTCATGTTCTCACGCCAGTCAGAAGCAAAGGCCATTAATCTTGATCACTTCGAGAAGACGGATCTGTGGGAGAATGTTCCGCACGATCAGCCGCTCTCCAAAAAGAAGTCGTGATCACACATTAAATATTGGGCCGACGGCAAATGAGAATTATTCTTATTGTTGTTTGTCGCCGACCCCATTTATTATTTGTTTGTGGATAAAATCGTTTAAAATGGCATGATGAATGAGATTCCTGTTAGCAGTTATAGCCAACCCCAGCGTTTGTCCTTTCCTGAAGATGAAATCCGGCATGACTGGTTGCCGATCCTGCTGGATGCCTACCTGATTATCGATCAGGGCGTTAGCGAAGCGATTCAGCGCGAACAGCAACAGGGGCGCGAACTGGCCTGTTCCCGAGGCTGTAGCAGTTGTTGTACCACCCATCAGGATATTCCGGTTTATCCACTGGAACTGGTGGGCATGACCTGGTACGTGGTTGAAAAGCTGGAATCGCCCTTACGGGAACAAGTGAAGCAGAACTTACGGGATATTGATCAGGTCAAAGGCTGCCCGTTCCTGATCGATCATGCCTGCAGTATTCACCCTATGCGTCCGGTCGCCTGTCGGCAATTCAATGTACTGGACAAGCCCTGTGCTGAAGGTGAGGATGCCTTCCATACCAGAAAGGAAGACGTGCTGGTGCCGATAAAAAGTTATACCGACAGGGCGTTTGATACGATGTTGCCGTTTTATGGTGTACAGGACAAGGAAAAGCGTCGCGAGGTGATCGAACAGGGGGCCTTGCATGCTCTGGCCAAGGTAATGCGTGAGCTGAGCTGGCAGACAGTGCCAGACAAGATGCAGGCGTTCGACGAGAGAAAATAGAGCCAGCGCTTATGTGCGGCAAATCAGACCGCAGAACCTGGTCGGTCTGCTATCAAGTCAGTAGGTACTGAGAGGTTTCAAGTAACAACCGGATGATACCGCTGATGATCAGCGCGACCCCCACCGAGATACCGACTGCAATCAACGCGTATTTTTTGCCAATGGTCTTTAACATCACCGCAAAGGTGGAAACGCACGGGAAATAGAACGTCAGAAAGATCAGGAATACACTGAGCTGAATCCAGTTCAGGTAATTACCCACTTCAAAGCTGCCCAGGGCCTGGTAGATCATCAGCAGCGATAATTCCTTGCGTAATATGCCAAACAGGATCGGTACGCCGAGTACCATCGGCAGGCCCAGCCACCAGTCGGTAATGGGGATAAACAGGGTGTTGATCACGTCATCGGCGCCGACGTGGCTCAGTAGTGCCAGTATCACGCTGCCTCCGACCAGTAACGGTGTGACGATAGTCAGGATGTCGCTGGTGCGCTCCCAGGTGGTGCGTAACATGCTGCCCAGGTGGGGCATGGCATAGGCCGGGATTTCCTGCACCTGGCCCGGGCCCTGGGCCTGGCGAAAGTGTCGTCGGAACAGTTGCCCCATTAGTGCGATCACCACCAGCGTGACTATGAAGATCGCAAAGATACCCAGGCCGCCCAGGTATTTGCCCGCCAGTGCCAGGATCACCGCGGAGCGGGCCGAGCAGGGCACAAAGGTAATCAATACACTGGCGACCACCCGTTCGCGGCCACTGGTTGCACCCGCGGCTGCCGACAGCGCGGGCACGTTACAGCCCAGTCCGAGCAGAAACGGGACGGCCACACCGCCATGCAATCCGAGGTGATGGAACCAGCGGTCAACCACGAATGCGATGCGTTGCATGATGCCGCTTTCTTCCAGGGCTACGAGCAACATCACCAGTGGAATCATATAGGGTATGACGATGCCGATCAGTCCGATCAGGCCGTCGACCACGGCGCGCCAGACTACGCCCGAGGTACTGGTCGGTTGCCATTGCTCGGCCAGGTCGATCAGGCGCGCGGCGGTCAGTGAATCCAGCCAGGCGCTGACTTCAAATACCACGAACAACACGGTGGCAAACACAAACAGGCTGCCTACCAGCCCCCAGTGCGGGTGCAAAAACAATTCGTCCAGCCAGTAACGCCAGTTGCGATCGGCGCCCGGGTCGCCCAGGCGGGTAACGGCCTCGAACAGGGTGGCGGCGCGGTGGTGGCGATCGGCATGGATTTCCTCATTGAGATCACGCGGCAGTTGGGCGCCGGCCTCATCGCGCCGGCGCATAATTTCGGTTATACGATCAGGGAAGTGATGCTGCAATTCATCTATGAAATAGGCGTCACCGGCGGCCACCTGCATCAGCAGAAAAGGATGCGGTACACCAAAGGCCTCATGGATGTCTGTCTGGTTCAGGGCATGGCTGACCGGCTGTACGCTGTCGCAGATATATTTGCTGGCAGGTTGCGGCAGGGGACAACAATCATCACGCACGGCTTTTACCGCTGTTTCGAAAAGGTCGGCTATGCCCTGGCCCATCAGTGCCGTAGTGGGTACCACCGGCATTCCAAGTTGTTTACTCAGGTGCTGGTAGTTAATATGCAGCCCCTTGTCCTGTGCCTGGTCGATCATATTCAGGGCGATGACCACGGGGCGGCCGAGCTGGGATAGTTCCAGCGTCAGTTCCAGGTGGCGATCCAGCGCGGTGGCGTCGATGACCTGAATAATGACATCGGGTGGTGAAAACGGCGCGGGCGGTTCGCCTTTCTCATGGGCTGATATCGGTGGTGGTTGATCACCCCAGAGCAGGTATTGCAGGGTGACCCGGTCTTCATCACGCAGATGCAGTAATGAACTGATACTGGGCAAATCAATCAGGTCGGCTTCATCCAGGCCAATCTGTACCCGGCATTCACCATAGACCTTGTGGGTACCGGTTAATTGACCGGTTTGCACGGCCGTGCTGGCGACGGCGTTGAACAGGGTGGATTTGCCGCTGTTGGGCATGCCTACCAGGGCGATGCGCAGTGAATGTTTGCCGCGATAGAGTGTGTCAGGGATGGAGATGTAGGTTTTACTCATGTTTTATCTTACCATGTGTGCTGGCGGTCGTTGAGTCGGGATTTAATTCAGGCAGCCGGATCGGAAAAGGATAACTTATTGTATCTGATAATATTTATCAGAGAATCGGGCCGTCAAGTGTGGAGCATGAGGTGTATGCTGTTGGCATAGTATCAGGGTCATATCTGGAATATATCGCGATAGTGGTCCAGTATTCAGATGTATCTGTGGCCAAACAGCGTATTGAATATGCATCAGGTTCCAGATGCATTCCTGACGGATCATAATTTATAAGGAGGTAATCATGAAGTGTCTTGTTTTTGCACCAGGAATCATGGGTACCGGTTTAAGGAATGATGAAGGTTCAGTGTGGCCACCAACTGCGCTGGAAGCTGTATTTGGATACAAGCGGATACAGGACCTCCTTGCAAAAGACCTTGATCCAACAGAGCCGATCAGAAGTGTTGGCCCTATGGGTGTTTACAAAACTTTACTTGATGATATCAGTGTTTGTGGATACTCGACAGGGGACGGCAATAAACGGTTTCTTCCTTTTCCGTATGACTGGCGGCAACCGAATGCGATATCTGCCGACAAGCTGGCTAAGCTCCTGGATGCAACGTTTCCGGATACAATCGATGATCTCAGTATTACATTTTTAGGCCATTCGATGGGTGGGCTAGTGATGCGTTACTTGCTTGAATCCGGTAAATACGCAGATAGACCCTGGTATTCACAGATAACTCGACTGATTACGATGGGCACCCCGCACTTTGGGTCCTCGCTGGCATTATTCCGTTTGCGCGGGACCGATAAATCAGTGGGGCTTTCCGGTCCAGACATCAAGCGATTGGCAAATGAGCCGGGTTATTCTTCGGCATTTGAATTAGTCCCTCCGACCAAGGCCGCGCTTACCGTCGAGCGGCCAATGCCCGGTAATTTGCCGGGTGTGATGGATCCCTTTGATGCGCAGATTGCCAGCCGCTTGAACATGAATGCACAGAATATCAATCTGGCACGTGATTTCTGGTCGGTGCTCGATCTTGGTAATAGACCAAAAGATATTGAGTATTTCTTTATTGTTGGTTCCGCTTTAAAAACAAACATTCGTAATGAATGGATTAATGCATCACAGGATCCTCTTCCTATTGAACGAAAATCAGCAGGAGATGGAACTGTGCCTATCTCCAGCGCATGTATAGTCGGGATACCCCATATCTTCTCGCAGAAGAAACACAGTACGATATTTACAGATCGCCAGGTCCGTGAGTATCTGTATCGCATCCTGAATGCGCCAGCAAACGTACATCCGCAGGCGGCTGATCACAGAGCAGATGTGGGCGCCTCTGATGCAGTAGGTATCAGTGTCAACCAGGAAGTTTACGATCCGGGAGAGGAGATCGAGGTGATAGTCAGTTTTAATCAGAACATGACAGACCCGTTTGAAAATTTTGAACTGGCGAGCATAGACCTGGATACGGGTCAAAGGATACTCGAACAAGAATCAATCAATATTAGTGTCAGATTGAAGGGTGTAAGTGTCAGTGAGTTCGGATTTTCTATTACGAACGAACTTGAGCCAGGTCTATATGAACTGCGTTGTCAAAGAACCATAGATGATCCTGAGCCTACCACCTTCTATATCAGGGAGAAACCTAATGAAGAGTGAGGAAATTCGGTTGGCGATAATCTCATGGGCGCGTAACAACGGAATTCTCTCTGATAATGTCCCGATTGAAGCGCAAGGTGACCTAAAGCTGGTTCCATTCGATAGCGAGATGACTGAATTCTTTCGTACGAGAAAGATCATACGTGTAGAGGCGGATGGACGTCGTATTTCCATTTTTTCCAGGTTGCCAATTGCTGTAAAAAAGAGGGAAGCACTTAAGGAGGTATTTGAGAAAGCCTATGCTGCTGACAGGCTTAAACTTACAGTTGATTCTTCTAAACCATTCAAGGTGGATCAGGCAGTTCAGGCCTATGGAAGATTTGAGCCAATACGCAAACACAAAGGAGCGCTTTGTTGTGGTTCTTCAATTGGCCTTGGGAACCAGAGAAATGCGGGTACACTGACCGCGCTCGTAAGCAGTGAAGATGGACGTACGCTGGGCCTGTCCTGCAACCATGTTATCGGTGGATGCAGTATTGCACAGCCTGGTACTCCTGTGGTATCGCCCGGTATCCAGGATGTAAGTGTTGAAAATAACAATATTGTTGTGATTGGTGATTATCTGAGACCTGCTAAAATGGCACAGGGACTACCCAGTGTAACCAAGTACCACGATAATCGTGATCTGGCATGCTTTGAAATCCGGAGAAAAGTCAAAATCACTTCTTTGCAAGGGTCGGGTAAAGATTCCTATGATACACCGACGGTTTATGCTGACGTCAAGCTTGGGTTGCCTGTGAAAAAATGGGGGAGGTCAACCGGTCTGACTCATGGAGAAATAACATATGTCGGAAAAAGCAAACGGCCTGAACCTATCGACTACAACGTGACATGTTATTATGGGCCGATGAATTCGCAGACCTTCAAGGGGACGGTTTATTACGATGAAGTCTATGAGATTACACCAGTAGGGCCCCCTTTTTCACTGGGTGGTGACTCCGGCGCACTTGTTGTCACCGATCAGCCTGACAAGACCGAGAAGGTAGTGGGTATTGTCATTGCCGGTGAACGGAATAAGAGTATTGTGTTGCCTCTAAAAGCGGCATTGCGTGAGTTAAAGCTCAAACTGCTATCAGGATACAAATTGTAAAGGTGCCTGAAAGCCAATCTGCTTAGGACCATGGCTGAAACGCTGGTTGCTGGTGAATATTTCTTACTGGCCTCAGGTAAAATTGACTTGAATCAATCTAAGTAAATGCTAATTGAGCTAAATCAAAAAACACATCGATTGTCTGTGCTTTAATTTATAAATAGAAGACAAAACATTATAAATACAGAGTTTTTAGTACGGTTATCCAGTAATATCCCACATTTGTTACTGGGAGTACTGCAATGGAGTACCAGTATTCCAACTGCAGGCGCAGCAATTTCTTCGGTAAGCATATCGAGCTCCAGTTCGGGCCATTTCATACCCATCACCTCAGTTTTGCGCTTCCTGAAACCCAAAACTTGCCTCCGGTGGTGTTTATCGGTGGTGCATTCCAGAATGCCTGGTCGTTCCGGTCTGAAATCTCTGGTCTGATCGATCTTCGTCCAATCCTGCTGGTCGAGCTGCCTGGGCAGGGCGGTAATACACAGGTATGTGCCGAATTCGGTTTCACCGAATTGGTCAATTTGTTGGCGCAACTACTCGATCACCTGGGGCTGGATAAAGTACTGCCTGTTGGCCTGTCCTATGGGGCTGCGATAGTGCATCGATTTGCTGTGCTACACCCGGAGCGTGTAGAGAAACTGGTACTGGTCGGGGTTGCGCCGCGCCTGCCAGACTCTGCCTATCGCTATGCACAGGCCTTTGCCTGGTTGTTGCACCAGGACAGGAAGCGGGCGTTTGCGACTGCCGTAACCCAGCATTACCAGCTCGAGCGATTTGACGCCAATTTGCATCGGCTGCATGTAGAGCAGCTCGACGGACAACCAGAGCCACCCACCTATGTACTGGCCGGTCGCCATGACAGTTTCATTCCGCCTCATGATGCAATAGTCCAGCACCATGGAAGCTGGGGTATTTCGATACTGATATTTCAACTGACACGCTACCTTATGGTGCCGACATTGGTGACTCGCGCTTGCTATTTCTGAACACGAATTTTGAGGCTACGGCGAAACGTCAGGACTATATCAATAATCACTTTCGTTTGTCCTGCTGGTAGTGGTATTTTTTTACTGCTGGTGTATCTGGTTTGGGAGATAAAAGGTATAACGATAAAGTCTTTATCAGGATCGTAACCATATGATATTTTGTGATAATTGGCCCATATGTGCTTGCACTTCAGAGATTGACTTGTATTTCGGAGAGCAAATATTGTAGTATTTATTTTGTGGCTAATGGACCTTGCCTAGAACAAATCGTTAATCATTTTTACATTGACTACAAGGATAGAGATCAATGCCAATCGAAAGAACACCCGCCAAACCAGTTAAACGTGGTTATATACCATCGGGCTTCAGACCTTATGTAGTAAAAGATGGTGATAGCTGGAGATCAGTTGCCAAATTATATGGTATAGATGTCTGGGAATTGATGTATGAGAATTTCAGAACAAAGGATGTGGCTGAAATAAACTGGTATTTGAGAAATTACGTGGGTTGTCTAGATACCACAACAAACCATGCTAACTGGATATTCAGTAGTAGTGCCAGGCCTGGCCGTATCTATGTACCGGAACGCGTTCAAAGTATTCCCATATCAAATAGTACAGAAAAATCAATACCTGCTCTTAAAAGAGTTTGGGCTGGCGTTGCTAAAGCACATTCAGGAGATTTGTTTGTTGTAGGCGCTCATGATCTAACAGGGATGATATATAATCTTGGAGACGTGTTGCCAGATGTGCGTAATGCTACTTTAAATATTAATGGCGTTAAGGTAGGTCCAGGGCTGGGTGGTAGTATTAGTGCTGTATTTGTTCTTGCACATGGTTATGATTCGCCTGATCAAATGCGCGGTGATTCAGACAGTTGGGATTTCGATCTTTCTATTGCAGCGAAGCTGGACTCATTTTTTAAAGGTATTCGAGGCGTTGGTAAGGCTGTTGATACAATTCAGAAATATAAGAAAATGCGTTATCTTACGGAAAATGTGATCAAGAACCTTGGAATTACCAATAAAGGTATCTATACCATTCCCATCCCGTTGGCAGGTGCAGGAATACACGCATGGGTTGGCTATAAATTCGGTAAAGTACGAATATTCAGACAAGGAAAAGGGATTTACTAGATATGTTAAACCGTAGGTGGTTTATAGCAATTATATCGCTGTTGATTGGTTCTCCTGTCAATGCCATGCCAGAAACATGCGAAACGAAACAGGTTATAACTAAAATACTCCAAAAAATTGATGAAATAAAAAGTTATGATGTAAAAATCACTTCAACCTATGAGCATATGAAGTCATCCTCGCTTGTTTCAGGGGTGATGCCAGATAAAATGTACTTGAAACAGATACTGTACACCCCGCGTGGTGAAGCTAGAACCATAACAGTGTTTGATGGAAATTATCAGTGGGTTGATATAAGAAGTGATGATAAACGACAAATATACAAGATAAAGTTAAACAAGGTAACAAAGCCTGGTAGGCCATTCGATACTTCATTCAATATATATGGAACGGGTTTGTTAAGCGGGGAGGATTACTCCGGGACACTGGTTAATTTACTCTCATTCTATGATCTAACTGCATCCTGCTCTAAAGAGCATATTCTACTGTCTGGTCCAATTGATAAGAATTTGTTTAAACAATATGTGATCAAAAAAAGGAAGAGCAGTTCCGGTTCTATTGATCAATTTATTGGATTATTCGGATTTATCAACATTGAGGTTGATTCCAAGAGCAACATGGTAAATGGTTATTCAATGGGGCCATCCAGATTAAAAATGAAACTGGATGCAATATTTCAGGTGAATAGTATTAATCAATCTGACAGATAATCTGCTTGTAATGTAAGCAATGTCTATCTCCTACCGTCAGGTTATTTCGGAGAAAGCCGTCTTTACATGGCTGGCTTATTCTTTTGTAGCCTGTCTTGTATCTATTTTGGTTGCCGGTGTTATTGTATATTTTATGTATGACTGCTGGCCGATAACGCGATATCAGCCTGGTAGCAATGCATGTCTCGCAAATATCCAGCCTGGGTATCTTGTTTTTACGCCGATTGTCTTGGGAATGATAATAGGGATAATATTTACGTGGCGTGCAATGCGTGGAGAATCAACTCAATAGAGAATAAGATTGAGACGATGATTGGGTAGATTTTTCTTGTATTTAAGAACAATTGCAATCTGGCTACGTTCTTTTACGAGAAAAGGCTGGATTGCCACGGTGTTATTGAAAAATTTTTGGTTTTTCAATAACACATCGCAATGACGGCACTTTTTAAAAGTTGCAGCAATGATAACGTAAGAAGATGTGTGGAGAGACCCAGATTCAGACTCTATATAATCCCTCAGACCATTGCTTCATTCTGCCTTAATATCTATGATCTTCTTATGCCACTAACCCGATTCCATTCTGCCGTGACCAACTGGTTCACGTCCCATTTTGACCAGCCGACGGAGGTACAGGCCCAGGCCTGGCCGCTGATCCGGGCGGGGAAGTCGAGCCTGATTGCGGCACCGACCGGATCGGGCAAAACCCTGGCCGCGTTTCTGGCTGCGATCGATCAATTACTGGTCGAAGGCCTGACTGAGCCGCTGCCGGATGAAACCCGGGTGTTGTATGTGTCGCCGCTGAAGGCCCTGTCCAACGATATACACAAAAACCTCGAGCTGCCGCTGAATGGCATTCGAGACCAGTTGCTGGAAATGGGCCTGGATGATGTGCCCATCACGGCCCGGGTGCGCAGTGGCGATACCTTACCTGCTGAACGGGAGGCGATGAAGCGCAACCCGCCGCATATCCTGGTCACCACACCGGAGTCTCTCTATATCCTGCTGACCTCGGCATCCGGGCGCGACATGCTGCGCACGGTGCGCTCGGTGATCGTCGACGAGATCCACGCGCTGGCCGGGAACAAGCGTGGCGCCCACCTGAGCCTGTCGTTGCAACGCCTAGAGGCATTGTGTGACCAGCCACCGGTGCGTATCGGCCTGTCTGCAACACAAAAGCCGGTAACTGGCATGGCCGCGTTTTTGACCGGGCATAAGCATGATGATAGCAACAGCCCCTGTCATATTATTGATACCGGCCACGTGCGTGAACGGGAAATCCAGCTCGAAGTCACCGGCTCCCCGCTGGAAGCGGTGATGGCCAACGAAGTCTGGGCCGAGATCTACGATCGTTTGACGCAACTGGCCGAGGATCACCGCACCACGCTGATCTTCGTGAACACACGCCGCCTCGCCGAACGGGCTGCTGCGGCACTGGCCGAACGTCTGGGTGAGGATGCAGTGACCGCCCATCACGGCAGCCTGGCCAAGGAACACCGGCTCGATGCGGAACAACGTTTAAAGCAAGGTGAGTTACGTGCGCTGGTGGCCACCGCGTCGCTGGAACTGGGTATCGATATCGGTGATGTGGACCTGGTCTGCCAGATCGGATCACCCGGCGCGATTGCGACGTTCCTGCAGCGGGTCGGACGCTCGGGTCATGCCGTTCATGCCACACCTAAGGGGCGGCTGTTTCCGTTATCACGCGATGACCTGGTCGAATGCACGGCACTGCTCGACGCGATCCGCCGTGATGAGCTGGATCTGATACATATACCTGACCATCCGCTGGATGTGCTCGCACAACAGATTGTTGCCGAGGTGGCCAGTCGTGAGTGGCAAGAGCAGGAGCTGTACCAGTGCTTTGTCCGCGCCTGGCCGTATCGGCAGCTAAGTCATGAGCAGTTTGCGGCGACAGTGAAAATGCTCAGTGATGGTTTTCATACTCGACGTGGCCGGCGCAGCGCCTATTTGCATCGTGACGCAGTGCATGGCCAGTTGCGGCCACGCAAGGGCGCCCGCCTGACAGCACTGCTCAACGGCGGTGCGATACCCGATCAGTTTGATTACGATGTGATCATGCAACCACAGGGCGTGTTCGTCGGCACCCTGAATGAAGATTTCGCGTTTGAGAGCCTGCCCGGCGATATCTTTCAGCTAGGCAATCAGTCATATCGCATGTTAAAAATCGAACAGGGCAGGGTGTTTGTCGAGGATGCAAATGGCCAGCCACCGAATATCCCGTTCTGGTTTGGTGAGGCACCCGGGCGCACGGACGAGTTGTCTTTTGCGGTATCGCGTTTGCGCAACGACCTGGACGTAAAACTGGAGCAGGGCCAGGAGACGACGATCCACTATGTGATGGACACACTGGCCTTGCCACCAAGCGCGGCTGAGCAACTGGTGAACTACCTGGCCGCGGTAAAGGCAGCCTTGGGCGTGATACCGACCCAGCAACACCTGGTATTCGAACGCTTCTTCGATGAGACCGGCGATATGCATTTTGTCATCCATTCGCCGTATGGCTCGCGCATTAATCGCGCATGGGGACTGGCCTTGCGCAAACGTTTTTGCCGCCGCTTTAATTTTGAATTACAGGCCGCGGCAATGGAAGACAACCTGATTCTGTCGCTCGGGCCGACCCACAGTTTTCCGCTGGACGAACCGGCACACTATCTGAAATCCACCAGTGTTACCGACATCCTGGTCCAGGCCCTGCTGGCCGCGCCGATGTTCCCGGTGCGCTGGCGCTGGGTAACCAATACCGCATTGGCGGTGCCACGCAACCGTGGGGGCAAGAAGGTTCCGGCCCCGTTCCAGCGCAACAATGCCGAAGACCTGATCGCGGTGATCTTTCCGGATCAACTCGCCTGCTTTGAAAATATCGCAGGGGACCGGGAAGTTCCTGAGCATCCGCTGGTCGACCAGACCCTGGTCGATTGCCTGCATGAACTGATGGATATCGATGGACTGATCCGGCTGTTAAAAGCTATCGAGGAACAACGCATCACCATTACCACGCGCGATCTGGCCACCCCGTCACCGATGGCACTGGAAATCATCAACGCGCGGCCGTACGCGTTTCTCGATGACGGTGCCGCCGAAGAGCGTCGCACGCTGGCGATTAACCAGCAACGTCATCTTGACCCGGTCGATGCTGCCGGAATCGGTAAACTCGACAGTGATGCTATTATCCGGGTCAAACAGGAGGCCTGGCCTGAGGCCGGTAATGCTGATGAGTTACATGATGCACTGATGGTACTGGGTTTTGTTACCGAGGTGGAAGGCCGGAATGAGAACTGGCAGACCCTGATGCAAGGTCTGCAAGAACAGCAACGTGCGACGGTAGTAACACTTGATCAGACAAAGCTATGGACCGCAGCGGAACGCCTGCATCATGTGCGGGCACTATTTGCGGATGTACCCATGAATCCAGTGATAGAACCAACTGAGCCGATCCCCGAAGATCAAACTCTGGCACTGACCGAACTGTTACGCAGTCGCCTGGAAGGTCTTGGTCCGATCACACTATCGCTATTGAATAAACCGTTGTCCTTACCGTTGAATGAAGTGGAGATCAGCCTGCTGGCGCTGCAACAGGAAGGCTTTGTAATCCAGGGGCAATTCACCCAATCGGACGAAACCGAATGGTGTGAACGTGGTTTACTGGCACGTATCAATCGGTACACTATCAAGCAATTGCGTAATGAGATCGATCCGGTCAGTCCGGCGGACTTCATGCGCTATCTATTCCACTGGCACGGCTTCGATGATCCGAGTGAAGGGGAGGCCGCGCTGGAACGCAGCCTGCAACAACTGGAAGGGATACCTCTGGCAGCCGCCAGTTGGGAGCAGGATATCCTGCCAATGCGTATTCGCGACTTCAGCGCATCGCAACTGGATGGCCTGTGCCAGTCCGGCAAGCTGGTCTGGCTGCGTTTGCAAGCACCACCGGTGAATAAAGGAGCCAAACAGAAGAACCCGGCCGTGAAGAGCACACCGATCAGTTTTATTCGCCGAGAGCACCTGGCTGACTGGCGCAGTGACAATGCGCTGCTGAATACCACAGATATCAACTTATCGAGCAATGCGGGCAAAGTGCTCGACAGTCTGCGTCAGTGGGGTGCCAGTTTTTTCCAGGACCTTCAGGATGACACCCGCCTGTTACCGGTACAATTGGAAACCGCGCTGGGTGAACTGGTGGCCTGGGGCCTGATTACCTCGGACAGTTTCAGTGGCCTGCGCACCCTTATTACGCCGCAACCGATCCTGCGTCGTCGGGCCAAGCGTCGACCGGGTTACAAACCGCTGGCCCAGGCCGGACGTTGGTCATTGTTACGACCGGCCAGACCGTCACCGGATCTACAGCATCATTTAGATGCGGTTGAGCATATTGCGCGGGTTTTACTGAACCGTTACGGTGTGGTGTTCCGTAAACTGCTCGAAAACGAAACCGGTCTGCCACCCTGGCGTGACCTGCTTTATGTTTACAGGCGTATGGAGGCACGTGGTGAACTACGAGGTGGTCGCTTCGTACAGGGTTTTGCCGGTGAACAATTCGCGTTACCGCAGGCTATGCAGTCCCTGCGCAAGATCCGCAACCAGGCGAAGGACGGTAAACTGGTTGCGATCGCTGCTACCGATCCGCTCAACCTGACCGGTTCCGTTACCGCCGGGGATCGTGTTACCCGCCAGCCGAAAAACCGTATCCTGTATCGCGATGGTGTACCGATCGCGACCAGTATCGCCGGTGAAATCAACTTTCTGGAATCGATTCCGCCGGAGATGCAATGGGAGATCAAGACCACGCTGGTCAGGCAAGCCAAACCGGCGCAGTTCCATCCGTCACCGCCACGTTCATTTTAGTGGCGAATATAACCGATCTTTTATTGTCTATACCCTTAGAGATTCCCAGTCTTTGTTATGCAAAGACTACGGTAAAATATCCCTGTTTCCAGATTGTATAGAGAAAAGCGTGCTACAGATTCCTTTTGAAAACCGTTATGTGAACCTGGGTGACCGGTTTTACGAGCTGATAAAACCAGCACCGGTGGCCAGCCCCTCGTTGATCAGGTTTAATGATGAGCTTGCGCAGGTGCTGGGAATTTCAGCTACTGACCTCAGTGAAATTGACCTTGCCGCGGTGTTCTCAGGTAACGTGATACCGGACGGTGCCGAGCCTCTGGCGATGGCCTATGCGGGACATCAGTTTGCTCATTTCAGTCCCCAGCTTGGCGATGGCCGTGCGCTATTACTCGGTGAGCTTCGCGCTGCGAATGGGACTAGCTTTGATGTGCACCTGAAAGGTTCCGGACGCACGGCTTTTTCCCGTAATGGTGATGGCCGTGCGGCCCTGGGCCCCGTGTTGCGTGAGTACCTGGTCAGCGAAGCAATGGTCAATCTGAACGTACCAACCACGCGTGCGTTGGCCGCGGTGACAACCGGTGAGCAGGTGGTCAGGGAACAGCTATTGCCGGGCGGGGTGATTACACGCGTTGCCGAAAGTTTTGTGCGTGTCGGGACGTTTCAGTATTTCTCATCACGAAGGGATGTCGATGCGGTCAGGCAACTGGCAGACTACATGATCGAACGCAGCTACCCTGATGCCGCGCAGGCAGAAACCCCGTATGTGGCGTTTTTTCAGGGCGTGCTTGAACGCCAGGCCCGGCTTATCGCGAAGTGGATGCAGTTGGGCTTTATCCATGGCGTGATGAATACCGATAACATGTCCATTGCTGGTGAGACCATCGATTATGGGCCGTGCGCGTTCATGGATGCCTACGCCCATGACCAGGTGTTCAGTTCTATCGACCAACAGGGTCGATATGCCTATAACAATCAGCCCGGTATCGGTATATGGAACCTGTCGCGTCTAGCTGAAGCGATATTACCGTTGCTGGCCGACAATGAAGACGACCCGATTGAGCTGGCCAAGTCGCTTTTACAAGGCTACGCAGATGAATACGAGCGCGCCTGGCTTGATGGGATGCGAACCAAGTTTGGTATAACGGCCGTAGCGAACAAGGATGCTGACGATCAAGCGTTGATCAAGGATCTGCTCAATGTGATGGCAGCCAATCGTGCGGATTTCACCCTGACGTTTTATCACTTGTCTAAACTGGATGCGCAAGCGTCTGAGACTGACCGGGATTGTCGTCTTTTATTTGACCGACCAGACGAGTTTGATGACTGGGTAGTGCAATGGCGTGAGCGTTTAAGCCTGGAAACACACAGTGATGAACAAAGGCAGGCGAGCATGCGTGCGGTGAACCCGGTGTATATCCCGCGCAACCACCAGATTGAGGCTGCTATCCGCGCTGCCGAAGATCATGGTGATTTTTCAGTTTTTCATGAATTGCATGAAGTGTTGCAAAACCCGTTTACGGAACAGGCCGGCAAAGAACGTTATCAATTGCCGCCCGAACCCGAGGAAGTCGTGCAATATACGTTTTGTGGCACCTGAAAAAATGCCGGGTCGGATATTATCTCCCCAGGTTTGTATTGCCTAATTCGTTAGACTGGCCCCGGGACCAGGCGGCCTTTTCAGGATTTGTTTCAAATCCTGTGCTAACCAGTCCACCAGTGTGTGTATACGCATCCGCGTTTATATTCAGGTGCAGGGTGGCTCATGCATTACCTGGTAAGTCAGCCGCTTAAGGCAAAACAGGACATAATCAGTTAAGCGCTAGGCATGGGCGATGTTGGCCTGTTGACGCCTGTGGGTTTATTAAGATCTTCCCGTAAGCACCTTCTTACGTTCAGTACTAGTCTGCTAGCTCCAGTGCCTCGGTAAGAATACCAAGTCCATGTTTGGCACAGTTTTCATCGGTTAGTGTATCGGCGCCTGCTACAGCAATACCACCATAAAAGCGTCCGGCGACACTGATGGGCAGTGCCCCCTGGATTAATATAATACCGGGTGCAAAATTCAGATCTGGTCGTTCCTTTTGCAGTTGCTGCCCCGTTGACGACTGCAGGCTAGCCGCGGTATAGGCTTTTTTCTGGCTGGTGGCTATTGTATGCGGACCTGCCAACGGGTGCCGGGTAAAGGCAAGAAGATTGCCGTCACGTCCTGTCAGTGCAGCAGAAACCTTATAACCGCGGTTTGTACATTCAGAAACAGCGGCAATGACGGCCTGTGTAGCCAGGTGGTATTGCAGCTGGAGGGTATTAATAGTCAGCTGTTCTTCTGCGTGGGTGTAGGTAGAAAACACTATGGCCAGTATTGCAAACAATCGTCTCATGCTAATCTCCTTATTGTTATTACAGACTAATGTTAAGAGAACGATGCAATTTAGGTGCCAATATAGTCTTCACGGAATACTCTGGGATGAGATGATTTATTATTCAAAATCCGGGAAAATAGTTGTATTCTGCATTGCGGATAGTGCATTTTGAATACATATATTAATGATATGCGAGTAATCAGAAAAAGTGGATATGAACAGGCATTCAACAGCGTTGAATGCCTGTTTGTTCAAGTTTTCAGAAAAAAACTCCAGATGTCATTGTCTGGAGTGATGTGCTTTTGTCAGGTATCTGTACAAATATGATTGTACCTGTTACTGGTTTTATTTTCGTCCAGACAATATGCGACTTTTTCCTGTTTTATATTTGTATCGTCCGGTTTCAGGAGTACAGTAGCTACACCAATAACGGCGAGTATGCCCAGGCCAAGCCCAAAATCAAAAAAACCTTTTTGTTTGTTATGCGATTTGTAGTTGTTCATCATATTTATCCTTATTCACTTTCATTCAAAATGATTCGCCATAGATTCATACCAGGGCAGATACCAAGCACGGCTGCAAAGGTATAAAAGGCCGGTACGAAATAAATAGACCAATGGACATTGTCAAACCCGGACAACCAGATGCCGATCATGATGAGTAGTGTTGAATTGAATAAAAACAGACGCACAGCGCGACTGGACTTGCCAAACAGGCGTTGCAAAAAAGTATAATCATCCATATTGCACCTCCACAGGCTTCATGTCTTTGTAACGGGTTTTAAGTTGCTTGATCGGGACATGCCGTTCACCGGTTTCGGCATAATGTTTGTAGCCCAGCTATTTTGTGTATCGGGAAATTTTTCCATTCGTACTTTTCATAGATATGACCGAGCCGATCACAGCCAGGTCCGTCCTGGTCTTTACTGCTGGCTATTGAGTGTGATTCCAACATGCCGGCGTGAAATCGGGCGACATAGCCATATTGCGACAGCAGTTCCCACATGCGCTCAGGCGCCACATTGATAGTCAATTCCTGCCGAATCCGCTTCAGTTTCATGTTGTAACACTCCTGTAGGTTGGCTAATCGGGTACATGATGCGGTTTACGAAATAGAGGTTATAATATGCATTAATGCTTGTATATTGAGATTAATGCACATGAATAATGCAAATATGCATAAACTGGATTGGGATGGGGTAAAGCATTTCCTTGAAGTCGTTCGCGCTGGTTCGGTATCCGCTGCTGCAGAAACACTTGGTGTCAATCAGACCACGGTTTCACGTCGTATAGCTGCACTGGAACAATATCTCGGTAAAAGTCTGTTTGTTCGTGATGGCAAGCGCTGGATGATTACTGCGATCGGTGAGGAGCTGGTGAGTACCGCAGAGCGTATGTCGGAAGAGGCTGACAGTATACAACGGCATGTGATGGCTGACAGTCAGGAACTCAGTGGTTTATTACGCATTACTGTAGCCGATGTCTGCACCCAGTCGCTGATGTTACCGGCCTTGAAGGCCTTTACAGAACAGTACCCGGAGGTGGACCTGGAGATTATCGCGACCCGTGATGAGTTGAACCTCGCGTCTCGTGAAGCCGATGTCGCACTCCGGTCTACTGACAACCCGCCGTCCAACCTGGTTGGTAAACGTATTGGTCGCATCGCCTATGCCGTGTATGGTAGCAAAGACATCCTGGAAAGGATTCAGTCAGACCCCGACAGTGGGGATGTACCCTGTATCACCTGGATCGGCGATGGCCATACCCGGCCGCCGTGGATCGAGAAAAGTTTCCCGAACACCAGACGTGTGTATCGCACCACTGAGCTGGGCCTGATGTTGAAAATGGTGCAACTGGGTATGGGGATGGCCCAGATGCCATGTGCATTTGGTGATTTAGAGACTGATTTACACCGCATTCCGGCGGCCTTTGTCGAACGTGGCTGGGGATTATGGGTGTTATCGCATGTGGATTTGCGCACAACTGCACGAGTTCGTATTTTTCGAGATTTCCTGGTAGAGGAATTACAGAAGCAGAAAGCAATTATTGTTGGTAAGGACGTGGATTAATAATCAATATTGTGGAGGGGAAAAACGTAAATGCTGGTTAAATTTATCACCCATCTGTTCCCCGTTTGGGCCTTGTTGCTTTCAGGTATCGCTTATTATTTTCCGGAACCCTTTACCACATTGAAACCCGGCATCATTCCGCTACTGGCCGTGATCATGTTTGGTATGGGTATGACCTTGACCATGGAAGACTTTAAACGGGTGGGTCAAACTCCTGGCATCATTCTGATCGGGGTATGTTTGCAGTTCCTGGTCATGCCCTTGGCGGCCTACATGATATCAATAGGGCTGAAACTGCCGCTGCCACTGTTGATCGGTATGGTACTGGTCGGGGCCAGCTCAGGCGGCACTGCCTCCAACGTGATCTGTTATCTGGCCAGAGGCGACGTGGCCTTGTCGATTACACTCACGCTGTGTTCAACCTTGCTGGCCGTTGTGGCGATGCCGGCACTTACCTGGCTCTATCTCGGTGAACGAATTCCAGTGCCGGTATGGGGAATGCTGTTAACGGTACTGAAAATCGTGATTGCACCGGTATTGATAGGCGTGTTGATTAATCATCTGGCCGGACCGAGATTAAAACCCGTCAAACCACTGTTTCCGGTGATCTCCGTGATCGCGATTGTGCTGATCATCGCCATTATCGTAGCGGTTAACCAGGCTCGTATCAGTGAGTTGAGCTTCGTGATCATGACCGCGGTCATTCTGCATAATCTGACAGGCTTGCTTGGCGGTTACTGGGTAAGCAAATGGATGGGTTATGATCAACAGACCTGCCGTACATTAGCGATCGAAGTTGGTATGCAAAATTCCGGTCTCAGTGTTGCGCTGGCGATCAAGTATTTTTCAGTACTGGCCGCGCTGCCAGGTGCCATCTTCAGTATCTGGCACAACTTGTCTGGGTCGGTACTGGCCAGTCTGTGGTCACATAACGGGAAGAGCAATTAGGGGTTGATGGGGCCAGATACCCAACGGCCTGGAGTAGCGCGTTATGTTATCTGACCCCGAAGATATAAATAATAGATTAAGGATTGCGTCCCGGTGGTACGACTTCCTCAAAGGCGCTGAACTCGGCTGAGTCCAGCTTGCCGTCTGCATTTGCATCGGCCTTGTCCCAGTTAGTGATCAGGCGTTGATGGTTTTCTGCCTCTTTACGGGTAATAAAACCATCCTGGTTGCCATCGATATTTCGGAAACGCAGTTCCTGGGTGGCACGCATTTGTTCCATACTTTGCCCGGCGCCCAGTCCCATTTTTTCTGCGCCTTTTCCCGATCCCGTGGCACCACCGGCCATAGCCGCACCTGTGAAAAGGAATGTTAACAGTGTGGTGATTACAGCATATTTCATAGTCATACCCTCCATGACGTGAATCTGGCTATACACATTTAATAACTACAACCTAGATTGACTTCTATATCGCTCTACTAAGGTAGATCATGTGTGACCAAGGTCAATCCAATAAATGGGAGTTGGTCACACTGTGAGAAATTTATTACCTTGTTGCTGACCTCTTTTTCAATAGGGTAAAAGGGCAGAGCAATGACTCCGCCCTTTGTGTGGATGCATTACTATTTGTTTTCTTCAGGTTTTGCCGGTGCGGCAGGCTGTTGTGCTGGTGGCAGCGTATACGCGGGATAGCCGTAGTGAGGATAAGCACCATAGTACGGATAGCCGCCGTGGTAAGGATAACCGCCATAGTAAGGGTGGCCTCCGTAGTAAGGATTGCCACCATAATATGGATAACCTCCCCATGGACCTCCACCCCAAGGCCCACCCCATGGCCACCAGAATGCATTTGCTGATGACATGGACATGATAGAGGCGCCTAGCAACCCGGCAAGTACAAGGATTTTCTTCAGACTTTTCATTGAATTTCCCTCTCTTCTTACATGGTTAAGTGACATAGCAAAGTGATGCCCGCTAGCAAATCTGATCTAAATAATAAAATGGTAATTTTGATGAAAAAATGATCAGAATCAAACTTGCCGCTAATAAGCTGAGTGATTGGTCAAACCAACGGACTCAGTATTTTTGTTAGCACTACAAAAAGCGTAAACTATTGATTAAGCAGCCTGTGGAGAGAAGTGTTTAATAACAATCCGGGAGAATACTTGTGAAAGAGTTAGTGTGGCGCCAGGTGTTAAGTGTCGAGGTCGATGAGATCGATGATGATCACAAGAAACTGGTGAAGCTGTTTAATATGCTTAATCATGCGGTAACGGAAGGTGAAGATCCGGATTACCTCGCTGCGGTACTGGAAGAACTGATCAATTGTACGGTTTGGCACTTCAGTCATGAAGAACGCCTGATGGTGAAATACGGCTATGACGGCTACGCAGAGCATAAGGAAGAGCACCGGGAACTCATTGAAAGTGCCAAGGGATTGCAACAGAAGGTTGTTGCGGCAGGCAAACAGGTTGTGGATGACGATATCGTTTTTCTGGAGCGCTGGTTAACCGAACATATCCTGACCACCGATATGAGACTGGGAGCCTATCTTGCCCAGGCAATGTAATCAAACAGGGTAAAATCGTAGTTGTTTCTGATTGCGCCTCGACCCTGCATCTCTGCAGTATGGATGGGTGCCAGTTATTACGCGGATGTTAAACCTGCGCGTAGAGCGAATTAAAAGAAAGTATTGATCAAGATGAATAAGCCTGTAGTCACTTTGTTAACATCGACCCATTGTCCGCACTGCCGCGCATTGAAAAACCTGCTGAATGAACGCAATGAGGCTGGTCAGTTTGAGCAGCTGAATATAATCAATATCGAGCAATCTCCCGAAATAGCTGAAAAATACCAGGTGCGATCGGTACCCTGGCTGCAACTGGGCGAGTTTGTATTTGACGGGGCATTGACACCAGGCGAGCTGGATTACTGGATCAATGAGTTTTCATCCGACACGGGAATCAGTCATTATTTTGCATACCTGCTCGAAAACGGCAAGTTGGCCAAAGTAATCGACTGGCTCGAACAGGGCAGGGCCAGGCTTGAGGATATTCTACCTTTACTGGCAGACCCTAATGCCAAAATCAATGTTCGGCTCGGTATTGGTGCAGTGATGGAGCATTTTGAGGACACGGATGAGATCAGGGAAATCATTCCTGGTCTGATTGGTTTGATCCAGCATGAACATCCGCCAATCCGTATCGATGTCTGTCATTATCTTTCTCTGACTTATGCGGATACTGTGATTGAGCCGCTCACAGCGATGCTGGATGATGAAGATGCACAGGTAAGACAGACTGCAAAGGAAAGTCTGGAAGATCTGAAATAAGCAAGTATGAGCATAAATCCTAACCCACAAGGCAAGGGATTAACACCTGTATTGGATAGCCTGACGGATAGTCGGGCGATGGTACCTGTACCAGCCAAGGATATACAGCAAATCAGTAATGAGTTGTTTACCTCCCTGTTTGTTCTGCACAGCAGTTTTGGCTTCAGGCCGGTAATTGGCAAGCACTATTATTTGTACAAACAAGCATCATTGTTCAGGCTATCGCTCATATCTCCCGATGAATGGGGAGGCGATTCATTTGGTCAATATGTGGGTCAATGTATGTTGCAGAAGGATGTTACCTGGACGCTGAATATCGATGAGGCAGCGGCCCGTGACCCAATATTGATGGGTCTGATTAGACAACAGAAAAAAGTAATGGAACAACTTCTGGAATCAAGGCAGTTGATAGACGAGGCATTGCCGTTTTATGTTGCGTCATTGCCTTTCTATCAACGTGCCCTGGCATCAGGTCTTGCGGCCTCTTTAAGAACCTCAATGATAAAAAGTGGTATACAGGGTTTGAGTTACCGGCAGGCGGCAAAGTTATTGGAAACGAACAAGCAAGCGAGCACAGACTAGATACAAAAAAGCTGAATACCTTTATATTTATACAGTAAATGGATGGATCAACCGGTAGTTCTGTATAAAAGTTTATGCCAGTGGCTATACTATTGGTCAAATAATAATGATTATCGTGGAGAGCGGCTGCCAAATGGTAGAGTCAAACCTGGATGTCAAAAAAAGCCAGGGTCATCAGGATAAGCAGAAGCTGATTGCGGAACTAGGTAACGATATTCATGTTGTGAAATAAAACGGAGGTCAGAGCGAAGGCATTCACTAATTATACATTTCTGACCCCGTTATCCCTGGTTGCCAGGCAGTTAGCCGGGCTGGTTATTGACGATACTGCTTGATCCAGTTTACAACCTGCTTGACAAGTATGTCTGACTTGCCTTTAAAGAAATGATCGGCATCAGGAACCATGGTTTGCTGGTAATGTTTGTTACCTGCTTTTTCCGCAGTACTTGCCCGTTTGCTGGCCGTGTCCAATACAGCTTTCAGATCTTCGCTACCATAAATATCCAGAACAGGTATCTGAATGGTTTGTAAGGATTGCAGAAAATTCACATTGGCACCTGGAGCTAATCTGCCAGAAACCCCGACGACTATCATGGCCTTGACTGCCGGGTCGGGTTTGCCGGCCATAAAATACGCTGCCATGCTGGCTCCAAGGCTATGAGCTGCAATGATAATATTCCGGACCCCTTTACCTTTCAAAAAAGCGATAGTGGCATCTAAACGCGGAGCCACTTCCGGGAACAGGGGAATATAGTCTTCTGTTTTGGCCTCATTGCGCAACACCGGCATTTGCACAGCAATGGTATGCCAGCCAGATTCGGGTAATTCACTGCGTAGTGGTTGAACCACATCCTCCCAGTTTGGGTGAACGCCAATACCATGCAAGACGATAACTGCACCAGCAGGTTTGTCATTTTCGCTTTCAGTATAGATACCCAGGAATTTATGTTTTTCAGCAGTTAACCATTCTGCATCACCGACCATGAGGGTATCGATGATCTGGTCTGCCCAGCGTTTCTCCTTGTCTACATCTGAAGCGTGCAGATTGCACGTCGTCAATATTGTTACAAGCATTGAGCTCGCCTTTAGCAGCGATAAAATTTTCATGACGTTTTTCCTCAAAAACGGGTCAGAATGAATATCTTTATATTATAGCAACAGAATCGTATATAGAATACAGGAGCGAATAGACGTTCCGAAATGGGGCTATGGAAGCAGATTAGCTAAACGACTGACAGACAAGTTGGCTTAAAATACTAATACCCGATCAGATAGAATCAATTGGTGTCTTCTGATTTACTAATCACTTTTTCAGCGGCTTGTTCCCTAGTGTAGAAATGGCCTTCTTTGACAAAACCTGGTATGACCGATGGTTTGATCGCGATGATCCTGTGTTGTGCATCTCTTGCGGTAACCAGTTTGTCAGGTAATCCATCCAGCATATGGATAGCCGCCTGCGTGCCATCTTTGTGACAGGACAGATAAATCTTTCCGCTATCGGTATCACAAAAAGCGGGTATAAAACCGAGTGAACGGTTTTCATTACTGACACCGCCAGTGCCTGAGTAACACATGTTTTCCCGTGACAGTTTGTCATGACTGAGATGAAATCCAGTAATTTTTGGGCAGTTTTTAGTCATCATTTTGCACGCTCATGTTGCCGAACATGTAGCCATCTTATGATGAGCCGGCTGAACCTAATCTGAACGGACGTACAATCCGAAACTATGAAGATAAGTGGTTGAAATCAGGTGTAAATACAGGCATCAAATAGTGCAACAGAGAGGTGGTTTTTGCTAATATGATTATCCTGCGAGGTACGTTCCTGGAGTGCTTGTTCGGAGCGCGATAAATAGACCAGGTTTAATCCGGGCTTTGTATGTATAGCCCCGTTAACACAAGAGATTTAATAGCTATGTGTAAATTATTAAGCGATTGGAGTCCCTCGGAGGCGACAATCAACCTGATAAAGTTAAATGGTATTAATGAAGAGCAAATAGCAAAGACACTTGATTACTTAAAGAATGAAACTGGGCTAAGTAATATAGACGATGTTGAAAACTATGATAACTGGAATTCGTTTTTTATTATTTTTTGTATAAAGGCAAACAAGAATAAAATGAATTAATTTCGATTGAATTATTTAATATTATTGAGGAAATGGCGTACAAGTCCCATTGATAAAGTGATAAAACAGCAACACAAAACCATTCTGGTTGTTGATGACCAGTCAATCATGTGCGTGTTACTCCGGCGATACCTGGAGAAAGATGGATATCGGGTCGTTGAGGCAGAGAGTGGTGAGCAGGCCATCAGGCTTTCTCGGGAAGCTCACTTTGACGGTGTATTGCTGGATCAGTCAGGGTCCGGCCGTGATTGGTAATATCGGTTCTCCCGAGCACCTGGACTACTCGATAGTCGGGGAAGCCGTGAACCTGGCCGCGCGTTTATGCGGGTTTGCAGGTCCGATGTCTATTATTGTGCCAGAGTTCGTTTACTCAGAAACGAAAGGCAACCCACGCTTTCACTATTCCCCTGAGCAAATCATTGAAATCAAGGGTTTTGAGCAGCCGATTACTGTACGCAGTCTGGCACCTGCCTGAAAGCTAGTCCGAAATATATCGAATCAGCCAGCTAATTATTAAACCAGCACAGTGCATACTATCGAATTTTAGTTATACAAGGAGTGTGACATGAAGGCAGTCGGTTATCAGAAGTCACTGGATATAAATGATCAGGATGCACTGCAGGATATCGAACTGCCGGCACCTGAACCACGCGGGTGTGATCTGTTGGTACGAGTCAGGGCGATTGCGGTTAACCCGGTCGACACCAAGATTCGTAAACGCGCCGAGCCGGAATCAGGGGGGTATAAAGTACTGGGCTGGGATGCATCAGGTGTGGTTGAGGCAGTCGGAGAAGAGTGTCAGTTATTCAGGCCTGGCGATGAAATCTGGTATGCCGGAGCGATTGACCGGCCGGGTTGTAATGCCGAGTTGCACCTGGTGGATGAACGTATCGTGGGTAAAAAACCGGCCAGTCTTGATTTTGCCAGGGCAGCAGCGATGCCACTGACCACGATCACCGCATGGGAGCTGTTGTTCGAGCGACTACAGGTGAACCCGGGTAAGCGACATAGCGGGGAGACGCTGTTGATCATTGGTGCCGCAGGGGGAGTAGGGTCAATGCTGACCCAGCTGGCCAGTCGCCTTACCGGTCTGACTGTAGTGGGTACGTCATCACGATCTGAAACACGTGAATGGGTGACTGAACTTGGTGCTGACTATGTTATCGACCACAAGCAATCGCTGATTGATGGACTGAAAAGAGCCGGTATCGATCAGGTCACGCATGTGGCCTGTATTACCCGTTCTGATTTACATTTTTATAATGTAATCGAACTGATTGCACCATTTGGCAAAATCGCGATAATCGATGATCCTGGTCAGCTGGATTTCACCAAAATGAAAACCAAGAGTATTTCTCTTCACTGGGAACTGATGTACACGCGTTCACTGTATCAGACGCCGGATATGATTGAACAACATCATTTGCTTGATGAGGTTTCTGAGCTGGTTGACGCAGGCCTGATTAAAACAACCTTTCATCAGCACTATGGCACTATCAATGCGGAAAATCTGAAAAGGGCTCATGCGATGATTGAAAGTGGCCAATCGATCGGTAAGATAGTGCTGGAAGGGTTTTGATGGTTATTTGATACATATTTACTAGGTCCTGTAACCGTCATAATAAGAATAAGCATTTTGATTCCGCACTGGTCAATGTTTTGCTGGACAATATTGGTGAAATAACCGATATCATTCAGAAATAATCTGTCGCGCATTAGCCGATTAGCAAGAGGAAGATCTCGCACTTGGCTTGCGGTTGATTCTCCAATAAGACCAGATTATTTTAATGTGACGCTTCGTATTGCTGCCACCAGATCATCGAACCCTCCAATAAGTTCAAGGTTCAGAAATATCTGTGATACGGTTGCGAAGGCATTTAAAAAGATTATCGGTACAGAGCCGGGGGCAGTCAGACGCAATGCCAGAGTAGCGTGAGTTCTGTTTACATTTTATAACAGGAAAACAGGGGCCAGGTATTGTACCCTGTCCCCTGATCCATCATTCAGTAAGACAAACCCGGCGACATATGCAAATAGGATTGATCAGACAACTGCTTCAACATGAAATCTGCCACATCTGCGCGTGAGATTTTCAGTTGTGTGGTCTTGTCTGTACCTGCAAAGCCATGCCGGTAATGACCGGTACGCTCTCCATCAGTAAACGCGCCAGGGCGCACAATGGTCCAGTCCAGATCACTTTGCCTGACATGGTCTTCCTGCAATTCGTGGTCTGCGTAAGCCGGACGCAACAGCAGGCCGAACATAAAGTATTTCCAGAACGCATTCAGATTGTCCCTGCTGTCGCCGACACCAAGGCTGGATTGACAGATCAGGCGCCGTATCCCCAGTTTTTCCATTGCCTTGATGATATTCTGGGTACCTGCCGAACGTACCGTGCCATTACGTCCGGCACCAATAGACACAAGCACGGCATCATGGCCCGGGAGTGCATTTTCCACAGAACCGGGATCCATCACGTCACCGCTGACTAAACGCAGGTTTTCATGCTGTATACCCAGTTTTGCAACATCTCTTACGAATGCGCTAACGCCATGATCCTGCCCCAGCGCCTGCCTGACGACCTCACGTCCGATACTGCCTGTTGCTCCAAATACCAGTATGTTCATCATAAGCCTCCTTATCTAAAAGCTATTAACTTGACAGCGTGTCAATTGACACTATGTCAAGCGTAGGATAGACTTGACAGTATGTCAAGAAACGAAATCGATACAAAATCCCGAATTCTGGAAGCGACCTGGCGTCTGCTGGAAGCGCAACAGGGGCAGGGCGTGAGCATGAGCGATATCGCCAGTGAGGTGGGTATTTCCAGGCAGGCGGTGTATTTGCATTTTGCCTCCAGAACCGAATTGATGATCGCCACATTGAGTTATGTGGATCAAGTTAAAGGACTAGACGAACGCCTGGAACGACTGCAGTCTGTGCGCTCTGGTGCCGAGCATCTGGAGGCCTGTGTCGAGGTCTGGGGAAATTACATCCCTGAAATAGACGGTCTGGCCAGGGCAATCATGCTGGCCAAAGACACGGATGAGGCCATGGCTGCGGCCTGGAACAACAGTATGGGCTGTCTGCGGGATGTCTGCCGGACAACAATCGAAATGCTGGATCGGGAAGGTAGACTGAACACTGAGTGGACTCAGGATGAAGCCACGGACATGCTCTGGACGATGATATCCATACCTAACTGGGAGCAATTAACGATCGAATGCGGATGGTCTACCAGGCAATACGTTCAGTATATGAAGGCTTTGCTCAAGCGAACATTTGTTCAATAGAGGTTAGGTATACTCATTGCTCGGGCAGTATCAGTCAGTGATGTTGTAAGAACTGGATGGTCCGCGGCAGCGAAAAGTAAACGTACAGGTCTACGGCGAATAAAGCGAGGCTGGTCAATTAATGACCACTACGGATGCTATAGTTCGTAAACACATAATATTTGAGATAATATTTTAAAAATTAATAATAACAGCAAGATATGTCATATACCTCAAGCATAATCTAGAAAGTGAATAGATATGTAACTCCTTATGGCAACAATAATTAAATATCAATTTACTTATAGATAGCAATTCACCTATTCTTATGGCGGTTTGTATTCAGAATTTGGGTCCTCAGGAGGATTGCGTGTGCCTTTAGTCAATTTGCGAGATATGCTGAAACACGCTTACCGTAATGGTTATGCGGTGGGTGGTTTTGACCTGGTCAGCCTGGATTTTCTGGAGGCCATCATGTCCGCTGCAGAGGCGAAAAGGTCCCCGCTGATTCTGTCACTCCCTCATTTGAATCAGCCGTAGAAGCGATTAACGTTGGTTGTAACGGTGTAATGGTGGATGCCTCGCATGAGGCGTTTGATGGCAATGTGGCTATAACCCGAAAGATCGTTGACATGGCCCATGCCTGCGGTGTGCCGGTTGAGGGGGAGCTGGGTTATGTCGCCGGCGTGGAAGGTGAAGATGCAGAAAAGCATCCCGGTGAGGTGATCTATACCTCGGTGGATGAGGCAAAGGCCTATGTCGATCAGACACGGGTTGATTTCCTGGCGGTATCGGTTGGTACGGTACACGGGCGCATGAAGGGTAAGCCGGTGCTGGATTTTGATCGTCTGCAACAAATCAATGAAGCCCTGAATATCCCGCTGGTGATTCATGGTGGTACCGGGCTATCAGACGAACAGTTCAGTAAACTGATCGCTAATGGTGTTTCCAAGATTAATTACTATACTGCACTGGCAGACGCGGCCGGTTCAAAGATGCGTGCGAATGTCGACGCAGATGATCGCTGCGGATATACCGGGATTGTAAGTGGCATACAGGACGCGATCCGTGCCGAGGTCGAGCGCTGCATGGTGAACTGGGGTTCGGCAGGGCAGGCGGATGAGGTGCTGGCTGTATCGGAAGCCTGGCAACCGGTCCATCACGTGATTATCTTTAACACTGATGCTGATGACGCACAGGTAGCGCATGTCCTGAGTGAAGGGCAAAAGATATTAAGCAGGATCCCGGGGGTTCGCCGTGTGGTCACCGGTAACGCGGTACAGGAGAATGAAAAATACAAATTCACCTGGTTGATAGAGTTTGTGCATGAAAGTGTGATCGATAGTTATCGCGACCACCCGGATCATGTTGCGTTTGCGGATAAATTGTTCAGGCCAATTGCCGGCGACAGGCTTAGTATTGATTATACTGAAAATTAAAAATCACTATTTCTGTCTATAACTGTGGCGCAATAACAGATTTGTAATCTGAATAGTCATTGCTAGTAAAAACACCGGGGTCATAGATGGTACATTCTATGACCCCGTTAATTATGAACTTCAATGTCTGGCGCACACATTGTCGAGCCACAGTTCCTGCCCGCCTACACGGATCTTTTGTATGGAGCCTGTCAGCGTAACTGTTCCGAGTTTTCCTCCGGGTACGGGGCTCGATGTTACTGCAACCGTCGCACCGCCGATCGGTGTGGGTGTACTGGTTAATTCACCGGCATAGACTGGTACCGGCTGACCATTAACGCTCAGGTTTTCAAAGCCACCCATATCCAGGTAGTCGAACGTAACCTTTGATACCGTGAACCCGATATTGGTAAAATTGAATTCGAAATTCAGGTTGTTTGAACGAAGTGTTTGCCCTGAACCAAATGGCACTGGCGGCATTTCTATCCGTCCGGAACTGAAGGTGCCACCTCCGCCAGCCCATCTGAAATTGTGGACAGACATTTCAGTACCGTTTGCTGCAAGCAGTACAACGGTTCCGGATGTATGTCCGGCGGGGTTGCCGTACTGAGAGCCCGCAGCCGGAGGTGGACCGAAATCAACACAGGCATAACCGCCTCCCGCTCCGAGCGGGACTGTTTTGTTATTGTTGTTTTCATTAGATTCCCGCACCATGCTTTTGGGATCAGCCAGTACTGTGACCTGGTAGACATTTCCCAAGTGGCTATTATCCGGATGTGCCAGAGGCGCGAAATCGGCGGACAGTACGATTGAGTCGCCACGATCCAGGCCGGGTACATTATGCCTTACCTGGGGTCGATGGTTATGCGATACCGGGCTCTCATCTGCGTTAAAATAGACCATAAAGTTCCCTGCATCACGCAATCCCTCATTGGCAATTGTTGCTGTGGCCTGTTTGTTTGCAGAATCCCAGTTTACGGTAACTTCCTTTACAACCAGGTCAGCACATCCTGTCAGCATCAGTAGTGCCAGGATCAGTGTGAAAATATATAGTATCTTGCTCATGATCATATCCTCCATAACGTGGCACCATTTAAAACAGCATATCCTTACAGATAATCGCAGTATGTCGGCACATTCAGCGGTTGAGTGGTACGACAGCCTCTGTAATCTGCAATGCCTCTTCAAAGCTGACCTGTTCGGTCTTGCTGATCCTGTTCTGGACATCCTTCATAACCTGCTTCGTGAAGCTATTCCACTGCTTCTGATTCAGCAGGTAGACATCAGGGCCGTAATGGACATGCGCTGCGCGGATACCGCCAGGAAACGGAAAGGGCCAGCGAATTGCCAGTTTGGTCTTGGATCTGCTTACCATTCCTTCAAATTCACCAATTTCCCCGGACGTAGGTAAATAAGGATATTCCTCGGGCTTTGGTGGTTTAAGCTTGTTTTTTTTTACAAAATTTCCAACGATGTCACGATATCCCAGCCAGATTTCAGCTGGTCGTCCCGCAATCCAGACGCGTAATTTTGTAGGGTCAATTTGCTGTAAAGTGTAATTTGGCATGATCGCTACTCCTTTTATGTTTACTCCATATCACCAGAACCCAGTATGGGGCTTTCCATAATTGACCCCTGGTGACAAACCAAGGTACTACTGCGATTGACAGGCCATAGCACATGCACTGTTGATTAGTGGTGAGCTACTTGCATGATCGTAGAAGATACCCTCCATCTCATTTTCAAGTTTCTGAAATACGTTCATAGCTACATGTATAGATGCGCGTTCTGAGGCGCACAGGAACGGGCTAACGCGTTTGTATGACCCTGTTCCAAAATAATTCGTACACCCGCACCAGTTCATGCAATAGTCCTTAAGACTACAGATTGCACAACCAGGCTGGCTGTCACCATTTAAACCAAGACTTTCAACCGGTATCATCGCGGTATGGTCGTCGATATGGCCAATACAGTGGCGTGTATCCTGATCGGTATTGCCTACCAATCGCTCGCAAGGGTATATGGCGCCATCCGGCGTAAAGGCGAGTTCACCGGTTCCCATACGGCAACGTTCCTGTGGCGCGTAACCGCCACGCAGGATAACCGCGATTTTACTGTCAATCAGGCTAATAAAATGCGAGTCATTGTGCTTATAAAACTCCACATAACGATCACCAATTTCGCTATAGATATCCTCGAGATTCGATGCGTGCTGTTCCGTCCAAGGTGCGGAAAAATCCGGACTCAGATAAATCTGCTTAACACCAAGTTCTGAAAAATAATCGATAGTCTTCGGCAGGGCATGTATTGTCTCAGGCCGGTATACAGCATTCACCATTACGTTTGGAAGTGAATCAAGTGCATTTCGTATAGTGTTCTCGACCTTTTTTGATGAGCCTTTACCACCGGGGTACTGCCGGAACATGTCATGTACATCTTCCGGGCCGTCACAACTGATACCCAAGGCTATCTGGTGCGCACTGACGAATTCAGCGATTGCATCATTAAAAATCGTACCATTGGTAACCAGCGTCAATCGTACCTGGTCAGGGTCATATTTCGGATGTTGCTCGATGATCTCTGTGATGAGCCTGAGTTTTTCAAACTCAATAAGTGGTTCACCACCAAAAAATGCAAAGTCAATATGCTCATCATCTGGTGCACGCTGATAGACCAGGTCAACTATCTGACGAGCATGCTCTATCGGCATGGAAGCGTTATTTTTACCCACATAGCAATATTTGCACTGGAGATTGCATTGACGCGTTAGTAGCAAAGTGCATTTCATCTTTGCATGTCCTTTTGACGCGCTCTTTGTAGTAATTATTGATGTGTACCTACTGTCGTATTTACATATGAACAGTGGTCTTTTTCTTCCGTATATTATTAGCGAGCGCTTAATTCCTAATAACCAGCTTTATATTCCTTAGCTATTATTTATATAGTACCTGGTTATTTGGCCATCAAGCGTTGTAACTGCAGATTGCCGGTTTCATGATACAGGTCAAGTTTTATCAAATCTCGTTTAATCGTAATTACTAAAAGAGTGTTAAACAAATAGTGAATTGTACTGAGGATCAAGTTCAATCATTTTTATCCAAAAGACTCAGATACAAATACCGGTTCTTTTATATAAAGATGAAACGAATGGTTATTCTGGGAAAACATTGACAAGTCATCAGCCATTCAAGCTTCATATGTGCAGTTTGATCTTTCGGCGACAACTAAAACGAGACGGATGACGCAGGTTTGAATAATTACCTTAGTCTGATTGGTATATTTCAGGATTACTATTCAGTAAGTTTTTGTGATGGAGTTTATTGAATAGTATAAGGCGGGTTTAGTAGTTTGCTCTTATACTAAAAGTACAATCCAGGCACAGGAGGTTACGATGCTGATCAGAAAATATTTTTGTCTATTTTTTATGCTGCTGGTTTTTCCCTTTTCCAGTGGTTGGGCAGGTGAATATCAGGACACGATCAAGGTTTTCAAAGACGCCGGTGAGAGTGGGGGGTTCTTTAAGAATTGTTATGGCTATGCGGTCTTCCCCACTATCGGTAAGGGTGGAATTGGTATTGGTGGTGCGCATGGTGAAGGCCGGGTGTATGCCAATGGCAATTACGTTGGTGACACCAATGTTACCCAGCTAACCGTTGGTTTTCAGTTGGGTGGTCAGGCGTTTAGCCAGATAATCTTTTTTGAAGACAAGCGCTCATTCAATGAATTTACCAGCGGTAATTTTGAATTTGCTGCTCAGGCATCTGCTGTGGCAATTACAGCTGGCGCCTCGGCCGCTGCCACGACTACAGGCAGTTCTGCCAGTGCAAGCGGTGGAAAGCATGACGCTACTACCGTTGGTAAATATTACAAAGGAATGGCAACATTCACCGTAGCGAAAGGCGGTTTAATGTATGAAGCAAGCATCGGGGGACAGAAGTTCAGTTATACGCCTAAATAACCTGTGTTAAGCGGAGCAATTAAGGAGCCTCTGATTAATACAAGAATGCGAATCATGGCGAGCGGAGCGCGGCAATCTCACTCTGCAGATCTGTTTCTACTTCCAGTCCGCAATAAATACATTGGTTTCGCCTTTAACTTTGCCATTACGATTAGAGGCGAATACTAGTTTTTTGCCATCGTGAGAGAACATCGGGAATCCGTCAAAGCCTTCATAGTGGGTGATTTGTTCTATCTTACGGGTGTTGATATTGATCAGGTACAGATCGAAATTGCGACCCTTCGGGTCGGCCAGGTTAGACGAGAAGATAATATGTTCGCCATCCGGGTGCCAGTAGGGGCCGAAGTTGGCAGCCTGGTTATCGGTTAGCTGGATCGGCTTACGGTCCTTCAGGCTCATAATATAGAGGTTGAGTTTACCGGGTCGTATCAGCTTGTCTGCCAGGAGTGCCTGGTAATCAGAAAGGGCTTTGCCGGTCGGGCGTGATGCGCGCCAGACTATCCATGCCCCATCCAGTGAAAAAAATGCACCGCCATCATAACCGGTGTCATTGGTTAATTGTTCAACACCACTTCCATCCGGGTTCATTAAATACAGCTCCAGGTCACCGTTACGCACTGAGGTGAACACGATTTTGTCACCTTTAGGTGAGTATACTGCCTCGGCGTCATAGCCAGGGGTATTGGTTAGATTTACGACATTACCGCCCTCCGGATCGGCGCGGAAGATATCGTAGCTGTCATATAGCGGCCATACATAGCCGCGAGAGTGGTCGGGTTTCGGTGGACAGATTCTGCCGCCCAAATGGGTAGAGGCGTAGATAATCGAGTGGTTATCCGGGGCGATGAACGCACAGGTGGTGGCACCTTCACCCGATGAGACCTGACGCACATTGGTTCCATCTGCTTTCATGCGAAAGATGGCGTCACATTGCAGCTTGTCGCGGGTGGACTGGAAAATCAGTTCACTGCCGTCATAGGAAAAATAGGCCTCGGCATTCTGACCGCCGAAGCTCAGTTGTTTTATGTTGGTGATACGTGTTTCAGCAGGCAGTACTAAATCTGGTTTCCCAGCAAGTGTTGCGTCCTTTTGTCTGTCATCTACGGGTTCACTGCACGCAGTTAACGTTGCAAGTGAGATTATGGCTAACAGTGATATTTTCATATGGATGTTCATTGTATGTGTTGCCCTAACGGGCTTCTGCTGTTGTGTCTACCGATTGTTGTTGATTGTTGCGTAGAAAATGAATCGACACGGTATCTCCGGGGTTAAGCTTACGCAGTACTTTACCATAGTCTTTCAGGTTGCCGATACGGGTGTTATTGATCTGTACAATCACGTCATCGGCTTGCAGGCCCGCACGTGCGGCAGGGGTGTCAGGACTGACTTCCGTCAGCTTTACACCGGGTCCGGCAAATGCGAAATCGGGTACAGTACCCAGTCGTACACGACGACCCTGAGCACTGGCTGATGGGACTGCCTGACCTTTTCGATTACCCAGCGTGACGCGCATCGGTTCTGGTCGTTCGGCCAGGTATTCGGCGGCTTCTTTTACCACGGCGGTGATCTTGAGCAGTCCTTTGCTGTCGATCTTGTCCACGGTGTCACCTGGTCGATGATAATCGGCATGGGCACCGGCAAACAGTTGCACGGCCGGTACACCGGCATCCTGAAAACTGACCTGGTCACTACCACCGACATCATTGGCCACGGCTTTGATCGGTACACCGGTCACGTAGCCAGCACCACGAAAAATATGTGGCCATTCGTAGGCAGTGCCGCTGCCCAGTACCAGCAGGTGGCGGTCATGCAGTCTGCCTACGGTATCCAGGTTGATTACACCGGTGATCTGGTCTGTCGGGTAGTTTAGGGCATGCCGGACATAGTGCTTTGAACCGAGCCGGCCTGCCTCTTCGCCGGTAAATGCGATAAATACGATGCTGCGCTGCAGGGGCGTGCGCCTGGCGAAATGTCGGGCCAGTTCCAGTAATACCGCGACCCCGCTGGCATTATCGTCCGCGCCCGGATGAATCTTGCCTTCATCGCCTTGATGTACATCCGGCCAACCATGACCGAGGTGATCATAATGGGCGGTGATGACGACGCTCTGCCTGGAAAAATCCGGGTTTGAGCCAGGCAAGACAGCGATCACGTTTTTCAGGTAGTCCCTGTGTGGACGATCCGGCAGTTGCATAGACCAGGCCTGATAGTAGCTGTTTTCAGTATCACCACCGGGTTGCAGGCCGGCTCGCTGAAACTGCCGGGCTATATAATCTGCCGAACGGTCTATGTCGGGGCTGCCGAGGCCACGACCGCCCATTTCAGGATCAGCGAGCGTTGCTATATCCTGTAGCAGTCGTTCGCTGGAGAATTGAGCAGATGACTGGATCAGGGGAACTCGAGGCATTAATCTGGCTCTGGTCGGCTTTACCCTGGATTTATCACCCTGTTGCACGACAATAGACATAGGCGAGTCAATAACCGGCCATTGTCCTTTGGCGACATTGGTCGGCTCATCCCCCTGAAAACCGAGGTAGCTGTATTTGCCATAATGCGGCAGTTTGCGAGCCAGTCCCGGCAGGGCCTTGGGGTTTTCAGTGGCCAGCCAGGCAATGGCCTGTTGTGCATTTGCGGGATTGCGGGCCATCAGGGCTACGCTGTGTTGTTTGCGCTGTAAGGTTTTGCCATCCAGGATAATATTATTTCCCGTGCTTTTATAATCAAAGTCGCCAAGTGCCTTGTCCACTACCGTGCGGAAACGGTTGTTCCACCCGAACAACCAGATCATCTGGTCACTCGGCAGGCTCTTCAGACTGTTGTCCAGGCGAATCTCGATTTCACTATCACGGCCTTGTTGCCAGGATTTTGCAACTTCCCGATAGGCCTGCTGTTGTGTGCTTGATGCACCGGCCGGGATCACGATCAGGGCGCGCTCGGCGCCGAAGGCCTGACTCAGGGTGGCCGGGACCTCCTTGTAATGCAATCGGCGAAATACATCGAATTGAGGATCGACATCAAGCTGTACTGGTCGTGCTGGCAATTGCAGGGTAAATGACTGTTGTTTAGTGGTCAGCCTGACTTCGGTCTGATAGGCCTGGCCGGCATCCTGCATGTGCACGGCGACCGGGACACGCAGATGATAAGGTTCACCGGTTTGGATTTGCTCGATGTCGAATTCAAGCTGGTAGCCATTACCGGTGGCTTTGGTACTGGCCTGCATGATGCGCAGGGCAGGGGCGCCAGCCCGCCTGATCCATTGTTGGAAAAAGGTCGTCAACGGGACTTTGCTGTATTGACCAAAGGCTTTTTCGATATCTGCGAAACTGGCCTTGCTGTAGCGATATGCCTGGTAGAACTTACGCAGGGTCTCGATAAAGGCCTGGTCTCCCAGGTGACGGCGTAACATATGAAACAGGAACAGGGTCTTGCCGTACCCGACTGCCTGGGTCACAGAGCTGTGCCGACCCCGGAATTCGGTCAACGGAAAATCGGATTGCTCACGGACATAATTGCTATAAGCCAGCAGGGTGCTACGACGGTATGCGCTGGCCTGTTGACGTTGTTCCTTGATCAGGTGGTCGGCCAGGTAGGTGGTCAGGCCCTCGGCCCAATTACCGGTGTCATAATCGACATAGACGCCGTTACCCCACCAGTTGTGCAGTACCTCATGCGGATATGAGGAATGCAGGATAAACGGAAAACGGATGACCTTCGGACCGAGCAGGGTAAAGGATGGCATACCATAGCCGGTCTCCCAGAAGTTCTCGACTAGTGCAAACTTCTGATACGGATACTCGCCCAGTAAACGCTGATACATATCCAGATAGCGATGGGTGGTATCCAGGTATTTTTGTGCCAGTGCCGGGTCCGGATTACGCAAAAACACCATGGCCTGTTTATCACCAATCTCCTGTTGATATTCAATGAAGCTGGCGGCGACCAGGTAGATTTCTTCCTGTGGGTGTTCTTCGGACCAGGTGACCTGATGCTGATTGGCCCGGTTAGCATGATTCAGGCGCTTGCCCTGGGAGATCGCGCGCCAGCCGTCGGGTGCCATTACTTTCATGGTAAAGCTCAGTAATTGCTTGTCGATCGTGGGATACCAGTAACTCGATGCCGCCAGAAATACACCATCAGGTGAGATCAGTCCCGGTGAGATACTGAAGCTACGTGCGTATTCCTCGCTATGCTGTTCAATCGGGTGATGGATGGCTCCACTGTATTGCAGGGTGACTGTACGTGACCCCTCCGGCAGTCTGACCAGATACTCCTCGACCGGCACGGTATGGGCACGTAAGGCCGGATCCATATCAGTGTGTTGCCCGGATTGCTTGTCTGAAAGCCTTTTCAGTGAAATTCCGGCATCCATGACAGTCGGTTCAAGACCCTGGTGTAACTGAAACCTGAATTCATGCGGATGGTTTTTCGGCAGGGTAATGGTATCAGTGACCGTCAGGCGATGATCCCCGGGGACCAGGGTAATATTGAGATCATGATGAAGCTGTGCGTTGCCTGCTGAATGAAACAGGCACAGACTACAGATTAAACTGATTACCCATAATGAAATCGGTCTGCCTGGTTGATCTGGAACGTATTGGACTTCCATGCTGAGCTTCTCAGGTTACACCTAGCCAGTTTACATCAAACCTGGTCCCACGGCGCCCCATATTGGAATTTGCTTTTCATAAAGTCGATGAACACGCGTACCTTTAGCGGCAGGTACTTACGCGATGGATAAACCAGCCATGCCGCACTGTCGAAATCGACCATCGCGATATCGTATTGCCTGAATAACTGGACCAACGATCCGTTTTTCAGTTCTTCCCAGACACCCCATTTGCTGCACATGGTGATACCCATATGATTCAGGGCGCACTGTTTGTGTGCGAGGGCATTGGTCAGTTGTAAGCGGCCTTCGGGTTTAATGGCGGTTATGGCGCCGGTGGAATCGCGGAATAACCAGTCGGTATTAAATCCGGGCATCGGAAAAATCATGCATAGATGAGATTTTATATCGACCGGTTTTTCAGGCGTGCCATGTTGTTGTAAATACTCAGGGCTGGCCACGATGACGAAGTCCAGGTTGGTCAGCCGGGTTGCAACCAGGCCGGTATCGGGGAGCTTACCCAGCCTGACAGCGATATCGATGCCGTCGTCCACCAGGTCGACCAGAGAGTCAGACAGATCGAGATAAACATCCAGTCGTGGATAGGTGGTCATAAACTCAGGCAGCAGGGGCACAATGTTGAGGTTGCCAAAAGTCATGGAGGCGCTTACGCGTAATTCACCGGTGGGGTTATTGCCCAGGTCTACCGTGACGGATTTGGCCCGCTCCAGTTCATCCACTATGGCCTCGACCTGCTGAAAATAGACCTGTCCGGCCTCGGTGGGTTTAATGCGGCGGGTAGTGCGGTTTAGCAGCCGTATTCCTAATTCATCTTCCAGGCTGGATATCGCGCGGGAAATGGTAGAAGGGGCCAGGTTTCTATCCCGAGCCACAGCCGCATAGCTGCCCTTGTTCATGACATCGACAAATATGGCGAGATTCTCCAGATCCATTGATGCATAATACGCAATAATGTTATTCATTATAAGTGATTTAATGAAATTAGTTCATGAACTAGGCTTGTTTCATCTTATATCTGACCAAGGAGAATGAAAACCATGCCTACCTTATTACGGATTGATGCCAGCCCCCGAGCCGACAATTCTCATAGCCGCAGTCTGGCTGATGAACTACAGGCCAGGTGGTTGGATGCCCATCCAGGCGCCCAGGTACAACTGCGGGACCTGGCGAAGGAGCCCATCGGACCTATCGAAAATGACACCATCGTGGGTTATTACACGCCGGAAGGGGATATGACCGATCCGCTCCGGCAAGCCACTGCGCAGTCAGACATGTTGATCGATGAACTCCTGGGCGCAGATGCCTTGTTGATCTCCACTCCAATGTATAATTTTTCGGTGCCGGCAGTACTGAAGGCCTGGATCGATCAGGTAGTACGTATCAATAGGACATTCGGGTTTAACGAAGACGGTGACCTGCAGGGTTTGGTGAAGGGTAAAACAGCCTATATCACCACGGCGATTGGTGCTCAATTTACAGGTACGCCACTTGTGGCAATGGATTTTCTACGGCCTTATCTTAAATCCCTGTTTGGTTTCATCGGATTTGAACAGGTGAAAATCTTTTCCGTGGAAAGCACCTCTATGGATGAAAACCAGCTGGCACTGAGCAGAGAGAAGAGCCTGGCAGAGATTGCAGACCTGTTTGCAAAAGAGGTGGCATGATTCAGCTATAGTAATAGCTGTACCGGCTGCCGTACTGGCCGGTACGGCTATAATTGAAACATTTGTTAATTAAAGTAATATAGGGGCAATCATAGATTGATGATGCCCGTACCATGGACGAAATAAAAAATACCAGACATGTCTATTTTCTGATCCGCTTTCGCTGGCTAATCATACTATTCAGTATTCTGCTGTCGGTCGTGATGGCAAAAGGGATGCAGAACCTTGCCTTTAATCCGGATAGTCGGGTGTTTTTCAGTAAACAGAATCCGCAACTGATTGCGCTGGAAGAACTGGAAAACACCTATACCAAGAATGAGAATGTCTACATTGCCGTCCGTAGCAAGCAGGGCGATATCTTCAACCGTAAAACACTTGCGCTGGTAACTGAGCTGACGAAGGCATGCTGGCAGATTCCGTTCTCAAACCGGGTTGACTCCATTTCCAACTTTCAGCATATGAAAGTCAATGGAGATGAGTTGAGCGTGGCTGACCTGGTTATTGATCCGGAAAAGCTGACTAATACAGAAATTCAGACGATTCGGGATGTTGCCCTGAATGAACACGCCCTGGTAAATCACCTGATCAATCCTGCCGGGACGATGACCGGGATCAATGTGAATTTACTGAAGCCCGGAGAATCATTGCAGGAAGTTCCAACGGTCGTCACTTATGTCAAGGATATGCTGGAGCGGTTCAGAGAAAAATATCCACAGCACGAAATTTATTTAACCGGCGCCATACCATTTGATCAGGCCTTTAGCCAGGTCAGTCAGGATGACAGTTCGACACTGGTGCCATTGATGTATGTAATCATTATTCTCGGGGTAGGGCTGTTATTACGTTCCTACTCTGCCTCACTGATTACGCTGGTGATTATTGGGCTATCAACTGTGGTGGCTATGGGTATCATGGGTTATCTTGGTATGAGAATTACCTCGGCAACCGCCGTTGCGCCAATCATTATCATGACCCTGGCTATAGCGGACAGCGTACATATTATGTCGTCCATGTACAACGAAATGCGACATGGGCTGGATAAGGCATCAGCCATCATCAGGGCATTGCAAATCAACTTCAAGCCGGTTTTCGTAACCAGTCTAACCACTGCTATCGGCTTCATCAGCATGAACACCAGCGATGTGCCGCCATTCAGGGAGCTGGGTAATATTGTTGCGATTGGTGTTTTGGCTGCATTTGTGTTTTCGGTGGTATTACTGCCCGCGATGGTTGCCGTACTGCCTGTCAAGGTAAAGCCGAAGCCGCCCGGTGAGTTGATGTTGAGTGATCATCTGGCCGGTTATGTGATACGTCACAGGATATTATTACTTGTCGGTACTTGTGTTGCCATGGCGGTACTGATGCTGGGTATGTTCAGGATAGAGCTTAATGACAATTTCATTGAATACCTGGATATCAGTTATCCTATCCGCTGGCATACAGAATTGATTTCAGGTGAGGCGGTCACCGGACTGGACCTGATTGAGTATTCCATCAGTTCAGGTCAATCCGGCGGTATTTCAACACCGGAATACCTGGCCAATCTCGATAAACTTGGAAAATGGTTTGAGGATCAACCAGAGGTTTTGACAGTGGCTACGTTTGCGGATGTAATGAAGCGACTGAATCAGAAAATGAATGATGATGACCCGGCCTATTATCGACCACCCGAGAATGCCGAACTGGCTGCCCAGTATTTATTGTTGTATGAATTGTCACTCCCTTATGGTCTTGATCTGAATAATCGTATTGATATTGATAAATCCAAAACCAGGCTGACCGTGATCATGAAACGCACGTCGGCACATACGCTCAGGGACCTGGATGAACGTGCCAGGGCATGGATGAAACAGCATCTTCCGGAAAGCATGTACAGCTATGGTAGTGGTTTGTCTGTTGTGTTCGCACATATCTCAAAAAGAAATATCAACAGCATGCTAAAAGGTATCGCTGCGGCTCTGGTACTGATATCCCTGGTATTGATCATCGCGTTAAAGAGTTTCAAATATGGCTTGCTAAGCCTGTTACCCAATCTTTTTCCTGCATTTCTTGCGTTTGGCTTGTGGGGTTATGTCGAATCACAGGTCGGACTGGCCGTGGCTGTGGTCGCCGCCATTTCGCTTGGTATTGTGGTTGATGACACGGTGCACTTTTTGACCAAGTACCTGCGTGCTAAAAAAGAAAACAATATGCGCTCTGAGCAGGCAGTGCGCTATTCATTCAATACCGTTGGACCGGCCATAGTCATTACATCAGTAGCGCTCGCGGCCGGATTTGCGGCACTGGCATTTTCCGGATTTTATGTGAACTTCTCGATGGGCGTATTAACAGTCATGGCGATTACGTTTGCATTGGCCACGGATTTTCTGTTCCTACCACCTTTGCTGATTACGGCTGATAAATTCAAGGAAAAAATCGGCAGGTATAATAGTCGCTAGCAAATGATAATCATTCTCAATATTATTTGTCCTATATCAAAACTTCAGCTATTTTCAGTCAACAAGACAACGCTGTTGATCCCGTTCTGATCACTTTATTGCTAATATTTACGTGGGCGTTTTAATCTGGGCACTCCTTTGAAAAATATACTCAGTCTATTTAGTAATTTTAAAAACAAGACCGCCAGGAACTCGAATGCGGTAATCCTGGATGCGGTAGATCAGGTCGTGGATGGAACAGAGCCTAAAATACGTCTTGTTTATGGGTATCGGAAGAAGTTACAGGATGCTGTGAGTAGGTCTCTGGCCTATATTGACCAGCTGGTTGAGTCCATACCGGAACCCATAGAAGTCAGTCGCAAGACATTTATCAGTAACCCGCAGGTGAATGCCTATTTCTCCTCAATCGAGGATCTCCATGAGATATTCAGCAGAAGTTCAGAGCTGAGAGCCTTCTTTGATGGTTTGAGCGATAGTCGTATTGATGAAGCCTATGCCATGCTGTGTATGAAAATGAGTGAAAAGCGGGTCCTGGGGGTGGATGTAAATAACAGCATGATCAGACGTGACGTCATCAAAACCGCTGTCAATTTCTCTGAACGCGAGATCATATCTCCCGCAAAAAGTGAAGCCGATATCCGTGAGGGGCTTAAACATTGTATCTTTGACGGTTTAATTACCTACGCTTTGCAAGGAATCTCATCCATGAAACTCCAGAAGACTGAACTGGAGGACCAAAGGCGTATTCTTCATGCAAGGCTGAGACACCGATTGTCACAGGGATCCGGAATGAATGCGTTATTAGCTACTGCATATGGGAACCAGGTTGAGGAGAGTGACCTTGCCGAGGTCGAAACGCAGCTTGCCGATGCAGAAAAACAGCTCAAGGAGATGCCCGTCACTCACAACGCGCCGCTTGCCTATCTGAATGAAGTAAAAAGAATCCTTGAGCACCCTGAAACATTTTTGAAGCAGAAAATTATTACAATGCAATTAACAAGGATGGGTATCAAGGTACCTGGAGAATGCAAAGAGGCATGTAATACCATCCAGATTGTCGAACTGGATATTGCTAATGTCCTGAAACGTGTGGTGACGATTGTACGTTATCCTCGTGATGAGATGTTGTCCTGAACAACACCTGGGTAATGGTACATTGTCTTTATCCGGCAGACCGTATTAATGATGATCCAGTTTCCAGTCAAGGCAATCCTGTTCGATTATGGCGGCGTTATTGCGGATGAAGGGTTTCGTGACGGCCTGGTGGCTTTGGTAAAAGAGCAATGATTTCGATCATATCTTCAAAAGTTTTTACCTGGGCAAGGGCAAACGAGACACGGGATTATTTGACGATATTGCACGGGATCTCGGGTTATCGCCGACCGAGATTCTATTCATAGATGACAGTATGTCCTATATTGAATACGCATGCATTACTGGCTGGCAGACGATACATTATGTAAGCAAGGAAAGTTATCTTTCAGAAATCAATCCATTGGTATAAGGAAAGGCCAGTGATCAATCAGGAAATAGCTGATAAATTGCAGGAAATAGCCGATTTGCTTGAAGAGCAAGGCGCGAATTCTTTTCGCGTCAATGCCTATCGTCATGCGGCTGCAGAAGTATCAGGTTTGCCCGGTCCGGTCAGCGAGATCGTTGAACGGGAAGGTATCCAGGGGCTCGTTGATTTGCCCGATATAGGTGAAGGGATCGCACGCTCTATCTACGAATATGTTGCGATTGGTCGAATGAGTCGCCTGGAAAGTCTGAAAGGTGGCCATGATCCGGTTGCACTGTTCGAATCCATACCTGGAATCGGTACCAAGTTGGCACATCGTATTATTGAAAATCTGCATATTGATACACTGGAAGCGCTGGAAGTGGCTGCCTGTAACAAACGCCTGGAGGCTATACCGGGCTTTAGTGCAAAAAAAGTGGCAATGATTCAGTTATGGCTTTCCTATGTACTGGGTCAACATCGACCGAGAAGGCGTAGCGATGAGAAATTTATCGAGCCTTCAGTGGCATTGATACTCGAGATCGACAGACGTTACAGACAGAAGGCGGATGCCGATGAATTGCCAACCATTGCACCAAAGCGTTTTAACCCTGATGGTAAAGCCTGGCTACCCGTCATGCATGCAAGCAGGAGTGGTTGGCATTTCACGACGCTGTTCTCGAATACCGCGAGGGCCCATCAACTGCAGCGTACCCATGACTGGGTGGTTGTCTATTTTTACGACGATCATCATCACGAGAATCAGCATACCGTTGTGACGGAAACACATGGTTCTTTGACCGGTAATCGTGTGGTTCGCGGTCGTGAGAATGAATGCCGGGAATATTACGCCCATACAGAATGAATATACCGGTCCTGAGTGTTGTCATCCTGTTTGACACACTCGTTTTTTCTGACTAGAACATAGAATATACAGTCTCAAGATCCTATGCTCATGGGATAGTACTGGCGATGAAACGACGACAATTTTTACGTCATGTTCTTGGTGCATTATCCTTGTCGACCGTCCCGAAGGTGATCATGTCAAAAACTGGTCGGACAAGGGGAAGTGAAACGATTTGCCTGTTTCTCTGTGGAGATGTGATGACAGGCCGGGGTATCGATCAGGTTTTGCCGTTCTCAAATGATCCTGTTTTATATGAGCATTATGTCCGCAATGCAAAACGCTATGTGCAGCTGGCAGAAGAGGTCAATGGGCCGATTAACAAACCGGTGGATTTTGCCTACATCTGGGGCGATGCACTGGATGTGTTTCAGCATGTTTCTCCAGACGCACGTATCATTAACCTGGAGACCAGTGTAACTACCAGCGATGATGACTGGCCGGGAAAGGGCATACACTACCGCATGCACCCCGGGAATATCCGGTGCCTTACGGAAGCAGGTGTAGATTGTTGCGTACTGGCCAACAATCATGTGCTGGACTGGGGTGTCAGCGGTCTTGAGGAGACGCTGCAAACATTAACTGAGGCCAATATCAAAACCGCCGGCGCCGGACATAATCTGGATATGGCCTTGGCACCGGCGGAACTGGCGATAGCGGACAAGGGCAGGGTGCTGGTATTTGCGTTTGGCATGGAGTCCAGCGGCGTATACTCTGCAATGGCCGCAACAAGGGAAAAACCAGGTATCAATTTCCTATCCGATCTGTCAGAAAGATCTATTCGACAAATCAGGCAACAGGTTCTGACCCAAAAACGTGCAGGTGATATTGTGGTTGTCTCGATACACTGGGGTGGAAACTGGGGTTATGAGATTCCCGAAGAGCAGGTCTGGTTTGCCCGCCGGCTGATCGACACCGCGGGCGTTGATATCATTCATGGGCACTCATCTCACCATTTTAAAGGCATTGAGGTTTATCACGACAAGCTGGTTCTTTACGGCTGTGGTGATTTGCTCACGGATTACGAAGGTATTGGCGGACATAAAGAATACAGGGGCGATCTGGGTTTAATGTATTTTGTGTACATTGATCCAGCCAATGGCAGACTGATAGACCTGCAGATGGTGCCGATGCAAATCAGGCGTTTTCAGCTACATCGTGCGTCCAAAGTAGACAGTCGCTGGATGCAGGATATATTGAACAGGGAAGGCAAAGCATTTAACAGCAGCATCGAAACGCGAAAGGATAATTATTTTCTGCTACGATGGCTGTAAAATGACAATTAATTATAACAATCAAATATGACCGGACATATTCAGGAATAATCAGGTCTGATATTAATACTGAGAACACACTATGCTGGTTTCGATGTATTCAGACCCCGAACCTGGTACAGACACAGATATGGATAAATTACTAAAGCTGATCTCTGAGTTGCGCGACTCAGAAACGCACGCTTCACAGCTGTTTAATATGTTTTCCGGGTATATACGCGAGCGTTTTGGCGCCTGTGCGATGGCATTGGTTTGTACGGAGGGCTTGGCTCAGAATGAATTTCGTATTCTGTCATTTTCAGACGATCACGGAAGGTCTGTTGTTGAGAGCCTGGATTTTTCCGCCAGTCCGGATCAGGCAAGCGTACTGCAAAGCGAAAATCGCCGCACACTGCTGAATCCATCACAGCCGGTTATACGACGTGGTACAGAGTATGGTATTGACCCCATGTTCGGTGAACTCTTCGGAAACTATATCGATGTTATTAGTCTGCCTATGTTTCAGCATGGTGGGGTATATCGATGGTTACTGTTGCTATTTACCGAGTCAGGCAAGGTTGACCAGGTGGACATTGAGCGTGGACTGGTGATGGCAACACTGGCAATAAACTATGTGTTCAGCATTGAAGATGCCCGGCGTCTGGCTGAAGCCAATGCCTGGATTCAGGGAGAATTGAAGTCTGTTGCGCGTATTCAGCAGCTATTGTTACCGCAAAGCCTGGAAGATACTCCAGGTATCAAGGTTGCCAGACTGTTTCAGCCTCATACCTATGTTGGTGGTGACTACTATGAGATCACCCCGCTGTCTGCATTCCTGAAGCAGGAGTACCATGAGACAGATCTGGAAATATGGGGTTTTATGATTGCAGATGCATCCGGACATGGTGCAGCCGCTGCTGTCGAGATTGCGATGTTTGATGCGATTCTGCGCACCTATGATCCTGGCCAGGCTAGCGGTCCCGGTGATGTATTGACCTATGCAAACCGGTATTTTTTCACGCGTATGTTACGTGGCAGCTTTATCACCGCATTTGTCAGTAGCTATGATCCGGAAACACGTACTTTGAGCTATGCAAATGCCGGTCATCTATCGCCTGTTATCAGGCGTGCTGGCAGTACGGATCTGGTCATGCTGGAATGCCAGACCGGGATCCCCCTGGGTGTAGACCAGTCTGCGAGTTGGGATAGTTCCAGTGAACCGATGGATAAAGGCGATTTGCTGGTTTTATACACTGATGGCATGACCGAGGCCAAGTCTCCAGTCGGTGAAGAATTTGGCATTGAACGTCTAAAGAAATGTATTGCCGAATCACCAGCTGAAGCTGATGCCTGCATGCAATCGATACACAGCGCGGTCAAGAGCCACCAGGCCATGACACCAGCCAATGATGACCAGACGTTGATTGTGATACAGATAACCAGTTAGTACGCACACTAATGCACAAAAAGTATGGATTTATGTGCGTTGAGTAAAACCTTCAGCAGCGTTAGACTGCTATCAGGTTTTTCGGAGGAGCTCTTATGGCAAAACTCAGGATCAACGGGAAACTTGTCGACATCGACGCCGATGGCTCAACACCCTTGTTATGGGTGCTGCGTGAGCAGTTGGGGCTGACCGGTACCAAGTATAGCTGTGGTATCGGAACATGCGGTTCCTGTACGGTACATATCAATGGTGAAGCGATACGTTCATGTACTGTACTCTTGTCGTCTCTCGATGCATCTCAGGATATCGTCACTATCGAAGGGCTGTCTACCGATAACCGTCATCCGTTACAACTGGCTTGGAAACAACTGGACGTGCCGCAATGCGGATACTGCCAGCCTGGCATCATCATGAGCGCTGCGGCGCTACTGCGCAAAAACCCCGAACCCAGTGACGCCGATATTGATACGCAGGTCACCAATATCTGCCGTTGCGGGACGTTTAACCGGGTACGTAGCGGTATCCATCTGGCGGTTGAGATTGGCAGGCGCAAGGGGGCAAGCTCATGACAGAGTCCATCAATGTCTCGCGTCGTGATTTCCTGATACGCAGCACCACTGTCGGTGTCGGTCTGGGCGCCGGTTTTTCACTGGGCTTGTACCTGCCGGTCAGCAGGAATGAAGCTATCGCGGCCGAATCGGGTACCGCCGGGGTTGCCGAGATCAATGCCTGGGTGGTGATCAAACCTGACGATACCGTGATCGTACGTATTGCACGTTCCGAAATGGGCCAGGGCACGCTGACCGGCCTGGCGCAAATGGTAGCCGAGGAACTCGAGTGCGACTGGGACAGGGTTACAACCGAGTACCCGACTCCGGGTCAGAATCTTGCCCGTGGCCGGGTGTGGCGCAGTTTTGCGACCGGTGGCAGCCAGGGTATAAGGGGGAGTCACCAGTATGTTCGTAAAGGCGGTGCGGTTGCACGGCATATGCTGATCGAGGCCGCGGCTGAACAATGGGGCGTACCGGTCGCGGAATGCAAGGTCGCCAACAGTGTTATCACGCATAAACCCAGCGGACGAACCACAAGCTTTGGCAAGGTTGCCGCAGCAGCAGCCGAGATGTTCCCTCCCGAACAGGTGGTGCTGAAGGACCCGAAGGACTGGAAACTTATCGGACAGCCGGTCAAGCGCCTGGATACTGATGACAAGCTCAATGGCAAGCAGGTGTTTGGGGCGGACCTGCAATTACCCGGAATGTTGAACGCCGCGATCAAGGCCTGCCCGGTGTTTGGTGGTACGCTTAAATCATTCGATGAAGGTAATGTCCTCAAGATGCCTGGTGTACGCAAGGTCGTGCGGGTTGGGGACAACGCGGTCGCGGTGGTCGCCCAAACCTGGTGGCAGGCGAAAACAGCGCTGGATGCGTTACCGATCACCTGGGACAAGGGTCCAAATGCGAAGCTAAGCAGTGATTCGATTGCCAAAATGCTGGATGAAGGTCTGACTGCGAAAGATGTGTTTGTCGGCAATCAGAATGGCGATGCAAAACAGGCCATCAAGGGAGCAGTGAAAACCGTCGAAGCCATTTACAGCTATCCGTTCCAGAACCATGCGACGATGGAGCCGATGAACGCGACCGCACGCTGGAGCAAAGACCGCTGTGAGGTCTGGTGTCCAACCCAGAATGGTGAGGCTTCACTGGAGGCCGCGATTGAGGCGGCCGGGCTCCCCGCGTCAAAATGCGACGTTTATAAAATTCACCTCGGCGGTGGCTTTGGCCGGCGTGGTGCATTTCAGGATTATGTCACCCAGGCAGTGCTGATTGCGAAACAACTACCGGGCACACCGGTCAAGTTGTTATGGTCAAGGGAAGAGGATATGCAGCAGGGTCATTATCACCCGGTCACCAAGTGTAAACTGGTCGGTGGCCTGGACAAGAGCGGTGACCTGACCGGTCTGCATATTCGGATATCGGGACAATCCATACTGGCCGCAGTGAACACTGCCTGGTTGCAGAATGGAATGGACCCGTTCACCTTCCAGGGCTTGCTACCTGAGGGTGATCATGCGGTCAGCTATACGGTACCGAATCTGCTGGTTGAGCACGCAATGCGCAATCCACCGGTACCTCCGGGCTTCTGGCGTGGCGTGAACATTAACCAGAATGCGATCTATATGGAGTCGTTTCTGGATGAGCTGGCCCATGCGGCGGGCAAGGATCCGCTGGCGTTCCGGCGCAAGCTGATGGCCAAGCACCCAAAAAGTCTTGCGGTTCTGAATGCCGTGGCGAAAAAGGCCGGCTGGGGCAAGCCGGCACCGAAGGGTGTACATCGTGGTCTGGCCGTGTGCAAGGCCTTTGCGTCGCATGTCGCCGCTTGTGCGGAAGTATCGGTCGATGGTAAGGGGCAGTTAACAATCCACCGTATCGTCGCGGCAACCGATCCCGGTTATGCGGTCAACCCGCAACAGATCGAGGCCCAGGTGGAAGGATCCTTTGTACAGAGTAACTACCATGATTACCCATCGATGCTGATCAAGGAAATGCCCAAGGTCGAGGTCATTGTCATGCCGTCAGGCGGATTCTGGGGAGGCATAGGCGAGCCAACCATCGCCGTAGCCGCACCGGCCGTATTAAATGCGATCTTTGCGGCTACCGGTAAACGCATCCGCTCGTTCCCGTTAAAGGGGGTAGACTTGCGTTCTGCTTGAAATTCGGACCAGTGAGGGATCCAGCCATTCTCTGCGCGCCGCACCTGGATTCCGAATCATTGGGTTACGCGCTAGACTTAACCAGTATTTCATAAGGGAGGGTGGCTGTGGCGAGCGAAATGAGCGCATTGGTGCATCTGGCTGGCCGGCTGGATGAGTTGGTCGACATCATGTGGCTAATGTTCGGCGGCCTGGTTCTGGTGGCGTTGGTAGTGATGATCATTATCCAGGTACTCAAGGAATTACTTCCACTTCGCCGTCTGTACCAGTATATCCGTATGTGGTTTTGGGTGTGGGCTCACTACACAGATTCCATGACGCTTTTTTTCAAGCAGACAGAACTACACTGGTCACAGTATGCTCAGAAACAACCCAGTGAGGTTGAATCAGTTTTGTTTAGCACCGAGAAGCAGCTTAAAGACCTGAAATATGGATCTCAAGCAATAAAAAACAGGGAAATCGTCAGCAGGCTGTCTCGTGCAACGCTCAGCAAGGGCCGCGCCAGCTATCTGAACCTTCCTGCTGAGCGTTTTACCGGTCAGCTCGGTGCCGCAGTCCAGGGTGTGTTGGAGAACCCCCTCGAGAAACTGGAACTTTTTCTGACCCTGTCCGCAGGTGCCAGACCACAGGATCAGATGTACGCGGTGATCGGAAGTGTCATCGAATCAGAAGCTGCCAGAGGTGGTGAAATTCATAAAGACACTCTGGAACAGCTAATTGCTAATACCATTAGTGCAAGAGAAGCGGTGGCATCCCGAATAGAAGAGAATATCGACGAGATTCATTATCGATTAAGCGGTGCATGGGCCTATATCCAGCGGTTTATGGCTGTCATATCCGGGATAGTGATCGTGACACTGATTGGTCGTCAGCAGGTTCCCAAGCTAACTGACGAACCGGGTGAGTTATTGGTATTGATTGTGATTGGTGTGCTGGGTGGTTATGTTGCAACCGTGTTACGTGACCTGTTTGTCGCGATGCAGTCACTACGTTCCAGGGATTGATAGATGAAATCGTCCGGTGACCTGTCGGTACGTGAGCGATATGTGGGTGGCCCTGTAACCCGGACGGTACAAGAGGTTCCCAGATACTGGACGCGTTATTTTCCACGTCTACTGATCCTGATCCATGGTTTTAATGTGGCGCTGTGTGCGGCATGCGAAAGCTATCTGAAGTTCACAACACATATAAGCCTGGGTGTTCCTCAGACAGGGCGGTTCTTCTGGCCCGGAGATGGTACTTACCGCCTGTTCAGTCAGCGTGTACGGACAAAGCGCTCACCGATAGAGTCAGGATTCTCAGCCCTGTCGTATCCAGCTCAAATCAACTCTGCGCGTAACAGTGCATACCGGTTAGCCGAATTTTTATCAATGTTATCAGCACGCCCGGGATTGAAGCCGGATATTAGTATCATCGCCCATTCACTGGGTTGTCGACTGACACTGGAAGCCTTAACGGTACTTGCAAACCAGGATCCAGCCAGGCGCCCCAGGATTTCACTGGTCATGCTCATGGCCGCGGCTGTACCCAGATATATGATTCGCCCTGGTGAGGAGCTGGAAGTCGGGGCCCGGATACCCAGGAAGCTATATTTTCTGTTCTCCGACCAGGATAAAACCTTACGCCTGTTTTTCCGCCCCGGGCAATTATTCGAGAGGGCCAGAAATCCGCGCTATTGGTTGAGCTGGTCGGAGCATCGCGCAATCGGCCTGAAAGGCACGGGCTATCAGGACCCAAATCGGCTCAGGCTGCGCAACATCTTGCTGGAAAATGCCGACCATGGCGACTACTGGCCGAATCGCAAGGTCGCCGGCCTTGCCAGTAACGAGCTGGATCAGGAATCTGAACGTGTATCAAAGCGAAGAACAGTAAAACGTAGAAAAGTGGGTGTTTACAGATCGACAGTCAGCTGGCAACCGCCAGTACGATCTTTACCAGGCCATCAAAGCCTGTGTCAGCCTTGTCGCTACTGATTGATCTGGCTGCGAATAAACAGGACACTGCTTGCTACGATAATGATTGCGTCATGTGTGACCAGGGTGTCACTATTGTGTTCAGTTCTTCAGGTGTATAGCTAGCTGCAACATTGCACCAACAGCGACTCCAGTTTTTCTAGTGTTGCCTCGGTAAAACCGTGGCCATGCCAGAGTTCCTGACCATCTTGATAGAGTATGTACAACGGGATGCCGCGTATTCTGAACTGTGTTTCGATTTCGACAGATTTAACGTAGTCAGTCCACGGTTCCCAGGTCAGGCGCGCAACCTTGAGTCTGGAAACATACTGCTTGGCCAGTTTGTCTATGTATGGATTGGAGCGCGCACAGTAGCCGCAGTTTGGGTCGTAAGAACTGAAATGAACCAGCAGGTAGCCATTGGAATTCTTTATCTCATTGAGAATGCTGTCTTCCTTTAGTGTTAGTATTTCCTCTGGGATGTTGTATGGTGAATATTGTCTCGAGAATATCGCCAGTAATATGATAATCAGCGTCGGTAATATATACGGTTTTATATTGAACCGGGTTTTCATCATGCTGTTGCTTTTCTGAACCACTTCAACCAGATACCACTTAACAGATAGCTATAGGCCCAGGTGCCGAAGAACACCAATACGAAGGTGGTGAGAATATCGGTGGCGCTGCCATTGAGTGAAAATGCCGGGACATAACCGAAAATAAACGGTGCCAGGTACAGGAATTTGGCAAACTTGAATGCCACCCAGGCGGTGGCCCACATATTGGCCTTGGCGATTGTTGCGCCGGCGAAGGCAGCGATACACACCGGTGGGGTGATATTGGAGTCCTGCGACAGCCAGTATACGATCATGTGAGCGGCGATTTCGTTGACACCCAGGTGGGTCAGGGCCGGTACGGCGACCACGGCAGTAATCAAATAGGCGGCGGTTACCGGAACGCCCATGCCCAGGATCAAGGAGGCCAGTGCAATCAGGATTATGGTCAGGTACAGTTCGCCATCGGCCAGTTCTATGACGATGTCGGCGAAGGTCAGCACCAGCCCGCTGTAGGTCAGCACACCGATAATAATCCCGATTACACCGACGGTTGCACCGATTTTCAGACTGGACTCGGCACCTGCACGTGAGGCCATTACAAATTCTTTCAGGCCGATACGTGTGTCTTTTTTGAACCAGCTGACAACAATACAGGTTACGATACCGAGGATCGCGGAATAACCCGGAGAGTAGCCCATCAACATCAGGATGGTAATAACCACCAATGGCAAGACATAGAACCATTCCGTGCGCAGGATATCCATGGCATTTTCGCCGCTTCTTTCACCGACTATCTGGTGCTTTTTCGCATGGTAATGCACCATCATGAATACGCTGAAGAAATACATCAGCGCCGGGAATATCGCGACCAGCATGATGTGTGAGTAGGGCAGACCGGTCATCTCAGCCATAATGAAACCACCAGCACCCATGATCGGGGGCATGAACATCCCGCCTATGGAAGAGGCAGGTTCGATCCCGCCGGCGACATGCGGCTTGAAGCCGGCCTTTTTCATCATTGGGATGGTAAACGCACCGGTTGAGACAGTGTTGGCAATGGCACTACCGGAAATGGACCCGAACAGCCCGCTGGCAATAACCGAGACCTTGGCCGGTCCGCCGATCTTATGTCCGACGGCGGCCAGCGGAAAGTCGATGAAAAAGCGCTGGGCGCCACTTTTTTCAAGAAAGGCACCAAAAATCACAAACAGGATAATATAGGTAGCCAGTACATTGGCCATGATGCCGAACACGCCGTCACTTTTATAGAAGATACTGGTGCATAGATATGGAAAGGTGTCGCCGGCATGGGAGATCAGTTCAGGGGCATACTCACCGAATACACCATACAGCAGCATGATCGTGCCAATAATCACGAAGACATTACCGACTACCCGGCGTGCGACCTCAATGCCAACCAGTACACCAGCCATAGCAATCCACTGGTCGACTGGGGTTTCTGCACCGACGCGATAGTTGATCGCCTCAAAGTTCAGTATCCAGTAGCCTAGTGTGATAACTGATACCACCATTAGACAATAATCCCAGACACGGCCAAGCTGGCCCGGTGAGCGATACAGCAGGAATACCAGTACGTAGGTAATGACGACGTAAATGCCGCGATGCCACTGGGTGGCGGCCGGAGCAATGACCGCCGAATAGGAATAGAATAATACCAGTGCCAGAGCTAGCAGATCGAACAGCAGCAGTTCGATTTTATTCAATTGCTCTGCGCGCACGTGATTCCTCTGGGTTGTTGTTTTCAGAACCTGTCAGGCCAGTTCAACCAAAAGGCCCGGTTTTATCATCCGGGCCCGCCTGCTAATGCTTACATCATGCCTTTTTCTTTCCAGAATTTGATTGCACCAGGATGCCAGGGCGTGACGACGCCCTGAGTGCCGGTCTTCAGGCTCATGTTCTTGAACGTCTTTTTCTGTGCTCTCATATGAGCCAGGCCTTCATCCGTGTAGATGGCAGACAGCATCTTATAGACGGTATCGGCGGAGACTTTTGAGTTGGCCACCCACAGGGCGGAATCCTGGAATGACGGGCTTTCATAGCCGACACCACGATAGGTTTCAGCTGGTACCGTGATTTTAGAGAAGTATGGATACTGGTCGAAAAAGCCGGAATCGGTCGCGTCCTTGCCGAGGTTGATCATATCAATATCGTTGGTCTGGGCCGCCATGATCACAGCACCACTGGGAAACGCGGTGAACAGCCAGAATGCATCCAGCTGATTGTTACCGAAGGCCTGCGCGGCATCGTTGTAGCCCATTGCATTACGCTCGATCTTGTCCCAGATGCCGAGGTGGGTGAAAAACAATTCACAGTTTGCAAAGGCACCGGAGCCGGCATTGCCGACACCAACCTTTTTACCAACCAGGTCCTTGACGGACTTGATACCCGACCCCTTGCGTACGATTAACTGTGCTGGCGCGCCATACAGCCAGGCGACGGCCATGACATTTTCATACTTGCGCGTGTCATTTTTCATCTTGCCGTTTCGACCCAGGTAAACATGACCGGAGTAAACCACGCCCATTTGTGCCTTGCTGGAGTTAACCTTGCGCAGGTTTTCCACCGAACCGGCTGAAGACTGGGCCTTGACCCTGAAATCCTTCGACTTCTTAATGGGCTTATAGACCTGGATCGCATTGGCGACCACCTGGAAGGTGCCACCCGCCGGGCCACCGCTGAATACTACACGTTCCTTGGCCTGTACACTGACCGGCATTGCCAGAGTGGTCAGGAGTAGAGAAACAATACTGGTGAATGCTGCACGCTGTATGCTCATTGCTTATCCCTCTGCTTTTTGTTGTTAATGACAGTCTAGAATTAATAGATACTACGATCAAGCGTGATGATCAGATAATAACCATACACCGGGCATGGTGTATGTGATGTGATGGTGAGGCTTAAAAAATGTAAGAATAATTGTGTTGATATACTGGCAACTGCCTGGGAAATTATTGAAAATATTGGTATGAAAATACTGTTTTATATCATTATCAGTCTTGCTCTGATTATTATTGTTGCATTGATCATGCTGTCTGTTGCTTCCCGTAAACAGCCTGTGCTTGGGCTGATCGAACAACAGTTGCGTGCATGTCCGCAATCTACGAATTGTGTATGCAGTGAACGACCTGATGAAAAGGCTTTTATTGAGCCGCTAGCGTATAGCACAACAGCAGAGGATGCCTGGCATCGCCTAAAGCTGATTATTATCGAAACAGGCGGCAAAATTACGGCAGAGAATGAAGGTTATCTGCACGCTCAATATGTGACACCATTGATGCGCTTTGTTGATGATGTTGAGTTACGACTGGACAGTGAAAGCAGTCTTATCCATATTCGATCAGCATCCCGGGTAGGTAAGTCGGACCTGGGGGCTAACCGGCAGCGTGTGGAGCGTATACGATCAAGTTACAGGTCAGAGAACTCATCCTAGGAAAGTTCCCTGACCCTGTACTACGGAGCTAGTCTTCTTCTTTTCGCTCTTTTCGCTCTTTTTCGTTCAAATTGTATTCCTTTTTATCGGCATTCCGGTGTGAATTCCGATGCTCTTTACGATTCTTCCCTTTCTGTTTGCCTGATTTGTCTTGCCTGGCTTCTTTTTTGACACGGTAGTTTATGGTTTCTTCGCCATTTGGGCGATTAGGCGGACGATCGGCATGGGGACGCTCGCCGTGCGGCCGGTTGTGTGGACGATCGGCATGGGGACGATCACCCTGTGGCCGGTTGTGCGGACGATCGGCATGGGGACGATCACCCTGCGGCCGGTTGTGCGGACGATCGGCATGGGGACGATCACCGTGTGGCCGGTTGTGTGGACGATCGGCATGGGGACGATCACCGTGCGGCCGGTTGTGTGGACGATCGGCATGGGGACGATCACCGTGCGGGCGGTGAGCATGAGGTTTATCATGGTGCATATGGTGCTGTTTATGTCCATGTGACTCAGTCCATGGCCGGCTGTGACGGTACTTCAGTTTCTTATTGTACCTGTGGGACAGGTGAATGTGTCTTGGCAGCTGTTTTACGATTATCCATCCCCTGTCATAGTGATAGTAATGGTATACATGATGATGGATATCGTAATAGATATTCTGTTCCGGATAGTAGTAGTACTCATAATACCTGGTAACAGGGGCAGGAGAATATCCGCTGTAATATCCGTAGTCATCGCCATGCCGCGTATTGGTGACACAGCCGCCTATACTGATTATGACAAGCGATATCAGACCTAATCTAATGATGCTGTGTTGTGATAATTGGAACCGTTTATGAATACGACTGTGCATAGCGTTACCCTCTTTCAGAATGTTGCAGAGTAATTAAAACAGAACTTGGCTGAACACAAACTGAATAGATATTTGCCACGATGATTGTTAGTGCAAATAATATAAAAACTAAATAAAACAATATGTTATAAAATATAAATTTAGAATATGATCATGGATACCCTGAATACAACAAGTTCTATCGGCTGTTCGACCGGGTAACTGTAGGTAATATATCCGTGTATCGGCCGGGATTTTGACAAATTCTTGTTATTTCTATGCTATACAAAATGACACTTGTATTTATATATTACACACATATATTTATAACAAATGCCCAAATCATCTCTCCATATCAAATCTCCCGATGAAGCCGAAACCGTCTTCTATGAAGCTTTTATGCGTGGGGACAGGGAGGTAATGGCGGCGTTATGGGCAGAAGGTGATGTGATCTGTATCCACCCGGGATCCGGCGCCATTATCGGCCGGGATGCGGTAGTAAGGAGCTGGGATCATATACTGGCTGACAGCCATCCGGGTGAGATTCGTTATACTGTTGCCAACAAGATCGAATCAGACGATTGTGCGGTACATGTCGTCTCTGAAGAAATAATGGGTAATGGTATGGTCATGGCCGTGGTCATAGCAACCAATGTTTACAGGAAATTTGCAAATGGATGGCTGATGGTCGAGCATCAAGGGTCACTGGTACAAACAGCACAGACAAACGAGACTTTGCAATAGTATGATTAAAGAAGCACTGGTAATTGAGGTAAGGGATTCCGAGCTTGCTGGTTTTCAAGGACGGAAATGTAGAGTTCACCCAACAAGGACAGATGCAGGAAAATGAATTGCGGGTTCTACTGAAAGGCCTGGGTGTATTTCGTGAATCAGATGAGTTACGTGAGCAGGCGCGTAACAAACACATGGCAGGTTATACACGGGAAGCAAACATGCTGTTAACCCAGGAAATTCAGAAAGATCCCTCCAAACTCGTATTTGAAATCCGGGATCAGATAAAAAACCGTATTACTCGCTCTCCAGATGAGCCTGTTTCTTCTGACTCCGGTGTGTTATCAGGAGCCATAGGTAGCCACTGGGATGCTCTTCGCCAGTAAGTACATAGTTCAGTACCTGTGGATCATTGGTCAACCATTTGATCATTTCCTGTGCCTTGCGTATGCCACAGAACAGGACCTGATCCCTGGACTCCAGCGAGGTCTGTTCATCGGGTAACAGGATATACTGATTATTCCAGCGTCGGATCAGGATCGGAATGCAGGGCAGATCAAGGCTACGGTCCTGAGGATCCTGGTAAAGATTCCTGACGGTTATCTGTTCACCCTCTATCAGGTGCCCATGAATAGCGGGTGCGTCATCTTCATTGATATCCACTTCCCAGGTTAGTGGTGGACTATCGGTGATAATCCCGCCAATACGACTAATAAGCAGGTTGGTCCATGTTTCGTCTTTCTCTCTGGCAAGGTCGAGAAATGTGGCAAGCAAGGGGGTGCGTAGTAAAGCAAAAATCTTATGTGCGATAATACTTCCGCGTCGCATTATCAGATCGAGGTCGGCGGCCGCGACCAGTGCATCGTTACTGCGCAGGTTCTGCCTGGCAACCATGAACAGGTCCGGGTTCAGTTCACCAGCGGTTATCAGTATGGACAGGTTGTTGGCATCATCATCAGTACCAGCAACAATACCCACCGCATCTTCAATACCGGCTTTCTCCAGGGTTTCAGCCTCGGTTCCGCGCCCGGTAATGACATCCTCTGGTGCATCGGTCATTTCAGGGGTGGCTTCAATGATGGTAACGTCGAGACCCTCGGCGACCATGCGTTTGTGTACGGCCTTGCCAAATCGACCAAAGCCGCACAATATCCATTTGCCATGAGGTGGGAAAATGGGTTCGGTCAGCTTTTCATGCGGCACGCTGGTTAACCACTCATGCAACAGGAAGGTTCCTGGTGAATGCAGGGCCATGGCCAGGCGACCGGCAAAGGTTTCGAACGGATTGATAACCTCCGAGGTTCCGAATGAAGCAATGTTTTTTTCGGCATCCCTGGTCTCGGCACGGGCAATAACGCGAACACCCGGGCTGAGCAGTGCACTGGTAATGGCCACCCTGAGATTGACGGCATCATCATTGGTCAGCGCAACAACACCGGCACAGTTACGCTGCTTCAGTCCCGCCGTGATCAGGCTTTCAGGAATAGAGGCATCTGCACATAGTCCGGGCACATAGATACGATGATCTTCCAGCTCCAGTATGTTAATTCGGTCAGCATCGATTTCTACAACTACAGCAGTGATATCAGACTCGGTCAGGGCTTTGACCAGTTTACTACCGGTATCACCATATCCACATATCAGAAAGAAGGGGTCGCGAAGTCGTTTGATATTACGCCGAAACGAGTTCTGACCGAGCAGTTGTTTGAAGCCTGGTTCCTGTAATATGGTCAACAGGAAGCCGATCCCGTATAACCAGACTATAACGGTTGCATAAATGGATAATGTTGCCCACATACGCTGTGCATCGGTAAAGGGGTAGGGGATTTCTCCAAAACCGATCGTGGTACCCATAAAGCTGACGAAATAAAAAGCATGGAAAAAATCCATATGCCAAGCCTGTCCCTTGTCGTCGACACCGGGAATCAGGACAAAACCAAGTATGGAAACCGCGTAAACGCAAATGAGTGCAATCAAAGGCGAATGTAATCGCCTTAATAATACAAAAACGATGTTGTGTGAACCCATGCAGCCAGGCCTAGCGACGAACCATGACGGTTTCGGTCACCAGCAGTATGACCGAGGTGACATTTGCCAGCACTGCACCGCCTGACAGCGATACTATCCCAGCCATTGCATGCGGGGTCATGCCGCCCTGGCTGACGTGCTCAACAATGCCCCAGACAATGGCTGCAACAATCAGTTGCAAGTCAGCCACCAGGCTGGTCGCAAGCAAAACTGCGCCGATATGTGTGCGGTCACCGAACTTCAGGATGGTTGCAATCAGGCTGACTACGATGGCTGCAAAAAGCTCGTATACATTATGATGAACGGGATCGGCGATATCGCCAATAAAAAATCCAAAGTTGAGTGTCAGTGCCAGGACGATAAAAAAGGCAAATATTACTTTCTCGAGGTTCATATGCTTCCCCTGTGATTATTATTCATCTATTTATAATATATAGAGTAAAGATATATTAATTAATAGTCTATATGTCAATTACCTGCTATCAATAGATCGTATTCCTGATCCAATAGTTAATATGATAACAGCTATATATGTGTATACTTGCCGGAGATAAAGATGCCGCAGGTTGTATGGTATAATATAGAGGCTGATGAAGCCTTACAGCTATAGGTGTAGTAGTCATTTATTCTGGTAAAAAAGAGCATCTTTAGCGCTTAACTTAGGAAGGCTGTGTTCAGACATCAATATTTTAGGCCTGATTTACAGCTATAATGGCAATTATGGTTAAATCCAGCAACTCGAAACCCCGGCTTCCAGGTGCATTATTTTCAGCCATTGAGACCGAGCTAAGCCAGCAACCTGGTGGGATAAAGGAGTATGACCTGATACAGGCATTGCAAGGCCACGGGTATTTTGAATCGTCTGCAAAATCGCCTATGCCTCCACATGATCTCTTCCATATTCATTTCATGTTGTTCCATGCGTTATATCTATTGCGTGATCGTTTACTACAGGAAAAGCAGTCCTGGCTGGAAATCAGCCCATTAAAAATACAACTTCATCCTTATCTGGAAGGCAAAGAGGCATTGACGACAGGTGATAAACTGCGCGCATACTACCTTGACTTGAATCATATCGATAATACTACCGAGGATGATGTCTGCGAACTGATTGCGTCTTTCTGGAACAAGCTTAGCAAATGTGATAAACGCGATGATGCACTCCAGACGCTGGGTCTTAAAGATCCGATTGATGATATAACGATCAAGCAAGCCTACCGACGTCTGGCAATGGAGCATCACCCGGACCGGGGAGGTGATAAGGAACGCTTGCAAGCAATTAATACGGCTATCAATATATTATTGGATTAATCTAATGGTCCCGTGATATAGCAATTTTTCGGTATGTACACGCTTCCTCGAATTTTTAATATATGTTGATTTATAATTATTATATTCAAGCACAGTCACTATTTAAGTATACTCGTATGCACAGAGTAGTTAGTGAATAGATGAAACGACGCGATTTTCTCAAGCTCAGTATTGCCTCTAGTCTGTTGGCGGCCTGCGATCGCTGGAAAGCGAAGGGTAGGATTGGACTGGCCCTTGGTGGAGGCGGTGCCAGAGGACTGGCGCATATCCTGATGCTACAGGTAATGGATGAGTTGAATTTACGCCCTCATCGAATCGCTGGTACCAGCATCGGTGCGATCATGGGTGTCCTGTACGCGTCAGGCATGTCTGGACAGCAGATAGAACAGCTTATCGATCGACTTACTGTTTCAAAGGATGAATCCTGGTTTAGTGCCTTGTTTGAGCAGGATGTAAGCAAATGGTGGGATATCATCGAGATTCAGCTGGGACGTGGCGGCTTGATGGATACCAAAGGGCTGGTCAGTTTTCTTAAGGAGATTATTACCGTGTCCCGGTTTAGAGAACTGAAGATACCACTGAAGGTGGTGTCGACGGATTTTTGGGCGCGCAAACAGGTTGTTTTTGAAAGCGGTGATTTGTTTCCGGCGATACAGGCCAGTATTGCCATACCAGGTCTGTTCAGTCCGATACATCACAACGGCAAGGTGCTGGTCGATGGTGGCCTTGTTAACCCGGTACCCTATGATCTGCTATTTGATGAATGTGAGGTGGTAATCGCTATCGATGTATTGGGTAATCGCACCCCGGTTTCTGATGACGGCCCGAGTTATATCGAGAATACCTTTAACACTATGCAAATCATGCAGGCCAGTATAATGCGCGAGAAGATAAAGAATCGTCCACCGCATGTCTATATCCACCCGGATCTCAATAATATCCGGGTGTTGGATTTCCACCGCTTTGAAGATATCTATACCCAGGCCATGCCTGCACAAAAGAAACTAAAACGTACGCTGCGCTACTATCAGATATAAGTAATCGGCCCTCATTAATTATATGAACCTAAACTGTATTCATAAATAATACAGAAAAGTTTATTTCTTCTTGCGTGGAGCGTAGGTCGATCCACCTAAACCTCTGCGTGAGTTAAGGTCTTCGGCAAAGGTTTCGGCATGTGCGCTAACCGACTTTAGAGTGCCGGTTCTTTTACCTTCTATTTGTGCGTTGTCATGTCCTACCACGTAATGATGCCAGTTATCACCGGTCATGCCTTCCGGGGTGGATATCTTCTCAACCGAGATTACGCGATATATGGGCCTGATATTTGCCTGTTCTTTCATGAGTTAACATCCTGGTAGCTGAACTTATCCTGCATTGCGTTTTCTGTCTCTCTTTTGCGTATTACGCGCTGGCAATTGTCCGTCCCGGCGTTTCGAAGATGCCGGCTTGTGCACGCGCTTCTTGGTGTTGCGTTGTTTATTGCCACGTCCCTTGTTAATAGGCTCCGCCTTGATGGAAGGATCAGGTTCATAGCCTTCGAACATTACCTGTGGGATCTTGCGTTTTATCAGGCGCTCGATATCTTTTAATAATGTTAACTCATCGACACACACCAGAGACATGGCTTCCCCTTCATTGCCGGCACGCCCGGTGCGGCCTATGCGGTGAACATAATCTTCGGCAACGTTCGGTAACTCGTAGTTGACAACATGCGGCAGCTGGTTAATGTCGATCCCGCGCGCGGCGATATCGGTGGCAACCAGTACTCGCACCTGCCCGGCTTTGAAATCGGCCAATGCCCGGGTCCGTGCGCCCTGGCTCTTGTTGCCATGGATCGCGGCTGAACTGATGCCATCGGTATTCAGCTGTTCAGCCAGGCGGTTGGCTCCATGCTTGGTACGGGTGAAGACCAGTACCTGCTTCCAGTTGTTGCCGCCAATCAGGGCTGAAAGCAGTTCGCGTTTGCGTTTTTTGTCTACAGGGTGGACTACCTGGGTGACACTCTCTGCAGCGGTGTTTTGCCGTGCAACTTCAATCAGGGCAGGCGACCTTAACAGGCCGTTGGCCAGTTGCTTGATCTCTTTCGAGAAGGTGGCAGAGAATAATAATGTCTGCTTTTCCCTGGGTAGCAGGGACAGCACCTTGCGGATATCGCGGATAAAGCCCATATCGAGCATGCGGTCGGCTTCGTCAAGTACCAGGATATCGACGCTGGACAGGTCGACCGAGCGCTGGCTGATGTGGTCAAGTAATCGGCCCGGGGTAGCGACCAGGATGTCGACACCCTTGATGAGTTTCTGTTTTTGTGGATTGATGCTGACACCACCAAACACCACGGTGGACCTTAATGGCAGGTGTTTGCCATATGTCTGTACGCTGTCGTGTACCTGTGCAGCCAGCTCACGGGTAGGGGTCAGCACCAGGGCACGGACAGGGCGACGGCCTTTTCCCGGCTTGGAAGATACCATTAATCGCTGTAACAGCGGCAAGGTGAAACCGGCGGTTTTGCCGGTGCCTGTCTGGGCACCAGCCATGATGTCCCGGCCCTCGAGGACCAGAGGAATTGCCTGCTGCTGGATTGGTGAGGGGACGCTATAGCCTTTTTCGGATACAGCATGGACTAATTCGGCCATCAGGCCGAGTGATTCAAATGACATGCGTGGATGTTCTCCAGGGATCGGCCTACTCTGAATACACATGTCATGGACAAATGGATCGGTACGGTCTAGGCGGAAACTTAACTATGTATTTCGTGGTGAATCGGGAAGGATTACCGCGGTTAAATGAGGTGCAGACCGAAGTGCACCTGTGTAAGCAAAGCTATGATACCACAAATTTTTAAAAAAAGCTGCAATGTGGCGTCAGGGCCAGGCATTTGTGGATGCAAGCTTTAGTGGCGATATATTAATATCACAAATATCGGCCTATAGGTCCCCAAGACTGGTACCAACATGCCGTGCTGTCTCTACCCAGGGATGGTCTGGTGGTACGAGTTTTTTCCTGCCAGCAACTTCTTGCAGCGGTACCGGTATGGCCTCGTTGTTACGGGCGGCGACCATGACTCCATATTGTTCCTTGATGATCAGGTTTACACAGGCGCTTCCCAGTTGTGTTGCTAACAGACGGTCAGCGGCAGAAGGCGTACCGCCGCGTTGTAGATAACCCAGTATGGTGACACGGGTTTCCAGGCCAGTCAGGGCTTCGAGCTGTGTACCGAGGTGCATAGTATGGTTGCGTTGCTGTTTTGCCAGTTCGTCCAGTTTGTCCTTGGCGGCCTTTTTGTCTTCTTTGCTGGTGGCATATTCCTTGGCTGACAGGGCCTTTTCATATGCATCATGATGATCCTTAGTCACGGAACCTTCAGCGATAGCTACAATACTGAAGTTTTTTCCCTTCTGAGCACGCTTGCGTATGGCTTCAGCAACTAAATCAATATCATACGGAATTTCCGGTAGCAGGATGACGTCTGCACCACCTGCTATGCCTGAACCCAGTGCCAGCCAGCCGGCACGGTGGCCCATGATTTCGACGATAATAATGCGATGATGGCTGTGTGCGGTGCTGTGTAGGCGGTCGATTGCATCGGTCGCGATACCCAGTGCGGTATCGAAGCCGAAGGTGACATCGGTCATTGCGACATCATTATCGATCGTCTTGGGCAGGGTAATGATGTTTAATCCTTTTTCCATCAGGCGCAGGGCGTTTTTCTGGGTGCCGCCACCACCCAGACAGACCAGTACATCAAGGTGGTTGGCGTGATAGTTCTCGACGATCGCATCGGTCATATCATGCAATTTCCCGCCTATCATCATCTTGTGAGGTTTATCACGACTGGTACCGAGTATGGTGCCGCCTGTGGTCAGGATACCTGACAGGGTTTCACCATCCAGGCGTTGTACACGGTTTTCGGCAATTCCGCGGAAGCCGTCCCGAAAACCGAGAATTTGCATGTCATAGCTTGCAGCGCTTTTGCCGACACTGCGGATGGCCGCATTGAGCCCGGGACTGTCACCACCTGCGGTCAGGATACCGATATGTTTAGTCATGGCGGGTAATACCTTAAATTATTGGGTTATTTTATAACCATAATACTGGCTTAGTCTATCTCATTGAGCTATATCAATAAAAGATGACCTGATATTATTTTGAGATAGGTCTGGTACCTGCTGAACGAGTCTTTATAGAGAATAGCCGGGCTGCGTTGTTATAGCGAATCTGCATTGCGACATCATCTGGTAGTTGGTTCAGCCAGTTTCTTATCGAGGCGACGACCATATCAAACTTGCGCCAACGCTCCGGACTATACGTATCCACGCCAGTCATAAAGCGATCCGGAAAGCGCAGAAATAGTTCAAACCAGTTATCTTCAAGCTTGCCATTCGGTGCAATACGATGATCTCGCACTGACAGATCTACGTACAATGCTGGATAACGCTGCAGATAATCTGCGATCAGGTCGGGGTAGGGATAGGTTCCTGCATGGCTCCAGATGACAGTTTGCCCGGGGTCGATATCATAGACACTATCGATAACGGCTGGATCCCCGTGGATGAGTAAAGGTAGCCTGCGTTGTAATGCAAGTCTGACTATTTGCAAAAAAACAGGGCTATGACGGTGCTTTGCAAACAGATGCAGTTCCCCGATACCTCGCCACACACCCTTGTTGAGTCTGGCTTCGATACGGGCCGGTAAGGATTTATCCTGATACCAGCTGCGTTTGTCCTGATCGTCTCGATAAATGCCAAGTATCGGGATAATACGGTCAGGGGCCTGATCATAAAGTTTTAAAACGACTTCAAATGGTGTGCTGGTAACAAGTGCGCGCCTGATTCCGTTCCGTTTCAGGTGTTCAATAACCTGTGTTGGATTCAACAAGGCTGCATCATCTGCGTTGTAATGAATATGGCTGTCGAATAACGGTGGGGCTGCTATCGCGCCAGGAATAGCGAGTATCTGGATACAATGAAGGAGAAATCTGCCAGAATTGAGCATCTGGAATGTACCACCCGTGAACGATTAGACCAAATATAGCATTGTTAGTGATAGATCAATAATTAAAAAACAGTATCAAAACAATTAGATTATTATACAAGAATGGCAACTTGACTGCGCTGGGACAGGGATATTTACTGGTATCACTATATACAATGTATCGATTCAGTATTCAGTATGCAGCGCATCCTATCGATGACGGATTTATTTTATGTATGCATACCCTGCCTTTTGCAAAGCAATGATCTCGGCATCTGCTCGGGTTTCCAGGGAGGTTGCAGGCATGGGAAACTGGTATATTTATGTAAGTGTATACTGAAAAATTCGAGCTTAACCCTTCATATTGGAGTATTTTTGGCTATTCGGTGAATATTTACAATACTTCGGGTAATTGAGTGATATAAATTACCCACATTATTACTCTATTCTGAAACAATAAGCTATAAATCTCGGGGACTGGATTAAGTGGGAATAAGTGAAGATTACGAAAAAACGGCCATTATGTTTGTCGATGTAGAGGGTAGTACCAAGCTCTATGAGAAGAATGGCGATCAGAAAGCGCAACAGATTATCGAACGCTGTCTTAATATCGCATCAGAGACTATCAAGGAGGCTGGCGGCACTATCATCAAGTATATCGGTGATGAGGTGATGTGTCGGTTTGATGACGAGGATGCGGCTGTTGAGGCGGCCTGCAATATTCAGGAGTTACTCGAACAGTGTACCGGCGCTGAAACGTTGCCATCTGTACGTATTGGACTTCACCATGGCATGGCGATCGAGAAGGAAGGTGATGTGTTTGGAGACGCTGTCAATGTAGCTGCCAGGGTCACGGCCATTGCCAAGGGCAAACAGATTATCACCACGCATGATACCGTGCTGAACCTGTCGCCCAAGCATATACTCATGATACGTGAATTTGACAAGACTCCAATCAAGGGTAAGGAAGAGGAGCTCACCATATATGAAGTTTTATGGCAGCCTGAAAATGCGACCCGAATGCACACCGCTATCCATGATAACAAGGATGGAGCGGCCCTGTTACTCACCATGTATTACAATGGTAACGAATACAATATCAAGGCAAATGAGCCGGGTTTCCGTATTGGACGCGATGAGAATTGCGATCTATCAGTAAACTCCGGTTATTCCTCACGTGTGCACGCGCATATAGAATATCGTCGTGGCAAGTTTGTGCTGGTGGATGAAAGCACCAATGGTACCTATGTAAATATGGGCAAGAAACAGGATATCTATTTACGCCGTGAAGAGGTGCCACTGGTCGGTATAGGCATGATAGGCCTGGGCGAATCAGCAGATATCAATAGTAAGCATGTCATTCGGTATGTTTGTCTATAATTTATCCAAAGCGTATCGGCCCCGGGAACATATACGCATATTTGATTGTCCACTAAATACTGAAATTACGAAAGTATATTTATTTTGAAGAACAGTAGTTATTTTACATTTGGCAATCTATTTAATATCCCTGCAAGGCTGGACAGGCTATTAAACCCATATAACCGTCATACCACTATGGCATACAAAGGTAGCGAACTGAACGTTAGCTATACTGGCCGTGCCGACCGGGTCCTGAAGTCTCGTTCCAATCCTTTGTACGTTGAGATGCAACTCTATTTTTCCTGTGTTGTGTTAAAAAGAGTATTGTTCCATGACAATCTGGACCTGGAGACGGTTCCGGTAAATGATAGGCTTTCAGTGATTTTTAGTACGGTAGAATCGGATAGCTGTGATCCTGTTGAATTTGCGGAAAATCACCCTGCCAAACGCGTCCTTGATAGCGAACAGGCATTGAAAATGCGGCCTCGTCGACTCAAGATAGATTATATGAGTAACCGATGGATAGGTGAGTTTACGGTCTAAGTAGTAGGGCGGCGGTCTTCAGCAATGGAACCAGACACTCTGGATTTTTATTAAGGGCTTTTATGTCCTTTTTGATTAATAGCTCACGGACAAAAAGCTGATGGCAGCATGATAACAGACCAGACTAACCTTTCCAGGCCCCTGAAATTAGCAACATGGTGACATCATCAAACAGGTAACCGCTATGTTCGCGCTTCCAGCGTGTGACGTTTTGTACGATTGCATGTAAGCGGTCTGCTGCATTGATGTCCGAAAAGCGGTTGATCATATCAATCACACCTTCATCACCCAGCTGTTTCTCGCGATGGAACCAGCACTCTGTCAGGCCGTCGGTAAATATATACAGGTCACCGTCATCAAGTTGTAGCTCGTATTCATCGTAGTCGATATTAGGTAAAACTCCCAATGGAGGCATTGCATATTCCTGTGCGGTTATCTGACCACCACGCTTCCTTAACAGGGGTGGCTGGTGACCTGCGTTGACCATGACCAGCTTTTTTTTCTGTGGATCATAAATTCCGGCTACCATGGTCACAAACATGCCATGTGTCGCATTTGCGTATAATTCGTTATTCAGTACTGACATCAGCTCGGATGGAGATGCAATACGCTTGCCGAGGCATCTGAATATCGAGGTGGTCTTGGCCATTAACAGGGATGCGTTAATGCCTTTGCCAGATACATCTCCAAGACTAAAACAGATACGACCATCACCGAGCTGAAAGTGGTCGTAAAAGTCACCCGACACCATACGTGCCGGAATATTGTAACCATAGACCGGATAGTCCGGGTTGTCCCCTGGTAACAGGGCCGCCTGGATCTCACGCGCCAGTTCCAGTTCGCGCTTGGTGCGCTCCTGAAATACCAGTTCTTCCGCCATACGAGAGTTATGTATCGCCATAGCCGAGGTATTAGCCAGAATGGTCAGTAGATTGCGGTCCTGTTTATCAAACAGGCCGCTTTCAGAATTCTTGTTAATGGCCTCCAGTGCACCAAAGCGGTTATTCTTCAGAACCAGTGGCGCGCATAAAATCGATCGCGTGGTAATGCCACTGCTAACATCGACTTCTTTGTAAAAATCCGGGTCCTTGCTGACATCACGCACCATCTGTGTCGTGTTTTCACGTAGTGCCCGACCTATTATGCCTTCATCTGAACCCAGTCTGATGCCGGTGATATCGGCTGATGTTGTTGCACATACCCGGCATACCAGTTCGCGCCCATCATTTTCAAGCAGGAATAGTGAAACGCCTTCGGCATCAAGATACTGTTTTACCAAGTGGGTAACATGTAGCAGCGTGGTATCAATATCCAGGGTAGTGGAAAATTCCTGGAGTACAGCAATTAGCAGCTTCAACTGTTCGTAAGACTTGTCGCTGTCAGGGCTGAGTTTTTGCACGTGCGTATAAGAAATAGAATCAGAGGCTACAAACGCTGATCATAGTTAATCTTGTAAATATCTTATCGAATGCTGAAATCATCAATCCTGTACAATCTTCGGACTAATATTATTTCGCCGATCCTTATCGCGTCTTGATATTTCCCTTCTTTCCGGCCCCTTGTAGGTACGGGTAAATTTAATGGCGTGATAGGCATGATATTTGTTTTTATTCGCAATCCCGTGCATCAGGGCATCATTATAAATCATGGTATCATGTGCCAACTGACGTGCAATCATGTGTTGGAAATGATAACCAAAATGCGTATGCGCCTGATAAAGCAGCTGAAAAGCTGATCTTGGCAAGTAGGCAGCGGTAACCTGGTTGGTTGCGGTACAGGTTGCGCTTCTGACACCATGGTCGATCAGTGATATGAGTCCAAACAGTTCTCCATTGCCCAGTCGATCAAGTATATCGACGCCCCCGTTTTCTCTTTCCCTGGTAACGACCACTTCACCCTCAAGGATCAGGTACATACCATCACAGGACTTTTTTTCCTTAATAAAAACATGTCCTTCAGGGTATTCCCTGGTTGCCATTGCCTGCGCCAGCATATCAATTTCGTCTGCTGTAAAATCGGAAAAGGCGGGGATCTGATTCAGGCATTTGGTCAGATTCATGATCTTTCTCCGGAAATCCCCATTAATTTACGTCCGAGATACTTGTACCATCTACCAGGTTTATCAGATGGCGCTCCTTTTGACAATCGGAAGTTATCTTCGGCAATCTGTTTGAATACATGTTGTTTTGTAGCTCTAAGCCTTTCTGCCAGGCTAAGAGAAAATGTGTGTAATAACTGGATGACGATATCCGGATCCTTGTCCAGTAATTCCTGCAGGCCATCCTGGTCTAAACATAGCAGGCTTGTATCCTCCTCGGCCATGACCGTCGCGGTGACCGGGCCTGGCTCTATAAAGCCCAGCTCGCCAGTCCAGCCTCCAGGTAATATGCTGCCGAGTTCGATTGTCACGTTTTCCTGGTGCAGTGATACAGTGAGGCTGCCTGACCACACGAGATATAGCGTGTCATTAGTCTGGCCGGGCTCCAGGAGTATATCGCCTTTGCTGCAATTCCTTTGCTGCATGGCATTGAGCAGTATGTCAGCTTCTTTTTCTTTTTGACATATGGGTGCAAACTTGCTGCAAAAGTCTTTTGGTGAAATATCCATTGTTATCCCATGACCGATTATTATTTTAAAATTATTCTTTATTACAGTAACTTGACTAGCATAGTGAAAATTACTGAGCAACAGTTATATAAGTATTATATATACTGTTACAGGAAAATTAATAACAAATCCGGAATATTTTCATAATAATTGCAAGCTGGGCAATTAACCATACTTACGAGCATGATATTCCTGTTCTGCATATATTTTATTTCTACCGGTTGGCCAGTTACATACATGTATGTCGAAGAAACCGGCTGTAGTGTAATGTGGATCTGCCTCAGGCGCGGGTATGATGGTACCGGCATGTGTTAATATTGGGCCTATAGAAGTGCATAGACCCAGTATGAATTTTCTGGCTATTTGCATATTTCCGGTCTCATTAATGATCGATCCAGTTGTCATTTACTTTCTTTAGCAAGCAGATTTGCATTTCTTAAACGCATACTCAGGCTTTTAAGTATTCCCAGGCTGAGTTCGGGGTAGTGCATTATCAGTCCATGAAGCCGTGATTTTTCCAGTGATAGAAGATTAGCATCTTCAAGTACAACTGCAGTCGCCGACCTGGGCTGGTCATCAAGCAGGTTCATTTCCCCAAAACAGTCACCCTGATTAAGGATGGTTACATATTTATCACATTTGGGGTCAGATTCAAGTGAAATACCAACTTTACCATTCTGTAATATGTACATATGGTCGCCATAGTTATTGATTTCGAAAACCCTGTCACCTTTGAAATACTGTTCGTCATCCAGTTCCATTGCCACAGTACGCAAATCCTCAGTGGTTACCTCTGAAAATATGGGTGATTTTTTTAACAATAATATTCTTTCAAATATGTCAGACATGGTTATTCCTGGGTAATTACCCGTGATGCATCGTTAGCACACGCCTTCAGCCACGGATCATGGCGATTACTACACCAGTCGAGTGCGTGTTCAGCGGATCTGAATGTCTGTATAGACTGAGCTTTTGCAGGGCCACTGGCTAAATAACCTTCCATAATATTGGCCAGAATGATGGCAAGTTTCTGGTTTTCTATATTTCTTAAAGCTTCCATGGATTGTGAGGCAATACGCTTGTCACTGCATTTGATTCCTGCCTGAATAAGATTGATTGTTGTTGTGTCTTCTATGGATTTTAATGCCTGCAAGGTAAGGTCAATAACCTGCTCGAGTCGTTCCTGTAATGCATATACCAGTAGTTCGACAGGGGCCAGGTCGAGAATTTCATGATGATTCTTAAGTGTAATAATAACCTGCTCAATCATCTCGGCATCCAGAGCCTTTGCCAGGGCAATATTTTCCATTATATGGACAGGTGTTCCCGCTTCCTGGAGTTTTGACAAAATGGTTGACTGAGTCCTGGGTGACCCAAGATTTGTGTCAATAATCCAGCTGGTAAAAGTCTCTTTTTGATTCTCGTCCTTAAGTAGATTGATTGCGTCTTCACGGACCAGTGGGTGGGAGTCATCCAGTGCGGCTACAATAAAGTCATGCTCATCATCACTACCCAGGACATGGGCGCATCTGATTGCCTGGGAGCGCACATCCGGTTCATTGGTGGTATTGAATGCATTTTTCAGGTATTGAACAAGCTCCGGCAGGCTGCTTGAAGGCCATAATGAGATCACCCTGAGAGAGGCGTTCCAGATACGGCTGTTACTGTTCGAAAGGAGTTTTATGAAATGGGATTTTTCAATATGGCTGGTTATTTTACTGTCGATTTCACCCAGCTCATACAAGGTCTCCAGTCCGGAAAGCACTTCACCAGGGTCATCAGATTTTAATAGAGCATTTAGCAGCTCATAGGCACGTATATCATCAGGTCTGTGCAGAATAGAACCATATATGGCGGCTGCCCTGAGACGTGGATTGGGGTCGATCAGTTTCTGCTCAATTCCTGAAATGGCCCGGTCATCTCCGAGTTTGAATAATTGTTTCAAAATAGTAGTCTGCAAATGAATATCTGCAGTCCCGAACTCCTGCCATAAATATCCATGTAACTTTTCAGGGTTGAGTGGTACCAATATCTGAAACAGTTCATTTCTCGTCGAACTGATAGCTCCTTGCAGACGTTCTATCAATATCGGTACCGCTTTTTCGGGGAAGGTGTTTGCCAGTGTTTTAGCATATGCAATACAGATCTGGTCATCATTGTGTTCCACTCCTTCCCGTAACTCTTCAAAGATTCCAATACCACCGGATTTGATAGCTGTCTGTTCATGTTTTCCCGGTATATAAAGCTTGTTCCTTAGGTTCGAAACTATTTCCAGAACATAGGCCTTGTTCATACGAAGGTTAAAATAGGCATAAAAACAGGTCAGGATGAGACCGATAGACAGAAAATAGAGCGGGTTATTCATTTGTTGTACCGTCCAAAGTACACCACCGCAAACCAGTAGTGCAAGTGGAATAACGACTACGACGGACATGGCCCTGGCGCGTCCCTGTATATAATTTGGTAAGGCATTATAAAAAAGACTCCTGACCGGATTCCGAAAGGCAGGCATTATTGAGTCTTTATTGATACTGGTAACGATGGCTGATGGTAATGCAAAACTGAAGATCAAAAACAGATAGCTGATCATGGTCGAAAACGGGAAAAACAAATTAACGGTCTTGATTCCAAAACGCTGGATAACCCTGTTGGTAATAAATAACTGGAATACCAGGGCCAGAGAGTTGGTGATAACGGCCACTAAACCAAAAAATGCAGTCAGACTTTCTTCAGTCTTAAAGGTATCGTTATATATTCTGTTTGCTGTATAACTAAGTATATAGAATACAATTACCATACAAAACAACGCAAATGATGAATACCTGACCAGGTCAGACTTTTTCATATACTTCATGCCAACCGATATATCGATCATCGATTGCTTCATCTTATTTGAATGTTTTCTGGGATGCCTGAAATAGAGTGAGTGACCTGTACGCTTATGATGCCATGTAATCATTATGATGCCGAGAAAAAGCAGCATACACCATACCAACAGAAGATTCTGCACACCCAGATGAGGGGCGCTAAGAGCAAGAAACAATCCGCCAATGATAGTACCTATCTGGGAGCCAGCCAGTACGATTGGCGTCAGCCTTTTTGCCTGAACTACATCTAGGTTTTTTGCCAGATACAGGGCGGCATGGATAAGCAGAACTTCAGAGGCTATTTCATAAATCAGGAAATATACCGGATAGATGTGTTTGAAGTTAAAAAATGACATCGATACCCATGCCATGACCAGTAATGAGATCAAGATGCTATTCAGGATTCTGAAGAATTTTTCAGGTGGCAGTCGATCAGAAAAGGCAGCATAGAATGTGCTTGTCAGGAATAACAGGCAACCAAGTATGATATACATAACAGGCAGATACTCGATGCCATAACGCTTGAAAAACAGGGCGTCAGTCGTCCCTCTGCCAATGGCCATGCCGCTACCAATGACTAGAAAAAAAAGAATGAAATAAAGCATAAAGCCTTTTTCATTTTCTTTAACCAGTAATACTTTGAAAAACTTGTCTATCAATATTTTTTTTATTCAGAGTGTTGTATCAGGCATGCAATGATATTAACTGATATACATTACCCGGAACATAATGGCCACCAGAATCCTGGTTCAGCTTTGTTTATGTGACAGAATCGGGATTGGTGATTCCCTGGCCAGACAAAAAAACCATATTGTCGAATAATAATATCCTGATGATTAATGGGTGTATAGTCAACTCTGATTTCTTTAAATTTATGATAATGCCCTCAGATTATTCAAGTTACTGTATTCATTTGAATATTAAATGCCTGGTTAACAGACATCTGTGTATGAACTACCCTGGTTTATTACTATGTGCGTAAACACAAACAATTACTGGAACTGGTAAGTCTGTCGGCCTGCCTGTTCCGGGCACCAGGACCGTGCAATGTATAAATAAGGCCAATCTGATTTTATGCCGGTGTTTCTACCCATAAGCATATTCGTTGGACCCGAATATCAACAAGAGATTGTGTACCATGCTGGACTTTTGCTAAAAGGGCTTTTATTCTTTTTGCTAGTCTTTTCTATCCTGACAACCTGTTTTTACAGGTTGCCAGTACTAAAATACAGTGTGTATTCCAGTTGAAGACTGGCCTAATAATAACCAAGAGGAATCCAGGCCGAGATTATAATATGGATTCAGAAAGATACTATGAATTCCTCAAGAAAAGCAGATTCATGGAGAATGCCCCTGAAAAGCTGCTTCGTCAGGCCGCAGAAATAGGCAATGAGGTCTCTATACACACCGGAGAGACTCTTTTTCAGAAAGGTGAGTCCGGTGAATCAATGTACATTATCCTTGATGGGCATATTCGTGTTCATGATGGCGATTTGCTCCTGAACACACTGTCTGCCGGGCACGTCATTGGCGAAATCGCCTCATTGGGCTCCCTTGAAAGAACTGCTTCCATAACAGCAGAAGATGACACAACACTACTGGAAATCAATTGCAAGAAACTGTTTGACACGCTCTCAGACGAGGAGGGTTTTACTAAATCCATTGTGTCAATGTTGTGTGCACGCGAGAAGAGTATGGCACACAAGGTCACCGACAGATCAATGCGTGTGCGCACACTGGAAAGAGAGCTTGAGATCGGGAGAGAGATTCAATCGCATTTCCTGCCTCAGGCACTACCCGATACGCCGGGCTGGAATGTTTCGGCTTACTTCAAGGCGGCATATGAGGTTGCAGGTGATTTTTATGATGTGTTCACGGTCAAATCTATCAGCCGTATAGGCCTGGTTATAGGTGATGTCTGTGACAAAGGGGTGGGTGCAGCCTTATTTATGACCTTGTTCAGAAGCCTGCTGAGGGCGACGGCCTTGTCAGGGGATTTTGGGAACTGGTCTGCCGGTTCCGGAACTGAAATTGATAAAACACCTGATAGTGTAGAGTTGGACGACAATGTGGAGAGGTGCCTGCTAAACAGTATTCAACTCACCAATAATTATATTGCCAGGACCCACGGCGACACCAGTATGTTTGCTTCGGTATTTTTCGCCTTGCTTGACCCTGATACAGGAGTATTGAATTATATCAATGCCGGGCATGAGGCACCGGTCATATTCTCATATAAACATATCAAGGAAAGACTGGATACGACGGGACCTGTCGTTGGGGTTTTTCCCGATGCCAGTTATAAAACCGCTACAACAAAACTGGATCACGGTGATAGTATGCTGATATTTACAGATGGTGTAACAGAAGCGCAATCAGCAGAAGGGAAGCAGTATACGGAGACACGGCTACTTGACTTACTCGGAAACTTTAATGGTTCATCGGATAAGTTGTTGCCTGAAATACTGGATTCGTTGAATAATTTTACTAATGGTGTAAGCCAGTTTGATGACACCACCTTTCTGGCGATCAATCGCAGCCCTTAAATAAATACTGGCTGGAAGTTCATAATAAGAGGATGAAAAGATGAGTAATGTATTACATGTCGCAGTATCAACAAACGAAGGTTCGGCCAATGCCACAGTCTTGCAATTGACCGGCCCGCTGGATGCCAATACCCAGGGTAATCTCGAGTCAGCAGCGAGTGATGCAATTGGTAACGGCGCTGAAAATATCATTCTGGAGATGGGTAATGTTTCCTATATGAGTAGCGCCGGTCTTCGTGCCATCCACGCCATTACCAACAAATTGAACAAGTCCGATAATGAAAACGCTATTAAATCTGACAACCTGAGAATCGCGAACCCATCAGAAGAAGTTAGAAAGATTTTCAAGACACTTGGATTTGATGCATACATAGATATCTTTGACGATCTGGACAGTGCGATAGATTCCTTCTAGCGTGCCAGCAATAGTTAGATAAACGGGTCTTAATGTTGCTTAAAATCAGTGCAGGGCTGTCTGACCTGGAAGATATAAGGGATTATATCTCAAGTTCAGCCACCTCGATCGGGGTTGAAAGCTCACTGATAGGCGATCTGAAACTTGCCGTTGATGAGGCGGTAAGTAATATCATTCTGTATGGCTACCAGGGCAGGTCGGGCGAAATCGAGATCGATGTATCTGCCAGTCACTCTGACCTGATAATCTCAATACGGGATCAGGCACCGGTATTCGATACGGCCTCCTATCAGCTTGGGAATAATACGCCCCCGCTTAGTAATAATAATCCAGGTGGATATGGCATACGGTTGATCAAAAGCATGGTTGATGAGGTGAAACACAGTATATCGGACAAGGGAGGGAATGAGCTTCTGCTGATTAAACATAATGCGCTGGCGTGATTTTATGTGGATTTGGCTGGTAATTTCAGAATGCTTAAGTGGTCTGTATAAGCTGTTATCATATACCCTGTTTTGTCAGGTAAAAATGAGGCATACTGGTTACCTGTGTTCCGCTTCTTTATACTATCGTTGTGAAAGATAAAGATTCCAATCAATCTACCAGACTGGCCTGGAGTCAGCTTTTCAGGACAACTGAAGGAAGGATATTACTGATTGGTATCCTTACAGCATTACTTGGACTGGTAGTGATGGGGCTGTATGCTTTCTGGTCGCCCCAGACCTCACGCATGATCAGCGCGATGAGTTTCAGTAATATTATTTTTGGACGCGCAGTATCCTTATCTATCGGGTTCGCAGGTGGCTACGGACACACCCTGGTAATCGGGGTCAATGCCTGGGTGGAGACCGTACTGGTACTGCTGTTCTACCCGATCTTTGTGTTCAGTATGCAAAAGCTGGTTGTCTTTCCGAAACTGAAGCATTTTCTTGATCGCACCCGTGCTGCCGCAGAACACCATCAGGACAAGGTACATCGTTACGGTATCATCGGGCTGTTTACGTTTGTCTGGTTCCCATTCTGGATGACCGGCCCTGTGGTAGGGAGTGCGATAGGTTACCTGCTGGGATTCAGCCACTGGCTGACATTGTCAGTCGTACTTGCTGGTACTTACATTGCGATGGGTGGCTGGGCCTATGTCCTGTTTGGTGTGCAGGCACGTGCTGCGGAGTTTGGCTCCTGGGCACCGGCGCTCATCATAGGAATTATCATAATGCTGGTTCTGGCCGGATACTACCTGAATAAGCGGGGAACCAGGCCTGCACCTGACCTAAATAATAAAAATACAAGCTGATCAAATATTGATCATATTCACCATTATTACTCAGGATTATAATCAGGCCTTGTTAATTAATAACCCGACCAGCTAGCATCATGACACACTGTTATCAGCCTTTGTAGCAGACCCCGTTTCAGGAACTGATATTATGAGGACCCTCATGAACAACACACTGATCTTTAGATTTATTGCTGCACTGCTACTAACCAGTACCGGGATGGTGAGCCATGCTGGCGATGTCGTCAGTGCCAAGAGTATTGGTATGGAACTGGCGAGAGACATCGCCAATGAATCAATACAGGCCTGTCGCAAAGACGGATTTAATGTCAGCGCAGTGGTGGTGGACAGACATGGACTGGTCAGGGCGGCATTGCGAGATGACCTTGCATCGCGCTACACCCTGGAAATTGCTGAACGTAAAGCCGGTTTAACTGTCCTGGCCTGGTCAGATAGTGGCCAGTTCAGGCAAGCCCGCTCAGATATTCAGCAGGAACTAAATCACATCGATGGTCTGATCGTGATGGAGGGTGGTATCAAGATTGTATCGGGCGGTTATAACCTTGGTGCTGTCGGTGTCAGTGGCGCTCCAGGTGGTGAAAAGGATGCCGCTTGTGCAAAAAAGGCATTAAATAAATTAAGTGAGCGGATAGAATTTGCCGTAGAGTAAGAATGGATATTCCTTTCAGTGACAGATACTGCTTGCTGTTTGTATTAGACTTGCAGCATTGAATACCAGTGAGTCTATCCTGACTCAGATGGCCCGAAAGGCAGAATGACTTTTATTTCAGGGTGCTTATATGCGAAGATCACTTTTTGCCGTATTAATCGGTATTTCAGTCATTATTTATTCCGGATGTGCGGACAAACCCGAATCTGAGACTTCGACTGCACAGACGCAAGCCATTCCTGAAATGAGACCAGTTGAACCCGCAACAGGATCGGCTATCTCTGAAGCGCCATGGCTGCGAACAGTATTACCCGAAAGCGCTTTTGCCTATGTTCGTATACCCAGCCTGTGGGGTATGATCGGGGTGCCCAGCGGTACTGTATTTGATCGTGCGGTGGGTTCACAGGCCTATGCAGATGCGTTGAAATCCATTCGTATGGGTGTAACACAGACCATATTGCCTGAACTGGGAGAAGAAATAGAACCGGTTTGGCAACTGATGTTGGCTCACGCTCAATCACCTGTGGAAGTGGCAATCCTGAAATCTGACAATCCTGGTGCCCCAATGCCAGAGATTCTGTTAACGGTAATACTGGAATTTGATTCAATTGACAAACTGAACCAGTTTCTGCAAAAGGCTGCCGAGGCGGACCCGTTATTGTCTGTACCAAATCCGATAGGTCCTGATGGTCGTGGTGTATTGACTCTGGCTGGATTACCAGCTTTCACAAAATATGACCTGAAAAACAGACGTCTGATGCTGCTGGCAGGTTCGATGAATCCTGCTGAAGAAATCGAAAAGCAGCTGACTTTAATGCAAAAGGTTGATGATCACCGTATGTACAGGCTGGAATCCGAGCTTGATAGCGGAGGGCAGGGTCTGTTTGCGTGGATGGACCCCAAAAGTATGATGACAGTCAAAATGGCTGATCCGGCTGCATTAGGCGCAGTTGCCGTTATGGGCGCCCAGGATATACAGGCGATTGCATTTGGTATGGGCAGTGCCGGTGGCAAGCAACGCGCTACGATGCTACTGGAAATGCCTGCCAAGGGAATGCGCAGTTTAATACCGGTAGTAAACACAGATGCCAGTGTGACAGCAGCAGGAGAGTTGCGCGGTGTGATTATGCTTGGACTTCCCCAGAAAGAGGATATCAAGCGCCTGGAAGCGCAGCTCACCATGATGAGCCCACCAGAGAGTATGCAGAATTATCGTAATGCAATGGAATCGATGAAGAGGGAGCTTGGATTTGATGTGAAAGATATGTTTGCAGCACTGGGCCCCGAGATGATCGTACTGTTTGATGACGCAGGAAGTTATCTGGCAATACGTTTAAGGGATGAGGCCGTCTTTGAACAAATGATTACCAGTATGCAGACATACTTAAAACAGAAACCGGATGAAGAAATGATCGGAGGAAGATTATACAGGCATATGGTATTTCCTTCATTACCAGCCGCTGATGATACCGAAATAGAAGAACCCCAACGCGGTCTTTTCCGTATTCTGATGCGCGTAATGCAGCTTCCGAGCCATTTTTACTGGACCCGGGAATCCGATTACCTGTTGATATCAGGAACTCCCCAGCCGCTGATCGACCGTTACTATATTAAGCATGGTATGACTGTCGGCACCTGGTTAAAACGCCAGCAAAAACTTGAACCGGGAAACTCGATGTTACTGGTCTCAGGTCGTAACAAGGGTTTACCAGCGCTTGTATATGAGTTGAATCTTTCTGTACTTTTGATGTTGGGTGACCTGGTAGATCGTCCCGTTGACCTGTTTGCTTTTCCAACTGCGCGTGAGGCCGGTCTGCCGGAGTATGGCGGTATCAGTTTCAAAATCGATTCCAGTGAAACCCGTCTGGAAATGGAGTTCAGTTATGACAGCAATCCGGGCGAAATTCTGTTCGGCGGCGGTGGTATGGCAGCTGTAGCCGCAACGGGTATATTGGCTGCTATTGCGATACCTGCCTACAACGACTATACCATCAGGGCTAAGGTTTCAGAAGGATTTTCAGCTACATCACAGAAACGCTTGCAGATATCTGAGTTCATTAGCTCGAATAATCGGCTACCTACAACTGCAGAAGGAAAAGCCATTTTAGGGAAACCGACTTCAGATATAATATATGACTGGAGCTATGAAGAAAAAACTGGTTCTATTTCGATCAGTCTGGCCATAGATCAATTCGGTGAACAGAATTCAGTCTCATGGTCTCCAGAGGTGGTCGATAATAATGTGATTTGGTCATGTAGTGGTGAAATGGAGTCAAAATACTTACCGGCAGCTTGCAGACAATAGTATTCATCATGTCTCATGATGATACACCTGATTGAAGTGCGTTGATGCAGCAACCCCGAGACCTGGAGCCCGCTACATTCTAACACCGGTTGCCTGTTGTACACAGGTACAAAATAACAATCTTAATTACCCTTTTTGCCAGATATGAAGCAAAGATTCTTATCATCAGCGTTCAAATGGACTGTTTTTCTGATGGTTACTGTTACAGGAGGGTGGTACATGATTACAATGCCAGGTAAACCCTGGTCTGAGCCTGTACCTCCACTGTCTGATCAGGAACGATTGATCCAGGATCGTCTAGTTCACCACGTCAAAACACTGGCTGGTTCGATCGGAGAGCGCAATGTCTGGCACCCTAAAGAGCTGGAGGCTGCCAGATCATTTATTCATAAAACTTTTGAGGATCTTGGTTATACGGTACGGACTCAATCTTTAGAAAGTCATGGCCAAATGGTTCAAAACCTGGAAATCGAGATAGGCGGAAACAAGTCCCCAAATGAGATCATCATTGTTGGCGCCCATTATGATTCAATTACCGGTACCCCAGGTGCTAACGACAATGCCTCGGGGGTTGCAGCTTTGCTTGAGCTAGCCAGGCTGATGGCCGGAAACACCTACCCACGAACAATCAGGCTGGTGGCTTTTGTGAATGAAGAGCCACCGTTTTTTTATAGTGACGAGATGGGAAGCAAACAGTATGCAGATCGCTCGAAGCGACAAGGAGAGCAAATCGTGGCCATGCTTGCTCTGGAGACTATCGGCTACTACACCAATACCCCTGGCAGCCAGCAATACCCGTTTCCATTCAGTTTTTTCTACCCGAATACAGGTAACTTCATAGGTTTTGTTGGAAACCTGTCTTCACAGCGTCTGGTTAGACAGGCTATTGCCGAATTCCGGTCGACGACGGCATTTCCATCGGAAGGCCTGGCGGCCCCGGGCTGGATGATGGGTGTACACTGGTCTGATCATTGGTCATTCTGGCAGAATGATTACCAGGCCATCATGATTACCGACACAGCATTATTTCGTTATCAACACTACCACGCAGTGACCGATACACCGGACAAACTGGACTATGAAAGTCTGGCCCGGGTGACCAGGGGGCTATTTGACGTAATTAACGGGCTTGCAATGGGTGTGAATTCCAAAATGTAGTATATTAAGAAAATGCATTCTTACTAAAAGTGTTGAAATGACCAGACAACCCAAGACCAAGATTATAGCGACCATAGGCCCGGCCTGTGACTCAGCTGAAATCCTGAAAGAAATGATGGATGCCGGGATGAACGTTGCAAGACTGAACCTGTCTCATGGTGATACCAGGGATCATACACAACGCATCGACCTGGTGAGGAAGGTTGCCAGTGATAATGGCTACAATATTGCAATTATGGTTGATACCAAGGGTATCGAGATTCGAACCAGGAAATTGCATGACGGCTCAGCCGTGCTTGAACCAGGCTCTGACTTCCATCTATATGCCGATGACCGGATTGGAGACCAGAATGGCGTAGCCATATCCTATCATGACCTGTGTCACCAGGTTTCCGAGGGTGTGCCGATCCTGCTGGACGATGGTGTTATTGAACTATCTGTAAAGTCAGTAAAAGGCACCGATATAATATGCAAGGTGATAAGAGGCGGTACTCTGTACAATGGTAAAGGAGTTAACCTTCCACTGACACAGTTACCATTAGAAGCAATCAATGAATCAACCCGTCAGGAATTATCATTTTCTGCCGAAAATGACGTTGAATACGTCGCAGCATCCTTTGTACGAAATGCCAAGGATGTGAATGACATGCGTGCCGTGCTGAATGAGTATAGTGTTGATATACCGATCATTGCCAAAATCGAGAACAGGGAAGGGGTTGATAATCTTGATGAGATCATTGAGGTGTCTAATGGTACTATGGTGGCTCGTGGAGACTTGGGCGTGGAAATTTCGGCCGATTCAGTTCCGTTGGTACAGAAAAAAATTATCCGCAGTACGGTGACTAGTGGAAAACCGGTCATTACTGCCACCCAAATGCTGGATTCTATGGAAAGGAATCTCAGACCTACACGTGCCGAAACCAGTGATGTCGCGAATGCAATCCTGGATGGTACGTCTGCTGTCATGTTATCGGGTGAAACAGCTGTCGGGAAATATCCGGTACAGGCGGTCAGGACCATGGCTTCGCTGGCGTTGCATACCGAGGCATCACTGCGTGAATATGGTTATCTGCAGACAATCAAACCATTGGCATCCAATGTGGTAACCGAAGCCGTCAGTCAGGCCGCCAATACCATGGCTCGTCATCTCAATGTGCCTGTTATTGTTACCCTGACCGAAACCGGCTTCACGTCCCGAATGATTTCCAGATACCGGCCTGAATGCCCGATTGTAGCGATTACATCATCGAAAAGAGTTATGCACAAGCTGGCCATGAACTGGGGGGTCATTTCAGTGTTGTATCAGGGTGAGCCAAATGACGAGGCCAAGATCGATTTTTCCATCCACAAACTCAAGGAGCTTGGCTATGTACAGAATGGTGACAATGTCATCGTGACACATGGACATAGCGCCAGGGCGGGTGGGACAAATCTGATTCGTGTCGTGACCATCTAGATATTATTAACTTGGAGCAATATAGCGATGCAATATCGCAAGCTAGGACACACTGATATTGATGTCAGCGTTATCTGCCTGGGAACCATGACCTGGGGAGAACAGAATACTCCTGATCAAGCAATTGAACAGATGGATTATGCACTGAGTCAGGGTGTGAATTTCTTCGATACAGCCGAGCTTTATGCGATACCGCCAAAAGCAGAGACCTATGGTCGTACTGAAGAAATCATCGGCGAGTGGTTGCAGACACGGGGCAGACGTGAGCAGATCGTACTGGCCAGCAAGATTGCCGGTCCGGGTGAGGACTGGATACCCCATATCCGTGGTGGCCATACCCGGTTTGACAAATCTGATATCCCTCAGGCACTGGATGCCAGCCTGAATCGCCTCAAGACTGATTATATAGACCTGTACCAGTTACACTGGCCACAACGTAAAACCAATTATTTTGGTGATCTCGGCTTCGAAGCACCTGAAGAGGAGGTGATGACGCCTATACTTGAAACTCTCGAGGCGCTAAGTGCGCAGGTAAAGGCCGGAAAAATCCGTTATATCGGCCTGTCCAATGAAACACCATGGGGGGTATCGCAATTCCTTCATCTTGCCGAACTAGCGGACCTTCCCCGTATTGTCAGCGTGCAGAATCCCTACAGTTTATTGAATCGCAGCTATGAAGTTGGTCTCGCGGAAGTCTCCTGGCGTGAACAAGCAGGTCTGCTGGCATATTCCCCGCTGGGTTTTGGCGTACTGTCGGGTAAATATCTGGATGACTCAAGACCTGCGGGTGCGCGTTTATCGCTATTCCCGGACTATACCCGTTACTGTAATTTGTCTGCAGTTACCGCTACGGAAAAATATGTGGCCCTGGCAAAATCTCATGGACTGGATCCAGCACAAATGGCCCTGGCATACGTGCACAGTCGACCTTTCCTGACCAGTACGATCATCGGTGCAACCACAATGGAGCAATTACGCAGTAATATAGATAGTATTAATCTGGTCTTGTTGGATGAGGTGTTATCATCAATCGATGAAATCCATGATGAGCATCCTAATCCTAGCCCCTGAGTGTTATAAAATTAATATATAGTTGAAGCTGTACTACAACCTATTCAACCTAAAATGTTTGATCTTCTCTGGCCTGAACAGGAAGATATCGATAACTTCGAAAGATTGATGACCGGGATCTACCTGAGCAAAGCCGGAATTCCCTGAAATATTAACTGTGATAGTTGTCAGTTCCGTACAGGAAAGAGATAATCAATCCCTATAATAAATCACCAGGGCTCGCCAAGACGAACTATTCAGAGTTTATGAAACGCCAAATATATACCATTTATATTATATTGTTATTATGTATAGCCGCTTTACCAGGTTGTATATCCTCACCTTCATCCAGCAAGCCTAAACTGATATTGATGGAACACCCGCTGGTTGGCAGGATATGGGATGTCAAACAACAAGCTTTTATCGACCACAAGGCAGTTGTTAACAATATCCTTGAAAGCGATTTTCTGCTGCTTGGTGAGCGCCATGATAATCTTATCCACCATCAACATCAGGCCTGGCTTATTCAGCAACTGTCCAGGTCCGTGGACGACGCCAGTGTTGCGTTTGAGATGATCGACAACTACCAGGCTCAACGTATAGCTACTAAGCAATTTGAAACAGCCGATGAACTGATTGCCATATTAAACAAGTCGAAAACCAGCTGGAGATACAAACAGCGCTATAAACCTGTCTTTATCGAGACGATTGCAGCGGGATACAGAATCGATTCTGCAAACCTGAATAGCAAGCGCCTGATGCATACCGTGATGCATGGAGAAGATAAGTTACCACCTGAGTTCAAGCGTATGCTGGACAAAACACCTATGTCGTTACAGCATCAGAACGACCTGCAACGTGTTATTAACGAATCACATTGTAATATGCTGGATGACAAAACCAGCAAGAAGATGGTACTGGGTCAACGGATGCGAGATGCTATCATGGCGCATAGTCTGTTAAAGAGTCAGAAAAAGACAAAAGTTCTGATAGCAGGCAACGGGCATGTACGAAATGACAGGGCTGTGCCTCTCTATCTGCGTAGCAATCTGGAAGCCCGCAATCAAACCGGTACTATACTTGCGATTGGTTTTATCGAGGTTGAATCTGGAATGACTGATATTGGCACATATGCGAAACAACTGGGAAGTGAGTCACTACCATTTGATATCGTCTGGTTTACGCCTGCGGTCGAACGGAAAGGGGCATGTGACGAATTACGGGAACATTTCAAGAAACATTCGAAATAAGTAGAGTTTAGCAGAATAGCTACTGTACTCTTATGATACCCGTTTGTTAGTTAATTTCGAGTTCGAACTGGCACTACGCGCACCAGGTACTCCTGGATTGTTATCTGTTTAAAGTAGAAGGCCGGTGTTTTATTGCGTTAACACCGGCCAGTATGTTCAAGCTTCCTGATACGTCATACACTGGATGCTGTCATTCTTCATACTTACCGTTATGCTGTCTGCACTGCATTCCAGATCATTATTATAACTACAGCCGCTAACCTTACAGGCGCCGACTCCGGCCAGACTGTTGGCACGTGTATGTGATGGTGAGCCGAGAAATGAAGTGTCACAGCCGGGATGTATGCCATCGCCGATGGTTATAGCCCGTGCATGACATTTGTCATCCTTGTTATAGGCACAATCGCTGATAGTACAGGTTTCAACGAAGGGCATATCGATGGTCATTTTCATGGTCGCCTCCTATGCGCTATCCGCTAAGCAAAATACCTGATCCTTTCCGGATTGTAAGAATCTATCAGATATTTCATATTCTGGCTAAATGAAAATTTTTATAATGGCTGTTAATAAAGCGATTCTATTTATGGTTTTTGGCGAGATCATGCGCGGTAATTAGAAAAAATCCGGTAATATCGATTTATGATAAATACTTCATTAAATCTGTCGTTATATCAAAGTCTCCAGTTGTAACTCAAAAAATCCATTGTCACC